>NZ_CP029190.1:6857351-7525322 GCF_008642295.1 Streptomyces venezuelae | reverse complement strand
GGGCTCGGCTTCGCCGAGCCAGGGCCGGCCCTGCGGGCCGGGGTCCTACGCTGCGCTCCGGACTGGTTTCGGGTTCCGCTTCGCTGCACCCGAACGAGGTCCGCTTCGCAGACCCAGACCTCCCGTGCGTAGCACGGGAGGTGACCTCGTTTCACGAGGTCCGGGCTTACGGCCCGTTGGGCAGGGCCGCTGCGCTCCCCCGCCCTGGTCCTTCCGGCTCCGCCTCCAGGCCCGAAGGCCCGCTTCGCGGGCCTGGCTGGCAGCAGGGTCGGGGCGGGTTGTTGTGGGCTGCCGACAGCGCCCTGTCAGGGTGCGAAGTACCAGCAGTAAAGAGGCTGACCAAGGCCTTCTGCCAAGCGGGCCAGACCCGCCAGCTCTGTCAGGATCCAGGCCGCTGTCTCGGCTGACACACCCTCCTCCTTGACTGCGGCAAGCTCAGCCCATGCACCCGCAACCTCAACGAGCCGGCCACTGCTCGCCCGCACCAGAGCGGAGCACAGCCCAGAAGAAACCTGGAACACCGTGAAGCCGTCACTCTTCATCGGCACCACATCACGCGAGCCTGCAGCCACACCCACTGCCAGCAGGACTTCCCAGTCCGCCACCGCATCATCGGGAAAGAAATCCGAGCACGTGAACGAGGGAAACCCATGACGGCGCTGCCGCGGCCCAACCTGAGCAGCCACCTCATCATCCGGTGCCACGAAGAACTCGACAGTGATAGGCATGACCCGATCATGCCAGCCCACTCCACAGGAATGCTTCATTCTGCTAGCCAGATCGAAACTGGCCTAGAGGGCATGCCGCGCTGAGGCCCATCACGTCGAGCTCCAGGTGGACAGCATCGTTCGACACCGCGTTCCGCTGTCCAGACCAACTCATCCCAGTGACACCACCTTCACCGCACCAGAAGTCCCCGCCTACCACGCAGGCGACCGTGACCAGCAGAAACCAGGCCCCACCTCCGACGGACAGCCCCTGCACCCACACAGACAATCACACGCGGTATCGCACCTGACCCCGACTCGCTCGGCATGTCCAGCGACCACAAAGAGGGGGCGCGCTGGTTCCGGGTACCAGCCGGTTCAGGTCTGCCCGACTGGTCCGCGCGTTCAAGCCGTGTCGGAGGGATCTCAAGAACCCAAATCTCGTATCGTGCCGCCCAACTGGCCTGGCCGGAGAGGAGCTGCCACGGTGCGGTACTACGAGTACGTCTCTGAGACCAAGGTGCAGATGCTCTTCGACCAGATCCCTCCCAAGCTGTTGTCCAAGCTCGCTGCCGAGGCAAGGGTCGACCTCAAAGTTGTCGGTGTATCGGTACAGAAGGCCCAAACTGAAGCCACTTTGTACAGTCGACTGGAACTCGTCGAGGATTATCTCGATCGGAACTACGAGATCACATGGATGACAGAGCCAGGCTCCTGGTTCAGGGGTGAACTCGACCTACAGATTGCGACGTACCAGGAAGTAGAAGGTCAGGCTGGCGGCCCGCTCTTCATGGTGGGGCAAGCCAGCCGCACCCTCGTGGCTCTCATTGGCTCCAGCTACCACCTCATCGGCAGTCGACGGCATGAACACCTCGGGGGCTATTCCAGTTTGCCAGCCCTGTTCCGCCTGCTGCAGCGCGAGGCGCCGGAGGAACCAATGAATGTGCAAGGGTACGCGCCTGACTACCAAGCCAGAGAAAAGACGGCCGCATTGTATGACGTCGGAGTCTTCACCCGGCAGCTTCACGGATTCGGAGCGGTCATCCCTTGCGAATTCCTAGCACGGCGACTTTTGAGCGGTACCACCTTGGATCCCACGGGAAACACCGTGGACGTCGTCGTCGGCACCCCACTGTACGTAGCACAGCTGGACGACTGAGGCGGGTCCACGCGGGCCCGTCGCAGGTTGACCGGGGCCGGCCGACTGCCCTGATTTGCCTTGCAAGGAGACGAGGCGCTGAACGCGCGGGTTGCGGTCGGTCGGTACACCCCGCTCCCCCAGCCGCCGACAGCCCGGCACAGACCCGGACACGGACACGGACACGCACTGACCGCACGTCACCGGCCTGGGCCAGCCGTCCGCTTGGAGCGGCCCGACGGTACTGCCCCCGGCAACACCGGGCACCGGGCCTCGCCCGCACACGCCATACCGGCGGCACGGACCGCACCCGACCCCAGCCGTCCCCGCCAGACCCCCGCGGCCGTCCCGCAGTGCCCCAACGGCAACCCGAAGCCACAGACGGCCCCCTGAATGCCTTTCAAGTTGCCGCACGACCGGAGGGGGACAGCTGCGCGGTCCTGTTGGGGCGCCCAGGGAGGCGTACAGCGGCCGGAACGGGGCTGCCGCGGACTACTGGTGGTCAGCTGTGAGTATGCGGCCAACTCAGGTGCTCCGCTTCCAAGTAGCGGATTCGCGACACTGACACCTTTGCCGGCTCCCCCGTCGACGGGCGGCGCACCGCGGTGCGGTCCTGCGGGGACATCGGCGTCAGGCCCCAGCGGGCCTCAAAGGCGCGGGCGACGGCGTGCATCGCGAGGATGTCCCCGCGCAGCCGGGTGTGCCGGCCGTCGACGCGGGCCAGGGTCGCCACGAGGTGGATGTGGTCGGGTGCGTGGCGCACCGCGATCCACCGGCAGGCCTGCTCGTCACCTGCCGGGGCGATGCCCGCCGCGGCCACCATCGCCACCGCCACCTCCGCCCACTCCGCATCCGACAGGACACGGTCGCCGGGCGCGCTGCGGACCGAGACGTGCCACACGTGCCGGGGCGGGCGCGCCTCGCAAGGCCTGAACGGGTGCGTCCAGGAGGTCCGCCAACTCCCCCAGGCCGATACGCTCCGGCTGCCGCACCGGGCATGGCACATCGGGATCCCAGGCCGCAACGAGGTGGGGGTCGGTGTGCTCGTCGCGCTTGCCCGGACCGAAGAGGTACTCCAGCAGCGTGTACGTGTCGTCGCCCATGTCCGGCTTCTTCGGCATCACGTGCGGGCCCGCCGCTCCCGCATCACCTGAACTGTCGCCTCATCCACCCGCACCACCGCCGCACGGGCCTCCGCCAGGACCTCCTCCAGCCCCGCCCCGGCCGCAGGGCCGGCGCCGAGAGCATCCAGACGGACCGCGATCTCCCGCAGGCCGGCACGCGCCCGAACGAGCTCGCGCAGGACGTCGGCCCGGTCTGCGGAGACCGGCACCAGCACGTGCTGCGCGACCGCCATCACCTGCTGCCCCACCCACCCGGCGGCCGACATCCCCTCGCGCCCGGCGGCGGCGCGGACGACCGCCAGCTCGGCCGGGCTGAAGGCCACGCCCACCCGCTCCGACCGCCGTTCCCCCGTCTCCCGCTCACGCCGGCGGCCACCCTCACCAGCCATCGCCCAGCCACCCCATCTCCACCACACCAGGACACCGGAAAACGGCCCGCGGGCCCGGAACCAAAACAAGATCAGTCAGCACGGAATGTTCCATTCCGCACTAACTGGCTGCCAATTTCTAATGTCTGGAAAATCCTCCCAGCCCTCCGCACGCACCCACTCCCAAATCGCCCCGCGGCCAGCCCACAACCACCCCAACCAGCGACCCCCGAAACACACCCACGACACAACCCAACCCCCACACCACCACCCACACCACACCCCCCGCGCCCGCACCACACCCGCGCCACACCCACAACCACACCCCACACCAACCACCCCCCACCACCAACCCCACCCCCCACAAACACACGAAGCGACGACCACCCACAGGTTGAACCCCAGCGCACCCTCCGCCTCCAACGACGCTTCAGTAGACGTGCCGAAGCCGGGTACGCTTCCGCGTCATCAGTGCCCGCAACGACGCGGCGCGCAGAGGTACTGGGGGTCCTGTGGCTGTCTCCTACACCGTCACCGCGATCACGCTCACGGGAGGCGTCACCGTCACCCCACCGAAGAACGGCATGACCCTCTTCATCGGCCCCAACAACAGCGGCAAGTCGCTCCTCCTACGTGAGCTGTCGTCCCATGCCACCAACCCCCAGATGGTGGCGAGCAACCCGCACTGGGTGCACGGCGCCAGCGCGCAGAATGAGGGAACCGCGGAGGAGTTCCTGGCATGGCTCGCCGACCGCGGGCACCGTTCCTGGCGGCCCCAGGAAGGTGCTTCCGTGCAATACCGCCTCGGGAGAGGCGCATCCGTTCCTGCGGAGATGGTCAGCCAGTGGTGGGAGCACGGACGCTGGAACGAGCTTCAGCCGTTGCTCATGCGTGTGCAATGGACGGATACCCGGCTCCAGGTGGAGGCTCAGGATTCGCTCTGGGACTTCTTGGAGCCGGGCAGCAGTCCTGTCCAGCATCTCTTCGAGGACCGGGGCGCCGAGCGAGCGTTCTCCGACCTGATGGAGCAGGCCTTCGGCAAACCGGTCGTCGTCGACCGCTACGGCCAGTCGATCACCTTGCGCGTCGGCGACCCGAGAGTCACCAAAACCGTCCCGCCGGCGCCGCCCCAGGTGGTCGAGGCGTTCCGCAGCCTGCCAGCCGTCCAGGAGCAAGGCGACGGCTTCAAGAGCTTCGCCCAGCTGCTGCTGCAGACCATGGTCCGGCCCGCGCCCGTGACCGTCATCGACGAGCCCGAGGCCTTCCTCCACCCCCCTCAGGCACGGCTGCTCGGGCGGCTTCTGGCGAGCATGCAGGGCCCGTCGCAGGTGTTCGTGGCCACCCACAGCGCCGACTTCCTCGCCGGTGTCCTCGATGCCGAGAACGACCGGGAACTCGCCCTCGTCCGGCTCGACCGCAGCACCGGCACTCCTACCGCCAAGATTCTGGAACCGAGCACGGTCCGGGAGCTGCTACGGACCCCGCTGCTGCGCTACTCCAACATCATCTCCGGACTGTTCTATGACGGCGTCGTCCTCTGCGAATCCGAAGGGGACTGCCAGTTCTACGCGGCAAGTTTCGACGTCACCAAGGAGCCCGCGAAGCCCGAGAACATCCACTTCCTCCACACCAACGGCAAGCCCCGCCTGGCTCGCACGGCCAACAGCCTGCGGCAGTGCGGAATCCCCACCGCCGTCATCGCCGACCTCGACCTCCTCAACAACGGCACCGCAGTTCGCACGGCCGTCAGCGTCCTGGACGGCTCCTGGGAGGACGTCGCCGCCGACGTCAAGACGCTGAACGAACACGCCAACGCGATGCGCACCGCCGTCACGGTCGCCGAGTTCCGCAAGGTGACGAACGAGGCTCTCGGACGGGCCCGTGATAATGACCCGGTGCCAGCCGACACAGCACGCAGGCTCGGCGAACTCGCGAAGGTCGCGACCGAATGGAAGCACCTCAAGAAGGCCGGCCTCACCGCCCTGAACGGCACCCCCGCCTTCATCCCAGCCATGCGCCTGACAGCCGCCTTGGCGCGCCTGGGCGTGTTCGTCGTACCCGTGGGCGAACTCGAATCCTGGGTCCCCCACGTCCCCTCCGGCGACAAGGCCAAATGGCTCACCCAGGTATTCGAGGACGGCCACCACCGGAACCCGAACGACCAGCTCAAAACACTCTGCACCCAGATCCGCGCATACCTTCATGCAGGGAGCCCGCGCGACCGGTGACTTCGGTCGCCAGGCGGAGAAGGACGTCCTGACTCGATACGCCTCCACCTGCACCAACACCCCACTCACCTAGGTCGGCCGGCTCCGCCCGGGGTTGCGACCACCCCGGGCGGAGCTGGCCGGGCCACCAGCCATTCAGACTGCGAGGGGTGGGCCGACGGGGCAACACCGTCGGCCCCACCCCGGTCATGTGTCGCAACGGCTTGCTGTTCCGGCTCGGTGCACATGGCGCCGGTTCATGTCTTCAGGTGTGTCGGGGAAGATGACCTCGGGCTGATCGAAGTCCGGAGCAAACAGGTCTTCGAGTTCGCGCCACATGTCGGCGCTCTGTGCGTCGACAACAGGCACCTGCGGTATGGGCGCAGAGAGGAGGGGGTCCCTTCCACTGGCGAAGTCAGCGGTCTGCGCCAGGCCGGCCACGAGCAGTTCGTGTGTCGAAGGCGTAGTCCCCTCGACAGCTGCCGCCGGGTCTGAGTTGCCGCCAGCGGCGTCGAGGTCCTGCTGCGGTCGCTGAGGAGCGCCTTGCCTTCCGGTTTCAAGGCGGGGCGGGTTCGCGGTCAGCAGCAAGGAGACCAGGAGACCAGCTGAACGGCTGCTGAGGATGCGGGCGGCTTCAAGGAGCCGGTGTCTCTGCGCGACGGGCAGCGAGAGCGCGACGCAGCCCGCTTCGCCGCCGATCCCGAGAGGGACTGCTACACAGACCTCGTCGTTCGAGTACTCCAGGAGGTCGAATTGTGCCGCGTGGGGGCCGTGCCCATCGATTGCATGAAAGAGCTCGTGGTGGTTGGTGATCGTGCGGGATGTCAGCCGGGCAGGACGGTGGCGGGTGAGGTGGTCCATCCGCTGCTCGAAATCGAGTTGCTGAAGCAGGCTTTTGCCCACCGCGGTGGCATGCGCTGCGGACCGGAAGTCGACCCACTCGGTGACCTTCGGCGCGATGGGTGAGTCGGCACACTGGTCGATGCGGATCTCACCCTCGCTGTAGGTGCCGACGTAGACCGCGGCTCCAGCGGCGTCGCGAAGGCCTGCGAGCAGCTTTCGGATGGTGTGACCAGGGGCCGGTTCGCCTCCGGTCGGACGCAGGACGTTCGCGTCGAGACCCTGGGTGGCTTCCTGGGCGAGGATCTGCAGGACGGGTCCGGGTGTGTATCCGCCGTCCATGACCGTGGTGAGGAAGCCCTTTCCGCACAACCAGATCAGGAGTCGCTCGATGACCGTACGGGGGAGGCTGGTCTTTCGGCGCAGGTACTCGGCGCTGACCGAACTGCCGGCGTCGCCGACCAGGTCGAGCACTTCAAGCACGCGCTGGACGGAGTCCCAGCGCCTGGCCAGACGGGTCTCCTGCGGCTGCTGCTGGAAGGTGTCGGTGAGAGAAGGAGCCCGCAGGGTCTGTGGACTCCACGATCGCGCGGGCGCGGCCGTGTCAATCCCGGATCGCCGGGAGACAGGGTGGGCAAGGGGGGCTACGTCCTGTCGGTGTCCCATGGCGTCGGCCAGTTCGGCATAGAACTCCGGGTCCTGTGCTCCCGGTCGCTCCTTGCCTGCGGGCAGGCCGAGGCGCCTGCGCATCAGGTAGCGGGCATCGGCGTGACCGCAGCGCGCTGCCTCGGAGACGAGGAAGGCCGCGCGGGGCGTCCCCAGCTCTCCCAGCATGCGGCAGGCGATGACGGCTAGCCGGAACAGGGATCCGGGATGCTCCTGGTCTGCGGCACGGCCGAGCCAGTGCGCGGCCTCTTTCAGTTCCCCGCGGCGCAGAGCACGGCTGCCGAGCACGTAGAAGGCGTTCGCCTGCGCTCGCTCCTCCCACCATGCCTCTTCTTCTGCGGGCGGGGCTGTGTCGGGCGGGCCCCAGTCTCCTTGCGGGCGGTCCCAGAAGTCCGCTTGCTGGTGTACGTCGGTGGCCGGCGTCGCGGTGAGCCCGGCTGGAGCGGCCGGCGCTCGCACATCGCCGTGGTCGCCGTCATGCCTGCTCACATCACTCACGTCCCATCTCATCGCCCCGCTGCTGTTTCTGCTTGTCCACGCCGTCCAGCAGCTCCCTGCGGAACCGGTAGAGCTGCGTGGCCACCGTTGCCGTGGATATGCCGAGTTCCACCGCAATCTCCCGATTGCTGTACCCGGCCAAGTGAAGCTTGCCGACGGTCAGGCGCTGGGTGGGCTGCATCGCCTCCACTACCGGAAGCACTTCCTGATCCAGGCGTAGGCGAGGGCCGTCGTCCGGGCGGCAGCCCTCCACCCACGGCTCCAGCTCCTGAGCCGTCGCGAGCAGCTCGTAGCGGCCGGTCTTGCGCCACTCGTCGATCGCACACTGCTCAGCCGCCCGGAGCAGGGTGTTCATCAAGTTCTTCGGTGCGCGCAGCGTTCCTGCCTGCTCGCTCTTGAGGATCTTGACGTAGGCGGCCTGGCCCGCGTCGTGGCACTGCACCACCGACATGGAGGGGTGACTACTGCGGAGTCTGGGCACAACCTGCTTCATGAACTCCGGGTGGATGTTCTTCAACTCCTGCCTGAGCCTGTCGGAAGCCTCGGCTTCGCCCTCGTGCGGAGAGGAGGCCTCGGTCACTGGCCGGCCCCCCGGCCGGTGTGTCGCGGCCCCGTAACCACCCATACCGTGCACACGGAGTCGGCGGGCACCTGGACGCTGATGTGCACCGTGAGGGCTGGTCCGGAGCCACGCGGTGCCTTCTCGACCCGGCTGCGCTGCCGGATGCATACCCTGCGGCGCATGGACTCAGCCCAGGGCTGGTGCCAGATGGCGCCCAGCGCGTGGACCGCGCTCAAAGCGGCCGAGAGGTTCCCGGCCCATTCCCAGGGCGTCGTCATGCAACTGCTCCCGCTCTACGAAGGACTCGCGCCTGATGCGCTCCTACTTCAGTTACGGGCGCGGACTCCCCGGAATGAACAAGGGACAGGAAGAGCTCGCTACCGACAGTTCGCGATCGCCTCTGATCGATGCGATCAGGGGTATCACGGGGCGGCGGGCTGCGGCCTGCCCGAAGCTGTAGGTGGTGAGGTGGTGCTTGTCGTCCGTCCAGGCAGACCACCACTGGGGGCGGTGGATGGGCCCGTTCCACTGCCGGGCCAGGCGGCGTTGCAGCTCGTCGTCTTCCTCGGCACGGCCACCGCGGCGGCCGTCGCCATCTGGCTCCGAACATGAGCTCCTACGCGACCCAGCAGTAGACGCGCTGGCTCTGGCGCCGGGCGCTGACTACGAGAGCAGCCAGATCACCCACGATCGTGTCGGCGATCTCCGTGTCGATGACCTCACCGTCTTCCGCACGAAGCCGAGCCCACGAGGCAGCGACGTCACGCAACCTGGAGTGCTCGGCGTCCGCAAGTGCAACGGACAGGCGAGTCGAGAGCGCGAAGACGACGCACCCGTCATTGTCCTGGCCAGCGAGGATGCGAGGCTCACCGGCTTCGACGAATTCCTCGAAGCTGCCACCGGCCAGAAGGCATTCCCACTCGACCACGGCCTCTTCGGGATCGAAGCTGCCGAAGGAGAGCGACTCGAATGCCCGACCCGGCCCAGTCTGGAGGGCCTGACCCGCTGACGTGTCGTCCGGCGCCACGAAGAACTTCACGATGATGCTCACCCGGGGCATCATGCCCGACTGCCCACAACCATGATCGGGCGGACAAGTCCTAGGAGGCATACGGCCGTTAATACGTCCGGCCTGCGACCTCCGTCGCCTCGTGATGCCCGCCGGTTGAGGGGGAGGGGCGGGAAGGCCACGAGCGGCTGGATGCACGCCGTCTTCGGCGTAGACGCTCGATGGGGGGCACCCGCTCACAAGGCGAAACCGCCCTGCCTCTCACCGGGTTCCGCAGGCGGGAGCGATGACGAAGGCCTCATCACGGTCGAGATCCGAGGCAGCGAGACGGCCGTGGTCGAAGCGGCGCAACGGATCTCTGACCTGTTCCTGTCCAGCGGACCGTGCGGCCTGAAACGGACTCCCGGCGAGGACGTTGAGGCGCGCGTGTACGCGGACGTCGCCCGGGGCCCACAGTGTTGTACCCACCTCTTCGCTCGCCTGCACAGCTATGCCTCGTCGTCGAGATCGCGCTCCCTGTCAGCGAGGTACTCCCGGACGAGGCGGCCGAGCACTTCGCCCTCGTGCGTGCGCTCGTTGAAGACGGCGCGCTGGAAGGCTCTGACCTCCTCCCGCTCCAGGAACGCGTGCAGGAGATTCGCCTGCGGATGGAAGTAACCGCAGCAGATCAGGCGCGTGCAGTACCCATTCAGCTCCCTGACCTTCGGGGTCCGCCATGGGTAGTGCGGGTACCCCTTGAGCTCCGTCTTGCAGCGATCGAGGATCTTGAACAGCTCAGTCTTGTTCCCCCATTTCTCCTCGCCGTAGTGCAGCTCGAACCACTCGCGGCGATCCGCGTCGGCTATCTCTCGCTGGACGCGTTCCACGCGCCTTGTGATGCCGGCGAAGACCTTCGGGCTCATCCTCCACTTGGAGCGCGTCAGCTCCGGATATCGGTGGCAGATGTCCATATCCGCCACCCAATGCGCGGCGCTCTTGTGCTTGCTCTTCCGGAGGTTGCAGGGCTTGCAGGCCGGGACGAAGTTCCACCAGATGTCGTGGCCTGCCCCGGCGATCGGCCTTTCGTGGTCCAGTGTGGTGGACGGGGAGCGGCCGCAATACACGCACAGGCCACGTTGCGCAGTCAGCACCATCAGCCACACCCAGGCCTTCTGCTTGCCTCTGTCACCACGGCGAATAGCTTCCACTGCACCCCTCCTGCCTGTAGCTGGCTAGGCGGGATCGTAAGCCAGGGTGCTGACAATCCAAGGGCGGCCTTGGCCGCCGCAGCCGCTCGCCCCCCGGGAGCTCCAAGTGCTCCGCGACTACGCGTCCGGGCTGACGCTGAAGGCCACCGCGCGGCGGGCCGCCATCAGCCCCCACACGGCGAAGTACTACCTCGACCGGGTCAAGGAGAAGTACCGGGACGCGAGGCGCCCGGCGTACACGAAGACCGACCTTGCGCATCGGGTGCGGGAGGACGGCCTCGGCGGTCCGGACGGGTGAGCGCGCGCAACGGCCGTAGGGCCTCGGGCCCGGCTCCGGGGACCGGGCGGCACCAGCGGGGCCACCCGATCCCACAGGTCGTCAGGAACAAGATCAGCACGCGCTCCGGACACCCTGCCGACCAAGATCGCCGAGCGTATGACCCGCAGCTCAACTCATTCTCAAACGATCAGTTAGTCGCCTTCAGGATCCATCCAGGAAGAGGGCACCAGGGCTGAGCCGTTGCTGCGGCGCCAGCGCTCCGTCACGTGCCGGCTGAACGCGGGATCGGACAGGTCGGCGTGCTCGACGACGATGATCTGCATCGCTCCGTCGAGTTCCTCAAGTGTTGCCTGCAGCGTCTCGAAGAGCTTCAGCAAGTGCTGACGGTCGCTGGACTGAAGTTCCTCCTCGCCGGTGGCTTCCTCCGGGAAGTAGACCTGCGAGGGCTGGTCCAGAATCAGTGTGCGGGGAACAGGGCGTTGGTGCTCGGCGAACCACTCGTGGAGGCTGAGCATGGTAGATACGTGGTAGCCCAGGGCGTTCTCGGCGCTCCCCATGTTCTTAAGGTGCACAGGGCCACCCATCGTGTCAGCAATCACTGTGAGGCGGTTCACGTCGAGACGGATCGGTGAATCGGAGAACTCAAGGTCGAGCGCCCTTGCCTTCTTCCTGATCTGCTGGTTGATCAAGGACAGGAAGCTGGTCAGGCGGTCGTCCTGGGTGCTGTCGCTGAGCTGTTGCTCAAGTCGGGCGATCTGCTCGCGCAGAGCCTCGCGCCGGTCCTGCACTCGGGGTGCAGCAGCAAGTTGGGCTGCGGTGTCGAGGTAGAGGCTGATCCGGCCCTGGACGATGGCTCCCCTCCGCAGGTCGTCCGACTCCCGCTCTGTCCTGCGTAGTGCGGTGGTGAGCTCGTTGATCTCCTCCTGGTTGCGGGCGAGGTCGGAGCGGAGTTCCTGGAGGCGATGTTCGCGTTCGGCTATGAGGCGACGGATGGCGGGGGTGTCGGTGCGGATGGCCTGTAGATCGTCGTCCAGGTAGGCGAGGTCACGGAGGATTCCGGTGATGGTCTCGTTAGCCGAGGTGACGGTGCTGTCGCAGACCGGGCAGCGGTCGCGGCCGGTGTCGGCGTCTTGGTTGAGTAGGTCCAGGGAGGCGAGCCGGGCGCGCTGTTCGGTTGCCTGGTCGGTGAAGTCGGAGTTCTCTGTCAGGGCCTGTTTGAGGTCCGCAGTCTCGGCCCGCGTTCGGGCGAAGAGGCGGCGCAGTTCATTGCGGTGGGTGTGAAGCTCGGCGAGCGGGTCGTCGTCCCCTGGGCTCTCTGCAGGCCCGGTGTACTCCATGGCGGTGCGGAGGATCGGGAGGATCTCGTCGGCTGTGGGATCGCCGGGCTGTGCGGGAACGAGGCCGGCTTCGACGGCCTCGGTCAGCAGGGCTCGCGCCTGACCGCTGGCGGCGGTGAGTTCCGCTGACGCGTTGAGCACGGCTTGGTGGTCGGCGAGCTCTTTGCGAAGGTTTCGCAGTTTGTTCTGAAGCAGTGCCTGTTCGCGGTCGACGGCGCCGAGGAAGTAGGGGATGACACCACGGATGGTGTTCGGCCTCCACTCCTCGCCCTGGGAGTGGAAGAGGACGTTGGAGTTGGCGACCTCGTTTTGGGCCTGGAAACAGAAGAAGAGGGCGTGGCGGATGGAGGGGGCGATGAGGATGTTCTTGCCGACGGCGGGGACCCGGACGGTGGTGTCGATCCCGCAGAAGCTGCTGAGGATGTCCTTGGCCGTGTCCTGGGGCGTCGTGAACTGGAGTTCGTCCGCGTCGGGCGGTGGGGTGCCGGGCGCCTGCGTGAGGATGCACAGCACGGTGCTGACCGCTGCCTTGCCTTCGGGGGCGCGGCGGGCGACGAAGAGCTGCTGGCCGGGCTTGGTGAGGGTGACGGCGTAGGTGCCGACGTAGTCGCGGACCTTGCCGGCCTTGACGGGGTAGTCGCTGCTGGCCAGGCAGTAGTCGATGATCGTCAGCAGCGCGCTTTTCCCTCGGCGTGAGTCCCCCGTGATGATGTTGAGGGCGCCTGGTTTGAAGGGGACGGTGCGCATCTGGCCGGGCTGCTTGCCGTAGATGGTGACCGCTTGGATCTGGAAGGTCACGGTTTGACTCCGAGGAGGGTCAGGACGGTGCTGAGGCTGCCCGTGCTGGGCAACCAGCGGCCCAGGAACAGGGCGGCGTTCTGGATGGCGAGGGTCTGCTCGGTGGCGCCTCTGACGGCTCGGGGCGTCGCTCCGGAGGCAAGGATGATCCCGTCCGGTGTTGCATGGAGGGCGCGGGTCTGAAGAGCGAAGAGGAGGCCGGGGCGGACCATCGCCGCGAGTGGGGTGGCGTTGCGGCTCATGGCGAAGCGGACGGCGTCGTTGGTCTCGATCCAGTTCATCAGACCGGTCCTGACGGTGCCCGGGAGCGCGGTCCGGATGGAGGGCTGGAGAGCCATGACCGCGGCGACGACGGCGACGGTCAGCGGGCAGGGCGCGCCGTACTGCTTCTGGTGGCCTTGGACCGCCCGGGTGCACAGCAGGGCGGTGAAGGCGGGGTTGTACAGGGCCCGTTCTTCGCGGCTCAGGTCCATCAGTGGGCCTCGGCCGGCTCAAGGAGCTGCATCAGTCGGGCCTCGAAGTCTGGATGCCAGCCGACTCGGCACTCATCAGCCAGCATGTGGTACGAGCCCTTGGGCACGAACACCTCATTGCATCCGGTGCGGATCTGGAAGCGGGCCTCCCGGTCGACCCACCGGTAGATGGTCCTGGCCTCCTTCTTCTTCTGCTCCTCGGTGGCCTCGGGGCCCAGCTCTTCCCTCATCTCCGCGAACCGTGACTCCCACTCCTCCACGAGCCGGCGCTCGTACTCGCCAATCTCGCCGGGGCGAAGCAGGTTCTCGTTCAACCACCGGGACCGCTGCGCGAAGACTCGGACGTAGTCCCTGACCGCCTGCCCGACGCGTTCCGAGCCGACTCCGATCAGCCCGAGCTGCCGTACGAAGGTCTTGTCGGCCTGCTCGTCGGGGTCGCCGGTCATGCCGGTGATGTCCCGGTCGATCGGCAGGTTGTCGTAGCTGAACTGGCGTTGCAGTCCGGCGAAGACCTCGTCGAACTCGATCCCGGTGACGGGGCTGCCGCCCGGCGTGCGCATCTGCTCGATCACCCTGTTGTAGAACCAGCCCTCCAGCCTGGCAAGGAAGGACTTGGCGGCGTCGTGGCCGGCCGCCACAGCGGCCAGGCGGAGCATGGATGCGCGGACGACGTCGATGTCGTCGGCGCCTCCGATGACTTCAATCCGGGCGAGCAGAGCTCGCTGAAGCGGGACTTCACGGGTGGCCAGCCCGAGGAAGGAGGCGAAGGACTTCTGCATCTCCTTGCTCTCGGTCTTGGAAGCCTTGGCGGCGTCGCAGAGCAGCTTCAGCGCCTGTTCTTCATCGCGGAGATTGGTGTCGCGATGCTGGAGGTAGAACCCCACACTCGCCTTGGGGAGCTCGGCGGTGGTGAGCAGGTACAGGTTCGTGTAGTCGAGGTCGATGCGTCCCGCCGCAGCGCCTTCCGCCCAGATCCGCAGGGTCTTCCACAGGTCCTTGGAGGTGTTCGTCAACCGCACGCCCGCGGCACGCTGCTTGAGTTGCACTAGATCAGTTTCGGAGCCCACGTGCTGCTCGATGTCGTCCGCGGCCTCCACCGCCACGCTCCAGTCCGCACCGGCGGCCATCCACTGCTCGATGCACATGTGCAGAGCCTTGGCGAACTGGAACAGGTACCCCAGAGCCGACGCTGACGCCTCGTACTGCTCGCCCCCGTCTGCCATCACACACCCCCAAAGCCAGACTGGTTCAGCGATCATTCCACGAGGGTGACGATCCGCATAAGGGTGGGCGCATGGCGTGACGCGAGCCCAGGAGGCCTGAGGTCCGCCAGCCCGAGCGACGCGCCTCCTGGCTCCGCGCGCCTCGATCCGCTCGTGCCCTCGTGGCAGTAGAGTCCATGCTGCGGCAGGAGGCGCACGCCGCGAGCCTGTGGCTGGGCCCCCACCCCGGCCACCTTCAGGTGAAGGACACCCGGGCAGTTGAGTCCGAGGGATGGTCCCGTCGCACGACCGTACGCCCGCGCGATATCGACTCTGCGGGGTAGTGGGGGCCCTGGAGCGGAGATCGATCATGCCCAAGGCCGGAGCCAGCGGAGCCAAGAGCCGAGCCCGCAGGACGCAGCAGGCGACTGGTTTGAAGTACACGAAGCTCCGACAATCCGGGACCGCGGATACGCAGTGCGGGCGCGTCATCCAGTTCCTCACCGAAAGCCACGAGGTGGCAACCCTGCCGTACCAGCTCTGCGCGGCCTGGGCTCGGCAGGGTCTTCGGGTGCTGATGCTCCACAGCTACGAGCCCTACCAGCGGGACATTCGGCTGCATTCAAAGCGCGCGAAGGAACGCAAGGCAGCTGAGGCCAGGGCCCAGGCTTACCCCGGTCCGCGCAGCACCATTCTCCTGCCCCAGGGTGCGGCGAAGGGACAAGGCCAACTCGTTGAGCAGCGCACGCCCTGGAGTGAGCGTGAGCCGGGCAATCCCTCCGGCAACGATGCCCCGTTGCGCGAGGCGCTGGAGACTGGGCGGAGCCACTTCGATGTCGTCGTGCTGATGGGCCGGGGGTACTTCCCGCGGGAGCATCTCGTCGACGACTTCGTCGTCCTGGCTCATACCGAGGGGATCCCGACCGGGGAGGACCTGCCCCGTAAGCAGGGTCTCGATACCCGAACCGAGCGTGTTCCTCTGTCGCCCGAGCAGAGCGCCGCGGTCCTGCGTGATCGCCACTTGCGCTTCCTTTACCACCCAGTCGCCCTCCTGGGCATGGTCACAGCCGAAACTCCGTGGAACGAAGACCAGGCTGGCCTCGATCCGGAATTCATGGAGGCCGTGGTGGCGAACATGGCTGCGGTCGGGCTGCCCCTGCTGGGGCACGTCACCTTGCCCAGGGGCGGCGACCTCCAAGCCCGGCTGGAGCGCGATCGCAACCCCTCGACGGTGGTGACGGCACCCCTCGATCGCGGGGTGCTAGCAGCAGCGCAAGCTATCCACCCGCGCCGCTGACCAACCCGGCGCCGGCGTCATTCCTCGTACCGGTTCTGCCGTCCCTGGGCGGAGGCAGCAGGGCCGTTTCTTCGGTGAATGCGGGCACCCGCGCGGGTGAGTTGTCCGAGGAAGGCCTGTCGAGGGTGGGACTGAGCCCGCTACACCCGCCCATGTGATCAAGAACCTGATGCTGCGCGGCCTGCCCGCGCTCGCCCTCTGCGCCCTTCCCGTCCTCGCAGCACCGGCCGCGCACTCCACACCCGCCACACCGGCTGCCGCCGGTCTCGCCCGTCCCGCAGGGGTTCGGGCTCCGCTACCGCTCTTCGAAGCGATCGACCGACTTCCCGTCGCCGCCGAGCACCGCGAGGGCTACAAGCGGGACCTGTACAAGCACTGGAACAAGGGCCTCAACGCCGGGGACGGCTGTGACACCCGCAAGGAAGTCATCCTCGCCGAAGCCGTAGTGGCGCCACAGGTCGCGACCGGCTGCAAGCTCACCGGCGGGTCCTGGCGCAGCGCGTACGACGATGTCGTGGTCACGGACGCGGCCCGCCTCGACGTCGACCACTTCGTCCCGCTCGCCGAGGCGTACGACTCGGAACAGACTCCGTGGTCGGCGGGGCGGCGGGAGGCGTACGCGAACGACCAGAACAGCCCGGACACGCTGATCGCGGTCTCCGCCGCCTCTAACCGGTCCAAGGCCGACAAGGACCCGGCCGAGTGGCTGCCTTCGGACGGCTCCTACCACTGCACGTATGCCGCCACCTGGGTCGGCACGAAGCTGCGCTGGGATCTGGCCGTTGACGATAGGGAGCGCCACGCCCTACTCGGACTCGCCGAGGACTGCCCCGCCACCACGGTCGTCTACGAAGCCGCCCCGTAGCCGTCCTGGTCCAGGCCGCCCCCCGGGATGGCAATCGGCTGGTGGTTGACCCGGCGGTCGTTCTACCTCCAACCTCACTCACTGCTGTCGATCTTCATCTGGGGTTGCCCAGGCCTCCGGCAGACCTGGACAGCTCCGTGATTCGTGCTGAGGCGTACCGTGGGGGCCCGAGAAGGGGCCTGAACGGCCGTCAGAGCGCCTGTACGCCATCCCGGGGCGATCAGTACCTCGGTTCCGAAGAGTTTTACTCGTTCCTCAGCCTCAGGATTAATTTACACATATGCTGTCGGAGGCAGATTCACCACTTTGTACTTGCTTCCCGTGGTCGGAAACCTAAGTTTGAGATGGTGAAAGCACCAGCATCAGAGCTGGGGGCGGCACAAATAAGTCCGCCACCCTGAAGGGTGGCGGACTCCCGAAACGGCCGGCCAGGGGCGTTAAGGCCGCCCCTGGCCGGCTACTTGCCCCCGATGATCGCCGTGGCGAGAGTGACGCAGGCTGTCAGCAGGGGGATCAGTGCGATGACCCTCCTCCACCTGCGGTCCTTCTCCTCGGGACCTTCGGGTTCGTGCGTAGCGCTCACAGGTCAAACTCTCCTTCCTTCAGGGGCAGGCCTGCCGCGTGCCCCGGGCGAGCCGCACCTGTAGGTGGTACGGCCTGCCGAAGGGCACGCTTCGCAGTCCCTGAAGGAGAGCGCATCAGCAAAGTGAACGGTATCGACTCCGCCGTCCCCGCACCCCGAGAATGACGGAATCGACGTGCACGGTTTCTGGATGGCTCGGGTAGATGAAATAGAGCTTGGATATCTGCCTGCATCACGGGCGGAGCCCGCGACCCGTCCACCTTTGCCGGCGCCGAGGTCCTGTTCGGGGGGCGTGAATCTTGTCGAAGGCGTCGAGGGACCAGGGGTAGGCATCGGCGTTGCCGTGCTTGGGCTGGTGCGGGCGGAAGCCGAAGCCGCTCCCGACGCCGCGTCTCGGCCGTCGCCCTGCCCGCCTTGGCGTGTGTGTGTGTGTCGGTCAGGCGGCTTTGTCGACTTGGAGCACGAGGAGGTCGTAGACGGGGCCTCCGGGTTCGTTTCGGTACGGGCCGGCGTAGGTGTAGCCGAGGCGGTCGTACAGGGCACGGCCGCGGGGGTTGTCTGGGTGGACCAAGAGGGAGGACCACTGGGGTGCAATGGCGGTGACGAGGTGGTGGTGGAGGCGGGTGCCGATTCCGTGGCCTTGCCAGGTGGGGGTGACGGCGAGTTCGCATAGGCCCATGAGGCGGCCGGTGCGGATGTGTTCGGGGATGTGGGGCAGGAGGTCGGGGCCGTACCAGTATTCGGGGGTGGCGGGGAAGGCGTAGGCGAAGCCGACGGGGCTGCCGTGGGCGTAGGCGGTGACGAGGACGAAGCCTTCGCGGCGGGCGTGGCCGGTGATCTGGCGGCGTAGGGCGTCGGTGGAGAGGCCGTCGGTGGTGCCGCCGGGGGTGTCAACGAGTTCGGGGTGAGCGTCGGCCCAGATGTCGGCGAGGGTGCCGAGGAGGGCGGGGACGTGGCCGGGGCCGTAGGTGCGGATGGCAACGTCGTCGGTGTGGGTGGTCACGCCCGGCCTCCCTGGTGGGTGGTGATGGTGCGGTACTGCTCGATCCAGTCGGCGACGGCCGGGACGCGTGCATGGCGCTGGAGTGCTCCGGCGACGCCGTGAAGCGACTGGAGCAGGCGGTCGGATCGGACATCGGGCAGGAACGCGAGGACGCGGCCCGCGGCTTCGGCGGCGGCTTCAGGCTCGGGCCGGTCTCCACTTGCATGTTGGATCGCGATGTCGGCGGTGTACAAGGCCCTGTTTCGGGCGAAGGCGGTGCCGTGGAGGAGTACTGCTTGCTCGGCGCCGGCGGCGGCGCGTTCGTGCTGGCCGAGGTCGGCGCGGGCGAGGGCTTCGAGGCCGGCGAGTTCGGCGGGGGTGAAGAACTCCAGCCACGCCGGGTCGGCATCGCTGGGTCCGGCGGCGTAGTGGTGGTGGGCGCGGACGATGGCCGCGTCGGTGGCCGGCCGGTCGCCCATGAGGGCCCAGCCGCCTGCTTCGCGGGCGTGGAAGAGGGCGAGCAGCCGCGGTGAGCCGAGCTGTCGGGCGGCGGCTTGGGCGCCCTGGGCGTTGGCGACGGCTTCGCGGGGGCGGCCTTGGGCTTTGGCCAGGAGGGACAGGCAGCCGAAGGCGTGGGCTTCGAGGGCGCGGTCGTCGGCGATGCGGGCTGCGGCGAGGGCTTCGCCGTAGAGGGAGTGGGCGTCGGCGGGGCGGCCGGAGTCGTAGGAGAGCCAGCCTGCGGCGATGGACAGGTTGCCGGTGGCGGAGCGGAGCTTGGTGCCGGTGCGGTCGGTGTAGGTGCCGGACTGGAGCCAGGAGTACGCGGTGTGCAGGGCTTCGTTGGCGGCTTGGCGTAGGGGGCCGGAGCCGTGGTCGTGGTCGTGCCCGTACAGGGTGGTGACCGCGGCGGTGACGGCGCGGACCTCGGTGGCGCCGATGCGGCCTGTGCCGCGGCCGGCGGAGGGCAGGGCCAGGGCGACGCCGACGCCGTCGCGGAGGAAGGATCTGCGGTTCACCTGGCCACCCTCTTCCGCTGCGTCGTCGTCGCCGGTCGTCTTCTCGGGCCTGGCTGGTCGGGGGCCGGGGAGCAGGAATCCGAGCTGCTGCATGGTCCGCCCGGTGTAGGCGGTCAGGACGCGGCGGTAGACGGCGCGGGGGCAGGCGACGTCGCCGTCTTCCCAGGCGGCGATCAGTCGGGCGGTGCAGCCGATGTTCTCGCCCATCTTCTTGGCCTGCTCGTTGAGGGCCTTGGCCAGTTCGGGGCGGGACATCTGGAACTCGTCCTCGCGCAGCGTGCGTAAGTCCCGGTTGGGGTGACGGTCGGCCATGCCAGGCTCCGAAAGGGGCGTCCGCAGGGGCGGGGTGGGAGGGCTGCGACCGTACCGCTCCCACGTCGTTCATGCCCGCTGCTTGCCGTTTCTTCACCGTGTGAATGCGGAGTTGCATCGCTCTTTCATCGCTCGCGTCTCGCAGGCGGTATCCGTGCGCTGCTGTCGTGGGGTGGAGGCGCAGGGACGGACCCCGGAGGCGGAAATGGCGAGACGCTCCAGCCCCACCTGGCACACGCAGGCGGCTGTGACCGATCAGCGCGTGGCGCGATGGCGTACGGCCTCGTGCGGTTCCGGCTGGGTGCCGTGCGGGCGGGCCTGGGACGCGGTCGCGATCAGCCCGCTCGGCCGCGGTGTGGACGCGCTCGCCGTCCTGCGGATCAGTCCGCGCCGCGGGTACCCGGTCCTCGCCGACCACGTCCAGGACGTCCTGTACGTGATGGTCCCGCCCGGCACCGGACACCTCGCCGCAGGCGTGCCGGGCGTACGGGTGCTCTCCACGGGTGCCGAACTCGTCGTCCCGTGGGGGCCTCACGGGAGTCCGGCGGCCCACTGGGTCAGCCCGCCGCGCGAAGACCCGCCTCCCCTCGTACAGGCCGCCGAGCTCGCCGACGTTCTCCAGCGGGGCGCTGCTCCCTCCCGACCCAGGAGGGCAGCCTCATGACGAGCAGCCCGTACACCGCCAGCGACGCGCGTGAATCAGGGCTGACACCGGCCCTGAGAGGGCGGGCTTCACGAGCCGCCTGCACCCTCGTCGCGGGCGACGTCGTCGCCGTCGACGACCAGGTCCACGTCGTGGAGCGCACGGTCGCCCTCTTCGGTCCCCCCGCGAGCCCGTACATCACCCTGCACTTCACCGACGGCGTCCGGCACCGTGTGCCCGCCGGCTGGCGGCTGCCCGTCGATCGCCACGACTGAGACCGGGCCCGGCAGCCGCGGCAGTGCGGCGACTTGGCACTCCCATACCACCCCATCCCACCTGGAGGTCCGGCATGACCGACGCCCAGCACACCGCCCTTCCCGCACCGCCGCGCGCCTCGACCGAGACGGCGCTCCAGCCTCAGGTCCTGGCCGGGCCGTCCTTCGGGCGGGATCTCGTGCGAACCCTCCACCAGGCCACCACCGTCGTCGGCGGGCTCGCCTTCACCGACGGCGGTGACGGCTCCAGCGACGTCGAGGTGTCCGCCTTCGGCGCCATCGTCTGCACCGGCGACAGCCCCGCCGACGCCCTCCAGGCCGCCGCCGCGGTCGCCCGCCAGGCACCCAGCTTGGAGATCCACGCCCTCGCCTGGGCCCGCACGGACGGTCCCCGCGAAGGCACCTTCGAGTACAAGGTGACGATGACCGTCACCGCGCCCGACCCTGCCACCGGCGAGCACGGCGGGACAACACACCACGCCGCCAGAAGCCACCCCTGAGCTTGCCGTTTAACGTCCGGCGTCGAACGAGACTCGAACTTGATCAGCGTTTTCGCAGTTCAGCGGACGCGGAGGCGGCCTTCGTCTGATCCTGTGCTCCGTCACAGAGTGGATCAGCGCGAAGGCCGTGTCGTGAGTCTGGTATATCAGGGTGTCCTGCGGGATGCGTTCGCGGAAGTGTCACGCTTCCGGTCGGAGTTGTACGCGTGCCTGACCGCGCGGGGCGACGCGTTGTTCGAGTTGTGTGACGCGTTGCTGTGCACGGACGGGCCGGTGCGGACACTGGTCGATCTCGCGCTCGCGCCCGAACACCGTCGTGGGCACGGAGCTTTGTACGGCGGACTCAACCAGGGCAGGATCGACATAGCCCGGCTGCGCCGGGCCCTGGCCGGCGTGCCGTTGCCGAGAGCGGCGGACGGTCGGCTCGTGCTGGCGGTGGATGTCTCACCGTGGCTGCGACCGGACGCCAACACCTGTGCTGACCGGTCCTTCTGCCACACGTTCGGCCGGGGCGAGGGCAAACACCAGATGGTGCCGGGCTGGCCGTACTCGGTGGTGGCCGCGCTGGAGACCGGCCGCACGTCCTGGACGGCGGTGCTGGACGCGGTCCGCCTTCAGCCCGGCGCCGACGTCGCCGCGGTGACCACGGTGCAGATCCGTGAGGTCGTCGAGCGGCTGATGGCCGCCGGCCAGTGGCGGCCGGGTGACCCGCCGGTCCTGGTCGTGCTGGACGCCGGATACGACGCCCCGCGCATCGCCCACCTGCTGGGCGCCCTGCCCGTCGAGGTCCTCGGCCGGCTGCGGTCGGACCGGGTGATGCGCCGGCCGACGCCCTCGCTCAAGGAGTACGCCTTGTCCTATCCCCAAGGCGGTCGGCCGCCGAAGCACGGCGGCGAGTTCGTCTTCGGCGACCCCACCACATGGGGCACCGAGCAGGCCGTGACGGTCACGGACACCCGGCTCTACGGGAAGGCGACCGCGCAGGCGTGGGACCGGCTCCACCCGCGGCTGACCCGCCGGGCCGCGTGGCTCGACCACGACGGGCCGCTGCCCATCATCGAGGGCACCGTGATCCGTCTGGTCGTGGAGAAGCTGCCCAGTGGTGGGGTCAACAAGCCGGTATGGCTGTGGTGGTCGGGCACCGGCGCCACCATCGCGGATGTCGACCGCTGCTGGCAGTCCTTCCTCCGCCGCTTCGACATCGAGCACACATTCCGCCTGTTCAAGCAGACGCTCGGCTGGACCAAGCCCCGACTCCGCAGCTCAGAGGCGGCGGACCGGTGGACGTGGCTGGTGATCGCGGCCTATGCCCAGCTCCGGCTCGCGCGCCCGCTGGCCACCGACCTCCGCAGGCCCTGGGAGAAGCCGGCCGAGCCGAACAAGCTGACCCCTGCCCGTGTCCGCAGAGGGTTCAGGAACCTGTGCACGAAGGCCGGCTCACCCGCCGGTGCACCCAAACCCTCCCGTCCCGGCCCTGGTCGACCACCGGGTTCGAAGAACCGTCGCCCGGCCACCCGTCACGACGTGGGAAGAGTCCTTACGACCGGCGAGGCATACAGCCGGCCGGCCCACCACAAGGTCGGCACGAAACCCCGCCGTACTGGATAAATGACAAGCTGACCGGGCACCGCAGAAGGGGTGTGGGCATCGTCGACCACGACGGTGCCCACACCCCTTCTGCGGTGAGGACCTCCGTCAGGCCTCCACGGCCGGGGCCGGCCGGCTCTCCGGCAACGGCGGCCGGCCTTCCTCCTCCAGTTCCTCGAAGCGCCGGTCCAGCTCCCGCATCGCGCGGCCCAGTGCCAGCAGACGCCACCGGCTGCCGAGGAAGAGCGTGTGGAAGTGCGCGGTGAGCTCCAGCAGGTGCCGGAGCTTGGCCTCGTCGGTACGGTCGGAGATCCACACCATCCGGACCGTCCCGCAGTAGCGCATGCCGCGGATCGAGTTGGGGCCGCGGAAGGTGAAGACGAACTCCTGCGCGTGGTCGGCCAGGTGACTCGTGGCCTCGTCCAGTTGCTTCCTCCACCGGGCCCGTTCTTCGGTGAGCGCAGTCCGAAGGGTGTCGGTGACACCGTCGGGCATCTGGACCGTCTGAAGCTTCTGCGTGGCCGACAGCACCGAGAGCGCGGCTGCGGTGATCTTCTCCTGGGCCTGCATCTTCGTCTGGAAGCGCCGGTTACGGACCTCCAGGAGCGGCGAGATGTAGCGGCCGGTGACGATGGTCGTCGCCATCGCGATGAGCGCGGTGCTCCCCCACGCAGGGATCCAGTCAAGCATGTGGCTGATTCTCATTGCCCGCGTCCCGGTGCACAGCCGAATCGGCTGATCCCCTCCCCTCCAGTACGGGGAGTCGGGCGTGCCTGTGAGGGACGGGGATGCCGTCTGCGCCACAGTGTTCGGATGCACCGCCGGACCCTGCCCCTGCTGCTAATTGCCCTGCTGACGACGTCCGGGTGCGTCTCGGTGATTCCGGCCGACGACAAACCGCCTGCCGTGAGCACGGGCCCGGTGCCCGCGTCCGACCCGCCCGGCGGTTCTCGGACCGTCGAAGTCCCCTTGCCGCTGAGCACGCTCCCGAGCCCAGCCACAGCACCCGCCCCGACCCAGGTCGCTGCGGTGCCGCACCAGGAGCAGCCGGCCGCTCGCCCGCGGGAGGAACGGCGTACGGCACCCAAGACGGAGGAACGACGATCCGCCGGGGAGCAGACGCAGAGGAAGCGGTGGGCGCCGGCGAAGTCCAAACGGCCCCGCACCGCTGCCCCCGTGCCGAAGCCGAAGACCCGCAAGGCCCACACCGCCCGCCCACCGGCTCCGCCGCGCCTGCGGACCGCTCCTGCCCCGGCTCCGGGCCGGGTGGACATGGCAGATCTGTGCCGGGCCTCGCAAGGTGTCACGAACCCGGCGATCACGCAGCTCTGCCACAGCACGTACCGGTGATCACCCCAGCGACACCCATCTCCATGCCTGCCGTTCCACCGGCCTCCCGCCCAGGGCTGGCAGGCTGATCGCGTGATTTCCGCAACCGCAATGCAACGCATCCGTACGGACCGCGCCGCCATGATGCAGCTCCTCCAGGCTTGGCAGGACGCGCACGCTGCGCTATCTGACTCGATCGCTGCCGCGCTTCCGTACGGCTACAGCCCCGTCGACGTCGAACAGATCGCGCAGGCTCTGTCGTGGAGCACAGAGGGTGTCGAGAACGCCCGCGCCGACTCGTTGTGCCGCGCTGCCGGACACCCTGAGGAATGCCCTGAGTGCCCATCCCTGGTCCAGGGCGGAATTGTCCCCATCGGGTAGTTAGGCGATTTGGAGCCTCGTCGACGTCCAGATCGAAGCCGACCGTACGCCCACCACTTCCCCGCGCCCCCAGCCCCTTCCTCCGCCGGGCGTGTGGGGATGGCAGATTGCGGCCGCGAGCTCGGCGCCGAAAACTCCGTATGCCGGCCTGGCTGCTGCTCCTACGCTCCCCCTATGACGTGGAACGAAGCTCACGGCACGGTCAGCCGGGCCTTCAGCGACTGGCACAAGAACGATGAGGAGAACCGCGCGTTCCTCAAGCTGACCGCCCAATGGTCGGAGGAAGGCTACGAACGCCAGTGGAAGCAGACCGAAGAGTCTTTCAGCCGAGTGTTTGACCCTGAGATCCACTACGGCGACGAGCACGTCGACATGTTCGACGACGCCGTAGGCGGGCTGTGGCCCTACTCCCATCAGTGGATGGTGGAGTCCTCTGCGCTGAAGAATGCTGTGACGGCGTTCGAGGTGTATCTCGAAAAGGGCCTTCAGGAAGTCGTCGAGGTCTGGCGAGTCGAGATCGACGGCAAGGGCTCCCATCGCCTCCGGCTGCGAACGCCGAAGGGTTTCACTTCGCCGGGGTGGAAGACCCTGGTCACGGCTCACGGCGTTCTCGGAAGCACCGTCACGACGCCCGACGTTGAGTGGGCCAGGGACCTGCGGCATCTCCTGACCCACCAGAATGGCGAGCTGCGCGACCAAGAGGCACTCGACAAGTTCCGGGATGCCGAGGCCGAGGCGAACGCCGACCTCCACCAGCAGGCCTACGTAGGGGGTCGCGTCCACCTCGGGGTGAAACGCGTCGTTGGAGTGCTGGATGCCTTGGCTGCTGTTGTACGGCACGCGGACGTCCAGATCCACAACTACGGGCCCTGGGGAGAAGGGCCCAAACGGACGATTCTCGGTTCGCTCGAAGCCGCCAAGTGCCTGGACTTCATCCCCGAGTAAGACGTCCGATCACACGAAGACGGGCTCCGGGTGGAGGTCCACACCTGCGACCGTGCGTACGTTCGCAGCCATCGCCTCCAAGGCTGTGCGGAAGTCGTGCGCAGTGGCTTCGGCCTGGGCAGTGAGGGTGAGGGTGCGCCGCGTCGAGCAGCGGACGCCTCGCGTGACCTCGGCGCCGGGCCGGTAGCCGCATGCCTCCAGCAGCCATCCCGCGCTGGCCCGCCACCTGTGCGCGGGCGTGCGGTAGACCGGTGCACCCTGGCTGCGCAGCGCCACGGCTTGGTCGTCGGTGACGATGGGGTTGAGGAAGCAGGAGCCGGCCTGGCGAGCATCGTGGCCGGTTTCTGGGAGGAGCAGCCCCCGCTCGGCGCGGTCGTGGAGGACAGCGGCCGCAGCTTCGGCCAGCGGCGGCCTACTGCCCAGTGGGGCCCAGAGCGCTGTGGCGAGGTGCTGGTAGGTAACGGGGGCCGCCACGGTGGAGCGGGTCAGGTGGAGGGTCAGGGAGAGGATCGTCCACCGTCCGAGCTCCTGCTTGAACACGCTGGTCCGGTAGTCGAGTCGGCACTCGGCGACGGGGACACGGGCGGTGCGGCCCGTGGTCCAGTCGTGGGCGATGACAGCCGTGAGGGTGTCCCCGATCTCCTGGCCGTACGCTCCGGCGTTCTGGACCGGTGCGGCGCCCGCGGTGCCGGGGATGCCGCCGAGGTACTCGATGCCGGAGAGGCCTTCGGCGACGGTGTGGGCGACGAGGTCGGTGAGCGGGTGCCCGGCGGCGACGGTGACCGCGACCTGACCGTCGACCAGGTGCCGGGTGCGGATGCCGCGGGTGGCCATGTGGATGACCGGCCGGGTGGTGCCCTGGTCGGGGGCGAGGGTGTTGCTGCCGCCGCCGAGTGTGAACGGCAACTCGGCATGTGCGCCGGCGGCGCGGGCGAGGTCGCGCCAGTCGGCGTCGTGGGTGTGGCTGAGCCAGAGCGGCGCGGGGCCGCCCAGGCGCAGCGTGGTGTGGTCGGACAGCTGGTGCTGTCCCATGGCGGGCCTCCCTGGTGTCAGGTGGCGGTGATGGTCTTGAGGGCGAGGGCACGCAGCGGGGCGATCTTCTTGCGGGCTTCGCCGTAGTACACCGCGTTGGTGCAGACGGCGAGGTAGCGGCCGGTACCGCGAGCGAGGTAGAGGCTGGTGCCGGTGAATCCGTGGTGGTAGTCGACGCCGCCGGGGGCGACGATCCAGGACAGGCCTCGGTCGAGGCCGGGCTCGATCGGGGCGAACGGGAGCGAGGAGGCGCGGAGCCAGCCGTGGAGGCGGCTGGCGGGGTCGATGAGGTACTCGGCGTAGCGGGCGAGGTCGCGGGCGGTGGAGAAAGTCCCCGCGTGGCCGGCGACGCCTCCGAGGAGGGCGGCGTTGTCGTCGTGCGCGGTGCCCCAGATCCGGGGGGCTCCGGGGATGCGGCGCTCGGTGGGGGCAACCTGCGGACCGCGGGCGACAGGCCCGTACGTGGTGCTGGTCATGCCGAGGTCGTCCCACAGGGCTCGGCCGAGTTCGTCGAGCGTACGGCCGTGGACGTGGGCGAGGGCCAGGCCCAGGAGGATGTAGCCGCGGTTGATGTACCGGTGAGTGCCGGGCTCGCCTTCAAGGGGTTCGCGGCACAGGAGTTCGTGCAGGGGCGTCTGGGTGCCGCGGTAGTGGTCCAGGCGGGTGGAGGCCTTGAGCCCGGCGGTGTGGGTGAGGAGCTGCTCGATGGTTGCCTCGCCGCTGGGCGCGGGGCCGTCGATCGCGGGCAGGAAGTCCCGGACCGGGGCGGTCCGGGCGAGGACTTCGGCGTCGAAGGCCTGGCAGACGAGCGGCCAGGTGGCGACGACCTTCGTGAGGGACGCGATGTCGTAGACGGTGTCCGGGCCCGGGGCGGTGTCGCCGAGCTCGTCGGCGATCCGGCCGGCCTTCAGGAAGCGCGGAGGCTCGCCGAGGGTGCCGAGGGCGATGACGCCGCCGGGGGTGGCGCCGTCGGTGACGGTTTGGTCGAGGGCTTCGGTGAGGCGGGCGGTGTCGTCGGACGTGAACGGGACGAGCGTCATCGGGTTCATGCCTCCGCGGCGGTGGTGGTGATGTCGGCACCCAGCGCGGCCAGGTTGGGCAGCAGGCGGCCGTAGCCGCGCGCCAGGTGGTACATGCCGCCGATCGTAGAGGTGCCGTCTGCCGCGAGGGCGGCAATCAGCAGGGCGGTCACCGCCCGGATGTCCGCCGCCTGCACGTTGGCCGCCCGCAGCCGGGCCAGGCCGCGGATGCGGATGTCCTGCCCATCGGCGGTGATGTCGGCGCCGAAGGCGCGCAGGGGTGCGACGTGGGTGTCGCGCTGGGGGTAGACGGCCTCGAAGACGTGACTGGTTCCGGTTGCTTGGGTGAGCAGGGCGGCGAGTTGCGGTGCGCTGTCGGTGGGCAGGCCGGGGTGCGGTCCGGTGCGGGCCCGCACCGCGCGCAGGCCGCCCGTTGCGACGGTGGCCCGGATGCCGCCGTCGTGGGAGGTGAGGATCAGGCCCGCGTCGGCGAGGACCTGACGCTGGGTCTCGGGGAGTTCGGGAAGCGTGATGCCGTCGAGTTCGATGACGCCGCCGGTGGCGGCCGTGGCCATGATCATTGTCGCGGCCTCGATACGGTCCCCGGCGATCGTGAAGTGGCCGCCCTCGATCCGGTCGGCGCCGTGGACGTGGAGGCCGTCGTCGTCCCAGGCGGCCCGTACGCCGCGCTCGGCGAGGAATCGGAGGGTCTCGGTGACCTCCGGCTCGATGCTCGGGCTCGTGATCAGGGACTCCCCGGGGATCCGGGCGGCCAAAAGCAGCGCGCTGACCGTCGCCCCGAGGGAGGGGCCGTAGGGGGTGGAGACGTCCACCCGGAACGGGCGCAGCGCGCGGCCCGCGGGGAGGGCGGCGTGGATGCTGCGGCCGTGCTCGTCGACCGTGACTTGGGCGCCGGCGGCTTCCATGGCGGCGAGGTGGCGGTCGATGAGGCGCGGGCAGAAGGCGTCTCCGCCGGGGATGGGGAAGTCCACGTGCCCGGCGCGGGCGAGGACGGCGGCGGCCAGGACCGCGGTGGTGCGGACCTTGGCGCCGAGGCCGTGGTGGATGACCGGCCGCAGGCGCGGGGTGGGTACGACGTGGAAGGTGCCGTCGCCGGGGGCGTGGGTGTGGGTGCCGGTGTGGGTGAGGATCTGCGCGCAGACGCCGGTGTCGAGGATCGCGGGCGCCTGGTGCAGGACGAGGGTGGTGTCGGCCAGGACGGTGGCGGCGTAGAGGTGGAGGGCGATGTTCTTGCTGCCCTGGACGCGGATCCGGCCGGCGAGTCGCAGGCCGCCGGTGATCTGGATGAGCTGGTGGTCGGCTGCCCGGGTGGCGAGGGTGGTGGTCATCGTGGTCACCGGACCCGGGAGCCGGCGGGCATGAAGCCGCCGAGCTGGGTGCGGGGGTAGATGACGGTGCCGGGGCCGATCAGGGTTCCGGGGCACAGGACGGTTCCGGCGGAGAGGGTGACGCCGTCGCCGATGACCGCGCCGAACTTCGTCTGCCCGGTGCCGTACTTGCGGCCACCGAGGGTCACGGTGATCTCCTTGACCGCCGGTTCGGTGACCGGGCCGTCGCTGGCGATCAGTCCGGTGGTGGAGGAGAAGGCGCCGAAGTTCACGCCGGAGCCGACGACGGAGTCGCCGATGAAGCAGGCGTGCTTGGCGAACACGGCCGCGCCGAGGAGGCTGCGGGTGATCTCGGCGCCGAAGCCGACCTGGGTGCGCGGGCCGATGACGACGTGGTCGCGGACGTAGGCGCCTGCGGCGATGACCGCGCCCTCGCAGACCAGGACCGGGCCCACGACCCGGGCGCCGGCCTCGATACGGGCGCCGGGCTGGACGATGACCGTGCCGGTGACGTGCGCGCCGTCCTCGATCACGCCGCCCCCCATCAGGTCGTGCCGCTCGGGGTGGGTGAGGTCGGCGGTCAAGGTGGGCTTGATGTCGAAGACGGTGGTGCAGCGGCCCAGCAGGCTGGTGACGTACGCGCCGAGCTGGTCGTGGCGGAGGTAGTAGGCGGGGGTGAGCTCGTCGGCGACGGTCTCGGACTCGCGGGCGGGGGTGAGCAGGGTGGGGCTCATGGCGGCTCCTGTGCCAGATGGCCGGTGGGATGCCTTCAGGAAACCGCTGCTGTCCTAGGACTGGGCAGGCTCACAAGGGGGGCTCACAACTCACAAACCGGCGACGGCCCGTGTGATGCGGGCCTACTCTGCTGCTCCCGGCTCGGGCACGCTCCGCCGTAGCCGGGTCTCGTGAAGGAGGTGCCCGTGATGGCTCCGACCCCTCGCCGGGCCAAGCTGCCCAACCTCGCATTGGAGCGCTTGTTGGCGTCCAGCGGCATGAGCCACCACGCGATGGCTCGCCGGGTCAACG
This sequence comes from Streptomyces venezuelae, assembly GCF_008642295.1. Taxonomy (GTDB): domain Bacteria; phylum Actinomycetota; class Actinomycetes; order Streptomycetales; family Streptomycetaceae; genus Streptomyces; species Streptomyces venezuelae_C. Next base: position 7,495,785 of record NZ_CP029190.1, on the reverse strand, counting down.
AACTGGCTGGGCAGGCCGGGCTGCACGTGGCCTACACCCATACGAGTGTCGTGAACTGGACCCGCCGCGGCATGGCTCCCAAGGCGCCGGTGCCCTCCCTGATCGCGCGTGCGCTGGGCGAACGGCTCGGCCGACCGGTCGACGTCGCCGAGATCGGCATGCGCACGGTGCGCGAGAACACGGCGGGACTCGGGTTGGATTTCCCGCGGGACACCGCCGAAGCCGTTCGGCATGCCGTTCACTTCTGGAGCACCGTGGAACACCTGGACCGCCGCGCCTTCCTGAACAAGGCCTTCGCCGTCGGCGCGTACGCGACCCCCGTCACCCGCTGGCTCGGCGTTCCGGCCGACCCCGGCGCCGGACACCACGGCAGCGGCCGGGTCGGCCACCAGGATCTGGCGGAGCTGTGGCAGGCCGCCGACGAAGCGCAGCGGTGGGATTCGAAGTACGGCGGCGGGACGTGGAGGGCTTCCTCGGTGACCCACTGCCTCACCCGGCGGGCCGTCCCGCTGCTCCACGGCTCCTACACCGACCAGGTCGGGCGGGGTCTGTTCGCGGTCACCGCCGAGCTCGCCCGGGTCGCGGGGTGGAGCGCGGTCGACACCGGGCACCATGACATCGCGCAGCGGCACTTCATCCAGGCGCTGCGGATGGCCAAGGCCGGCGGAGCGGTGGACATCGGCTGCCACGTCATGGCGAACATGGCGCTCCAAGCGCTGCTGCGCGGCTACCACCAGGAGGCCATCGACATGGTCCAGGGCGCCTACGACCGCGCCCGCAGCCGGGCCGGCCACCGGGTCCTGGGCTTCGCGAAGCTCATCGAGGCCCGAGCTCACGCCAAGGCGAACGACGCACGGGCCGCCTCTGCCGCGCTGGCCACTTCCGAGCGCTGCCTCGAAGCAGCAGAGCAGGACGCCGACGAGCCGGCCTGGATCCGCTACTTCACCCACACCCGCCTCGCCTCGGACGCCGTTGAGGTCCACCGCGACCTGCGCAACCCGGCCGCTGCCTGGCGGTGGAACGCCCAGGCCGACGCAATGAACCCGGACAGCTTCGCCCGCTCGGTCGGCCTGCGACTGACCGTCCTGGCCACCACCCACCTCCAGCAGCACGAGCTCGACCAAGGCCTTGCCGTCGGGCACCGGGCCATCGACATCCTCGGCCGCGTCGCCTCCGCCCGCGCCCGCGACTACGTCGCCGACATCACCACGACCATCGCCCCCTGGCACCGCGAACGACCCGTCGCCGAGTTCCTCCACCGGGCCCGCACCGAACTCGCGCTCGTCTCGTGAACGCCGATGGGGCACCGCTGAACGGTGCCCCATCGGGTTGGATCGGGTGGCTGCGCACAGCGCGCTGGCGGGAGTTGCGACCGGCGCCGTCGCGGCGAGCCAACGGGCTTCCTCCGCACCCTAGGTAGTGGCTCACCGACGGGCCGGCGCGGCCCGCGCGCCGTGGGCTGGTGTTGTCCGGGATCTGCTGCGCAGGGGCAGCAGCAGATCCCGGCTTGGGTTAGCTGCGGGCTCGCTCGATGATCTGCCTGAGGCTGATGCTCTTCTTGAACGGCTTGCCCATTTCCTGCTCGGCCTCGGCGTATTCGGCGAAGAGGCTGGGGTTGAGCTGGGCCGAGCGGATCAAGTCCTCAGTCTTCGCGAGCGGACAGGCACGGCAGCTGAGGCGTCGCATGCCCATGTCGTAGGCGGGGTGGCGCGCGATGCCGTGGTCCCGGTGGATCTGCCACACCTCGTCGGTGGTGAGGTGGTGGATCGGGAGCCACGTCGTCACCTGTCGGATCGAGCCCTTCCCGGTCATGCGGTGCAGCTCGATGACGGGCTTCTTCGCGCGTGCGGGGGATTCCTCGGCGCGCATCCCCATGGCGTAACCGGCACGGTAGGGGCGGGCGAGGTGCAGCTCGGCGCCGGTCTCGTCTGCGAAGTCGCGGCCGACTACCGTCTTCATGTCCGAGGTGCTTCTCTGCACTTCACTCGCATGGGTGAACGGGGCTATGTGGCTCGTCAACGGGCCTCCGAGATGGATGGGATGGGTCAGGGGTGGGGCAGCGCCGACGACTGCCCGGCGAGTTGTCGGACGTCGGTAAGATCGGCGCTCTCATGGGGGGTGCGATGCGAACATCAGGGCAGGGCAGCGGGGGGCAGAAGTACGCACTGACCTCGGACGAGGACGACAGCGACTTCTGGGGCTTCGCTCACGAGGCCGAGGGGCTCTTCACGCCTCTGCCGGATGAGGAGGGCGCACGCCGAGTGCACCTCGAAGGGTGCCTCCCGCAGGGTGGCCTACTGAAGAGCGTCGATCATGTCGGTAGTCGTCGCGCCATGGCAGGGAACGCCTGGCTCGCCCTTCTCGACGGCGACGGTGCCACCATGGGGTCTTACTTCGTCAACGCGGTCACCGTCGTCGACGCCAAGGCTTCCGCCCGTGGAACCGGCCTTGTCGACCTCACGGTGACGCTGTGGTGCGAGAACGCCCTGCCCGGAGCGGAACGAGCGTGGGACCTGGTCCGCACGGGTCAACTGAACCGCACCGGCATGTGGCGCGAACTCGCACCCGAAGAGAGACATGCGTGGTTGTCGGTGGCGCTGTGGTCCCGGGGGTACCAACGCCAGGGGAACCTCGATGCCCCGGCAGGCCACGTGTTCACCTTGAACGGCCGGCACATCGTCGACGAAGACAGCTTCTACTGTGCAATCGGTGAGGCCATCAACGGACCTGGCGGATACTTCGGCTGGAACCTTGACGCTCTGGACGACTGCCTTTGCGGCGGTTGGGGCGCCACTGCTCCATTCACGTTGCACTGGGATGCCTCGGCCGAGGCTCGGGAGCGGTTGGCAGAGCACGTGCCCGCTGGCGGCGATCGCCAGGTTGCGCTGTTCGACCTGCTCCTGGAGATCTTCGAGGAACGAGGCGTGAGCGTCAGCCTCCGGTAGACCGCCGATGCCCTCGTCCCCAAAGCTGCCTGCTCAGGGACGCGGTTGCCTGACGCGTGCTGCTCAGCGGTCTTCCTCGGCCGAACCGCGGTGGCGCCGGCTTCTTCCTTGGTCCAGCAACGGGCAGCTCTGCTCGTCGGGCCTTGCTCGGTGGCTGCGGGCGATCTTGGTTGAGAACCCGTCTACCAGGAGCTTCGCCGTTCCACCGTTCCGTCCACGCCGAGGCGTTCGAGGTACTGGATCAGGCCGCGCCGCATGCAGTGCCCGGTGCACCTAGGCAGTGTGCGCCGCAGGGCCCGGCGCCGCAGTCCGCGCGAGATACGGACCTCCGGTCCGCCCAGATGCTCAGCGATGCCCGCTCTCCAACAACTCGGCCACGAAGCCGCTGCTACGACAGTTCTTTCTCGACGAGCCGGAGGTAGCTGAACGGATGCTCTTGCTTTTCCTGCATCACGGGACGAACCTCGCGAGTGGCAATATTAAACCCGATGCTTCCGGCGATACCGGCGGCCCACGCTAGGTCTGGGACGGCCAGGGCTCCCACTACCGCAGTGCTTACCGCCACCGTGGCGGAGATGGACCTGGTGATCCACGCCATGCGAGTGCTCTTTACAGCTCCCTGATAGTCCTCGCGCGCCTGGGTCAGTTCGCTGCGCATGCGGTGAAGAACATCGGCCGGGTGTTCCCAGTTCCGGTTGAGCTCACTGAGCATGGCCTGAGTTGCCTTGATCAAGCGCTCTCGCTCGACGGCGTATTTTTCACGGAAGGCCAGAACCTCGGAGGTTGCGGTTCCTGGTGCCGGCATGGGCAGCATGCGGCCAAGTTCCACGCGCCAAGCCGATACAGCGGACCGTGAATCTGGCCTCAGCGAAAGTTCCTCAGCCGTGGCCTGATCGGTATAGGGCGTGTAGGAGATACTCGTTGTCGAGCGGGCCACCTCCTGAGCCATGGTGCTGGCCAGGATGAGTAGCGCCTTCTCAGGAATGACGAGGGATCCAAGATTGGGACGCTCAAGGAATCGACTACGTCGGGCCACACCAAGTGCGATGAGCCCCTCTTCGAGACCGAATCCCACCTTTCCCCCATGGTCGAGGTAGACGGGGCGCCCCCTGTGGGGGCCGAGTGCATGGAGCCGATCGACCATCCCGGGAAAGGCATCGATTTCCCTGTTGGCTAGCAGACTGTAATGGCGCTTGAGGTTAATGGGGTGGAAAAATCCCCGGTCCTTGAGATCTTGCAGCGTGCCCACGAGCGTGCGCTCATACGTTTCTTGCCTATCCGATACCATCGAAGCGATGCCGTCCCAGTACAGCAATGCTTCGTGGATCACATTCACTGGCGGCTTAGCCAATGGGTAATAGAGAAGTGTAGGCACGATTTCCCCCTGCATGACTCTTGCTGTCGATTTCGCGAAATAGAATGCGTTCGTTGTGGCGGCGTGGCTGGACTGGCTCAGGCTCGCATGCGATAGGTGCGGTTGTCCGGCCACGGGAGCAGGCCGAGGCCGTACCGGCCGAGGGCCCGCGAGCCGGGCATGGACGGCAGTTCCGTTCGATCATATTCCGGGGAGCGCCGAGGCGTTCGAGGTTCTGGATCAGTCATCGGTCTGTGGAACGTCATTCGGACGCCTTCGGCCGGCGGCGGGCGGGGATGCCGAGGTGCAGAGTTGGTCGCTGGGCTCGGCGTTGGGTCTCGTCGCGCTTGGCACAGAGGAAGGCGAGGGTGAGGTCGATGCCTTCGATCTCACCGATCCAACCCTCGACTTCGGCTTGTGCGCGGCGTTGCAGAAGGTCGGCTTCCAACTCGGAAGTCGGGCGAGCATCTTGGGGTTGACGTGGAGCATTGGGCAGCGGATGCATGCGTGTTCGTGCTGGCAGGGGGGGTGCCGTAAGGGCGTCCGCAGGAGCCGAGCTCGACCTTGCGACGGTCGAAGTGCTCCTCGAACTCGGTCCACTCGTCCGAGGTGGTGTCTCGGTATTCGTCCGTGGGACGGATCTGGCGCCGGTGTTCCAGGTGCTCCTGGTAGTGGCGGATGACGTCTTCGTCGAACACCGCGACGTAGCCACGAGTGGTCTGGACATTCAGGTGCCCGAGCAGCGCTGCGCCGATGTGGATCGGCAGGCCGCTGCTGCGCGAAGTGCAGCAGCGCCGGCGCCTTGACGTCGCTCAGCGCGACCCCTGCACCGCGAGCAGAACGCACAGGTCGAACAGGGCCTCGGTGCGGTGCGCGTAGGTGTGCTGGTGCACCTCGACCTGCTTAGCGAACTCGTCCAGCAGCGGGTCGCTCTGGGCGGCGATGAAGTGGGCTGCGAAGCCGGTCATGTGGTGGCGCCGGAAGGCCACCAGGGACGGCTGGATGACGCGCAGGCAGATCAGGGCTCGCAGGCCGGTGGTGAGTTTGACGCTGGGGCTGCGGCGGCACTCCAGGTCGTTGACGTCGGCCGTTCCTGCCCGACAGGGCTGGCGTCCCACCGTTCCTGCCAGGTCAGACCGGGGTATCCAGCCAAGTAGTCCAGGAGGAGCCCGGCGGACTGGCCGCGCTGCTGTCACGTAGACGTACCTCCATCCCAGGTGTCGACGACCAGCTTCGCGATCGACCGCGAACTGCTGCGGGACAGGTCGCCGAACGGGCGGGGTGGCATAGCGGCGGTGGCCGGCTCGGCTGTCATCGGACCGCCGACGAAGCGGCTGGGGTAGTCCAGGCCCTCGGCGATCGGGCCGTGGCGGCGGCTGACGCCGGTGGTGGGGCTCGCGGCGGTCTTAGGCACCGAACACCGCCGCGATGTCGTCGGCGGCGTATCCGGTCGGGTAACTCATCCGGGGGCGCGGCTGGTTGTAGTGCTCCAGCAAGGCGTCGAAGATCTCCTCGACCCGCACCGCCAGGTAGCGGCTGGTGGTCTGGATGTTCGCATGGCGCGCAGCACCGCCTGGACCTCGGGCAACGTGAGCTTGCCGCCGTTGGCCATCCGGTGGGCCGCGGTGTGGCGCAGGTCGTGAAGCGTCCAGTTCGTGCGCAGGTTCTGCTGGGCCCGCTGCACCACCCGACGCATCGCCCAGTAGGTCAGAGGCCGGTCTTCACCGTGCCGGGTCCGCCAGACGGGCTCGCCAGCCTCTGGGGTGCCGGTGCTGTCCATGTAGCGGGCCAGTCGGACACATGCCTCCGGCGAGATCGGCACGAGCTCGCGTTCTCGGGTGCCCTTGGTGATGACGTAGAGGCCCGGCTTGGCCCAGTGGATGTCGCCGGTCCGGACACCGAGCAACTCCTCCGCCCTGGTGCCGCTGGAGACGTAGCAGTCGAGCAGAGCTCGGTCCCGCTCGCAGCCCATGGCGGCGAACAGCTCGTCCCACAGCGGGTCGGGGATGGAGCGCGGAGGCCGACCGGTGACCTTCTGGCGCAGCCTGGCCCGGCCCAACACCGGCTTGGGCGCCAGCGGGCTCAGGTGACTCATGGCCCGGCGACGCTGTGGCGAGACGGGCACCGGGTTCGCTACCGGACCGCGTCCGTAGTGCGCGTGGAACGCGTAGAAGCCGCTCACCACGGACAGTGCGTGGTTGATCGTCGTGGGTGCGTACCCAGGGCCGAGGTACGGCTTCCCGGTCCGCGGATTGACCGTTCCCGGCGGCGGCGACTGCGAGTTGCGCCGACGACGCTGCGGGTTCGGGGCGCGTACGCAGCCAGCCGGTCAGGACGGCGGTCTCCGCCTCGGTCGCCCGTTCCCAGGCCACATCGAGCAGCCACAGCAGCCGGAACCAGCGCAGCATCCCGAAGGCGTAGCTACGGGCAGTCAGCGGGTTGCTGTCACTCAGCGCCAGGTCGCGCAGGTACGCGGTGACCGGCTCCACCTCGCGTCCGACGCCGTCGATGGCGATGAAGGGAGGGTGGGCCTCACCGGTTTCCACCACGGCACCTGCGCGGGGCAGCTGGGCCCGACCCTCCATCAGTTCGTGACGTAGATCCACTTCCCTCTCCTTTGATCGTGATGACCGACACCGCGATCAACGAGGAGAAGAGGTGCAGATAACTGTGCAGTACCTGGCGAAGTGGCCTGGCCAGTTGTTGTGCGCGCGGATCCGGTCCCAGAGGGAGGACCACCGGGTGCTCCGGCGGACCGCGAACGTTACGCCGTACTGCTCGGCGTGTGCGCGGGCGGTGTCCAGTGCTCCGGGCCATTCAGGCAGGACCGGCAGCCGTCCTCGACACGGTCGTTCCGCCGGCTCGAGGACACGCGCATCAGAGGGCTGCAGTCAGCGGGTCCCGAACCACCAGATCAGCGTGGCGATCACAGATGATCCGACGGCCGCGCCGGCTCCGCGTACGGCAGCGAACAACGCCGCGCGGCCGAGACGACGCATCGTGCGCCTCTTCATTCGATCGTTCCGGTTCATCCCGACGCCCCCTTGGAGATCGTTGCCCGGCTCCGCTTGCTGGGCGCTGACCCGAGGTTCCAGCCCACACAAGGCTGGTGTCCGAAAGGGAGGACGCTCCGGACAAACGGCCTCTAGGCTCGCAGGTCAACGAGGTGTCCGCCGCAGTCGGTGCGGACACGACGGACAGCCACCGGGAGCACGGATGCCGGATCCGGCGCAGGAACTGAACGAGCAGCTGCGTGCCCTCGAAACGCGGGCACAGCGTGCCCGGAAGGCTGCGGGGCTGCCGTGTTCCAGGCGGGAGGCCGCGCGAGAGACGGTGCGGACGCCGTACGCAGTCGCCGTCAGGTTCCAAGCGATCAGCAGCTGGCTTGCCGCTCCACCGGCGCGCGCGACGATACCCAGCCCCGGCAGTAGCGAACACCTCCTCGCCCTGGTTCGCGTCTGGAGTGACTGGGCTGGGGAAAAGACGAACGAGCGGTCCTGGCGGAACCTACTGGAGAAGGCCCAGCCGTCACCGGCGACAAGCAGCCAGTTGCTCGCCTCACCCGCGGACCGTCCGCCAACTGCAGATGGTCACGAAGCAACGACGGGTACGGAGCGAGAGAAGACGCTGGGGCTCGCGGCTCGGCGATCCCTCGCACGAAGGCTTACTCGCTTGAGCAGTACGCCATCGGATCGGCGGGACGATGTTCTCGAATGGCTCCATACTCAGGCGCAGGCATTCGTGGAAGTTCCGTTCGGCAGCGTGCGGGTTCTGGTGGCGCCCATGGGCGCAGGCAAGAGCGAGGAAGCCTAGCATTGGTGGAATGCGGGGTTGATGCGGGCACAGACGGACGCGACTGTGGCGGTACCGGTGTGGCTGGAGGCGCGGGACCTGAAGCAGCGTCAGCTGGAAGCGGTCCTGAGCGGGGACCTGGAGCAGGAATGCCGGATCGTCATTGATGATCTGGATCGGTTGAGTCCGTGGGATGCCCATGAGGTGCTGGCCCAGGCAAGGCGGCTTGTTCTGACATGGCCTCGCCTCAGTGTTCTCGCAACGACTCGGCCGGGGGCGGGTGAGGTGAACGAGCGCGAGCGTATCGAGGTCGCCCCATGGCCCCTTCAGCGCGGTATGGAGTTGCTCCGCATCATCGTGGGCGAGCCGGTCTTCCATGCAGTCAAGGAACACGAAGCCCGACAGCTCCTTACGAGTCCCCTCCTGGTCCACGCGTTGGCAAGCCGACTACGTGCAGGCGGTGACGCAAATGTGTCTACGCAGGAATTGCTCGCTGGTCTGGCGAGCTCCGTTCTTCGACAGCAGCGGCGGCCAGTCAAGGACGAGGTGTGGGGCGGCCTGGTACGACTCGCCGCCCTGGTCATGGATTCAGCCGGACCAGTCCGGGCCTCCTCATTCGGGCGGGACCAGAAAGTCTGGGAGTTGGAGGAGACAGGGCTGGTTGTCCGCGAGGATGGCCAGCTGCGATTCGCTCTACCCCTGTTCGAGCAGCACTTCGGCGCGCAGGCACTCCAAGATGGCATCACCCGCCTTGAAGAGGCAGCAGGCCCTGAGAGCTTCCCCCGCTGGCGCTACGCGATCGCCTTCGCGATCGACACTGCTGCTGCGGACAAGACGGTGGAGTTCATGTCGCGTCTCGTACGAGCGAACCCAGCCGCAGCGTCGTGGGTACTCGATGAGGTATCCACATCCGGTAAGCGGACCAGCCAGGTAGCCATCAACCACCACAACGCCGGCGAGGAACCAGCACTGACAGCAGGCTGGTGGCTCAGGGACGCTATGCAAGCCTGGACCGACGGTCTCGGCAATTTGCCATCCCAGTTGACGCGTCAACACACAGGCGTGCTGGAACCGTGGAGTGTCCGGCTCGAAGGCGACTTCATGTTGCTTGCCGTCGGTCGCGAAGGCATGCACAACGCAGACCTCGTGGCACGTCCTGACCTTCAGCTCGGGGCTGGCATGCTGTCAGAGTTTCACAGCATCGAAGGCTTCACCCTGCCTAAGGACGACCTCTCGAGATGGATCTGGGCACGCAATCGACTGCGTAAAGCCCTGTCCCTTCGCATCCAGCGGAGGGTTCTGCCCGTGCCATCCGGATCCCCGCTCGCGGCCGAGCGGATCCGGTTCCTCGCTCGTCACATTCTCTCCAGCCACCGACTGCCACACGGCGCTCCGATTCCTGTCCGTCACCTCCGGCTGGAGGTGCAGACAATGATGAAGCAAGTGGAGAACAGCCAGTGGTGTACCTGGCAGGCAGCCGGCAACACCATCGACTCCGGCGACATCCGCTGGCTCCACACCGAACTCCAGCAAATTCACGACGAGACCCTTGCCGCTCCGTACCCACCGGCGGATCAGAGGACGGGGGCTCGATTCGTCTGGCAGGCCTACTCGCCTGAGCTGACCTGGTCCATCACAACCACCGTCCTGCAGAATGCGCTCATCGGCTATCAGCAACTCGTAGAAGCGAATTTCCCCCGGTTCGGGCACGCACTGCCCTCTACAGCATCATGCCAGCCCGCGCCGATGGCCTCGTGATCACGCCAAGCCCGGACGAGAGCGGCGATCTCCCACCGATCATGGAGTACACGCTCCGCACCGACAGCACGGCGCGTGAATCCGACAAGCCCGTGGTGCACCTCAACCTAATTGAAGAACCTGACGTACCACCCAGGCAGTGGATGAACCAGACTGATGGCACATCAGCGGCATTTCAGGTCCCCGAAGTCAGCCAGCAAGCGATCAGCATGCACGATGAACGGCAGGCCACGAACCTCGCCTACACCTGGCTCGCACGCGACCTGCACGCAATCGGCTGGTTGGAGAACCGTTCCCCGTACTTCGACTAACGGACGGCCAACATCGCAGATGCCTTGCCCGCGTACACGGCAGCGGAAGAACCAACGACGCTCCGCACGCCGATCCCCGAACCTGCAGACCGACCCGTCCGATCACGGAGCTGACCTGCACAAACACCCAGAAGGGCGCGAAATGACACTCGGCCCATTAGACGTCAACGCCATCTGCAACACCAGCTCGGTTCTCAACCAACCTGCAACAATCCCAGGCCAGGCCCCGACTGACGTCGCAAAAGCCGTTCTCAATCAACCTGCAACGCCCCAGCTCACCAAGCATCAGATACCGCAACTGCTCTCCCCATCAGCGACAGCGGTCCAGCAATTCGCTTCACATTCCTCCCATAGAACCGTTCCTTATCCCTCCAATTGCAGCCGGATTGATGCCTGTCGGGGGTCGAAATTGGTGGACGGGTACTCGGCGGTGTGGACGATGTACCGGTCCACGGTGTTGATGACGGTGAACCGGAACCGGACCTGCCCGGCCTTGGCCCGGAGGTAGGCGGCAGTGAGGTAGCTGACGCCTGCGCGGTGGGCCCGCTGCAATGCCTGCCCGACCGCGGGCCCGAAGTAGGCGTCCAGGTCCCGGTAGTGGCCCCACTCCCAGGTCACAGGGCCCCACCAGCGGGCGCGATCTCTGCGGCGCCGGTACGGCTGCGAACCAGGTCCGTACACCTCACTCCTCCGCCGGGGTGCCACTCCATCACCGGGCCCGGCTGCGTCCCCGTGTTCGGCGCACCAGGACACCGGATCCAGGCCCCCGCGGGCATACCGGCGGCACACGCACTCCTGCCCCGAGCCAGCCGACGGCACCCCGTGCCGAACCACCCCACCCGCCGGCCCCTCCACGGCGGTGCCCCGCAGGCCAGCCGGCCACGCCAGCGTCACCCTCAGGCCACCCGACCCCGACCGGAACCGCTCGATCACCCGCACCTCCCCCAGCACCGCCAGCGGATCCGTGCCCGGCGCAGTCAGCCGGCCCAACGAGGCGCCGAGCTCCCCCGCGGCCAAGGCGGCCAGCTCGTCGGCGTCCGCATCGGTAACCAGCCGGACAGCACATCTTCCCCCTCGGCGTCGTCGGCCAGGACCAGGTGCGGGCCATCGAGCCGGAACCGGAACGTACGCCGCATCGGTTTTCATCGATCTCACCCAGCCTCGATTCATTCCAACTGGCCTTTGTCTCGCATGATGAGGTTGCCTCACTTGACCTTCGACACCTTCCTTTGAATATACCGGCTAGTCCACAACGCTACCCTTTCCTTAAAAGTGGGCTTCATTCGCCTGAGTTTCCCCTTGTCTGTCTTGACCCACCACCTACCCAGCGCGTCCCTGAACGTAGCTTTGGACGGGAAGTCGAAGAATAATTGCTCGCCCCTATCAGGCCGATCTGAAATCCCGGCTAGGTGAATACCTCCGGGCCACCCGATCACCATCCCTGTGACGAATCTAGCGACTTGCACGGCCCCCTCATGGAGTTTGACCTCCTCTGGGGAAGCGAGGGCATGCTGAGTGGCTGACATGGCTGGCACCTCAACGATGGTGGGACAGAGAGGTTTTCCTGACGTCGAGGAAACGACCTCCAAATGGTAGACAGAAGCATCACTGGAATTACTCACTAGAAGATGGGCAATCGAGTCCTTCTCCTGACTACGCACAACCCATGCGGCGATCTTGCTCGCCTGCTCCTGCTCCTTGTCTTTTACACTGCGCCTATAGGACACAGCAGCCATCACAGCAGATCCCGTGGCGACCCAAGCAGGGACGGTACCCATGTCCAAATCCATAACCACGTCAGCCTCTCTGTATCTGCTGTATCCCTGACATCATCCAACCGAACGGCGCCCCGCGCGCCCGCACGCCTCTTTGCTAGTGGTGCGGCCGTCTCGATCTCTTCAAAAGCGGTTCGTTCAGCTCTCCACCGAATGCTTTAGAACGCCTAACACAATGAGGTGGATCGGCCCTGGTGACCGTGTCCGGTGGGCGAGTTCAGCGTTGTCCGGGCCATGGGGGCTTCACCGTGGATCGTGTCGGATGACGTGTGGGAGCGGATCGAGCCGCTCCTGCCAGAGCGAGAGAGGCGGTTCAGGTACCCGGGCCGCAAGCCGGTCCCGGACCGGCAGGCGCTGTGCGGGATTCTGTTCGTGCTGCACACCGGCATCCAGTGGGAACACCTACCCCAGGAGCTCGGCTTCGGGTCCGTATGACGTGCTGGCGACGACTGCGGGACTGGAACGAGGCCGGAGTCTGGCAGCGGCTGCACGAGGTGCTGCTGGCTGAGCTGAACGCCGCCGCCCGCCTCGACTGGTCGCGGGCGGTCGTCGACTCCAGCCATGTCAGGGCGTTAAAAGGGGGCTCCAGACGGGCCCGTCGCCAGTCGACCGGGGACGGGCCGGCTCCAAGCACCACCTGATCACCGACGGCCACGGCACCCCGCTCGCGGTCATCCTCACCGGCGGCAACCGCAACGACGTCACCCAGCTCATGCCCCTGCTCGACGCCGTCCCGCCCGTCCGCGGCAGGCCCGGACGGCCCCGCCGCAAGCCCCAGTCGGTCTTCGCCGACCGAGGCTACGACCACGACGTCTACCGCGACCCGGTCCGGGCCCGCCGGATCCTCCCCGTCATCGCCCGACGCGGCACACCCCACGGCAGCGGCCTGGGCGTCTACCGATGGGTAGTCGAGCGCGCCTTGTGCGCCACGAGGCGCTCTGTTTGTATCCCCGGTTCAGCCGGGAGGAACTCGGAAGGAGGTTCTTGGGCCGAATGACTTACCTGGGCCCGAAAGGCGAAGGGGACAAGAGCATGTCAGAAAACCAGTAACCGGGTCCAGTTGTCAGGGACGGTGTGCTGGGCGGCCCGCGCGATATGGCGAAGACTGGATTGTTTGAAGCCCAATCTCCAGAAGATGCAAGTTCCCATCCGCCGGAAAGACAACTGAAACCGGCGCCGACTCTGCACTGGCATCGATAGTGTTGGTCAGTGCACCTCCGGAGTTCGGGGCGATGTCCAACGAGGACATTCAAGGAGATGAGTGGGGCGCCTAAGTCGCGCTAGAACGTACAGACAGGGACGAACGTGGGATCGCCTACGGGATGCGAATCCTATGGCGACGGAGGCCCCGTAGTAGTCGCCGGAGTCACGACCGGCCAGGGAGGGGCGGGAAAGCCGTCCGTAGGGCGAAGGGGGCCAGGTGATTCGGACACCGAGACCTGGGAGGTATGCGAAATGCAGAGTGCCAAAACGGTGCTGGGTGTCCTGCGTGAACGCGGCAGGCGCGGCCTGCCGTGCAACGAACTGTATCGACAGCTGTTCAACCCGCAGTTGTATCTAATGGCCTACGGGCGCATCTACGCCAACCACGACGCAATGACACCCGGGGTCACACCGGAAACCGTGGACGGTATGTCACAGCGGAAGATCAGCCGGATCATCGAAGCGGTACGTCACGAGCGATACCGCTTCCGTCCGGTCCGGCGAGTTCTAATCCCGAAGAAGAACGGGAAGACACGCCCGCTGGGACTTCCGACCTGGTCGGACAAACTCGTCGGTGAAGTGGTCCGTCTCTTATTGGAGGCGTACTACGATCCGACATTCTCCGACCGATCTCATGGATTCCGCCCCCGTCGGGGCTGCCACACCGCTTTGCGGGAGGTGGCCCACACGTGGACCGGGACGTCCTGGTTCATCGAGGGCGACATCGCCGACTGCTTCGGCAGCCTGGACCACCAAGTCCTGCTGTCGATCCTCGGCGAGAAGATCCGTGACCAGCGGTTTCTACGGCTGGTGCACAACATGCTGACGGCCGGATACCTGGAGGACTGGAAGTGGGGCGCCACACTCTCCGGAGCGCCGCAAGGCGGAGTGGCTTCCCCGGTCCTGTCCAACATCTACCTGCACAAGTTGGACGAGTTCGTCGAAACTGTTCTGATACCGGAATACACCCGGGGAGACCGCCGGGCCCGCAACCCCGCCTATCTGGAGTTGCAGAATCTCCTGGCGAAAGCCCGCCGGCGCGGTGACCGGGCTGAATCCCGGACACTCCGTCAGCAGATGGTCAGTCTGCCGAGCTCGGATCCGAATGATCCGGGATACCGGAGGCTGCGCTATATCCGCTACGCGGACGACCACCTCCTCGGATTCACCGGACCCAAAGCCGAGGCCGAGCAGATCAAGCACCGCCTGGCGGAGTTCCTGCGCGACGAACTCAAGCTGGAACTCTCCCAGGACAAGACGCTGATCACCCATGCCCGCACCGGGGCCGCGAGGTTCCTCGGCTACGAGATCACGACTCAGCACAACGACACGAAGAAGACGGGCCGTTACCGGCGTGTCAACGGTCAGATCGCACTACGTGTCCCACGAGACGTGATCAAAGCCAAATGTGCCCCATACCTCTTCCGCGGAAAGCCCGCGAGAAGAAACGCTCTGATCAACAGCGGCGACCATGCGATCGTTGCGACCTACGGAGCGGTCTACCGGGGCATTGTTCAGTACTACTTTCTTGCCGGAGACGTCTTCCGGCTGCACCGCATGCAATGGGTCATGGAGACCTCCATGCTCAAGACCCTCGCGGCCAAGCACCGCTCGACGGTGTCGAAAATGGCAGCCAAGCACAAGGCCAGAATCGACACCACCAACGGGCCCCGAGTCTGTTTCGAGGCCCGCATCGAACGGAAGAACAGGAAACCACTGGTGGCAAGGTTCGGTGGGATTCCACTCCAGCAGCAGCGATCGGCGAAGGTGGTCGACCGCCGCGCCGTCTGGGTGGACTATCCGCAAAAAGAGCTGATCACAAGGCTCCTTGCGGATACCTGCGAGATCTGCGGAAGCACCGGCGATGTCGAGGTACATCACATTCGTGCACTCGCCGATCTCGCGCGTTCCGGATGGCCGCCGTCCGACTGGGCACGCGTCATGCTCGACCGGCGCCGCAAGACAGTTGTGGCCTGTGTCAGCTGTCACGATCGCATCCGTGTCGCACGATCGGCTGAATCACTCACGCGGTGATCACTGGAGAGCCGGATGATCGGGAAACCATCACGTCCGGTTCGGCGGGAGGCCGCGCGGAAAAGGACCTGCCTTGGCAGACACCTCGCCGCGCGGCCGACCCAACCGGCTGGATCATGACGCACCGCCGCCTCGCCCGCGACTACGAGACCCTCACCACCAGCTCCGAAGCCATGATCCACATCGCCTCGATCGACAACCTCGCCAAGCGCATAACAGACGAAACCACACCCACCTGGCGAGGGACGTACTAGGGCATCAAAGGGCAATCCGCCTACTTCAAACGCCCTCTGAGACCGACGACCACTTCCTCGGCCTCGAACACGCCCAGCTAGTCGGCACCGAAGCCCTGCTCACCACGAGGGACAACGTCGAGGCCGTCATCGAAGCCAAAGCCATGATGTGCGTCTACGGCCCCGCAGGCTCCGGCAAGACCATGTCGATCAACTCCGCACTGCGCCACCTTGCACCCGAGAACACCTACCGCCTCAAGCTACGGGCCGGCCCCACCCCGCGCGACATCCGCCACGGCCTGTTCGAAGCCCTCGGCCTGCCCGGCGAACCGCCCAACAGGCCCATCGAATTCGACAACCTCCTCAAAGACGCCCTCGCCGAGGAATTCCGCATCCTCGTCTGCGACGAGGCCCAATGGATGAAGAAGACCTCGCCTGGGTTGCTCACGAGAACGAGGGAGGCTCTTTGGCCAGTGCCTTTTCGTGCCCGTCCAACCATTTGGCCAGTTCCACGCAGTCCATCATTCCTTTGCCCGGATATTCCACCTTGTAGCCTGCTCCGTCGAGGCCGGGAAGGCTGGTCTCAAGACATCGGGCGGCGTACGGGAGGGTATAGGCGATGCCGTGTGCGTTGTCGCGAACGGACTGGCTCGGATGACTGCCGAGGATGACGGCTGCCGATGCCACACGAGCCACCAGGTCGTCGGTACCCCGGCGAAGGTCCGCAATGACGGCCGGATCCCGTTTGGACCGGTCGTCCAACCGCTCGAATCTCTGCATCAGGAACCGTATGCGGTTCGAGGCCTGGATGAGTTCCCCGTAGCGGGTGATCTGCTCGTTGGTGCGCGCGGTTGCCTGCTGGCCCGCCGCCTGGGTCCTTGCGGCCTCCAGTGTGCTGTGTGCCTGGGCGCGACCGGTTTCCAGGACGCCGTCGGCCTGGAGGTAACCCGCCACCACTGTCCCGATGACGGCAGCCAACCCGACGTAGGACGGTGCGTGCCGCTGCATGTGCTCACCTAAATTCGCCATGTGCATAATGCTGACAACGCATCAGGTCCTCTGTCGTGCGTTGGCCGGATCACGTCTGAGCATGGCTCGGGAACCGCCGCCCAGTGCACTTGCGATCGAAGGCGTCCCACGCCACTCTGACCTTCTCTAACCTCGCGCTTTCACGAAGGCCGGCCGTGCGGGTGCCCGATCTGCTCCCAGGTGACGCCCGCCTCGCGATCCGCGATCACCGCGCACCGCACCAGCTAGCTGGTCAGGTGCCGGAAGTCCGCGGCGGCGGTGCTGTGTAGCCCAGCCTCGGCAAGCTCGTACTCGGCCGCGTCGGCCACGCGCAACTCCACCGCCTCGCACCGGGCCCGGATCTCCCGCGAGATCCGCAGCAGAGCAATCCGGGCGCGAACGGCTGACGCGGCCCGCCTCCGGTCCCGGTACGCCTCCTGCCGGCAGGGGCGCGGACGAGGGCAGTACCGGCGCCTGTGACTGATTCCCAATGACCGTTGTCAAGCGTCAAAGGTGCTCACTGGGGCATGCCGATGGCACGCCGGAACCTTGCCCATAGGGAGGTCGGCAAGGCGACGCCAGAGACTTCATCAGGAGAGCCAGCATCCTGTGCCTTGGCGGTCCGCTCTGCTAGGTCCTCGTGAGCGTCTCCGCGGAATGCGACGACGTCCTCCCCGATTCCGACCACCTCCAGGAGGGTGTCCAGGGCCTTCTCGGCTTGCTCGTGCGGCTGGGTGAGCCATACATACGAGACGCCGACCGGATTGCCGTCATGCTTGCTGATCGCGAAGCTGAAACCCTTCAGCCGGAACAGAACGACCTCGAGTTCGTCCACCCCGTCCCACGACCGCTCCACGTGCAGACGCAGCCGCTGAGCCACGGGCTGCACCGGCAACGCCAGCACTCCGACCATCTGGAACAGCGGGGCTGAGTGCTCCCAGACGCTGTACTGGCAGGCGGGGTTCTTGCCGGTTTAGTAGGTCGGTTGTGTAGCCGGCTGCCAGTCGGGCTCAGGTCGAGGGACCTCGATCACCAGGGCGGCTGGCGTTATACGGCGCTGATCAGGCCCGGTTGTGGTGGCTGGGCTGTCCATTGGCGTTGGTCGCGGATGAGGGCCCACAGAACGTCGAGTCGGCGGCGAGCGAGGGCGCGGATCGCCTGTTTGTGGCTCTTGCCCTCGGCTCGTTTGCGGTCGTAGAAGGTCTTGGACGTGGGGCAGAAGCGGGCGGCAATCTGGGCGGAGAGGCAGAAGACGCGCAGGAGCCGGCGGTGGTAGCGGTGTGGTCGGCGCATGTTGCCGCCGATGCGACCTGAATCCCGTAGGTCACAGCAACGCAGCGATGCCCTCCCGGTTCTCGGGCAGCCCGGCCGCGCGGAACCACAACACGTTTCCGGCGATGCCGCCCGTCGCCTCGTCGGTGTCCACGAAGGCCCGCAACAGGTTGCGTTGGGCGGGGGTGAGCGGGTGGGTCGGGGCGTACCCACCGGCAAAGGCTCTGAGCAGGATCGGCCCGCGTTCGTGGTCGGTGACCGACGCGCCGCCGGCGGCCACGATGGCGACCGCCACTGGTGCCACCTCCTCGAAGGTTTCGGCCAGGGCGAGCGCGGAGCGCAGCACGGTGAACCGGAACCACCCGTCGAGCCCGGGCAGTGGCTCGGGGAACCAGCCGTCCGTCGTTCGCGGGTCCCGCAGGGCGTCGAGGAGGACGGCGAGAGCGCGTGGCCGATCAACATGGGCGGGACCGAGCGCGGCGCAGACCCGCACAGCTGGGTCGGAGTCGGCGAGCAGGTCGGAGGTGTCCACCCCCCATACGCCGAGCGCCCGCGCCACACTCGCTCGCTCCCGTCGCCCCGCCACGGGACCTAGCCGTGCCCGCAGCAGCGTGGCGGCCAGCGGCACCCGGTCGGCGAGCCCTGGGGCGAGGAGAAGTGGCATGGCTGCGCCGAGTGCGGCCTCGCGGACGTGGGGATCGGGAGAGGAGAGGAACGGCTCGACGGCGTCGTAGAGGGTGGGGCGTATCTCCCGGCACGCCTGCAGTGCTGCGAGTTCCTCCAGGTCGTGCTCGCGTCGCGTCTCCTCGTGCCAGGGCGCCCATTGCCAGTCGGTGCGGTCGCGCACCGGATCCTCCCCGTAGGCCGCAGATTCGGCAACCTGCCCCAGCCAGACCAAGAGGGCGGCCCGCAAGCTGCGCGGCGGCCCGTCGTCCCACGGGAAGTGCCCCTCGTGTTCGGCGAGGCACATGGGGTGGTCGAGGACTGCGGCGACGAACAGTGCCGCGGGCGCGGTGACGGTGTACAGCGAGCCCTGGTGCAGCACGCCCATGTCCAACGCGGCCAACGCCTCTGACCGAACCTCGGAATCTTCGTCCAGGAGGGAGCACAGGGAGACGGGTATGTCCTCGCCGGAGCCGTAGGCGTGCTGGAGAGACTCCCAGTCTGTCTCCAACAGCAGTTCCCGGGCGGCTGCCGGCAGCCCGCTCAGGATCCGCGTTATGCGGGCACTCTCGCTATCCGTCATGCACACACCCTGCCAGCACCCACCGACAACTCCCCTTTCTCGGAAGAGGGACGAACGGGGAACACCCAGCTCAGCCCACACGGGCGGCATGACTGAGGGCCGCGACCGGTCACGCGTTGCTCAGAGCAGGACGGCCCAGGGGTCATCGTCCGGTTCGGGCTCTTCGGGGTGGAGCATGCGGCGAACGCAGCGCAGGAGTCCCGGTTCACCGGATCCGGCGGCGGCGGTCATCCACGGCAGGGCGTCCATAGCGTGCGCGAGTTGGACGGTGGCGAGAGCATCAAAAGTGTGGTGCAGGCTCTCGGGGGCGGGTTCGTCCGTGAGGCAGAGCCAGCCGATCGCTGCGGCCATGCGGACTTCGGGGGCCTGTGTCCGATCTTGCCACCGCCCGCGGATCCACGAGACGGTCGGCGGGTGTGTGTGGGCCCGGGTGGTCTCGGCAGCGGCGAGGAGCAGGGCGGCACGGACCAATGCGTCGCGCTCCGTGGCGAGCCTGGTGGCGAAGGCGGTTCGGACCTGATCCGGGTCGGCAGCGGTGGCCAGAGCGTAGGCGGCGTCAATGCGGATGGTGCGGTCGGGGTCATCGAGAAGGGGCAGGAGTGTGGGAATTTCGGCAGTGATCGCGGCTCGGGCGGCGGCGACCGACCAGCCCGCGGGGTAGCCGGTCACCTCGACTCCGTAGTCGTCATAGTCGTCTTGGGCGTGGCGTCGAGGGTCGGTGCGGTGGAGAAGGAGTTCCTCTCGGGAGGCGACGCCGAAGTGCCGGGCGCGGGCCGGGGCGGAGAGTGCGCCGAGGGCGTCGGCACGGTGTGGATGATGGGTATCGGTGGCGATGGGGATCAGGAACGGTACGGCGAGGGCGGCAGCCGCCCGGCTGTCGTTGGCACACAGGCCGCCGAGAACGCCCGTCGCATGGCGAGCGGGGCTGTCGCCGGTGTACAACTGGTGAACGGCCTCCCGGGCATCGTCCCCGTGAGGGAAGTTTCCCCACGGGACGGCGTCGAGGGGGAACCCGCGCTGGGTCTCGGGCCGGATGCCGGCCACCAGTGCCCGGACATCGAAGGCACCTCCCGCGAACGAGGCCAGATCCGCTCCGTCCGCCAGCGCCCGGCACATTGCGAACGCCGGATCGGTCCGCCAGTCCCCCACACCACACCCCCACCATCAAATCCCCAGAGACTCGATCATGCCTTCCCCCACCGCCCCAGTGGCACGACTGCCGGGCATCCAGAGCGCCTCCCGGCACACTACTCATAGCGAAAGATCCGGAAGGCACATGCTCAGGGCGGACCGGCACCATCGTGCGGGGGCAGTGTCCTTGAACTTTGCGGTTGGCCCGGCCTGCCCACTACAAGGCTCAGTTTCAGGTCAGCAAAGGGTTGCCCCTGAGGTTGGCTTCACCGCACGGCCAGGGGTGTCGACGGCCACGATTTTCCCCATGTCAGGTGGTTTGAGAACCATGTAATTCTCCATCCCGAATCCACCGAATTCCCCATGGGTATGGCGGTGTTCGGGCTTGAGGGTCCTGGTCATCACGGAGTCGTACGTGCCCTCGGTCTGGAGAGGCCGGGGTACGTACCGGATGGCAAGGAGATCGTTCACCGTGGTCGACATCATCGAGATCTACGTCCACTGGTACGCCGGCCGGTCCAAGGCCCAGCTGGCGACGTCGCTGGGGGTGGACCGCAAGACGGTCAGGAAGTACCTGGCCCCGGCGGAGCTGTCCGGGATCACCCCGGGCGGGCCGCCCATGAGCGAGGACGACTGGGCCAAGCTGATCAAGAGCTGGTTCCCTGAGCTTGCGGACCGGCGGCTGCGGCAACTGACCTGGCCGGCGTTCGATCAGCACCGCGACTACATCAAGAGCCTGCTGGGGCAGGTGACCGTCTCGACAATCCACCAGCGGCTCCGCGACGAGCGAGGAGTGCAGGCCTCGCGGACCTCGCTGCGGCGGTGGCTGGATGCGACGCTGCCGGAGGAGACAAAGAGGTCGCAGGTCACCGTCCTGCGGGATGAGGTCGAGCCGGGCTCGGAGGCTCAGATCGACTACGGGTTCCTGGGCCCGTGGATCAACCCGCGGACCGGCAAGCGGCACCGCGTCTGGGCTTTCGTCATGGTTGATTTTGTCGGGTCATATGAGAGCCGCTTCTCCGGCATGAATGAGATCCAGGTCTAGGCCGTTCGTGGCGGTGGTGTACTCGACTGCGGCGGGTCTTCTTCGGCGAGTTCGGGAGCCAGTTCGGCGAGATTGGGAGCTACTGATGGGGTGACCAGGCGGGAGCGCGCGGAGTGTCCGTAGGGGCCGGGGTGGGGGTGTCGGTAGCTTGTGATCGCAGGCCCGGGTCGCCTCCCTGACAAGTCGCGGCCAGGGCCTCGCTCATGGAGGCGCCGGAGGGCTGGTGTTGGCGTACTCGTCGGAGTGCTCAGCCTGAGGACGAAGTAGCTGGCCGCCTCGCGCTTGGGCGTGCGACGATCCTCGGATGAAGAACCCTCCTGGTCCTTCCTTTCGAAGGCGCTTGTTGATCGAGTCGCTGACCGTGGTGGCAGCTGATCCGTCGAGTCAGCGAGCTTGGGTGGACGAGCACGGTGTCGCGACGGATGAGATCGTCCTGGACTTCGACCATGCCTTCCGCATGGTCGAGAGCCTTGTTGAGGGTGGGGAGATCAGCCGTGAGGTGCGTCCAGATCTGCAAACGATTGATGCGATCTTCGCTGGGATGAGTGGCAGGGCGAACTCGGAGCGCTGGAGCAGGGAAGCGCTGGCGGTCGATCCAGGTTGGACCGAAGCCCGGGAACTGGCCCGCCGGGTGCTCGTCGACGTGCAGGGTGAGTGGAACCTACCAATGCCGGCGGTCTGCATAATTCGGTAGCTGCCCCAAGTTCCGGCCAAATGGACCCGCGAGTCCAGCCCTCCGTGCTGCTGGTGGCGTTGTCAGTTCGGGGAAAAGAGGGCTTCCTGGGTGGCCTGGTAACGGTAGGACTCGGTGCCGGTCTGGATCAGGGTGCAGCGGAAGGTGATCCGGTCGGCGATGGCCGCGCAGAGGCGGGCGTCGCCGAAGGTCTTGTCCCACTCGGTGAAGGGCGAGTTCGTGGCGACCGCGGTGGCCTTGCGCTCCTCGCGCTCGGTGAAGATCTGGAACAGCAGCTTGGCGCCCTTACGGTCCAGGTTGAGGTAGCCGAACTCGTCGATCTATGCCGATATCGACATAGGTGGACGACATCGGGCTCCTGCCCGTCTCCCCGGACGCCGCCGAGGGCTTCTACCGGCTGGTCGATGCCGCCTACGAACGCCGGGCGCTGGCCGTCTCGAGCAACCTCCACCCCTCCGGATTCGACGAGATCATGCCCAAGACCCTGGCCACGGCCACCGTCGACCGGCTCCTCCACCACGCTCACGTCGTGGTCACCCAGGGTGATTCCTTCCGACTCAACCAGGCCACCAGCGGACAGGGGGTGATCCCCTTGCGCTGACCCACCCACCAACAGCGGGGAGATATCTGGCCGCGGTTGGGGAAGATTCACTGGCCGCCAGTGGGGAGAATTACTGGCCGCCTCCGGGGAGAACTGAATGGCCGTTGACATCTGACATCCGCTCCTTTCAGCGGGAGTGGTCACCACAAGTCGATGGACCAGACATCGCCCACCTGATGCCCGTCTGGATCAGGGGTCCCGGACCCGTATGGATCGAAGTCGGAGATGACGTGGATGCGGGCCGCGGAATCGGATACGCGATAGCAATCCATGTCTCGCGACGTGTTGTCCGTATCGAGCTCGAGGGTGTGCCCGAGGGCTAGGATGGCGGCCTGCAGTTCATCGAAACGGACAGTGGGCGCGAAGTCCCCGTACTTCCGCGCGAGAACAGGGGGCACCATGTCCGCCGATGGGACGTACAGCAGCCGTTGGATCTTCACACCGAAGCCGAAGCATGACATCTGTCCCTGCAGCCCCGGCTGCTCTGCAGAGAAGTTGATCTCCACGAGTCCGTAGTCCCGGCGCAGGAGGCCGCCACCGGGCACGTCGAGGAATTGGCCGCCCAGGGCGGCTTCCCAGGCGTAGGGATCAGAACCCAAGCCGACATCGAGTACGTCGCTGCGGGTGGCGACATGGGCATAGAAGTCAAGTGCGGACACCCGCCGACCTCCTCAGCTGCGCAAACGTGGCTTCTTGCACGGTAACAACAGCGTTTTCGGTGGGTGCGGTTGCGTCGACTGGGGCAATGCAATTGATCCGCTAATGACCGGCTTGGGACTGTTGGGATCTGCTCCGGCGCTAGCGATTCGCTCGATCTAGCGATAGCACTACACCTGTTGCGCCCAATACACTCGTCCGCAAAGCAGCTGAGCTGCACCGATCCCTCTGGGAACGTGTTGCGCCACACTTCTCCCCCAGAGAAAGCCACGATGTCGCCGTGGTCCGCGCTGTCGGCCTTCCTCACGGTGACGATGTCGCCGTCGCAGATGGCGGCCTCGATCATGCTGTCGCCGACCACCGGAAACCGACGGGTTCGTCGAATTTCGGAGGACTCAGCCTGGGAACCCGAGGCGAATCTTTCACTATTGGGTTTAGCCTGGCGTGGGTTCGCCCGGATGTCCGGGCGGAATCTTCCCCCCGGCTGCAGCGTTCCGTCCCGGCGACACTCACGCTGTGATGGAGCCAGCAGGCATCGAGTGGCTTGAGAGCAGCCCCAGGGACGCGATCGTCGCCGAGGCGGTCGTGGCCCTCGCCAGCGAACGGCGCAGCACCGCGCCTCGCTCTCGACGACGCGCAGCTGACCACCGTGTTCGCCCTGTCTGCCGTCGCCCGCTGTGTTGCCATGTACGGGCGTGATCTTTCAGAAGCACATGACAACCTGGGTGGCCCGGCGTCGGAGGATCACGCCCGCACGCGATGTGGCGGTTCCCTTATTGATCAGATGACTGGCTGTGGATACCCTCGCGCCAGTACGTGGTGTGACGCACGGGAGACATCCTGTGTGCAGTCCGACGGCGCATGGGGGTGGGCTGTGCCTGACTCGATAGCCGTGCCGACGGGTGTCCAGCCAATCAGCTTCGACGTGCACGCAATCCGCGGGGGAAGTGCCGGCGGAGCTCGCGACGACTTCGAGTCGATGGTCGCTCAGCTTGCAGCCGCGACGACCCCAGGTGTTCGGTCCGTCGCCGCCAACCCAGGCGACTGGGGTATCGACGCCTTCGCCGGAAACCTCGGTGGGGCGATCACGGTGTGGCAGTCGAAGTACTTCATGCCAGCCACCACGAAGGACCACCAGCAGCAGATCCGAAAGTCGCTGGCCAACGCGCTGAAGGCAGCTGCCGAGAATGGCCACACCATCGCCAGCTGGATTCTGTGCATCCCCTCCAGCATGGACGGCCCCACGACGGCGTGGTGGGACAAGTGGAAGAAGGCAAAGGAAAACGAGCACAGCCTCGTCATCCAGCTCTGGGACGAGACCGGCCTCCGCAAGAAGCTGCTCAGCCCCGAGGCCGATGACGTGCGTCGTGGTTTCTACGAGACTTACATGCAAGCTGGCCCCGTTCCCATGGAGCAGCTTCGGCTGGTACTCGAAGTCGAGGAGGACAAGGCAGCCGCTCTCGGCTCCGCCTTGTTCATCCGCCAGATGACCGAGGCCGGCCATGTGGAGCTGGACTCGGCCAAGCGTCAGTTCTTCAATGCCGATCTGGTGGCCCGTGAGATCGCGCACAAGGGCGTGCCAGGGGAGGTGGCGGCGCTCAGCTCGGTCGATGCGACCCTGCACGGATTGTGGGAGATGCAATTCAACGAGTGCGCCGCCGAGAACACCATCCCGGCTCTGCACACTCGGGTCTGGCGGGATGTACGCAACGAGCACGACAAACTGCCAAAGTCCCTGCGCCTGGAGCTTGTACACAGCTGGGGGCTGGTGCACCGGCTGGTGGACAACCGCAAAGCGGGCTGGGTCAAGAACTGGCGGCAGATCGCCGCCGAGCACACCGACGGCTGACCACTGCCGTCTCCTGTCCTGTCAGACCTACAAGGGGTTCGTTGTGGAAGCACACCGGCCGGTGTTGATGCCGGAAGATCAGGTGACGTTCCGGCTCGCTCAGCTGCTGCTTCTGCTCGACACCGTCGCCGGGCAGGACGCAAGGGGGGCCAGTCTGGAGCGTCTGGGCTACTACGACTTCCTGTCAGCGAACCCCTTCCTGGTCGTCGCTTCCGACGGCCGGGAGGCCAGTCTGTTGAGGCTGGCGGGGTTCGATCCGCAGGTACTCTCGTACGCGTCTTCCTCGCAACGCTTCACCAGTCGACGGGAGCGCATCCAGCACGACCTCGCGCTGCTCGTCGCGTACGGGTGCTGCGAGGTCCACAACCGCAACGGGGCCTTCGTCTACTCGATCAGCAACCGAGGCCGGGAACTCGGTGCGCGCTTCACCGCCACCTACGCTGCGTCGTTCACCACCGCGGCGTCCATCGTTGTGCGTCACCTCCGCAAGCTCAGCGACAAGGCACTGCGGGAGCAGACCGCGCGATGGCTGCGGCCGGACGGAGAGGGCGGGCCGGGAGCGGCGCTCCTCAGCGTTCTGGGCCCGGGACCGCAGGCATCTGACATGCCCTGGGAGGGGTGATCACCATGCAGCCTCTGCCTGGCATCCGGATCCGGCGCTTGCGTTTGGCAGGCGTCAGCCGGACCTATGACGTCGACTTCACCCACGCTCATCGGGTGCGGGGGCTTTCGGTGGTGGCCGGGGCCTTCAGTTCGGGCAAGACCGCGGTGTTGGAGTTCATCGCCTACGGCCTCGGCGGGAAGCGTCACCCACGGCATCCGGAGGTGTTGCGGAAGGTCCGCTCCTGCCTACTGGAAGTAGAGCTGTCCGGCGAACCGCACGTGATCGAGCGGCCTGTCGGGGAACCCTCGAAGGTCGCCTACGTGCGCCGGGGAACTCTCGACCAGCCGGCGCTGGCCAAGCCGGAGAGCAGGCCCATCGAGCCGGCGGGAGCGCCCGAGAGCCTCTCCGCGCTGCTACTCGGGCACTGCAAGCTCGAAGGCGTCCAGCTACGGGAGGCCCCGTCGAGCCGTGAGTCCCGCACCGATCCCCTGAGCTTCCGCGACCTCATGTCTCTGGCGTTCCTGCCAAACGAGCGCATCGCCTCCATGAACTTCCTCTTCGAGAACGAGTTCATGAAGAAGCACAAGCTGAAGCAGGTCGTCGACGTCGTCTTCGGCGTCCACGACGACCGTGCGGTCGAGCTTGGGGAGCGCATCCGGGAGTTGAGCACCCGACTCACGCAGGCACGCTCCGAACTCGCCGCCGCTCGGACTTTTGTCGAAGAGCAAGACCTTCCCGTGGGCGATGCCCTTACGACCGAGGCCTACGAGCGTGAACTGCTTGAGCTGAACGAACAGCTCCAGGCCTTGGACGGGGCTACGCAGGCCGGCACAGCATTCGCGGGCCGTTTGCGCCGTGAGCACCAGCAAGCCGCCCAACGCGCCCGGCGAGCCGCTGGCGTCGTACGAGACTGCGAGACACAACTCGCCCGCATGATGCCGCTGCGGGCCCAGTACGCGGACGACCTCGTCAAGCTCAACATGCTGGCCGAGGCGGAACGCCTGTTCGATCCGCTGAGCGTCACGACGTGTCCTGCCTGCCTGCACCGGCTTTCCTCTCCCCCGTCGACGGAGAACGGCTTCTGCAGCCTGTGCAGCCACGAGCTGCCCCATGACGACGGGCACCTGACGCTCGGCACCGCCGATGCCGAGCGCTCGCCGGATCAGGGACGGCTGGATGTCGCCTCCGAGGTCAGGGCCACCAAGGCCCGCCTGAAGGAGATCACCGAGTACATCGAAGACCTCGACAGCTCCCTCGCGGCTCTGAAACTCCAGGCGGAAGACGCGGCACTCGCCGAGGAGCAGGCCGCCGCCGCGGTCGATGAAGCGACGTCGCCCCGGGTCGCACCGTTCCTCGCCGCTCGTGACGACCTCCAGCGCCGGCGCGAGGAGGTCCTTCGTCACCTTCAGCACACCGAGAACGCGATCAAGCTTCAGAACGGGCTGGAGAAGCGAGCCGTGCTGGTGGAACGGCACGAGACGCAGATCGCCCGCCTGCGGGAGGAACGCGACCAGCTGGGGGATGCCGCGCAGGACCGTGACCTGATCATCGGCCGCATCAGCGGCCGGTACAGCGAGCTGCTGCGACAGTGGCGATACCCGAAGCTCAGCCAGCCGATGATCGACACGAACCTGACCCCGTACGTGCGCGGCGACTCCTACCGCGAGGCGTCCTCCGGCGCCCGAACCCTCCTGACCCTGGCCTGGCAACTGGCCGTCTTCGAGGTGGCCGTCGAGACCTCGGCCGCCCACCCCGGCTTCCTCATGATCGACAGCCCCCAGAAAAACCTCGGTCACGGCGCCACCCGGGACGCGGTGATCGCAGACGCCGTCGCCATCGACGACTTCTACCGCCACCTCACCAGCTGGCTGGCGGAACAGGGAGCCGGAGCACAGGTGCTCATCGTCGACAACAGCCCGCCTGCGCTGGCGGAGGACTACGTCGTGGTGCGCTACAGCCGCAGCGAGGACCGGCCCCCCTACGGCCTGATCGACGACGAAACCACGTCAGAGGAAGCCAGCCACCCGCAAAGCCCACCGAGCCCGCCTGCAGACCGTCAACCGTGATCCGCACCAGGAGCCGCAGGGCTGCGACCCGCTCCTCGACCAGGAGGCAGTCGAACCAGGCGATGCCCTGTGCCATCGGGCGGCGCGCCTGAGCCAACTCGTCGAACATGACGGCCCACTCTTGGAGGTCGGCGTGCTGGTCGCTGCGGACGCGGTAGGCGCGGGGACGGTGCGGGTCCCGGTAGAGGAAGCCTCGCGCTCCAGAGCCATCAGCTGGTGCGCGACGGAGGAGGTACTGCGCAGGTGGACGCCTTCGCCGATCTCCCGCATCGAGGGCGGGTAGCCCTTGCGGGCGACGGTCTGCTCGATGAGGCGACGATGGCCGCCTGGCGGGTGGTGAGTCCGTCCGGGCCCGTGCAGGGACAGTAACCCGCCCACCGGGACGGAACATCTTTTCGATAACAGGGCGTGCCGGTGTCGCAGCGGGTGGTGAGGGAGTCGGGCGGCGGCCGTCCTCGGTCTCGCGCGGCTTGCAGCAGGTGGGCGCACCGCTCATGATCCGGATGTGCCGTTTCACGTCAGGCTGCGCTTCGGGCCGCCGTCCTCCCCCGCCGTCACCGGCACCTGGGACAGCGAGGCGACCGCCGAGCGGAAGTTCCGGGGGTTCATCGGCCGCTACCGCAGCCCCGACATACTGCATCTCCACCAGTGCTGGTCGAGGACGGGCCCCAGGGCGAGCACACCGTGCGCTCCTGGACCCGGGAACGCGGCGAGGTGGAAGGGGCCTGACGGCCGCGGTGAGGGCTTCCCTGTTGGGGTGTTCACGAGTACCGCTGAGCTGTTGCTGTACAGGGCACCTGGAGATCGCTTCCCGTTTCCAGGGAGATCGTTTCCCATCCTGCGGCAGATTCTTTGTCAGACAGAGCGACTCGATGGCGTCCGAGGTCGACTTCGACGATCCGTACGGTGATCTCGTCGCCCTCCCTGACCACCTGGCTGGGTTGATCGCTGGGCTCGTCTCGGAACTCGGAGTTGCGCAGGAGGCCCTCGACGCCATCGGCGATGCGGACGAAACAAACGTCCTGCCTGATCGTTTCCCAACCCCAAGGCGAGCGTCCCCCACCCTTATCTACACCGGACAAGGAGCCCTTTTCGATGGTTCAGACGCGGCATCGCATGCCGTTGGTGACCTCCCGGTAGTCAGCGATTACGGGCTTCGCCATCGACTCCCGGTAGACGACGGCCACGCGCCCGTAGGGCCAGTTGATGTCGGTGCGTAGCTTGTCGTTGCCGTAGGAGCAGCCGCTGAACATGATGCTGCGTCGCAGGTCGGTGTAGTCGCCGCCGTTCTCCCAGACCTTTACCGATGGGCCGGCGGTGATGAACATGGTCTGCGCCTCGGGGTTGAACGTCACCTGCACGCCGTCGGACAGTCCCCATTCATCGCGGAGGAATGGACCTACCTCCTTGTTGATGCCAGCGGCGATTTGCCGTTCGGAGGCTGTCATGGCATCGCGGGCGGCCGACCACTCCTCGACGGTGGGCTGGGCGTTGTCACTGCGGCTGTAGGCCGGCTGCGGCTCCGATGATGTCTCGGCTGCAGCTGGTGTGCTGGCCATGGTGGCTGAAGGGGTGGTACTCGTCGGGCGGAGAGGGGCAGCAGCCGGAGTCGGTGCGGATGCTGTGGGTGCGATGTTTACTGCTCCGGCAGGCGGCGATTCCTGCCCTGCATGAAACGTGGCAGCGTACATCGCGGCGGCTCCGATGCTCAGGCCGGTGAGTGCTGCAGCTGCGATGAAGCTGTATCTGCGGGCCCGCCCATCGTTCCGGGCGATCGGCCAGGCATCCGCCTGTGCAGGTGGCGCGTTCCAGTAACTGGCTACCAGCGTGTCAATGACGGGGGGAATTGACGATTGCTTCGGCAAGACATGGGTGTCCTGATGCTCGAGGAGCTGTATGCACTCCTCGCTCAGGATGCGTGCGGTGGGCCGATCGCCTGGTTCCTTTGACAATGCACTTGCCGCGATACGGCGCAATTCCTCGGGTAGACCAGCGAGATCAGGTTCTTGAGACATTACGCGGAAGGCGACTGTGTCTGGTGCCCCTGCGCCGAACGGATGGCGCCCTGTTCCGGCGTAGGCAATGAGTGCGCCCCAGGCGAAAACATCTGACTCTGGCGCCACAGCACCTGTGCGGTACTGCTCAGGGCTGATCCAGCCAGGCGTCCCAGTCAGCACTCCGGTACGGGTGACCGCAGTCCCATCCAGGGCATGTGCGATGCCGAAGTCAAGCAGGCGCGGGCCCTCGGGCGAGAGGATCACGTTGCCCGGCTTGATGTCTCGGTGGATCACGCCGGCCTCATGGACCGACGCCAAGGCAGCTGCGGTGCCAGCTGCCAAGGCATGCAGCATCGCCCCCCGAAGTGGGCCCGACACAGCGATGTACTGCTGGAGGGTGGGTCCTGGTACGTAGGGTGTTGCGAGCCATGGGCGCTCGACATCACAGTCCGCTGCCACCACCGGCACAAGACACGGCCCGTTCACCCTGCTCGTCAGGGCTACCTCACGCCGGAAACGGGCGCGGAACTCCTCGTCAGCAGCTTGGGCAGGGTAGACGACCTTCACCGCAAGACGATTGCCGCGGTTGTCCAGAGCGGCGTGCACCGTCCCCATACCCCCGGCACCCAGGCGGCCCACTACTCGGTAAGGTCCGACACGAGCCGGGTCTCCGGGAGCCGTGGGAAGGACTCGGGCCATCACGTGGGTTACCTCTCGGGCCAAACGTCGCTGACCGTGGATCCTATGCGGTGCCGTTGAATGGTGCGGCACCTCTCCCCCCAGTCTCGGATACGGCGTGGATGATGGCGCGGTGACGAATATCAGTGACGACCACGTAAAGGTCCACTTCCGGATGGACATAGACGAGGACGGCTGGCCGCCGGCGAGCGTCGAGAGTCTGTGGGCGGTGCACCTCGGCGACGGCATGGTGCGGTTGGACAACACGCCCTGGTTTGTACGTGGAGTCGCCAGTGGGGACGTCATCAAGGTGGAGCTGGATGGCGAGGGCGTCCGTTGGGCCGGGGAGACGGTCCGTCCGTCTCAGAACTGCACGATCCGGCTGATCGTGTTGAAGGACGACGGCTCAGCGGCGGCCCGGCAGAGGGTGCTGGAGGTCTTCCACCGCCTCGGTACGACGGGCGAGGGGATCGAGCCGTACCGGATGGTGGCCCTGGATGTCCCGCCGGAGGCGGACCTCCCGCGGATCCGCAAGCTCTTGGAACACGGTGAGGCAATGGGGTGGTGGCACTGGGAGGAGGGGTGTGTCACCGCCGCCTGGCAAGCCGCTACTCAGACCTGATGGGCGGCTGTATGCCCTCGCGCACCCAGCCGTCAGTGACGGGACCGAAGCACACGGTCGCGGAACTGCTGGAAGGCGCGCCAGCCTGATGTCTGCCCGGCAGTAATCAAGTCGCCTTCGGCGCAGTCGAGGACCTTGCAGCCGAGAGCTTCGGCAAGCCGGAAGACGGGCGTGAGCGCGTCGTCGCCGGAGCCCCGGATGTGCAACATGATCGAGTCCACTGGGTCCTCGTCGCCGATGTTGAGTTCCATGGACCAGGTGGGTCCGGGGATCTCTCCCCAGGTCGGGTCCGAGAGATCGGCGTCCGGGACTACCTGGGCAACGGCCGCAAGCACGTGATGAAGACTGCCGAGCGGGGGCGTGGTGTGGTCGCCTGGGAGCTCATGCACTGATGTCACGTTGTCGGGCAGGCGGAGGAGGAGCACGTCCCAGCTCATGGCGGCCTTCCGGATAGAGATCGGGCAGTGGTTGCGGGTGTGGTCAGATCAGGCGGAGTTGTTCTCCGGGCGGCTGCGGCAGGAGCACGTTCTGCAGCCGGTGGATGTTCGCTCGCCAAGGGGAGCCGTGTGTCCCGTCCCAGAGTTCCAGCAGCTCGGACGACTCAGACATGACCCGGTCGAGTACCTGGACGGCCAGGGAACGCAAGCTTGTGAGGTCGGGCATCGTGCACTTCGGCCCGTAGGGGGGCCCTGCCGGAACGCCGCCAGGGCATTGCGCCGCGATCAGAGCAGCCGCTGCGATGGCTTCCTCGGATATGGATGCGTCCAGGTCGTCGGCCACGTCGAGCGCCCGGATGAGGGTGTCACGGATGAGGCCCTCCCGGTCCCCTGCGGGAGCGTCGTCGAGGGCGTCGCAGAAGTCGGCTGCGGTGTCATTGTCGAAGGGGCCGGCGTCCCAAGTTCCCATGATCTCTCCGGATTGTGGTGCTGACCGGGGCATCCTGACAGAGACCACTGACAGAAGCCGTGCAGTCTGGAGCGGACGGAAGACGTCTCCTGTGGGACGCGCATGGATACCTGGCGAGCCCAGGCAGTCAGTTGGAGGCAGCTGCGGTCAGCCTCTGCGATCTTGTTGCAGTACGTCCTAGGAGCTGTCCGGCCGATCATTGGTCGGTGCGCATGATCGGCGGTACTTGTCTGCGTGGTGCCATAACCTGCGCCCATGACCACCGAGAAGTACCTCTCGACGATTGAGGCGTTGGCCGTGCAGCCGTTCCCGGAGGTGGCGCATGTCGACGCCTCCGGGGAAGGCGGGCCAGAGCATCATGTGCGCGTGCTGCAGGTCAGTCGGGACTTCTGGGATGACGACGAGGGGCAGGCCTGGGTTGAGGCCGAAGCCGAGCTGCAGGCCTGCCTCGACGACCTGGCAGCACGCCTGACGACTTGGTGGGGTAATGCGTTCGTCGTGGACCTCGGACCGTATCTCAGTGCTGGCTACGAGGGAGAGTCGGTGCCCGAGCCGCTCGACTACCTCAGCCAACAGGCCGTGAGTATGCAGGTGTGGCCGCTTCCCGACCGCGGTCGTTGGCTAGCGCTGTCGATCGGCCAGGCCGACAAGGAGCTGCCACTCATTCTGTTTGCCGCGGTCGGCCGGGCTTCCGCACTCAACTTGAACATGAGTGGCCGGTCATGAGCGGAGCCATACGATGACAGCGGCAGCTGAGACAGTGCCGAGGAACACGTAGCCGCGCTTGTCATACCTCGTCGCCACCGCGCGGAAGTTCTTGAGCCTGTTCACGGCTCGTTCGACGGTGTTGCGCTTCTTGTACCGCTCCTCGTCGAATCCCGGTGGCCGTCCGCCTCGTGATCCCTTGCGCAGGCGGGCGGCCTGGCTGTCGGCCTTCTCCGGGATGGTGTGGCTGATGCCGCGCCGCCGCAGGTATTGACGGCAGGCACCGTTGCTGTAGCCCTTGTCTGCTGCGACGCTGTCCGGCTTCTTGCGGGGCCGGCCCGCCCCGAGCCGGGGGACCCGGATCTTCTCCAGCACCGGCGCGAACTGGGTGCAGTCGGCCCATTGCCCCGGTGTGACGATCAGGGACAACGGGCGGCAGCGGCCGTCCGCGCTCAGGTGGATCTTGCTTGTGAAGCCGCCGCGCGAACGCCCCAGGCCCTCGCCTCCCGCACCACCTCCGCCAGCAGGCCGACGAGGCCCTGCCACGGAGTTTCGTCCTGGTGTTCCAGCGACTCGCCCCCCTTTGGGGCGGCAAGGGCCGGGGGCGGCTCGGTGCGGGCGCCTGCCGCGTGCTGGTGCGCGCGCACGATCGTGGAATCCACCGAGACGTCCCAGTCGATCTCGCCCACCGCATCGGCCGCGGCCTGGACCTGCTGCAGCAGCCGCTCCCAGGTACCGTCCGCAGACCAGAGCCGATGGCGCTCGTAGACCGTCTTCCACAGCCCGAACCGTTCCGGCAGATCACGCCAGTGCACCCCGGTCCGCACCCGGTGCAAGATCCCGTCGATCACCTGCCGGTGGTCGCGCCACCGCCCGCACCGACCATTGCTGACGGGCAGGAACGGCCGCAACCGTTCCCACTCTGCGTCCGACAGATCACCGCGTCCACCCCGCCCCATACACGGGACAACGATCCGACCAGGCGACAGTCACATGATCGACCGGACAGCTCCTAGGTTTGGCTGGGGCTTCGAGTGTGGTCGGGGTCGCGGAGTCGGCAAGGTAAGGGCGGGCTGAATGGCGTCACTGTTCCAACGTTTGGATCTGGAAGAGGCAGCCGTTCGCAGCGAGTTGTCCGCCCTGAGCGGGGAGTTGGATGCTCTGCACGGAAGGATTGCGGCTGCCGAGGGGCGTCTGGCGGATCTGGTGATCACGCGGAAGACGATCGTCTCCCTGGGAGGCTCGGAGTACGTCGTACATGACTCGGAAGCAGACCAACCGGACGCTGAAGACGACAGCGGACCTGATCCAGACGATGCCCCCCATGTCCCTCCTCCCCGGGCTGACGGAACCTCCGCCAGTGAGTCCAAGGCCGCCGGCCCGTTGGAGCGGGAGGTCACACGTGAGCGTGCGCTGGTGCTGCTGGCTGGGGCTGGGCGAGCGATGTATGTGAAGGACATCGCTGCGGCGATCGGTGAGGACGTCTCTGACACGTCGGAGGGACGACGAGTGGAGACGACCAGGTCTCGTCTGAAAGCTCTGGTGCGGGAGGGCAGGCTGGTCGAGGACCCTACAGCCTGGTTCGCGATCGCTCCGGCCGCTGAATGCAACGCGGGCGAAGGGGCGGCCATGGTCTGAGCGACGCCGCGAGCGCGCGGCATTGAGGGTGGCACCGCCGAGGGTTCAGCTCAGCGGTGCCGGGTTGCGTGACCGCCCAGGCAAGGGTGGCTTCCGCATGTCCGAGCGTAGTAGAGGCTCTCTCCGCTCGGCGTCCGGAGCCATGAAGTTCGTCATGCCCGTTCGCTGTTTGGCGTTTTCGGGCGCGGATCGAGGCTCAATGTGTTCTGTTCCGTTCGATATCGATGCTGTCCGGCCACAGGGTGGTGTTGGTGAAGTGGGCCAGGCGGGCGACGGTGGCCACGTCGGGCCAGGATCGTCCGGCCAGCAGGTCGGCGATGGCCTGGCGGTTGACTCCGGAGCCGGCCGCGGCTGTCCGCAGGCTCATCCTGTGGCCGTCGAGGGCCTGGGCGAGGGTTCGGGCGATCTGGCGGACCGCGTCGGCGGCTGGGTCGGCGCTGGCCTGCTCGGGCCAGGCTTCCGGATCGTCGGTCAGCTCCCGAGGGGAGCGTGCGCGGGCGCGTCCGCCGACCATGCGCGCACCAGCCTGTCCGTTGAAGTTGATCAGCTGTGGAATGGCTGCTTGTCCAGCCGGTATGCATGGACCGTGGTCCTTGATCCCGAGACTTCGGCGAAGATCACCCGGTATCGGCCGAAGCACGCGCCGCCCCTCTGGGCGGACATCGCGCCGCTGGTGCGGTCGGTGGTCGCCGCCGTGGTGACTGCCGCGCCCTACGACGTGGAGAGGCTGCTGCACGTCACCGGGCGGCTGGCGTTGTGGGCGGAGGCGGCCGGGCTGGAGCGCGATCCGAACGAGTGGTTGCGCAACGAGGTCATCGACGCGTTCGTACGCTCCCGCGCCGGGGACATCAAAGGGTCGTCGGTGCGGACCTATCGGACATGGCTCTTGCGCGTGCGGGACGCGCTGGCCTGGAGCGAGCGCGGGGAAGCAGCCCCGGCCCGAATGCATGCAGAGGGCAGCCGCATCAGCCCTACAGTCGTGCAGAGCTCGCAGGCTTGCGGCACTGGGCCATGCATCTGCCTGGTCAGCAGAAGACCGATGCCCTTGCGCTTCTCGGTCTCGGTGCCGGCTTCGGACTGACGCCAAGGGAGATCGCGGCATGCCGAGGAAGAGATCTGCGGCGGCAGCGTCCGGGCGGTCCGCTGATGCACACATCCGTCGACCGTCTGGTTCCGCTCGTCGCCCGTTCCGCCTGGGACGGGGTTCTCGGGGAACTCGCAGATCACATTGGCAGCGGGTACCTGTTCCGGCCTCGCCGCACCGCCGAGTACTCCAAGAATCTGATCGGTTCGTGGCCGCTCAACCACCGGCCGCCGGATGGTCTGCCGATCGTGTCGGCGGGCAGGGCGCGGGCGACGTGGATCGTCGAGCTGATGACGGCGTGGATCGATCACCATCTGATCGCTCAGGCCGCCGGCCTGGCGTCCGCCGCGTCCCTGGCCCGCTGGCAACATCACGTGCCACCTCTTGATCACGCCGCTGCCGCCCGCCTCCTGCGCGGGCCGGAGGCATGACCGCAAGGCCCCGGCCCTGGCAGAAATCGGAACGGATCAGAGGGTGCAGGCCCCGGCCGGTCACCGATGCTCCGGCGGAGATCCCGGATTCCAAGGTGGGGCAGCTTCTCGCCCTGCTGGAGGACTCCGGGGCTCTCGATCTGATCGCCCTCGAACTCGCCGAGCGACCGGGACCCAAGGGACTTCCGGTCCGTACTGTGTTGGTCGGCGTGCTGCTGTCGCTGCATTACCACCGCAGCGCCACCCTTGCCGACGTCTGTCGGGTCCTCCTCGATCAACTGCGGCCACCAACCCGTACTTGGCTGGAGGTGCCCGACCCGGCCACGGTCGACATTCACGGCCGGCACGCGTTCACCCGCCGGGTCTACCGCGCGTTCGACCGGGTCACCACCGCCCTGGACCCCCATCGCTGCGACCGGCGACGCCGCCTGCCAACGGTCGAGGCCTTGCAGGTGATCGCGGCCTGGGAGGAGGAGGCAGGCGCCGAGCAGGTCCGCCGTCGGCGGGTGCTGCAGGAGATCAGCGACCGGCTGGTCCTGGTCACTGTCCGCCTCGCCCACCAGCGCGGCCTCTTCCGCGGCTGGCGAGGCGACATCGGTATCGACACCACCCCGTTCCCCGCATGGCACAAGCCCCACCCGGACCGGAAGAACCTCTCGTCGGTCGAAATCACGGCGGGCTGGCATCACTGCGGCGGCTCTGTTCGATCCATGTGGTGGCCCGCGAGAGCGTCGCCTCCTGGTCGGTGAGCAAGTCCGCGTGTCGGATGGTGAGGAGTCTGTCGGTCGGGGTGTTCCGCTGGATGGCGTCGTGGAAGAGGTCCGCGGTGTCCTCTTCGGTGAGCGGGGTGCCGTGGTGGTGGAAGCGGAAGCGGTTGCGGCGCATGGAGTCTGCCGTGCTCGTGCGGTCTCGGGTGATGTGCAGATACAGCGCGGTGCGGCCGGTGAGGGCTTCCAGCTGGGGGATGCGCAGTGAGTTGAAGGGGGATTTGGTCAGGAACCTGTCGCGGCCGAAGTGCTTGGTGTGGGCCTGGATGTTGGTAGTGAGCAGGTTCGCGTCGGCGGTTTCGGCGATGGTGAGGTCGTAGGTGTGGCCGCTGATGTGCTGGTAGGTGGGGATGGCGCGGGCGTAGAGGTCTTCGGATTCGTAGGGCATGACGAGGCCGGGGATGAGGCGGGTCTTCTTGTTGTCGACAGCCAGGACCTGCTCGTCGAGGTCTTCGAAGGAGCGGCGGTCGGGGTGGTTGAGGTTGCGGGTGGGCCAGGCCCAGCAGGACGCGGTGGTGAAGTAGGCGTACTGACCGGTGTGGGCGAGGCAGTTGTAGAGGTGGCTGGTTCCTGAGCGCGGTGCGCCGACGATGAAGATGATCGTCTTGGGGTTGTGGTCGGGGCTTGAGCGTGGGGCGTACGGGCGGCGGGCTTCGAGCTCGTGGCGGATGTCTACGCCTTCGGCTTCTGCGACCTCGGGGTTGAAAGGGATCAGCGTGCCGGTGGCGCGGATCTGGTCGAGGGTCGCGCGGAAGTAGGTCATGGTGCGCGGGGTGGGCGTGAGGCCGTGGGCGTACTTCTCTTCGATGGCCTCGGCGAGGGCGTAGTGGCGGGGGTCGTCGCTGAAGCGGTAGGCACGGGTGCGGTACAGGGCGATGGTGGCGCCGTCCGGGTCGGGTGCGGCCAGTTGGGCGGCGAGGGTGCTGTTGTTCACGAGTTTCCTCCTGCGGGGCGCAGCGTGTGCCAGCTGTGGGTGTAGCCGTTGCGGCCGGTGTAGGGGCTGGTGAGGATGTGGTGGATCTCCATCCAGTCGGCGAGGCGGGTGGTGTTGCACGGGTGCGCGGCCGTGTCGTTGTACGCGGTCAGGGTCTGGGTGGTGAGGGCGGCCGGGATGGGGCCGTGGGTCATGGCGGTGGTGACGATGAGTTTGGCCAGGTCGTATCCGAACGGGGCCAGGGTGAGGTCGTCGAAGTCGACGACGGTGATCGCGTCCGGGGTGATGAGGAAGTTCCGCGGGTTGGCGTCCTTGTAGAACGCCGCGGGTTCGTCGACGGCCGAGTGGATCAGTTCCGCGGCCTGGTCGGCGGTGAGGGCCGGGTCGGGGACGGAGCCGGTCTCGAGGAGCTGGCGTACGCGGGCGGCCCGGGTGTCGGTGAAGGACGGCAGCACGACGCCGGGCAGTGCATGGTCGTGGTCCAGGCGGGCGGCCGAGAGGTGCTGGTGGTGGGCGGTGGTGTGTGCGACGCCCAGGAGCCGAGCGATGGCCGGGAGGTCCGCGGGGGCGACGTGCCGGCCGATGACGTGTTCGAACTCCAGAGTGTCGGCGTGGCGGGCGACCAGGCGCGGCACGGGGACCCCTAGGCAGTCGAGCCAGGCGTGGTGGGCTGCCGCCTGGGCCGCGTGCTGGGGACGGGGGTACTTCTTGGCGAAGGTCACGGGTGTTCCCCGGGCCGGGTGGCGGTGAGGTAGCTGACAACCGATGCTGTCTCGACCGGGCCTTCGGTGAGCGTGCGCTGGAGGTGGTCGGTGATCGCTGCGGCGTTGCTGGCGAGCTCGTCGGGCAGGCGGTACTTCGGCGTGGTGGCCAGGTAGGCGGCCACGTGCGCGAAGTCCCGGAACCGGAAGCGGTGCGCCTCGTGCTCGACGTGGGTGATGGTGAAGGCGCTTTCGGTGATCGAGCGGAAGTTGCCGCTGTGGAAGGCGCTGTACAGGCTGGGGCGGCGGGTTGCGTCCGGGTCGAGGCCGGCCTTGGCTACGAGGCGGTATAGGGAGGCGTAGCTGTCGGCGGCCTTGGTCGCGAGGATGAGGGTGGCGCCGGGGGCGAGGCAGCGGGCGATCTCCGTTAGGGCGGCCTGCGGGGTGGGTGAGTGGTAGAGGCAGAAAGCGGCGACCGCGAGGGCGGCCTGGCCGGTGGGTAGCGGCAGGCGGTGGAAGTCGGCGCGAACGGTGTGCACGGGCAGGCCGTGGGGCCGGAGCCGGGCACGGGTGGCGTTGAGCAGGGCGGCGGAGGCGTCGACGGCGCAGACCCTGGCCTGGGGCAGGGCCTGGGCGAGGGCGAGGGTGGATGCTCCGCGCCCGCAGCCGATGTCCAGGACCGTGCCTGTGCCGGGGCGTGCCGCGCTCGCGTGGGCGGCGATCACGGCGGCTGTGGGGCGTCCGCTGGTCTTCGCGGCCATCAGGGCACCGGTGCGGGATGCGAGACGGTGCTCGCCCTCGTAGAGGGAGCCGGTGATGAGGTGCTGGTCGAGGAAGGCGGAGGTGTCAGCCACGGCCGGCACCTCCGGTGGAAGCGGGGTCGGTCAGACGGGCTGGCCGGCGGTGAGGTGCGCGAGGAGAGCGCGGGCCTGACGGCGGCTGGTGACCGTGTGCACGGTGGCACCAGCGGCGTGTTCCTTGATCAGTTCCCGGACGCGGGGTGCCATGGTCTTGCGGTAGCCCCACACGTACTTGATGAAGTTCCAGGTGATCCGGTCGTACACGCCAGTGGCGTCGTTCTGGCCGCCACCGTGGCGCAGGCGTCGCTGGGCGATGCCCCACAGGCAGACCGCGGGCGGGATGTCCAGGAAGATCACGGTGTCCGCTGCGCGGAGCCGGATCGGAAGCGTCCCGGCGTAGTTCCCCTCGATCACCCAGGAGGGCGCCCGGACAAGCTCCTCCTGGATCGCGGCGAACTTGTCCTTGTCGAGGGTGTTCCACTCGTCGTCGTAGTACACCGCGTCGAGGTGCGTGAGGGGCGCGTTCATGTGCTGGGCCAGCTGCTTGGACAGGAACGTCTTGCCGCTGCCGCCGCAGCCGATGAGGGCGAGTCGCATGTGGGGTGACGCTACCGATTCCGGGTCGTGTGGTGGGTGAGGTTTCCATTGTCCGCCCCTTGACGTTGATCGAATACCTGACCGATGGTGTGGAGCTGGCGGGAGAGCCGGAAGCGGTCCAGCCTGCGGATACAGCGGGCGAGGAGCCGGGCCCGGTCCCGGGTGGGCATGGTGGTCAGGGTGTGGGTGATGTCGGCCACGTGGGCGCCGTGGCAGGCGTGGAGCTCGCCGGGGATGACGAGGCTGGCGGCCCGGTAGTGGGCGGGGGTGATGGGGGCGCAGCCGGCGAGGACGGATTCGAAGATCCGCTGGGTGTACTGGCCGCTGGTGGCGTAGCGGGTGGGGGCGAGCATGACGGTGGCGTGGGCCTGGCCTTGGAGGTCAAGGCCGTGGCGGAAGGGGACGCGGCCGATGAAGTTGATGTGCGGCCAGCGGCTGGTATCGGTCCACTTGCCCGCCACTACGTGGTCGAGGTGGCGGGCGGGCTGGGCGAAGAAGGCGTCGAAGGCGGTGTCGCGGCCGTACTGGTTGCCGACGTAGACCAGTGGCCAGCGTCGCGGCCGGGCGGCGAGGGCTTCGGGGTCGGCCGTGTCGAGGGCGTGGTCGGCGACGGGGAAGAGCAGGCTGGTCGCGCCGTGGCGTGGGTGGAGCGCCGGTTCGCACACGGTGAGGTTGCCGATCTTGCGGAGGGGGTCGGCCGGGGGCAGGTGCTGGTCCTTGTCCCACAGCAGGGTGGGGACCTGCCGGCGGTGGGTGTAGTGGTCGAGGAGCTGCTGCTGGCGGTGCAGGTCGCACGTGTGGCCCGGCGTGGTGCAGGGGGTGTCGTTGCGGCCGGGGATCGGCCAGCGCCACTCCAGGAAAAGGGCGTCGAGGTCCGGCAGGCCGCTGTCCCAGACGTACGGTCCGGCCAGGGGGTTTCGCGCTTCGTTGCGGTCGCGGTCGGTCTGGAGGAAGACCAGGGTGTGGCCGGCGGCGAGCAGCCCGTCGATGAGGGTGCGGCGGTGGCTGCGGCCGCCGTCGGGGGTGTCGGTGATGCCGTCGCCGAGGAATCCCCAGAAGCTATAGCCGATCTTCACTGCTCGGTCACCCACCAGTCTTCGAGGAGCAGGGCGTCGATGCCGGACTCGGCCAGGCAGTCCAGGGCGTGGGCGGGCGTGCCGCAGATCGGCTTGCCCTTGACGTTGAGGCTGGTGTTGATCAGCACGGGCACCCCGGTGATTTCGTGGAATTCCCGCAGGACCGCGTCGAGGAACGGGTTCTGCCGGGGGGTGAGGGTCTGCACGCGGGCGAGGCCGTTGGTGTGGACGATGGCGGGGATCTGCTC
Organism: Streptomyces venezuelae; assembly: GCF_008642295.1. Taxonomy (GTDB): domain Bacteria; phylum Actinomycetota; class Actinomycetes; order Streptomycetales; family Streptomycetaceae; genus Streptomyces; species Streptomyces venezuelae_C. The sequence continues at coordinate 7,455,023 of NZ_CP029190.1, read as the reverse complement.
GCGGGCCAGGTCGGTGACGCCGCTGGCGATGGACATGTAGGGGGCGGGCTGGCCGAGGGTGAAGTAGTCGGCGGCCTTGTCGGCCAGGGCGACGGGCGCAAAGGGCCGGAACGGCTCGCGGAACTTCACCTTCGCGTTCAGGCGGTGCACGACGTCCGGGCGCAGCGGCGAGGCGAGGATGGACCGGTTGCCGAGCGCGCGGGGGCCGGCTTCGAGGCGGCCTCGGAAGACGCCGACGATCTCGCCTTCGGCGAGCTGGTGGGCGAGGTGGCGGGCGGGGTCGGCCGGGCGGTGGGCGGTCATGCCCGGTCGGGGCTGCCCGGTGAGGTCGAGGCCGTCGTAGGACGGGCCGAGGTAGCACTCGCCCTGTACACCGGCCACCGGGTGCGGGGCGCGGTACTGGTGGGCGTGGAGGGCGGCGCCTGCGGCTGTCCCGGAGTCCCCCGGGGCCGGGGGAACGAACACCTCGTCGAAGCCTGCGTGCTCGGTGATCTTGCCGATGCTGACGCAGTTCATGGCGACGCCGCCGCCCAGGCACAGGTGCTTCTGGCTGGTGCGGTAGCGGGCCTGGCGGGCGAGGTGGATCATCACCTGCTCGGTGCGTTCCTGGAGGGCGGCGGCCAGGTCGGCGTGGACTTGGTCGATCTCCGCCTGTGGGGGGCGGGGCGGGCAGGTCGCGGCGATGAACGCCGACGACAGGCGAGGGTAGCGGCTGGAGATGACCCGCAGGGGAAAGAGCCGGGCATCGAGTGCGAAGGCCTCGCCGGTGAGGGGGATTGCCTGGGTGAGCAGGTCCCGGAAGCGCCCTGGGTCGCCCAGGGCGGCCAGCGCCATCACGGTGCCTTCCTCGTCACCGCGCCGCCACCCCAGGTGTTCGGTGACGGCGCCGTAGGCGTATCCGAGGGACGCCGGGTCCGGGAGCGACCATCGGCCCCCCAGCACGACCCCCTGATGCCCCCGGGCTCCCGTGCAAATCGACGTGGTGGTGGTCTCGCCGAGGCTGTCCACCACCAGCACGGCCGCCTCGTCGAACGGGCACGCCGCGAACGCGTAGAGGGCGTGGGCGCGGTGGTGCTCGACGCCGTGCAGCCGGGCCCCGGGGAAGCGGCGGCCGAAGTCCCGGAGGCGGCCGGCCGCACGGTGGTGGACGACCGCGAAGCTGCGTGCCCTGGGCCAGGCCCGGCCGGCCGTGCCGGGGCGCAGGTGCCGCAGCGGGGCGGCGCCCTTGAGGTAGCCGCGGGGTGCGAAGTTGTAGGCGACGTCCGTCACGTCGCTGGCGGTCAGGCCGGCCGCGTCGAGGAGCCAGGCGATGGCCAGCTCGGGGTAGGCCTTGGTGTGCTTGATGCCGTTGAGGCGTTCCTCCTCCACCAGCCCGATCAGGCGGCCGTCCGCGATGAGGGCGGCCGCGGAGTCGTGTGTGCCGGAGCACAGGCCCATCACTACCGGCCCCATCACGCGGCCCTCCCGCTCAGCTGCGCGTACCAGCCGGCCAAGCCCTCGCTGAGGACACCGTCAGGGTCCGCGACCATGCGGCGCGCATCGGTGCGGTCGCCGTTCTTCCAGACGCGGTAGCTGCGCATGACGTGCGCGAAGTCGCCCCACGCGCCGTCGGGGGTGTTTCCGCTGGTGATGCTGTCGAGGAGGGGGTCGAACTCTTCCCATCCGACGGTGAGCGGGTCCATCAGCCGGCTGGGCGTGGGCTGGTCGGGCAGGGCCCGGGCGGCGGAGAGGCGGGAGTCGTACAGGTGAAGGGAGTCCACGTGGTGGTGGTAGTGGCCGAGTTCGGCGCCGATCCAGTGGCTCATCAGCTCGTGCAGGACGGTGGCGGTGAAGATGTCGTAGCAAAAGCCCAGCCAGAGATCTTGGCTGCGCATGGTGGTATGCATCTCCAGTCGGCCGTCGCGCAGGTAGAAGCGGTAGCCGAGGGTGCACGGCACGTCGCTGTGGTGCGGGATGTCGCGGTCCGGGTCGTACAGCTGGATCAGGGCCCGGCGGGAATCGGGGTCTTCCAGCAGGGTGCGGCGGACGTGGTCGAGCTGGTCGTGGCCGGGCCTCCAGGCGCGCATCCGCGGCCCGTACGCACCGCGCAGGACACCGTCGTCGGCGTACTGGGCCATCCGCTGGTTGTAGGTGTAGATCCAGCCGCCGTCCGAGCCGGAGAGGATCCAGGTGGCTTCGGCGGCGGCGAACGCTGCGTTCAGGACCCGGGCCGGCGGAAGGGACACCAGGCGGCGGCGCGGTTGGGTCAGGGTGAGGTGCGCGCCGATGACCTCGGTGGTGGCCATGCCGCGGGGCTTAACGATGCGGCCCTGGTCCAGGACGGCGGTACAGGCGGCGGTGAACAGCTCGTTCGCTGAGCCGGCGGTCAGGTGGATCACGCGGGTCCTCCGATCAGGGTGGCGGAGTCGGCAGCGCGCATCCACTGCCACTGGCTGGTGATGCCTTCGGGGAGGTCGACGGCCGGCTGGTAGCCCAGGTCGGTCGCAGCGCGGAGGGTGTCGGCCTCGGTCGAGGCGGGATCGCCGCTGCGGCTGGCCGTGTAGACGACGGGCACCGGCTGGCCGGTGACGCGCTCGACGGTGTCCAGGACGGTCTTGACCGTCACGCTCGCAGGCCCGGCGATGTTGACAGCCCGCCCAGTCACGGCGGTGCCGGCGGCGAGCAGGAGAGCCCGGACCGCGTCCGCGACGTAGGTGAAGTTCCGCCGCTGCAGCCCGTCGCCGTACAGGTTCATCGGCTCGCCGGTGCGTACGGCGTCCAGCATGCGGGAGATCGCCATGTCGGGGCGCTGGCGCGGCCCGAAGACGGTGAAGAACCGCAGCGCGACGGCGCTCGTCACGGCGGTGGAGCGGGCGGCGTAGGCAAGGGCGAGCTGCTCGGCGGCGAGCTTGGAGACTCCATAGGGCGAGATCGGCAGGAGCGGGCCGTCCTCGGTAGACGGCCGCGGCGCGGTCCCGTAGACGCTGGAGGAGGAGGCGAGGACGAGACGCCGGACATCGGCCCGTTCGCACTCCTGGACCAGGTGGTGCGTGGCGGTGATGTTGTCGCGGATGTAGCCAGCGAAGTTGACTCCCCACGAGGGGCGGACCCCTGTGGCCGCGGCGAGGTGGAACACGACGTCTACCTTGAGCAGGTCGTGGACCCGGGCGTCGGTGACGTCCGCCTGCTCGAAGTGGAAGCTCGGGGACCTGAGTGCCTGTTGCAGGTTGGCTGCCGCGACGGGGTCGTTGTGGGGCGAGCGCCGGTCGATGCCGGTCACGCGCCATCCGGCCGCGAGGAGGGTGTCGACCAGGTTCGATCCGATGAACCCGGCCGCGCCGGTGACCAGGGTCGTCTTTCCACGTCCGCTGGTCAGTGCCTCTGACTGATGCACGCAGTTTCCTCTCTCATCGGGTGATTGGGTGGGGCGATCCATACCGGTCGCCTCCTGCTGTGTCGCGCGGGGCCGTGCGCCGGCGGGCTGCCGGTCGGACGGGCCGCCTACCCGCAGAGCACGGGCTCGTCAGTAGTGCTTCGCGTGTCCTTGGGAACTTGGCTGGTGGTGTAGAAACGGGGACCAGCGGCGGGTCGGCCCCGGGCGCCGGGGGCGAGGATGGCCAATGTGCGCGGTGGTGCCCGTGTCCGGCTGCTCGACCTGGTCGTTCAGCCGGGGGGACGGCGCCCGGTCCGGCGGTGCGTCCTCGGGGCCGGGCGGGGCTTCTGGCAGGTGACGGCGCGGGCCGGCAGGCGCCGCGCTGTCACGGGAGTTCAGGGGGTGGGTCGGGTGCGGGGGCCGTAGCGGCAGGCCCGCGTGTGTGCGGTGGGCGCTGCCCGTGCGGAGGTGATGGTGTCCGCCGTGTCGTTGGCCGGCCCTCGGGACGGCTGTGCTTCGGCGGGCGCCTGGTCCGGGACGGTGATCGAGGGACCGATGAGGGTGGCGCCATCGGCCTGCTCGGCGCAGGAGAGGGCGAGGACGGCCAGGCCGACCACGTTGCCTGTCGTCAGCAGCAGTCCGGCGATCGTGTTCCCGTCTGGCCGGGCGTGCCGGCGCTTGCGGGGCGGGCTGAGGTGGGCGGGGCCGTGTAACTCTCCCCAGTCGCCGGCGCTCACGACGTCGCTTTGGTGGTGAGTTCGGCCCAAATCTGCTTGCCGGTCCGGAGCCGCTTGCTGCCCCATCGGGTGGTGAGCTGGTCTACGAGCTGGAGCCCGCGGCCGACTTCTGTGTCCGAAGCAAGGGCCGTGGGTGCGGGGAGAGTGCGGCTGGTGTCGGTGACCACGATCCGTACGTGGTCGGGGTGGCGTGTGACGGAGAGGCCGATCCGGCGAGTGTGGGTGTGCCGGATCGCGTTGGTGACGAGCTCGGAGACGACCAGCTGTGCATCGTCGACCAGGGCATCGAGGCCCCAGGTGCCGAGGCAGAGCGTGACGTCGCGTCGGGCGCGGGAGGGCGCGGTGTCGCGGGGCAAGTAGCCGTCGCTGTAGCGCTGGGGCCCGGTGGGTGCTGCCTTCACGTCGTCCTCCAGGGCGCCGGTCACCGGACGGTCCTGCCGGCGTGGGTGCGCTGTATGGCGGGTGCCCCGAGGATGCGGAGCGGGCTGGTGGGGCCGTACGCGGTGAGGGCCGGGCGGCGGGCGCGGGATGTGCGAGTGGTGCTCTGGCTCATGGCTGGCCTCGGCGAGTTGGGAGCGGATTTCGGATGCGTGGCCTCGTGTCCCCGACGGGCGCGGGAACACGAGGCCGGCGGGCCGGGCCATGCTCGAACCCGGCCGTTCTGGGGCCACGACCTACCACCTCAGCGTGATCATCTGCTGACACTTGGTCACGGCGTCACGTTGAAAGAATGCACCCAATGACGCGATGCCTGCAACCATTGCAGCCAAACTCCCAACGATTGGAGGGATGTTCGATCGACTTCCGATCCCCGGGGCGGGCAGACTGACCCGGAAAGAGGACGCCACACCCCGGAAGGGGAAGATCCACCCCCGAATCGACCCGCCTGCCCGCAGAGAGGTTCAACTTCCCGTGCCCACACCGCCGCTTGTGCAGACCGTGCGCAGACGCCGTCTCGGCAGCGCGCTGCGAACCTTCAGGAAGAACGCCGGCTTCAACACCTCCGACAGTGCCGCTCAGGCAGTCGGCTGGGACGCCAGCAAGATCAACCGGATCGAAAACGCCAAGGCACACCTGCCGATCAAAGACGTCAAGCCGCTCCTGGAGGCGTACGGAGTCACCGACGAGACGGTGGTCACCGCCATGGAGGGGCTGGCCCGCGACGCCAACAAGGTCGGCTGGTGGAGCAACTACGGCGACCTTCCCGAGACCAACTACAAGGACTACATCGGCCTGGAGGAAGACGCCGAGTCGACCCGGATCTACCTGCCCGGCCTGATTCCCGGCCTTCTCCAGATCCCCCAGTACGCCCGCGAGATCATCACCGGCTCCGCCATCACCCGGACCACCGAAGAGGTCTCCGCCCTGGTGGAGATGCGCAAGAAGCGCCAGGCCATCCTCACCGACACCAGCCGCCCGGGCGGGCCCCTCCACCTGTGGGCCGTCATCCACGAGTCGACCCTGCACTACCGCTCCGCGACACACCCTTCACTGATGCGCGAGCAGCTGCGCCACCTGCTCGACATGGCCGAGCAGCCCAACATCACCATCCAGATGATGCCGATACTCGCCAACCCCCACCCCGGCATGGTGGGCCCGTTCCACATCGTCCGGTTCCCCCACCCCTGGCCCACCGTGATCAGCGTGGAGACGATCCGCGGCGGGACCTTCGCCGAGGGGACAGACGACGTGAAGGTCTACGAGGCCGCCTTCGAGCGGATCGTGGCCGCAGCACTCCCCGTCGACGACTCGCGGGAGAAGATCAAAACCATCATGGAGAAGTCATGACCGACATGAAGAGCCTGTCCGCCACCGACCTGCCCGAGGCGAAGTGGCGCAAGTCGTCGTTCAGCGACGGCGGCGAGCAGTGCGTCGAGGTCGCCGACACCCGGCCGACCCGGGGCTTCATCGCCGTCCGCGACTCGAAGGACCCGTACGGGCCAGCGCTTGCGTTCACCGAGGCCGCGTTCACCGCCTTCCTGCCGCACGCCGCTCACGGACACACCCCCACCGCCTGATCAGACCGCGACGGCAAAAGCCCGGATTCCCCCAGCCCGCAGCGGGGGGAATCCGGGCCTTGCCTGTATGGCGATACCCCGTCTGCCTGCTGTCAGCGCCGAATGACCGGCTTTGGCAGCAGCGTGCTCAGCAGTTGGGCCGTCTCCGCCTCCATATCCACTCCCCCGCCGAGGCCTTCGTTGATACGGGCCAACCTCGCGGCGGCTTCGCGGAGGGCGTCTACGTTTCCGGCGGCGTGGTGTGCCAGGAAGATCTGCCGGTGAAGAAGTTCGTTCTCCTCGGCGGCGAGCAGGCCTTGGTGCGCTGCCCAGAGTGCTCCGGCGTAGTCGGCGGCCTCCCGGCGTCGGGTGGAGAGCTCGTAGGCGACGTCGGCGATGGCCGAGACCATCTCCTGGACGGCCGGCTCGGTCCATGCGTAGCGCTGGGGGTCGATCGCTGCGAAGGGCCGGCCGCGGACGAGCGCGAGGGCACGGCGCAGGGCAAGCTCGCCGTCCTCGTCGTGGCGGGCCAGTCCGGTGCGGGCGAAGTTCTGGAAGGTCCGCCAGTCGCAGGTGACGGCCTGGGCGAGGCGGTAGCGACTGTCACCGGTGTCCTGGACCCGCGGGAAGTACGCCTGGCCGTCGGCGTCCTTGCCGAGCCAGGAGCGGGTGCGGCTGATGACGGCGTTGCGCATCTGCTTGTTGACCAGCCGGCCTGGCCAGAGGGCGTCGTCGATCGCGTGGTGGTCGGCGCCGGGGTTGAGCGCGAGGTAGGAGACGAGTTCGACGGCGGCGCTCTGCCGGTTGGAGTCGATCCGGCCCGCGGCGCCCTCGATGACCACGCGCCCAAGCAGGAGCACCTTCGGCGCGGGGGCCTTGATGTCGTCGGCGTCGTCAGCGGCGGGGGGCGGGGCGGGCACCTGGACGGGGGCCGGGGCCGGGAGGGGAGTCAGGTCCGGCTGCTCGGCGTCAGGGGTCTCCTCGGCCGGGTCAGCCTCTTGCTTGGTCAGTACGGGGGCGGCTTGATGCGCCGGTTCAGGCGCGGCAGTTGCCGGGGCGGGAATGGGACCGGCCAGCGGGTCGGAGAGGTCAGCGAGGGTCTGGCCGCTGGTGCCGGGCTCGCCGTGGCCGTCGGGTGCCTCGGCCGTGTGGGCCGCGGGCTGGAGGGGCCCTTCGTCCGTCTCGTTGGTGGGGGCGGCGGTCTCGGCCTGGTGCTCGGTCTCCAGCTCCTCCCTCTCGATGTCGGCGTACTCGTCCGGCATGCCGTCCTCGTCCGCGCCGGTCGTCGGCTGCGGTTCTTCGTCGTCGCTGCTCTCCTCGGCGTCGTCCGACGGGTCCTGCTCGTCCGCATCCACGTGGTCTCGCTCATCCTGGTTCTCTTCCGACTGCTCGTCGGTGTCGAGGAGGCCGTCCAGCCACGCGTCGCGAGCGGGTACGTCGGTGTCGGCCGCGGAGAGGGTGAGCAGCTCGATCGCGTCGGCGAAGTGCGGGTCCGACAGGCCCTGGAGTTTGATGGGCAGTCCGGAGCCGGGCAGGACGACGGTCTCGTCGGGGCCGGCGCAGTGCAGGGTCCAGCCCTTCTCCGGGTCCAGGTCGGTGTTCTCGCAGGCCGTGATCACCGCGCTGGCGGCACGCGGCTGGGCGGTGATCATGTCGAGCAGCGCATCGGTCTGGGTTCCTTCGGGGAGTTCGGCGGCGAGGAGGATGTGGGGCGTCCAGGAGCCGCCGGCGTCTTCCTGGAGGCGTGCCGTACGGAGGGTGGATGTGCCGAGCGCGGCCAGGGCGCGGCGCTGGTCGGCGGTGTGGCTGGTCAGTTCGGCGACCGCGTCGGCGAGGTTGTCGGTACGGGCGACACGTTCGGGGGCTGCGTCGTCGAGGCCGGGAGCGGTGTCGGCCAGCGCGGTGATCTCGAGGTGGCCGGGCAGGGGGGTGCTGGCGAGCTCGACTGCGATGGCTTGCAGCACGTGGCGGGCGTGGTCGGCGTCGCCGTCGAGGTGCAGCACGCTGACGTACTCGAGGTCGACGAGGACGAGGTGGCCGGCGGCGTCCCAGCCCAGGGAGACCAGGGCCGGGTAGGGCGCGTCGGCGCCCTGAAGGGCGTCCGTGTCGGCGAGGTCGGGGCTGGAGGCCGGGCACGTCCACAGGTCCGTGCGGCCGGCGCCGGAGAAGGGCTTCATCGGGGGGACGTCGCCGTCGAGGTGGAGCTCGACCCTCTGTTCGTGCAGGACGACGGCGGTGACCACGGGCAGGTCGCGGTCAGCCGCGGCGAGGTTGAGGGCCAGCGTGCGCAGGGCGGCGTCGAGGAGGTCGAAGCCGGTGGGGTGCTGGGCGGCGCGCAGGCCCTGCTCGGTGGCGGCGGCGCTGCCGGTGGGCATGGGGATGCGGCGGCCGGGTCGTCGGCGGCGCTGCTGGAGGATGCGGCGGGTGGCGAGCGTGCCGATGAGGGCGGCGGCCAGGGCGCCGGCTCCCATCCAGACGGCAGCGGGCGCCAGGGCCTCGTCAGCTTCCTGGGCCTGCTGGGCGGTGTCCGCCTTCTGAGTGTCCTGCGCGGGCGTGGGGGCAGCGGTGGGTGCGGTGCTGGGCGTTGAGGGGCGGGGGCGGGGTTCGCTGGCATCTCGGGGGCGGGTGCCGCAGGTGTGGGGGTGTCCTTCGCGGTGTCCGGCTTCGGGGGTGTCTTGGTGTCCTGGGCGGGCCGGCTGTCGGGGGCGGGGGCTGGGTCGGTTGCGGTGGGGAGGGTGAGTTCCTGGCCGGGAACGATCAGATCGGGGTTGTCGAACGTGCCGCCGCCGGGCAGTGGCTTGCCCTTGTTGGCTTCGAAGATCTTGGGCCAGTCTTCGGGGTTGCCGTGCTGGTCAGCGATACCCCACAGGGTCTCATCGGGCTTGACGACGTGCTTGGCCTCGGCCGCGGCGGGTTGTGCGTCCTTGGGGGCGGCCTGCGCAGGCTGCTGCGTGGGCGTGGCTGTCTCGGGCGCGGCCTGGGTGGGTGCCGGAGCCGGGGTGGCTGGCTTGGCGATGTTGGCGTCGGCGGGAAGCCGGATCACGGCGCCCTTGGGCAGGAACTGGTCGCCGGCCGCGAGCTCGGGGATGGAGGGGTTGAGGGCGGCGATGTCCTTCCAGCGCGGGCCGCTGCCGAGGTACTGCTCGGCCAGGTCCCAGGGGAGCTCGGAGTCCCCGGTGACCGTGTGGGTGGGCCAGGCGTTCTGCTCTGCCGCGGCAGCCGCTTCGGTGGTCGCCGCGCTGCTGGTGCCTGCGGTCTGTACGGCGGTGGCTGCGGCGGCCGGGCCGGGGGGCGCGGCCGAGGCGGCGGTGGGAGCGAGCAGGACGAGACCGCCGATGAGGAAGCCGGCGAAGGACTGCATGCCGCCGAGGCCCTTGATCCTCTTCGCCTTGCGGTTTCGGAACAGCGCGACGATCTCGACGAGGGCGGAGAGGGTGAACAGCGCCCAGCCGATCCAGCCGATGGTCGTGAGCACCGTGAAGAACAGCCGGCCGTCGTCCTGCTGGGTCAGCAGATCCCATCCGCCGGTGAAGTCGGTGGGCTGGTACCCAACGGCCAGCAGGACGAGGGGGATGCCAGCGATGAGTGCTGCCAGGACGGCGAGGCCGAGCAGGACGCGGAGCAGGCGTACGGGGGTGCTCATGTGGCGGTCAGCCTCCGGCTTGGGTGTGCAGTCGGGCGTGTGCCGTGCCGGACACGCTGATCGTCGACCTACCCACGAACTGCGCGAACAGCGTGGTGTAGGTGTCATGGACGGTGACTTCGAGACGCTGGCCGCCATCTGTGACGGTGACGGAGCCCGAGACGTGCTGGGCGGCGAGGTAGTCCTGGGCGGCGGCGACAGCGGCGTCCGGGTCCACCGTGATTTCGGTGCCCTGGACGGCTGCGGGGACGTTGAGCTGCTGGCCGGCCGCTCGGGCGGCTTCCTGCGCGAGGCCGGTGGCCTTGTTCGTCGCGTTGAGGGCTCCGCCGCTGTCGACCAGGAGCCCCATGATCATGATGATGCCGATGGCACTCAGCGCGTAGAAGGGTGACAGCGACCCCCGGTCGCCGCCGTGGCGGATCCGGACCCGCAGAGCGATGATGCGGCGGGTGAGGGCAGTGATCACTGGCGGCCCCTGTAGGAGTCGATCGGGCTGGTCCACGAGGCCCGGAGCGTTCGGGATCCGGGGAGCCCTGGCAGCCCGATCTCGCCGAGCGGCGCGGTGCAGGCGACGGTGACGCGGACGGTGGCCTCCTGGCCGATTTCAAGGCCGTACCCGGAGGTGTCGACCGAGACACTGGAGGAGCCGCAGCGGATCCCCTCACCATTGAGGCTGCGCGTCGCAGCGGCAGCCCCGGCGGCCTGCGCGGCGCCGGCTTCCCGCTCGAGGGAAGCCGCCCGCGCGGCCGCTCGGGCGGCGCCGTCCACGGCGCCGGAAGCATCGGTGATACGCCCGAAGGCGATCATGAGCAGCATGAGGGCGATGATGGCCGGGGCAAGGATCACGGTCTCGACGCTGTAGCTCCCGCGATCCTCGCGCCAGTTGTACCGCCGGACCCGGCTCACTGCGCCGCCACCCAGCGCTCGACGGGAGCCTCCGCGCTCTGGACGACTTCCAGCTCAAAGCCGGGGACGAGGGTGGCGACGGTGCCGCGGACGGTGATGCGGATCTGCTCCGGGCCGCTGCCCTCGGCGGAGACGCTCGCGCCGCGGACGCTGCCGTACTTCGCCAGGAGGTTCTGGGCCTGGGCGACGCCGTCGCCGGGGCCGGCGCCGAGCTGGCGGCCGGCCTCCACTCCCTGGGTGGCTGCGGAGCGGGCGACGGAGCGGGCATGGTAGTACATGCCGGTCTGGATCGCGGCGAAGACCAGGAACAGCACCACGACGGCGAGCACGGCCAGCTCGACGCTGCCCGAGCCCCGATCGCCCTCGTTCTGCAGGCGTGCGCGTAGGCGCCACCACCGGTTGCTGACCTGGTCCTTCACGCCGCTCCCCTCCTCGTGTTGGTCGGTTCAGCCGCTGATGAGCGGGATCTTGGCATCGGTGAACGTCTTGATCGCGGCGACGACGGCGATCGCGATGGCGATGACGACGCCGGCGATGACGGCGAGCTCAGCCGAGGTCTGGCCAGCGTCACGCGGGGCGTTCTTCAGCCGCTCCACACGGGCGGCGAGGACGGTGGTCAGTGCGCGGATGTGCATGAGGTTCTCCCTTGGGGTTCAGCCGTTGAACATCGAGACAACGGGCGGCAGGACGACGAAGACGAGCATCAGCAGGACCGCGAAGGTCACCGGCAGGACCATGCTGGTGCTGGCTTCGTTGGCTTGGGCCTTGGCGTCGGCGAGGATCGCGACGCGCAGCTGGCGGGCTTGGGCCTGGAGGGTGGTGTAGACGGCGGCGCCGTCGCCCGCGAGGGCGAGGGTGTCGGCGGGGCGGGTGAGTTCGGGGATGTCGAGTTCCTCGCCGAGTTGCTTGAGGGCGTCCCAGACCGTGACTCCGGCGAGGTCTGCCTCGTAGAAGGCCTGCCGCATTCGCTCGAAGATCCAGCCGTCGCCGACGTTCGCCGTGTCGGTCAGAGCCTGGGCGGCGCCGGAGTTGGCAATGCGGGCCAGGGCGACGCGGTCGAGGTAGGAGGCAGCGGCGTGCCGGACGACGAGGCGGGCAGCCGCGGCTTCCTTCTTGACCTCCTGGCCAGGCCACAGCCAGAACAGGGCGCCAAGGCCGAGGCCTGCGGCGGCCGGCATCACGAACGGCAGGCTCACCCCCAGCATCGACAGGAGCGCACCGGCCAGCTGCGGCAGGACCAGCCCGTACAGGGCGAACAGGAACCGCTTGCCGAGGTGCTCGGCCGGGCTGATCCGCAGCAGGTTGAGGTCGCGGACGGGCAGGGTGATCCGCTCGCCGAACGCGCTGAGGAGTCGTGTGCCGACCTTCTCGGGCAGAGACCCGGTTCCGGTGGCGGTGACCCGGGGCTGGCGGGCGATGTGGTCGGCGTCGAGCCGGTCCATGACGGCGACGACGTCGGGCCGGGCCGGCCACAGGGCGCGGATGGCCACGCCGGCGAGGGCTCCGGCAGCCGCGGCGGGAAGGACCGCTTCCATGGGGATCACCGCGCGGCTCCCGTCACAGCCGGCTCTGCCGGGTCCAGGGGGTTGAGGAGCCGGGGGTCCGGCTTGGTGGCGGCGGCCCGGCGCAGCCAGGACAAAGTCCAGGCGAAGAGCCCGCCGAGGATTGCGAGGGCGAGCTGCCCGGCCGGGGACTGGTACCAGGCGGACCAGGCCTCGTTGAGCATGCAGCCGACGAAGACGATGCAGATCACGATGCTGACGATCCTGCTGGATTTGCGGATCTTGGCGCGGTCGGATTCGATGTCGCGGGCGTCGGCGGCCTGCTGGTGGATCGTCACCGCGAGCGCTTCCAGGGCGGTCGACAGGCCGGGGCCCATGTTCGCCGCGTGCGACTGGAAGAGGAGCGCGACGTGGTCCACGACGCCGTCGCCGAGCTCGTCGGCGAAGAGCGCGAAGGCCTGCTTGGCGTCCATGCCGGAGCGCAGCCGTTCGTCGAGTGCGCGCACGTTGGCTGCGATGGGGGCGGGGGCGTTGCGGGCGCTGGCGCGGATGGTCTGCACGAGGCTGATGCCGGCGGTGTGGATGCCGGCCAGGCCGTTGAGCCACTGCCCGATCGCCTCGAGGCGCTCGATGCGCTGCTCGGCGGCCGTGCCGGGGTTGAGGAGGAACGGGAAGCCCAGGACTGCGGCGCCGGCGAGAACGCCGTGGACGGGCCAGCCGGTCCAGGCCCACACCGCGAGGATGGTGATGCCGGCGGTCGTGACCAGTGCGCGCCAGCGGCTTTGCCAGGCCTCGGGCAGGCCGGCCTTCGCCGCGCGGATCCGGCTGGCACGCCGGGAGGCGGGCTTCGCCGGGTCAACGACACGGCCGCGCCACTCGCGTACGGCAAGGAGACCAGCGAGGACCATGGCGAGGGCGCACAGCGCGGCTACAAGAGCGAGCTGGGAGGAGTTCACCGCACCTCCTGAGTCGGGTCGGTCAACGGCTGTGAAGCGAGAACCTGAGCAGCCCGTCGAGGACCACGGCCACTCTCCTGGTGGCGGTGATCCTTCCTCTTCGGCAGGTCGGTCATCGCAGCTTCACCACCTTCAGGGCCGGGCCCCAGGCTCCCTCGGGGTTCTGGGTCAGCCACCGGCGGTCGAAGGTGCCGGTGCGCTCCAAGACGTCTATGAAGCTGGGCATGTTGCGATACACCGCGCGGGGTTCGGAGCCGTGCGGGGCGAAGATCTCGCTGGTAGTGGGGCGGCCGCCCTCGCCGACGACGTCGTGCACCTCATAGATGTGCGAGACGAAGCGATGCTTCCTGCCGCCGATCGCGGTCTCGTCCAGATAGGTGAGGTAGACGACCACGTCGATCGCACTGGCGATCAGGTGGTTGGCGGCCTCGGTCTGCATGCCGGCCTCGGTACACAACTGCACCAGACGGGAGATGATCGCATGCGGGCGGCGGACGTGCAGGGTGCACATCGAGCCGGAGCCGCCCGCAGACATCGCCTGGAGCATGGGCAGAACCTCGGTGGAACGGACCTCACCGACGATCACCCGGTGGACGTTGTAGCGCAGGGCGGTCGGGAACATGTCGCCGATGGTCACCTCGCCGGAGTTGGCGCCGCCGCGGACCTCGCCGTTGGACTGGCGGGCCTCGAACGCGAACGTGAGCGGACCCGGCTTGTCCGGCGGCCCGGGCTCGTCGAGGTAGAGCTCGCGGTCGGACTCCAGGGTCGCGATGCGCTCCCCGGGCGGAATCTCCCGCCCGAGGGCGCGCAGCAGGGACGTCTTGCCCGCGCCCATGTCGCCGACGACCAGGATGTTGAGCTTTGCCTGGACACAGGCCACAAGGAAGGCCCGCAGCAGCGGGTTGATCGAGCCCCAGTGGACGAGCTCGTCGATGCCGTGCTGGCGGATGCGGTGCTTGCGGATGACCACGGACGGGCGGGTGGTCAGCAGGCTGGCCGTGACGCGGGACCCGTCGGGCATGCGGAAGCCCACCATGGGGGTGGCCTGGGTCAGGGCGCGCTCGCCGTGACCGGACAGGCCGGCCATCCGGTTGACCCAGGTGATCAGCTCCTCCGGCGAGTCGGCGACGCGGTCGATGGTGCGGCGGGGCCGGTCGTAGTACTCGATGTGCGCGCGGAGCCCGTCGACCATGACGTCCTCGACGCCCTCCTGGTCGAGCAGGCCCTGGAGGCGGCCTCCGCGGAACATCGCATCGAACACCGCCGCCCCGATGGCGTGTTCCTCGGCCGCCGAGAGCGCCGGCCTGCCGTGCGAGTACTTCGTGGACCATTTGGCGACGGCCTTGGTCACCATGCTGCGCGCCTGGGCCCGGCGGTCGTCCTCCTCCAGCAGGCGGCTGGGGTCGTGCGCGGACAGCTCGGCGGACACCTCGGCCTGGAGCGCCTCGATCACCTCCCAGCCGACCGCGAGCTGGCCGGGCAGCCCGGCCAGCTTCGGGACGGCGCCCGCACTGGCTGCCGCCGCCGGGCGGGTGGGCGCCGACAGAGCGGGCGCCGGTGCGGGTGCGACGGCAGGCTGGGGAATCCGGGTCGTGCCGATACGGCCTGCAAGCAGGCCGGCGATATCGGCGGGGCCGTGCGCGGTCGGGCCGTCGGGGCGCTGCTGGATGTCAGACACGGGGGTCCACCCGTCCCTGGCCCAAGCGCTGCAGCACCCCGGCAACCTGAGGAACTGCCGACGCTGGCCGGACAGCCGGTACTGGCTGGGTGGGCGGATACTGCTGATGCAGCGCCCGGCGGGACGCAGCCGCCTGGAGATGGCCCAGCGCCGTGCGGGCGGAGCTCAGGAGCGCGGACCTGTTCAGCTTCCGCGGAGCGCGACCCGTGCCAGCGAGGTAGGCGGCAGTGTCCGGCTCCCAGGGCAGAGCGGCCATCACCGGCAGGCGCAGCGCCTCGGAGACCTCGTGGGCGCGGCGGGAGCCATCCTCGATGAGGAGCACGCCCAGAGCCTCGGCGCCGGTACCGCGGTCGGTGAGCTCGTTGCGCAGGGGCTCGGCCATGTGCCGGGCCAGGGCGAGGGACTGATCGGTGGCACGTACGACGAGCAGGACCAGGTCAGCGCCGTGGAGGAGGGGTGCGGGGGTGAGGGTGGGGTGGAGGCGGCCGGACTCCAGTGCCAGGCGGCCAGCGTCGATGACGACGTCGTAACCGCCCTCGTCCGAAAGCACCCGCATGACCTGGGCCAGCGCAGGCCATGTCCGTTCGAGGGCAGGTGCCTGAGCGGGGTCGGTCAGGCCGGGCAGGATCTGGCGGTGGCCGGAGTCGTCGAGGCGGACCAGGTGGTCGGCGAAAGCCTGCGCGAGGGCGTCCTCGCCGGCACGTTCGGCCACGGCGAGATGGTAGAGGCCGGTGCCGGCCGTGATCTGCGCCTGAAAGAAGCCCGCACGCAGGGTGCCGCCGGACGGGTCGCACTCGGCCAGCAGTGAGGGACGTGTAGAGGAGAGGGTCATGGCGAGGGCGCTGGTGGTGACACCGCAGGACTTCGCGCTCACCAGTGCGATGACGGTCACGATCCGCTCCGCACGTCGCGGACCAGGGCGACCCGGCCGGACGAGGCGCGGGTGGCCAGCAGCGGCCCGTCCGAGGGCGCGACAGCCAGGTTGACGACGACGGCTCCAGACGCGTCGGGGCGGCTGACGGAGACGACGACGGCCTTGACCGAGGTGGGCGGGGCCTCGGCGCCGTCCTTGCCGGTGGACTGTTCGCCCTGGCCGGGAACGGTGACCGCGAGGACCTTGTCGCCTGGGACGAGGGAGCCGGCGGGGGCCTGGCCGCGCTTGACCTGGACGCCGACCTGCGCCTTGTCGTCACCGAGGCCGGTGCCGGGCTGGAGCTGAGCAGCAACGAGCAGGCTGCCCTTACGCAAGTCGACGGCCGGGCGCTTGCCCACGACGGAGGCGCGGTCCCTGGCCGGCATCGGGGTCAGGGCCGCGTCGGCGGAGACCTCCGCGACGATGATGTCCGCGTCCGTCAGCGGTTGCCCGGCCGGGACGTCGTTCGCGATCGCCAGCACCTTCGTACGGTCACCGACAGCGGACACGGCGGCGGCAGCGCCAAGCGCGGCCGCGACCGCCAAGACGGTACTCAAGGCGGCTGCCGCATACCGGCGCTGCTTCTTCACGGGCGCAGCGGTGGTGATGGGTAGATCGGTGCGCGGGCCAGCCGGGCGCGGCACCGGCGGGGCGGCGGGGGATTCCATTCGGGTTTCTGCCTCTCAGGGAGCGTCCGTGCGCGTGCTAGTTGAGGACCTGGACCTCGGCGACGTTGATGTCCACGGAGCTGGTGCGGACCTCGGTCAGCTGGCCGGCCTGGGCACCGCCGGTGACCTGCCAGTCGATGGACCAGGTGGACGTCGCGGTGACCTTGTACGTGCCGGAGCCGGTGGTGGAGGACGGCTTGTCGTAGCGGTGGCCGCAATCGGGGGACGGCTTCTTGCCGTACTCCGCCTTGTAGGGCGTGCCGGCGGTGGTGCATGTGACTGTCTTGCCGTCACCCATGCTCCAGACGATTTTCGAGACCTTCGCAGTGGCGGTAACAGAGATGCCGCCAGCAGCCGCCGATGCCGTGTTCGGGCCGTACGTCTCGGGGCCGGTCTCGGTCCACATGTAGACGGGCATGCCGGTCACGCCCTTGCCGCCCGGCTTGGGTGTGATGCCGATTTGCGGTCCTCGCAGCAGCATCTTGTCCACTGCCCGTTGCGCGAGGACCGCGGGGTTGACCGGTGGGGGGCCGTTTCCTGTCGGCGGCTCCGCCAGGAAGACCCTCCTGATCTGGCGGGTACCGGTCTCGCGGTCCAGACAATCCACAAGGTAGAACGCGCCGTCATCCCGGCTGGCTCCCTCCCAGTCTTCAGAACCGGGTGGGGGCTGGACAGCGAGCGTGTACGTGCAGGTCCAGCGGCTGTCATCGTCGGAGCCGCCGCCTCCGCTCCCTCCCCCACCTCCGCCTCCGCCTCCGCCGTTGCCGCCGCCTCCGTCCTTCCCGGAGTCAGGAGGCGTGCCTGGCTTCTCGACGCCAACGCAGAGCCACTGAGGGTCGCAACTCCCGTTAGGCTGCGCCTCGGCGGGGGAGCACACCATCAAGGGGATAGAGAGCCCGGCGGTGAACGCCACGGTGCGGCTTCGGGTCAGCACGGCTGACCTTCTTGCGGTTCATCCCGGATGATCTTCCAGCCGTCGGGCCACTTCTCAGCGGTGGTGGCGACTACGTATTTGACGAGCCGTTCGGAGGGAACGGGGACCGGCTGTCCGTTGGCTTTCTCAACGAGGTGCCAGTTCGACACGTCCATGCAGCTGGAGAGCTTGACACTGGGAATCTGTCGGTCGAGAGCGACGGCTGTGACGGTGGGGTTGCCAACGACGGGTTGTCCCGCCAGCTGACGCCCGCGAGCCTTGAGGTTGGCCGCGCTGGTTTCTGCCTTGCTCAGCGCCTCGCTGGCCGCGTACCGCTTGAGGCCATCGCTGGTGTTAGCGTGCGGGTCCGCAAAGAGGCGTACCGTCTCCGCCCAGTACTGCCGGTAGGTTGCGATCGCCTCTGCCTTTGCGGCTTCTGCAGGGTCAATTGAAGCCGACTTGGTCGGTGCAGCGGAGACCGTGGGGGCCGGTGACTGACTCTTCTCGTCTGCAGTCCCGTTGGACGAAGTGCAGCCAGCGGTAAGGACTGCGCAGAGCGGAACAGACACCAAGACTGCCCGGCTACGCTTCCAGCCGAGCCGATCGAGCCGTGCCATGTGTACTGCCTCCCCCGTAGATCAGGAAACGATTGCGCCTGGTGTAGACCTTTGAGGCCTGTTTTCACGCGCCGTGAACCACAACCGTCTCAAGAGACCGGACTGTTCTCATACGTTACGCAGAGGAGGGCAACATCGAAAGTCGTTAGTGCAGTTCACGGACACACGCACGTTGCAAAACGGTCGTTTTCCACACCGCAGCGAGAGGTTCTCGGAATTCGGCCCGCGGAGCGATGCGGCAACGACGGGAAGGGCAGCATCTGCACGTTCTCGGCAACCCGAAAGGTCGATTCATCTTCATTTCTTTTTATGTCACACAGGTTGGCTGAATTCATACTCGAATTCGGCCGAAAGCAGGCGGAACCGTCGAACAGTGGCGGGCGCTACCAACGGGCCTGGACCCGTTCCCGGGCCGGCGGTCGGCTATCCTCGCGACCACGAGCGGTGCCGGCCCCCGCGAAGAAGGGCGCCTACACTCGGGCCCGTGACTCGGTCCGGGCCTGGATCTGGCCGCGTACGCACCCTAGTGCTGTGCCGCGTTAGTTCGTGGAGGGGTGCAGGTGAACCTCCGTGCGTCCGCCACGTCGGGCGAACGTGACGGTGCCGACGCAGACACCGTCCGCGGCCTGGATCTGCGAGCTGTGTGTCCAGGCCGTAGACACGATAAGGTCCGCTCGCTAGTTCGAAGCCTTCCGGTCTGCCGGAAGGCTTCTCGCGTTCTCGAGGAGCATCAGATGGCAGACTTTGCTGTCCGCAGAGCGGGCGCCGCGGACCGCGACGTCCTGGAACGACTCTGGCCGCTTTTCCTGCACGACCTGTCGGAGTTCTGGGGCGTCCTGCCGAACCCGGACGGAACATACCGCCGCGAGTGGCTAGAGTCGGCGATCGGCGATCCCACCTGGTCGGCTTATCTCGCATGGTCTGGTGACCGGCCGGTCGGCTTTGCGTTCGTACGCGCGCTGGACAGCGATACGCGCGTGCTGAACAGCTTCTTCGTGGTGCGTGGGGCACGGCGGTCGGGCCTCGGGTTGCGAGCGGTGCAGGCCGTCCTGGCCGCGCACCCTGGCCGATGGGAGATCGCTTTTCAGGAGGAGAACGCGGGCGCGGCACGCTTCTGGCGTCGCGTCGCTTCCGAAGTCGCGGGCGAGGCCTGGACCGAGGAGCGGCGACCGGTACCTGGGAAGCCCGAGCTGCCGGGGAACACATGGGTTGCCTTCGATGCGCGGTAGTCCTCCTTCGCGTTAGTTCGTGAAGGGGTGTTGGTCAGGCCTGCTGGTCACCGAGGTAGAGGTAGCAGGCACAGTCCATGCAGTCTTCGAGGCTGCCGATAGGTAGGCCAGCGGGCAGGAGGTTGTCCTCGTACTTGCCTCGGCTGGCGAGGTAGAGGGCGAAGACCCAGGTGTGCAGGACGCCGGTGAAGCGCAGGCGGCATAGCGGCAGCGGTTCGTCCTCGCCCGGCAGTTCCCCCGCCATGTAGGCGAATCCTGAGCGGAAGCGCACTTGGACGCGGGCGAGCTGGGGCCAGCGTTCCTTGGCGCGGACGTTCAGACGGTGGCGCAGGTGATCCTGCATGGACTCGGGCGGATTCTTCGGCACGGGTCCATCCCGCTGGGCACCCCCGCATACGCCGTGATCATCACGTTGGTCGGGGCGGGCGAGGGTGTGGCCGGGATGGTTGAGGCGGTCGTGGTGGAGTTGGACGAGATGGTGCGCGAGCGTCTGATCCGCGGCTGGCCGACCACTCGCGCTGGCACGTGCACGGGACCCCGCCGCACGCCTCCTGGCTCAACCAGATCGAGCTGTTCTCCGTCCTGACCCGCCGCGTGCTGCGACACGGTGATTTCTCCAGCCGCGATGACCTCATCGACAAGCTGGAGAGCAACGTCATCACCCGCAACGAGACCGCGAAGCCGTACAGATGGACCTATGACGGCAGCCCACTCAAGACCGCCTGATCAGACCCAACACCCCTCCACGAACTTGCGCGGGGCAGCACTAGTAGTGCTCTTTAGCTGGTGTCGTAGGGCTGCCGTGGGGGGCCATGCTCGCCTGTCCGACGGCCCAGCCGTGTGCTTTGCCCGCTTTGAGCAGGTCCTCCAGTTTCCGGGCCATGGGGCAGTGCCTACTGCCTCGGGATTCGGTCGCGCCATCGCTTCAGGGAATACTCAAGGCCGTCAGCTGCCGGTGCAGGTGCGGCTCGCCTTTGGATGGGACCACCGAGGCCAGCATCAAGGATGCGGGCTAGCCTTCCAGAGTCAGGCTTCACCAGCCAAGGAGCTTGGCTGGGGTGCCTGATGTGCGCACGCGGTGCTCCGCGCCAGGCCGTGCAGCGGGCGACGCCGGGCCCGGGGGCCGTGACCGGGGAGGGGGCCAAGCTGCGGACCACGCAGTGAGGCCGGTCCGTGCTTGGCTGGAGCCTGGTGGTCAAGACCTGCCCGGCTCTGAAAGAAGCAGGCTTCTTCCTCCGGCTACCGCGATGAAAGACACCTCATGCAGTTAAGCCGTCAAGCGGCAGGAGGTCCGCCGCCCCATCGCCCGCGCAAAACCTCGGCCCAGTCGCCAGCTTCCGGACCCGGATCCTCCCACGGCGGCACCGGATTGGGAGTCGTCTCGATCAGGTGAACGAGCGTCCAGGCGACGCCGTAGCAGTCGTCGGGGCCGAAGCAGGTGGCCAGGGCAGCGGCCTCTTCGGACGTGACAGGGCGGAAGATCGTCCTCAGCTGGCGTTCACGCCGGTCGATCTCTTCCTCGCTCGCGTCCCAGTCGGGAAGCGGTCCGTCGGCAACGAACGTCTGCACTTCGGGTCTCATGACCGAATGATCGTCTCCCCCGCCGCCCCGGGACAAGCTGCCGCGTTTCTGCTTCACGCGGTGGCTGTTCCTGCTGGTTGGGGCTGTGCGGGAAAGCGATCGCTTCATCAAACGGGACCGTGCCAAGAGGCAGTGATGCAATTGGCCGAGCATGCGGTCGAACAGGTGCCGCAGAGCCTGCATGTGCCAGTCCCCGCCGGTCCGTCGGCGCCGGTAGTGGGCGTCCGCGCCGGACGAACGGCTCAGGGAGGCGAAGGCCCACAGGTGGCCGACGTGGTTGAGCCGGTTGTTCTTGACGAACCGGCGTCCGACGTAGTGGCGCTTGCCCGACGCCCGGGTGATGGGGGCCGCGCCCACGTATGCCTTCAGCCCTCCGGCGGTGGCAAACCGCGTGCGGTCGTCCCCGATCTCCGCCAGGATCCGTGCGCCGATCTGGGAGCCGATGCCAGGAAAGCTCAGCATGATCGGGGCGTCTGGATGGGCTCGAAAGGCTTCCTCAGTGGCCTGGCCAAGGTCGGCGACTGCTTCGCAGGAGGCGTCCAGCTGCAGCAGCAGGGCCGGGGCCTGCTTGCCCATCGCTTCTTCGACCAGCGGGACCTGGTGGGGCGCCTCGCGGCGGAAGAGCTGCTGAAGACGCTCGGCATCGGCCTCGATGTTCCTGCGCCGGCCAGCCCGCTTCATCATGGCCGTCAGACGCCAGACCGGCAGCTTCGCGGCCAGCGCGGGCGTCGGTGCCACCGCCAGGATCCGGCGGGCGTCGGGGCGGGCCAGTCCGCCCTGCTTGTCCTTGAACGCCTCCAGGAACGCCGGAAAGTACTCGCGCAGCAGCGAGCGGAGCTGGTTGCAGAGCTGCTGTCGGCTCCAGACCGCGTCCTGCTGGGCTCGGGCCAGGACAGCCACTGCCTGTGCGAGGTCGGTGTCGGCGGCCAGCGGCCGGTGCATCGGCATGTCCGTGCGGATGATGTTCGCAAGCACGAGTGCGTCACCGGGGTCAGACTTCTTGCGGCTCACACCGGGGCGGTCGCGGTAGCGGGAGGCCGCCATCGGGTCCGCGAAGATCTGCCGGGGACCCGGCCGCAGCGTGGCGACCAGCAGGCCGCGGCTGGTCTCGATGGCCACCGGGATCGGAGCCTCTGCGGTGTCGCCGTGCTCGGCGAAGAGGCCCAACAGCAGGCGGTAGCCGTCCAGGTCGTCGCCGATGCGGCACTTGGCCAGCAGCTTGCCGGTGTCGTCGATGAGCGCGACGTCGTGGTGTCCCTCCGCCCAGTCGACCCCGCAGAACACGTCCATGGATCCCGCCCCTTCGGCGTTGTCCTCGAACGCGAGCACGCGGAGCCGCACGGCGCACTAATTCCAGGACTCTGTGGTCCGCCACCTCATCAGCCGTGCGCGGCACCGCAAGCCGCCCGGGCGCACGCCGTGTCCAGAGCTCGAAGCTCGTGAGGAAGAACGCGTCACCGTGCGGCAGCTCATCCGTCAAGGTTCCCGAACCTGACGGGCCCGTGAGGGCAGAACGTGCGAGGACCGGCCGGCGCCCAGCGCCACCGGTCTTTCAACAGACCTCGCACGGTCGGAGGTGTCGTAGGGGTCACCACGGCACCGACCGGACCACACAAGTCCTGCCCTGGGCTGGACAACGCCGCCCCGGGCCCATCAGAGATCCAGGACCTCTAATTACTAACGAATTAGAGGTGTCGTCGTGGGGATGAGGCTTGCCCACCGGACCTGACCAGGCACGATGCTCACGATCATAAAAGGGAGGGTCCCACTCCCGGTCACACTTCCGGTGCAACTCCTAGTGCGCCTCTACATGCAACCCTCCAGCCCCCTTCCGGTGCAACTGCCCTGAGACCACGGTGACATGGGCTTGCCGAACTGTGCCGGGACACTTGAATCGTCACCTGGACACGTCTTCTGTCACCGTGAGCCGCAGCGTACGGACAGCCGAAGTCGCGCGGCTGGCCGACACCGAAGGCCCGGTGACAAATGCGCTGCCCCCGGCACCGGTGTGACAACCATCCCGTCGGTGACAACAAGCGTGGCCCGGACGCCGTCGAGCGCCAGGCCGTCGGGGCTGCCCAGTTACAACTACCGCGTCCCGGCGCACACCACCTCCGCAGCGCACCGGACGGGCCGGCCTACCGGCGCCCCAGTGCAGTGCGAGCACCGCCGCAACGGAGCGGCTGGCGCTGCCGTTGGTACCCCAGACCTTCACGTTCTCAACGGGACCGGCCGTCCCGTACATGGCGGAGACGCCGTCGTCCTGGTCACCAACGGCCGGTTCACTGCGCCCGCAGTGAAGTTCACCCGCAGACAACAGTTGCATCTGATGGATCGTGGCCTCTTGAGCTAGTGAGCCACAGGCTCGTCTCCCCAATTGGCGCTCCTTCCCCACCTGCCCGCGCCACGGCGCACCGACCCGTTGCTCGGGCGATCTCGTTGGCCACAACCTTGACTCTCATGTTTCTGAGAGGCTGGCCGCACACGAGACCCGCTACCGAAAGCAGAAACCGGACCGCTGACAGTCCGGCTTCTTGGTCCGAGGGTGTTCAGACCCTGGTGCACAGCTCTTCGACCAGTTCCACGAGCTTCTCGGCGGACAGCACTTGGACGATGCTGTCGGCCTGCTCCCCCGGCGTGGCCCGAGGTGCCGCCTGAGGCCCAACGCCGATTCGTTGCTCGGGCGAAACAGTGACGGGCTGGCTTGACCCGCAGGGCTGTTATCCGCGGTCAACAACTCGGCGGGCCTCTGATCAGGCTGGGCGCCGTCGGGCAGCACCGCGGGAGTGTTAACCGCGGAGGTCAACACTTCCGCGGTCCTGACCTCCGCCGTCCTCGGAGCGCCGGCAGGCGCGGGTACGCAGGACTGGGTGGCTGACGTGTCCGCGACCGGTGAGGCGACCGCGCGGGTGCCCAGGCAGCCGATCGACGAGGAGCTGGCCGACCCGATTCGGAGCGAGTTCGAGCAGGTGGCCGCCTGGCTCGCCGAGGCCGAAGAGAACGGCACGCGCTTGTCGGGCAGCTGACCGAACGCCCATAGCTCGCGGTGACTGGTCACCGACCCGGCCGCCGCGGACAGCCCGCTGGCCGTGACCGATCCCATGACCGATGACCGAAGCCCCCGTGACCGACTCCGGGCCGGTGGCCGCTGACCGATCCGGGCTTCATCGGTCACCGGTCATGACCGGTCCGCGGCCATCGGTCACCCATCCGCCGCGCCCGCGTACCCGGTCTCCTGGGCAAGCCTTCGCCCCTGAATCCGGGGCTTGCCCACCCCCTGGGGAGGCTTGCCCGGAGTTGCATGGACTGGTCACGAGGGGGCTTGCCCACCCCCAGGGCAGGCTTGCCCAATCGGTCACGGGAGGCTTGCCCAGGGAGAGGGCAAGCCTCCCATCTGCGCTTTAGGGCTGCGGGCATGCCTTCGGGCAAGCCGCGCTGAGGAGTGTGTACGGCACGAGATCCGAAAGGAGACGTGCTGTGCACGACGCTTCGCGCCCCGCCGCCGGCGGCGGGTACTTCGACCGGCTGGACGCCGACTGGGCCGCGCTGTGCGCGGACCCCGCCCTCCGGACGGCTGTGACCGACTGGGTGACCGATGGCCACCTGACCGACGAGCTCGCGGCCGTGACCGATTCCTGGGCCGGCGCCCTGACGCCCGAGCAGCTCCTCGCCGCGCTCCGCCCGCCGGTCGACGGCGTGACCGATGCGCTGACCGATGCCGTCCTGCGCGCCCTCCTTGAGCGCGCCGCCGGCCGTGACCGATCGGCCGCTCTCGCCGGCCGCGTGATCGTCCAGGCGATGCTCCCCGCCATCGTCCGCATCACCCGCGGACAGGTCCGCGCGACCGGCGGGCGTACCTACGACGCCGTCGGTCACGTGACCGTGGCCGCCCTCTACGAGGTCGCCCGGGCCGGCCGCATCCACCTCCGCCCCGGCCGGCCCGCCGCAAACCTGACCCTGGACACCTTGCGGCAGGTCCTGGCCGAGCTCGCTGCCGAGCGGACTCCGGCGGGGGAGGGCCTCGAGGCTGCCGAGCAGATCGCCGACCCGGCGCCGGGCCCGTACGAGATCGCCCGCGCCCGCACCGTCCGCGAGGCCGCTGTGGAGGCCGGACTCCATGCGGGCCCGGCTGCCGACGCCTCGACCGCTCCGGCCCGGCTGGAGCTCCTGGAGCTCCTCCTCGATGCAGTCCGCGACGGCGCCCTCTCCACCGTCGAAGCGCAGGTGCTCGCCTGGCGCCACATCAGCGGCGGCATCCCGGACGCCGAGGCCGCTGCCCGGGCCGGGACCACGGCCGGAGCCTGGCAGCGCCGCCGGTCGCGGGCCCTGGTCCGCCTCACAGCGTCCCTCCGGTCCAAGGCCGCGGCATGAAGGGGACTAGCGCCGCGGCCACCGTCCGCTCCCCCCTTTGGAGATGCGTCTTGACCACACCCGCCGCCGCGCACTCGCTGGACGCGGACGAAGAGCGCGTCACCCGCGCCCAGCGTCTGCTCATCCGCCTCGGCGCCGCCCTCGTGGCCCGCCCCTTCGACACCGGCATCCACGAGAGGCTCCGCGCTTTCCTCGACGAGGACGCTGAGCCTGTCCTCGCCTCGCTCGCTGTACTGAGCCGCCGGCCCGAAGCGGAACTCCGCAGCCGGATCGAGGAGCTGGCCGGCCACACCCTGCGCTCGGCCGGAGGCACGGGATGAGCGCCGTCCGAACCGGCCGCCGCACGCCGCCCGCACCGGTCGAGCCGCAGAGTCCGGCCGTCCAGGAGCCCGGGGCCGAGCAGGGCGCCGGCTGGGTCGGTGGCTGGTCGACCGGAGCGCAGGCCAACTCGGCCGCGCTGCTGCGCTGGCTCCTGTGGGGCCTGATTGCGCTCGGGCCGCTCCTCGGCACGCTCGCCTACCTGTCGGCGCCTGCCACCTCCGCGGCCCCGGCGCCGAAGACCGCCCCGTCCGCGCCGACCGCGAGCGGCGGCCAGGGTGCGGCCGGCTTCGCGACGTTGTTCGTCGCCGCCTACCTGGCCGCCGGCCGCGGCGATGAGCCCAAGCTCGCCGCCTACTACCCGCCGGCCGCCAACCTCCAGCTCGACGGCGTCTCCGGCCAGCACCGGGGCGAGCAGCTGACCGTCGTCCGGCTCCGCCAGACCGACATGACGGTCTGGGCGGTCACGGTCGCGGCCCGCGTCACCGGCGCCACGCCGTCGGCCACGCCGTCCACGCAGCCGGGCGCCGTGGCGGCTCCGGCGGCCGATGCCGTGCGCTATTTCCAGGTGCCCGTGGCCACGGCTCCTGGCGCCGGCGGAGCGACCGCGTACACCGCGCTGGCCCTGCCGGCCGAAGTCGCCGCGCCTGAGCGGGCCAAGAGCCCAGTACTGGCCTACGGCGCGATGCACCCGGCGCTGCCGTCCGACCCCCGCACCCAGGCCGTCACCAGCTTCCTGACCGCCTACCTCACCAAGGCCGGCGCCGAGCTCGACCGCTACCTCGCCCCCGGTACCCGCCTGGCCGCGCCGTCCCCGGCCCCGTACACCGGGATCGCGGTGGATCAGCTCGCCGTGGAGAGCGAGACAGGCGGCGAACCGGTGGTCTCGGTCCCCGGCGACGGCACCACCCTGCGCCTGCTCGTCACCCTCCGGGCCACCGGTCAGGACGGGGTGCGGCTTCCGCTCGCCTACGCCCTCACCCTCAAGGCCCGCGCCGGCCGCTGGGAGATCGCCAGCCTCGACGGTGCCCCGGCCATCACCTCACCGACCCCGGCCCCGGCTGCCACTGGCGCCCTGGGCCAGGCAACCACCCCCACCACATAGAAGGAGCATCGTCATGCCTGACACCGTCACGCTGGCCGCGGGCTGGATCGAGACCGTCGCAGGCCTCGGCACCGACATCAGGGGCCTGATCTTCAACGTGGCTATCCCGGTCCTGTGCGGGATCTTCGTCGTCGTCATCGGCTGGAAGACGAAGGCACCCGGACCGACGATCATGGCCGCCATCTTCGCGGGGATCCTCTGGGGCCTGTCCTCCAACATGGACACCCTCAAGAACAAGACGACCGAGGACATCGTCCAGTACCAGGGCGGCCCCAACGCCGTCCGGAGTGACCAGTGATGGACGCCGCGGGCGGCGGCGAGCTGGACTTCGAGCTGATCGGCCGCTGCTACACCAAGGCGCGGCGCGCCCCGCTGGTCCATGGGGTGATCCGGGACGTCAACGGCGGCCGGGGGATCCGGCTGCCCGGCGGTCCCTACACCCTGACCCAGCTCGCCGGGATCGTCGCCACCGTCGCCGCCCTGATCCTGACCCGCCCCCTGTGGGGCGGCCACGGCTGGCTCGACGTCGCCGTCCTCCTGGTCCTGCCCGCCGTGGTCGCGTTCGTGCTGCGCCACCTGCACATCGACGGCCGCAACCCCGCAGCCGCCCTGCTGAGCATCGCCCTGATGCTGGCCGCACCGCGGCGCGGCCAGCTCCGCGGCCGCACCTACCGCCCCGCCCGGCCCGCCCGCGGTGACACCCTCATCCACCTCCCCGCCGACGAACTGTCCGCCGGCGCCCCGCAGAGCGATGCCGCCCCCGCACCCGAGCCCTGCCCCAGGCCGGCCCGCCACCGGCCGCTGGCACCCGCCGTCCAGCCGCCGACACCCGCCGGGCCTTCCGCGCCCGCCGTACCTGCCGTACCTGCCGTGCCTGTGGCCTCGGGGGTGCAGGCCCTGCTCGCCCGCCGCGCCCCTACGAACCGCACCTGATTGGAGGACTGACAGTGATGATTGCTGTGGCTCCGCTCGGCGGTCTGACCCCAGGACTGACTGGCGCTTCGGCTGTCCTTGGATCGATTCGTCGGCCGTCCGGGCGGAGCCACGGCGCGCGTGGCCGGTCGGGCTTCTGTGACTTCATAGGAGCCCGGCCAAAGGTCCCATCACTGACTTGTCCGTCTGCCCGACCGGCCCGTGCCCTCCCACACACGCCGGGCGGAAGGACACCAGGCTCCAGCATGGCAGCAGACGAGATAGCGGTCATCGGTGGCATCGACACCCACACAGACCTCCACCAGGCCGCGGTGATCGATACGATCGGCCGGCACCTGGCCACCGAGGCGTTCCCCACCACTCCGGACGGCTACCAGCAGTTGCCGGACTGGCTGCGCTCGCACGGCGAACTGCTCGCGGTGGGCCTGGAAGGCACCGGCGCCTACGGCGCCGAAGCCGCCCGCTTCCTGGCCGCGAACGACGTCACCGTCATCGAGGTCGACCGCCCCGACCGCAAGGCCCGCCGGGACAACGGCAAGTCCGACCCGGTCGACGCCTACGCCGCCGCCACTGCCGTCCTGTCCGGCCGGGCCTCGGGCACCCCGAAGACCCGCAACGGCATCGTGGAGGCCATCCGCACCCTGCGAGTGGCCCGCAGCTCGGCGGTCAAGGCCCGCACCCAGACCATCAACCAGATCCGCAATCTCATCGTGACGGCGCCCGCGGCGGTCCGGGAGAAACTGCGTGGCCTGTCCACCGGCGAGCTGATCGACACCCTGGCCCGGTCCCGTCCCGTCGGAGACCTCGCCGACCCGGACCACGCTGCCAGGGTCACCTTGCGCAGGCTCGCCCGCCGCTATCAGCGGCTCTGCGAGGAGATCACCGAAGCCGACGCCGACTTGGGCCCGCTGGTCACCCGGGCCGCACCACGGCTGGTCGCGCTGCCCGGCATCGGTCCCGAGACCGCCGGCCAGTTGCTGACCACCGCGGGGGACAACCCCGACCGCCTGCGCTCGGAAGCCTCCTTCGCGCACCTGTGCGCCGCCGCCCCGATCCCGGCGTCATCGGGCCGCACGAACCGGCACCGGCTCAACCGGGGAGGCGACCGGCAGGCCAATCGGGCCCTGCACACCATCGTGCTGGTCCGCATGCGCTACGACCAGCGCACCCGCGACTACGTCAACCGACGCACCGCCGAAGGCATGACCAAGAAGGACATCGTCCGCTGCCTGAAACGGTTCGTCGCCCGCGAGGTCTACCGACACCTGCCGCATCCCCAGATCACCGCTGACCAACTCACCCCAGCCGCTTGACGATCTATAGGAGCTTCGATGCGCTTGCCGATCCGGCACGTCCAGAGCAACTTGATCTTCACCACCCACGGCACCGTCTGGGCCGTCTGGCGCGTCGCCGCGACCAACTACTCCCACGCTCCTGCCGTCGTGAAGAAGCGCCGCCTCAAGGGCCTGGAGGGCCTGTTCAAGGCGATGACCGGCGAGCCGATGCTCATGAGCCTGTGCCCGCAGATCGACCCGACTGCGGTGGTCCGCGCCATGGTCGACGACATCGACCTGAAGCGCGCTCCGCGTTACGAGAGCCTCGGGCACGCGGTCCTGGACCAGCTGGAGGACATGGAGCTGACCGGGCGCACTGACTGGCTCGCGCTCCCGCTGCCCCCGCTGAACCAGAAGGACGCGGTGCTCTCCGCGTTCCGGGCGGCGCGGGCGGAAGTCTCCCTGCAGCTTGGGCTGATGCCCGCGGTCGTCACCGACGCGGAGGTGCGACGGCGCCTGGAGCAGGCCGAGCGGATCCAGGCGCAGTGGCCGACCGGGGTCTCGATGCGGCCGGCGTCCGAGGCGGAGATCCTGTGGATCTACGGCCACTCGGCCCGTCGCGGGCTCGCCGAGCCGTTCCTCCCGGACGGCACCGAGACCCCGGTCCGCGGGCGGGGCCGCAACGTCGCGGCGCTGGGGGAGATCCTCGTGGGCGAGGGCGGCGCCGACTTCAACAGCGGGCCCGCGCTGCCGGCCAACCCCTTCACTCGGCGGTTCCTCCAGGTCTCCTCCGAGTGGGGCGACTCCTACCAGGCCCTCCTGGCCCTGAGCGAGATGCCCGAGGCCTTCGCCCTCCCGGGCGCGGCCTACCTCGACGACCTGGCCTACCCCGTCGACTGGACCGCCCGCCTGGTCATCGTCCCCGGCTCGAAGGCCGAGCTCAAGGTCCGCAAGCGCGCCCGCCATCTCAAGGCCCAGGCCGCCGAGTACGAGGGCGACCCGGCCGGCCCGCCAGCCGCCGTCGCCCGCAACCAGCAGGACAACGAGGAGTACCACGAGCGGCTGACCGCGAACCGGCGCGAGGTGGAGATCCGGGCCATGGTCACCCTCGCCGTCTGGGGCAACAGTCCCGACGACGCCATGGACCGCGCCGCCGCCCTCGCCTCCGACTTCGGCTCCACCGACTACACCTTCTCCCGCCCCGCCGGCGAGCAGGCCAACCTGTGGCAGGCGATGCTGCCCGGCTGCCGCACCCCCCGCGTCATGGCCGGCTACGCGCAGATCCTCCTCGCCCACGACTTCGCGATGGCCATGCCCTGGTGCGGCTCCCAGCTCGGCGACGACCGCGGCGGCCTCTACGGCTTCCAGGTGGCCTCCGGCGGCGCCCGCCCCGTCCTCATCGACCCCGCCCGCGGCCCCCGCGAGAACGCGAGCGCCTCCATGGCCTGGCTCGGCGAGCTCGGCGCCGGCAAGTCAGTCGGCATGAAGGGCGCCGTCTACAACGTTCTCGCCCGCGGCCATCAGCTCGGCCGGCCCGGCAGCCGAGGCCGCGCCGTGATCGTCGACCGCACCACCGACCAGGAATGGGCGCGGTTCGCGAAGGCGTGTCCCGGCACCACGCAGCTGATCCGCATCGACGACACCGCCGAGGTCTCCCTCGACCCCCTGCGCTTGTATGTGAAGAACAGCCCGCAGGTCGCGGCCCGCTTCACCGAGTCCTTCCTTACCCTGCTGCTCGGTGTCCGGCCGATGGACCTCGAAGGCGTCGCCCTGTCGGAGGCGGTACAGGCAGTCCTTTCCCGACCCGAGCCGTCGATGCGCGCTCTGATGGAGGAGCTCACCGCACGCGGCGCCGGTGACGCAGCCGCGCAAGGCCTGGCCCGCAAGCTGGCCTCGGTCGCGCGTAAGGACCTCGCGCGGGTGGTGTTCGACGAGACGCTGCCGGTCGTCGACACTCAGCGCGCCGACAGCGTGGTCTTCCTCGTCAGCGCGCTGCAGCTGCCCAAGAAGTCCGAGCTCGCCAGCGAGCACCGCATTCAGCGGCTGGAGTTCGAGAAGGTCTTGGGCCGGGCCCTGATGTACCTGATCGCCGCAGTCGCCCGCGAGACCGCGATGCGCTCCCGGGACGAGTTCGCCGTCACCGTCTTTGACGAGTGCTGGTGGCTCACCTCCAGCGACGAGGGCCTGGAGCTGCTCCTGGAGCTCCTGCGCGACGGCCGCAAGCGCAACGCCGCCGCGTACGTCGGCAGCCACGACGCCAACGACATCGGCCCGGCCGACAGCGAGAAGGGAGTGATCGTCCGTGGTCTCATCCCGCACCGGTTCGTCTTCCGGCAGACCAGCCGCACCCTGGCCGCCCGCTCTCTGGAATTCCTCGGCGTGGATCCCACCGACAGCGGCCTACTGGACCTGGTGACCGGCGGGCTCTCCCCGCTGGGGCTGCCGGAGGACCAGCGCCGGGCCCGCGCTGGGGAGTGCCTCTACCGCGACCTGGCCGGCCGCATCGGTCTCATGCGGGTGCTCATCCCCCGCGACCGGGCCATCGAGCGCGTCATTCACACCACCCCGACGAGCGAGCAGGCGGCCGCATGAGGACCTTGCGCGCTCCGTTCCAGCGGCTTCGCCTGCTCGGCACCGCCCGCCTGCGTCTTGCCCTGCTCGTGGCGGCGCTCGCCGCGACCGCCTTCACCATGCTCACCTCGCTGCCGGCCCTCGCCGAGCCGCGCCCGACCCCGACGCCCACCAGCCCTCCAACGAGCAACCCCCTCACCCCGAACCCGCCCGGGACGCGTACGCCCACCCCGGAGGAGCTCGCCGAGATCGAGAAGATGATCGCCGACCTCAACAAGCGGGTCGCCGCCGGGATGCAGGAGGCGTACCTCAAGGCCGAGGAAGAGCGCCTGCGCGAGCTCCTGCCCAACGAGGGCGGCGTCCTCGCGGTCTTCAACGTCACCGACGAGCGGAACCTCCCGATCTCGGCCTACACCGTGAAGTCGGACACTGGCGGCCTGGCCGATTGGGAGCTCGGGATCCAGAACCTCATCACCGAGCTCTGCTTCATGATCACCAAGTGGGTCATCGCGTTCTGCTGCTGGCTCATCGCCTGGGCGCTCGGCTTCGGTCTCGCCAAGCTCCTCCTGACGCCCGTCCTGTCCGTGGCCAGCTCCCTGCACACCCAAGTCATCCTCCAGATGGGGCTGCCGTCCCTCTTCCTGTCGGTATGCGCCCTGGTCACCGTCATCCGGATCTTCTTCGGGGACCGGGCCAAGGGGTGGGGGGACGCGGCGCTGTCCATCCTGATCGCCGCACTCACCGCCACCCTGCTGTCCTCGCCCCCGCAGCTCCTGCTCGGTGAGCAGGACGGTGCCATCGCCGCTGCCCGCGGCCTGGCCCTGGAAGTCGCCGACGTCATCCTCGACGCCAACACCATCCCGAAGACGACCCCGGACGAAGACGAAGACTTCGCGAGCACCCGGGCGCTCTCCCGGCCGCTGACCAACGCCCTGACCGACGCGTTCATCGTCAAGCCGGCCATGCTGCTCCAGTACGGGCGGGTCTTCGAGGGCGAGTGCGCAAGGAAGTACTCCGACACGAAGATCACGCAGCTCGCGTACGAGCGGGCGCTGAACCAGCAGATGGAGCGGCTGAAGAAACTCAACCGCTTCCAGGCCTTGATCGACCCCATGGGCGCGCAGGTCAACGAGTGGACCATGCCGCTGGCCAAGCAGTGGGCCCTTGACCACTTCGGGAACCCGCCGATGGAGCAGTTCGAGAAGGACTGCGTCGAGGGCGACGTACAGGCCGCGAAGCGCGCCTCGATGGACAAGGTCGGCGGCGCGTTCTTCCTTCTCGTCGCCGCGCTGATCGTCACCGTGCTGATCGCCGGTCTCGCCGGCAGCTTCCTCGTCGCGCAGTGCCGCATCGCCTGGGATGCAGTGCGGGCCGAACCCGCGCTCGTGGCCGGCCTGCTGCCCGGCGCCGGCCGCGGCTACCTGTGGGACTGGGCGGCATCCGTCCTGCACTCTCTTGGGCAGCTCCTCGCCTCCATCATCGGCCTCTCCGTCCTCATCCTCGTCATCCAGGCCGTCCTCGACCCCGTGCAGCAGGACTGGGGCACCGAACTCACGCTCCGGTTCCTGGCCGTGGACATCGTGTGCATCGGCGCGATCAAGAAGCGCAAGGCCCTCACGGTGAAGTCCAGGCATGCCGCGGCGAACTTCCGCGCCAAGATGTCCTCCGCCAGGATCGGGGGGACCAACGGCTCCGTCTTCACGCCGTCCCCCGCCCCGGTGCCGAAGAACCGGTCCATCGCCCGCAAGGTCACCCGCGGAGGGGTCCGCACCGCGATGGTCGGAGTCGCCGTTGCCTCGGGCAATCCGATCGCCGCCCTCGGCTACGCGTCCACCTCCAGCGTCAGCACCGTCGCCCTGATGAACCGGCTCCAGTCCGGGGCAAAGGGCGGCGGCCACCGTCCGGCCCGGCCGGCGGGCCAGCCCCAGCCTGGCAACGCGGTGAACCCGGGCCAGACACCGCCCGTTCCGCCTCAGCCCGCCCAGCCGCAGAACCCGCCGCCGCAGGTGCCCAACCCGCCCGGTACCCCGGCGAACCAGCAGCTGCCGGGAGGCCCGGCGACCAGCCAGGCCACCGGCCACAATCAGGCCACCACCACCGCGAACCAGCCGAACCCGCAGGCGACCCGTCGCCAGCCCCGCCACCAGGTCCCGGCTCAGCCGGCGGCATCGGCGCGCCAGCAGCAGCTCCGCCAGCGCCTGGACCGCGGCACCCCACGCCAGCCCGGTACAAGCCGCGTACCCTCTTCGATCCCGCGGCGGCCGAGCGATGCGTCCCTCGGCCGAAACGAGGAACGGGAGCTGAACCGCCGTCGCCGTCAGCAGCGCCGCTCATGAAGAAGTTCAAGCGCTGGCTCGCCGGTGTCGCCGGGCTGCTCGGGATCGCGCTCGTCCTGCTCGCCGCGATCGCAGCACACGTCGCGGGCCTCGGGCAGAGCGAGGCCGAGGCCGCCGCGGCTTCGGCCCGCTGCCCCGCCGGGGGGCAGCCGGGCCTCGGGGCGGACACCGCCGAAACAGCCCGCAAGGTCAAGGAGATGCTCGCCGGCAGTGGCGACGTGAACGTCCCGGGCCTGTCCCAGCCCAAGAAGCAGATCCCCAACGCGAAGGTCATCGTCGCGACCGGCATCCAGAAGCGGGTGCCGGCCCGCGGGCAGGTCATCGCCCTCGCCACCGCCCTTCAGGAGTCCACGCTGGTCAACCTCGACCACGGCGACCGCGACTCCCTCGGCCTGTTCCAGCAGCGGCCCTCCCAGGGCTGGGGCACCCGCGAGCAGATCATGGACCCCGTCTACTCCTCAGGGAAGTTCTACGACGGGCTCGTGAAGATAAAGGACTGGGAGCAGATGCCCGTCACCGTGGCCGCGCAGAAGGTCCAGCGCTCCGGGTTCCCCGACGCGTACGCCAGGCACGAGCCTCTCGCGACCGCTCTCCAGCAGGCCATCGCGCCGACCCTCGGCGCCGCTCCCGTCGGGCCGCTGCCGGGACAGCCAGGTCTCCGCGGAGGCTTCGGCCCTGGAGGATGCGCCGGCCAGAAAGGTGGCAGCGTGGACTTCGGGGAGATCCCGCCCGGCTCGCTGCCCGAGGGGTACCAGATCCCGGCGACGGCGCCGATGGAGGCCAAGGCTGCGATCCGCTGGGCCCTCGGCCAGCTCGGCACGCGGTACCAGTGGGGCGGCAGCTGCACGAACCCGCACGGCCCCAACCCCTCTGAACGGTGCGACTGCTCATCCCTGACCCAGCGCGCGTACGGCGTCGCCGGCAAGGAGATCACCAGAACCACGTACACGCAGATACACGACGGCCGAGGCGTCCCCGCCAGTCAGGTGCAGCCGGGAGACCTGCTGTTCTCCCGCGGCACCGCAGCCTCACCCGAGCATGTGTCCATGGCGATCGGATACGGCTACGTGGTCCACGCGCCGAAGCCGGGCCGGGTCGTCGAGGTGACCAAGCAGGCGAACGTGGGCGAGATCCTCGTCGTCCGGCGCATCGCCGGCTGAATACCACCGCGCCCGCCCACCCCAACACGCAAGAGGGCGGGCACGGACAGGTGATCAGCGCTGGATCGTGACACAGGGGCGCTCGCTGCGATGGCCGAACGTGGAGCAGATGCGGTCTCCGTGCCAGAACGACCGGCCCACCGGCCACTTCACAATCTCGAACTTGTGCCCGCCGTACTCCACCGACTCAGTCGCCTTCCACGACCCCACCGTATGGACCCGCTTGCCGCCCCGCAGCACGAACACCTCGGCCCGAGCCCCCGGGTACCAGCCGTTCAGAGTGGCCCGTACCTCCTTCACCTTCAGGCCCTCGCCGATCACGCCGACGCCCACCGGGCCCTTGTCGGCTCCACCGCTCGCGTACGCCGGAGCCGTGCCAGCCAGCAGAAGGGCCACCGCAGTCATGTAGATCGCTTTCCTCATGACGAGATCAACGGCGCCAGCGCGGTAAAGGGCACTCCCCCGGGCCAGGCTGTCGTTTGACAGCAAAGTTGGTCCGGTGCGGCGTCCTGGCCTGGCCTGGCCTGACTACGCTGGATGTCAAACGATCAGGCCTGTCTGTGCCAGGACGTACCCTGGCCGTGATCGTTGTCACCGGCGGCCTGTAGCTTCCTCGCATGGCGAGGTATGCAGATCCAGGTGCGGTCGAGTGGGTGGAGTCCGGTGGCGGGCCGTTGATCGTTGTGCCCGAAGCAGTCTTGTCTTCGTGGTCTGGCGCAGACAGCGACGGGTCTGAAACCGACTACGACAGAGCCTGTGGCGTCGATGGGTACGCCGGCCTGGTGGCGGTCGGACAATGGCAGGCCCTGGTCCTCGGTGATGACCCCGCCTCGACGTCCTTCCTCCCGGAACATGGCCTGTTCGTGCGGTGGTGCGCCGCCGAATCGGAGGAGGAGCTTCTCGGCAGCGTTGATGCCGCGCTCGCAGATGCCGCCTGGGAGCCTGAGCAGCATTGGGACGTGCCGGGACCAGTGGTGTTGTTCGACTCGGGTTGGCCAGGTGACGAGTTGGAGCCAGAGAACCATCTGCGGGTGGAACTGAGGCCAAGGATGTATTCGGTGCGTGCCGCGTATGTGGAACCGAATTCGAATACCTGGCTCAGCTTGGTTCAGCTTCGGCTCCTTCCATAGCGATGGCCCAGGACTGGTAGTCCCGGAAGATCCGAGCGAGGCCGTCCGGCTGCTCTGTCGTCCGCGCGGACATCGACGACCACCGCCGAGCCGTCCCCCGGCGCACGAAGCAGTCCGGAGCGTAACGACGCTCACGGTTGCCGTCATGCCAGTGCAGCCAGAGGGGCTGCGAGGCCATCCCGCCACTGTGGAATCGAAGTCCATCAGCAGGAGCCGGTCCCCGTTCCAGCCACATTCGAACCCCACATACTGTCCGGTCGTAGCCGCCAGTACCAGCCAGGGAAATGACGCTCGCCTCGCGACCAGCGAAAGCGCCGCACTGGAGCGACGTCCTCAAAGCGGGCCCTCACACAGTCGAGCAGCGGACGCCTCAACCGGTCACGCACGGCACTCACGTACGACAGCTCGACACATGCTTCTACGGACACGGGCCGCCTGGCCACACGCTCCTCAATCGCAAAGGGAAGGTAAAGCATTCGGGTGTGGTGTCTGAACTTGCCGCGAGTTCCTACTTGGTCCAGGTGAAGGGCTTCTCCTCACCCGACCTGGAGGCACCGTGCAGCTCACCGCCCCGTCCCGGCCGGCCCCAGGCCGGCCCACATGAGCCTCCCCGGCCTGCCGGTCGACGAGCTCCTCGCCCAGCTCCAGACCATCCTGAGTGCCACCGCCCCGTACATCCTGGCTCTCGGTGTCCTGGGCGTGGCGGTGTGGGTGTGGTGGACGGTCCGGCGCGCGGGGCTCGTGCGGGAAGCGCTTGCCAGCCGGGTGCAGGTTGAGGTGATCCCGACCGCGACCTTCGACCCCGGTGAAGGGGAAGTGGGGCGCTGGGCCCGCCAGCTCGGGCGTGTGTATTACGCCGCCGGCGGTGTTCCGGCCCGCGGATCTGCGGTGCGCCTTCGGTATACCGCCGTGGGGGGAAAGATGCGCTGTTACATCGAAGGGCCGGCTGCCGCGGCCTCGATCCTGAACATGCCGGGCTTCGCCGAGGTCGAGGTCCGTACCCGGCACGGCCAGGCCGATATCCGCCCGGTGCGCTTCACCGGCCCGGGAGAAACGCCGTGACCGCCGCCATCTCCCTGGCCAAGCTGGCGCAGGCGCCTGCCGCCCGGGCGAACGGGCGCCGGTACGTGCAGCGCGCCGAGCTCGCTCTCGGCTTGCCCGACTACAAGGCCCTGGCCTCCCTCGGCCTGAGCCCCGACCCGCTTCAGCAGCTGGCCGCGGCCATGGCCTCCGTACGCACCGAGGACGGAGAGCAGGCCGAGGCGGTCTTCGACCTGGTCCCTGTCTCCGAGCAGCGCCTGGCCCGCCGCCGGCGCCGCCTGATGGCTCGGGCCGCCCGCCGGGGCCCGTCTGCGTACGGCGAGCGCCTCACTGGCGGAGGCGGCGGAGGCGGCTTCTGGGACTCGATGACCTCCGCCTGGTCCGGCGGCGCCAGCCATTCCAGCCGGTCCGGGCGGATTCCGCGGCAGAGCGACCTGCGCGAGGGCGTCGGCAAGCTCGAACCCAGCGCGGGCGCGGTGTTCGCCGTGCAGATCCTGCTGCGCACCGAGGCAGCCCACCCGCAGCTGGCTCTGGCCCGGATGCACCGGCTGATCGCGGCGTTGTCGATGACCTCGGGGGCGAACTATCTGAAGGTCCACCGGCCCCGCAGCTGGTCGGTCGGCCGGTTCGAGCGCCGGTTCGCGAGCGGGGAGTTCGCACCGCATCGCAGGCAGTGGTTCACTGTGCCCGAGCTAGCCGGCTGGCTCAAGCCGCCGACGGTGAAGTGCACCGCCTCCAGCGTGGTGCGTTCCGGCGGGCTGGTCCCGCCGGCCCCGGCAGACCTCCCCGTCTACACCGGTCAGCGGGACCTGATCCCGCTCGGCGCCGTGGTCTGCCCCGACGGCCGCGAGCGGCTCGCCGCCGCCCGTGTGCAGGACCTCCTCTTCGGCCTCCAGGTCGGGAAGGCCGG
Organism: Streptomyces venezuelae; assembly: GCF_008642295.1. GTDB lineage: Bacteria > Actinomycetota > Actinomycetes > Streptomycetales > Streptomycetaceae > Streptomyces > Streptomyces venezuelae_C. The sequence goes on along the minus strand of NZ_CP029190.1, from coordinate 7,417,182 downwards.
TCACGGCAAGACCGAGGAAGCCCTCGTGCAGTGCATCGCGATGGCGCACTCCGGGTACGGGTGCTGGTTCCTCGACCCGCACGGCGAGGGGTGGGCCCGGGCCAAGCCCTACCTCGCCCACCCGCAAATCGCCGGCCGGCTCTGGGAGATCAACCTTGCCAAGGCCGGCCCGGACCAGCCGGTCGTGTCCTGGAACCCGTTGTCGATGGAGGGCCGTACCCTCTGCGATGTCCAGGACATCGTCCGCTCCGTTACCGAGGGCATCGCTGCGGCGCAGGGCTGGGGCGACAATGCCCCCCGCGCCCGCACGATCCTGGCCCGTGCCTCCCAGGCCCTGGCCCTGCTCAACCTCCAGGCCGTCCAAGCGGGCGCCCCCGAGGCGCAGTGCACGTTGTTCCAGCTGCGGACCTGGCTCACCGACGAGGACTGGCGCCAGCGGCTCCTGCCCACACTCCCCGACCGCGTCCGCGCGTACTGGGAAACCACCTTTCCCAGGCTCGGTCCCGATGCTGTTCCGACCGTCACCTATGCCATCGACCGTCTCGACACCAGCCAGTCCCTCCAGGGCTTCTTCGGGAGCCCCCGCTCCGCCTACGACGCCCGCCATGCCATGGACACTTCGAAGGTGGTGTTCGTCTGCCCGTCCGGCAGTGAGAGCGACGCCCTGGTGAGCTGCCTGCTCATCCACGATCTCCACCGTGCCGGCCTGTCACGTCAGGACACCCCGCGTGAGCAGCGGGCGGTCTTCTGGGCGTGGGGTGACGAGCTCACCTCGCTGGACAGCAGCAGCAAGGGCTTCCTCGCCGCCATCGCCGAGCAGCTGCGCAAGTATGAGGTCCGCTTCATCGGCATGACCCAGATGGCGCTCCGCCTGAGCCCCACCACCCGCCAGGCCCTCCTGCAAAACCAGTCCTGGCTGTCGACGTGCGCGGCGGACTACGACGAAGCCGCCTTCGTCGCCAAGCGCTGGAACGGGCACGTCAGCCCGGAAACCATCACCGAACTCCCGAAATACCACTACGTGATGTCCGTCAACCTCAACGGCACCCGCACCACACCCTTCCGGGTCCGCGGCCTGCCCGTCGACGAGATCTTCGAGCACTACAACAACCCGGCCGGCATCCCCACCCTCGACCAGGCAATCGACACCAACCTCAACCGCCGCCCCCTCAGCGACATCCTCACCGACCTCGAAGTACTCGACACCGTCGTCCTCACCCACCACACCGGCCGGCACCACGACGGCCGGCACCCCGGCAGCCCGAGCATCGACGACCCCACCAGCATCGTCGACTAGAAGAAGGAGAACACCCCATGCCCTACCCGCAGTCCGCCCCCACCGGGCTGGGCCAGATCGCCCAGCAGGCCGCCCAGGTCCTCTACCAGCACCGCCTGGTCTCCACCCGCCAGCTCCACCGGCTCATCACCCCGCACCACACCCGCACCGAATACCTACGCCGCCAGCTCCACACCCTCCGTGAAGCCGGCTTCGCCGAGGCCGTAGGACGGCGCAGCACCGGCCAGAGCGAACTGCTGTGGTGGCTCACCGAAAAGGGCGCCCAAGCGGTCGAAGCCGTCGGCCTGCTCCAGCCCCGCGCGTACCGGATGAGCCCGGAAGCCGCTCTCGGCCCGCTCCAGGAACACACCCACGCCGTCATCGAAACCGGTACTGCCATCGTCGAGCACGCCCGCCGCCTCGGCCACGAATGCGGCCCACTGGACTGGTCACCCGAGACCGCGCACTACTACCGCGACGAATCCCGCCCGGGACAGGAACTCTGCCTCATCCCCGACGCCGTCCTCAACTACATCCACACCGAAGGCAAGCAGCGCACCCTCCTCACCTTCTTCATCGAAGTCGACCGCACCCAGATGACCATCGCCCGCCTCGCCCAGAAACTCCACGCCTACGCCGCGTACTACGAGTACGTGCCCCAGTCCCACACAGGCAAGAACACCCCCGGACAACGGCGCCATGCCACGATCCCGGCCTGGCGCCACCGCTACCCGGTATTCCCCCGCCTCCTGCTGATCCTCACCGGCGCAACCGAAGAACGCCTCACCCGCCGCACCACCGACCTACGCTGCCTCGCCTCCACCGACCCCTCACTAACCTCCACCCCACTCCGAGCCGCAGTCACCACACTCAACCAACTCCACACCCACGGCCCATTCCAACCAATCCTCACCCCGCTCCTCGGCACCGGAAACCTCACCAACGCCTGGATCAACACCCCCAACCCATCACAAGAAACCTGACCAACAAACACAAACCCCGCCACCACACTCGGGTCGGCCTCGGCGGCTCCTGCGGATCCCCCTGGCGACTCGTCGACATCGGCTGCGGTAAGAGCGCTGAGCACCCGCCTCGCGCGGCAGCAGGAGGCTCATCGTGGCGAGGTGACGAAGCTCCGCAAGGCCCTGGGAGTCGCGCAGGGCGAGAACCTGGAGCTGCGTCGGCGCCTGGCCCGTCATGAAAGCGATTGAGTGATGGTGGCCCGGGGTGAGGGTCAGCCCACGGACGCACTCCAGCCGGCTCCGGCCGCGACGAGCAAGGCGCCCTGGTGCAAATCGAGGCTGCAGGCAGCAGTGGGCTTCCCCACCTGGACGAGCGGGCCGGGCCCCTGGAACGCGGCGGCGTGGAGGCGGAAGGAGTTCGGCTCGGTGCAGCCGACAGTCCGCAGTCGCCAAGGTCCCGAAGAGCTCTTGTCAGTGCTGGGCGGCAGAGCGAGTTGGAGCTGCGCGGCGGCCGGACGCTCTGTCTGGTAGTCGGTGTGTGCCGCCGTCCAGGCGGCCATGACGAGAGCTGCCTGCGAAGGCGTGCCGGACACGGGCGAGCCGTCGGTGAGGGAGGAAGGTGTTCGTTCGGGCGCCCGGGGTGTCTCGATGATGTCCGGGCGGCCTGCGCGTTCCCTGAGGACCGCGGCGAACCAGCGTGTGAGGCCCGGGCCGCCATGGCTCGCCCAGGCTCGGATCACGTCCTGGAAGGCCGCCTCACGGCGGCGGGCGCCGCGTTGTGACCCGGCGGCCAGGATCGCTGCACCCGCTCCCGAGAAGGCCCGGCACAGCTTCAGCACGGGAACGCGATCCGCACAGGCGGCATAGCGCACCGAGCGGAGCTCCAACATGGAGTGGTGCAGAAGCACGGCGGCAGCGTGCGCGTCGGAGCTCAGATCTCCGCCCGGCGGCCGACGCGGGCGGCCCGACCCGCCGGTTCGGGGCGGAGTGACCGCGTCCGCGCGTCGACCAGCGGTCGACAGATGCCATGAACGGTCGTCCAGGTGGTACTCACCACCGGCGGCGCGGAGCCGACCGCCCGGGCCCAGGGAAATTCCGACCTCCCGCACTCCGGCATCCAGGACTACTCCCCGCGTGCCGGAAAGACCGAAAGCGATGCCGGTGACACCGTCCAGCCACACGTTCAGCACAGCGGGAGGCCCAGGCTCATCAACAGGAAACTTCCGATCAGCGGCCCGTGTGTCCGTTGCCCGGACACCGGCCGCGCGGAGCCGGGCCGGGCCAGGCCGGGCCATAGATGCGGATGTCCTGACCGTCGGCGGTGATGTCGGCGCCGAAAGCGCGCAAGAATACGACACGGGTGTCACGCTGGGGACGGCCTCGAAGACCTGGCTGGTGCCGACGGTCGTCGACTGACGCACAGTGGGCCCGCGTTCGAGCCATTACTGCCGGACCGGTCACCGAAGCGGGGCGGACGATGGCGTGATCACCTTCAGGTGATCGACACGATCGCGTTCAGGACCACACCGGCAAACCGCGGATGGTCCTGCCCGAACACTTCGGCAGGTCACCGGCCGGGCTCCACCTCGACCGCGTGGCGGCGCAGTCGGCTGTACTCGGCCAGGAGCCGGGCGGTGCGGCGCGTTCGTACGCGGCCGACGCGGGCCCCTGGTCCCGGCGGACCAGTCCCAAGTCTGGTACTTGGTGGTCCGCCACCGCGGGCGCGTCCCCGGTGGCGGACCACATCAGGCCGCTCAGCTGATCATGGTGTAGGCGGGCGGCCACTACCTCTCTGTTGAATCGTCCACACGCTCAATATCGGACCATAGCGGCCCCTTGCCGAAGCGAGCGAGATAGTCCTCCAGAAGGACGTAGGGGGCGGCATTGACGGGATTTCGATCTTCCCACACGGTGTCACATTCCTCACACACCGAGAAGGTCTCAGATCGACCGATCACCCGATATTCCCTAACCCACCCCTGTTCACACCGCGGACACCATTCCTTCAACGATGACTCCTCCTTCAGGATTGCGGGAAAGCGGTAATCACTGCTCCCGTTCCCGCAACTACTACAATCCGCAATTTTGTCTCTCCGGCCCTACCCACCGGTCGACCCATATCGATGACGTACTTCATGGGATCAGATGGGTCGGGGGCACCCTTCTTCGCCCATGCCTCGTCGAGCAGCTTGAGGACCTTCGCCTGCTCAGTTTCCACGAAGAGGCTGTGTGCGGGCTTCGACGGATCCGGCTGGGTATGAGCCATGACGTGGTCCAACCGATGCCCATGGACAGAGCCCGGTCCGTATTCCAGGCCCCCGGGGGACTTGAACTTGTTGCCGCCGAGATCGGTGAAGCCTGTGGGGCACGTCGTGTTGTGGACGAGCAGGGACGTGGTCCCTGCCATGACGAAGTACGTGTGGAGGTCTGCGACGGTGAGGTCGTACGCGGGCTCCAGACCAGTCCAGTGTCGGATAGAACCGACCTGGGCCGCCGCACCCTGGGCAGTGAGTAGCGTGTCGCCAGCACGAAGCGCACCGGCGTCGGTCCATGTGCGGTCCTTGACTGACCAGAAGGGATGATGATTCGTCGCCGTGATCGTCGCGCCGGCGCCGCGTTCGGCGAGAGTGATTTCGGTGAATTTGCGGTCGTCCGGCGTGTGGATGGTGGCTTGCACCCGTCGTGGGCCGCTGTTCCCTGTGAGGGGGTCGGCAGCCGCGACGCTGTCGCCGACTCGGATCTTTTCGATGGGTTTGGTTGATCCGTTGCCCATGAGGACATGGGTGCCGGCGGGGAAGCTGTGCTTCTTGCACGGGTTCGCCTTGAAGATGTTCTTCAGCTTTCCTAGAACATCGGCGTTGCTTAGACCGTACTTCTCAAGAAGACGACCTCCCTTTACCGCGAAAGCGCCCCATCCAACACCAGGCACAGCCGCCAGGCACGCCAGAGATGCGTCCTTGAGTGCCTGTTCGCTGTTACCGAGGCCCGGCTGGAACTTATACAGTTCACTTTCGACTCTGTAAATAACGCAGTTCGCCAGGTCGGCGGGCTCGCCGACAATCGGCGCCGCACCCGTGCCGTCAAGAAGCAGATGCAAGTACTCCATAAGAGTCATGCCCGGCGGTAGACCCTGACGGTTGGGATTGGCCAGCCACGTGATCAGCGCGTTGAATTGTGCAGCATCCGAGTTCTTGAGCTCGGCCGCCTCATCGGCTGCTCGCTCCCGGATCTCACGTTCGATGTCCGCCTTGCGGCGGTCCTCGGCATAGCGTTCCAGGGCTTCTTCATATCTGCCCCGGACGACGTCCAAGCTGAGGCCGGCGTTTTCCGCCGACTTCCGTGCCTGTTCCGCGGCTTGGTAAGCGCTGGCGGCATATCCGCGTGCGGCGTTGGCGCTGGCCTGCGCTCGGGCGGCGGAGTAGCTGGCTTGGCTCGCGCTGGCGCGTGCCTGTGCTTCTGCCTTACGCGCGGTGGCAGCGGAGGCTGCGGCCTTGTCAGCCGAGGCGCGAGCGCGGTCAGCCGATGCCTTGGCTGCCTCGGCGTGACCGGCAGCCTGCTTGGCGTGGTCGGCTGCCGTCTTCGCGTGGCCGGCGGCCTGATCTGCGTAGCCCTGGGCGTTCGCGGCCGCCGAGGCCGCTTCGTAGGCGTCCTGGTAGGCGAGGGCGGAGACCTGGCTGGAGGTGGAGATGAGGCCTTGGACCTGCTCGATGTGGGTGGCGGTCAACAGGTCGCGGCGCTTGGCACGGTGTTGGCCGGATTCGATGAAGGTGATCAGGTGGGTGTCGGGGCTGGCGAGGGCGACCTCGGCAGCCGACTTGAGCTCGAGGCCTCCGCCTTCGGCCATCCGGGCTGCCTCGACCCGGTAGTCCTCGATCCGGGCCCGGTACTGGGTTATGGAAAGGAAGGTGTCCAGGGCCTTGGGGTCTGGGTTGTCGAGGGCAGCCTTGGCCGCCTCCTTCACCCCAGCGCCGCCAGCCTCCGCTATCTTCGCGACCGCGATCCGGTTGTCCGGTGCCGCTGCCTGGTACTGACCTTTTGTCCAAAACGTGTGGACTGTGGCCTGATCACTCGCCAGCGCGGTCGCTGCGGCGTTGCGGACAGTCTCGTGGGGAGACTCTTGGGACAGGTTGTCGACGGCTTCCCGCTCGTCCTGGTCCTCGGCCAGCTTCCAGCCGGTGCGGGCGTAGAGGACGACGGCGTTGTCGTCGCCGGTCAGTGCCGCCCCTGCGGCTGCCTTGCTCCAAGGGCCGCGGACCTGCATGGCCAGCAGGGCCATCTTCCGACCGGTGGCTGCGATCTGGGACGGCTGCGCGTCAGGCTTGACCGCGTCGGCAGTCAGGGAATCGAAGTCGCTGTCGAGCTTGATTGCGTCCTCGACCTTGCGATCCGCGGCGGCCTTGGCCGCGTCCATTTGTTCCTTCGTGTCCCTGGCTTCGTTCACGAGCAGGGTGGTGCGCGCCGCGACTTCTTCAGCTTCGTTCTTGCGCGCGGTCTCTTGTACCTGCTTGGCCTTCTCGACCGCGGCGCCTGCTGCCTGCGCAGCCTTCAAAGCCTCATCAGCGTTGATCTTCGCCTGGTTCGCGGCCGCCTGGGCGTCACCGGCGTGGTCGGCGGCTTTGCGAGCGGCTTGGGCGGCCTTGAGCGCGTGCGCCGCAGATGAGCGTGCCGCATCCCGGGCCTGGCCCGCGGCGACAGCCGCGGCGTGCGCGTGGGCCACGGCGGCGTCCGCAGCCCGCTTGGCTTCTACCGCGTGCCGTCGTGCAGAGGCTGCGGCAGCCTTAGCCTGGCCCTCGTGGGCGCCTGCCTGGCCGGCCCAAGCGGCGGAGTCGTCCGAGTGCTTGGCCGCATCGTTCATCGCCTGGATCGCGCCCGACTGGGCCTGCATCGTGATCTTCAGGACTTCGAGCGTGACGCGCGCGGCCTCGGCGGAGTCGGCCATCCTGGAGGCGAACTTCGAGACAGTCTCTGCCTCAGCCGCGATGTCCTCGTAGACCTTGCCCGACGCTGCTGCCTTCCACGCCCTACTCGCGGCCCGGGAGGCCTGGAGGGAAGCGTGGGCGGCGTTCTGAGCGGCGATCGCGGCTGTCTGCGCAGCCGCGTTGGCGGCGCGGGCTGCGGCAATCGCGGCCTTGGCCGCGTCCGCGGCACGGCGGGTTGACTCGGCCGCGCGACGGGCCGCGTCGGCGGCCTTGACTGCATCGTTCTTCGCCGCCTGCGTCTCCGCAGCGGCCTTCGCCGCTTCCTTCTTCGCCAGCTCGGACGCCGACTTCGCCTTCTCGACGTTCTCCTGGGCGCTCAGCTTGGCCTTCTCGGCCGCTGCCGCGGCCTCGGAAGACTGCTTGGCCAGATCGCTGATCGTGGCGTGTTCCCGGTCCTGTGCGCGGGCGACGTGCTGCCCATAGGCGAGGAACTCGCGGACGTCATCGATAGTGCCCGCCAGCGCCTGGGCTGCGGCGCGCTTGGTGGAGGGACCACCCGTTGCCTCGATCTGCGCCACACGGACGCGCGCGTCGTCGTCACGCTGCTTGTACTGACCTTGGCTGAGGAATGTGCGGATGTTCTCGATGGATCCGCGCATGGCCGTGTCACCGGCCTCGCGGACGCCGACTCCGCCGGCCTCGGTGACTTGGGCGGCCTCCACCCGCTGGTCTTCGGCCAGGGGGGTCTTCCAGCCGTCCTTCATGAAGGTTTCGAGCTGTTCCGGTGTGCCGTTGAGCGCAGCCTGTGCGGCCTCGCGAAGGGCGGGGCCGCCGTCGGTCACGAGGGTGAGTGCAGCTTCCCGGCGGTCCAGGTCCTCTGCGATCTTCTGGCCGGTGGTCAGGAAGGCGCGAACCTGGTCGTCGTTACCGGACAGTGCGGCACCGGCGGCGGCCTTGACGGCCTGGCCTCCGGTATTCCAACTCTCCAGAACGCGCTGACGCTCCGAGAGCTGTGGTGGTGCTGGTTCCTCGGCGACGGCAGGTGCCGCGGAGACCAGCCCGGCAAGCAGGGCGAACGGCAGAAGTCCACGGCCGGCCATCCCAGCCAGCGCATACCCCTGCCGCCACAACCCGGCCTGCCGGCCTGTGTGGTGACGCACGAAAAAATTTCCCCTCTGAAAACGCGGGCAGATGACCCGAAAATGGCGTCGCAGAAGCTGCACCTCTCAAGGAGGTGCAGACAGCGCTGGGGCCCCCTTCTGCAGACACTCGCAAACGGGCCTGCCGCCCCCATACTTCGCGGCTTCCCCAGGCCAGAGGGGCAGGCGGTCAACGAGCGCGCACACCGTAATCCGATGGGAACGGCGTTCGCAACATTCCATCCCGCTCCGCCCAAGCGGCGCTCCACGGCATCTAGCGTGGACTGACTACAAATCAAGAGGGTTGCACACTAGGGTATTTATTTTACCTGCACTTTGCGTTCTGTCTCGCGATGCCTACTCAACAGCAACCGATGGAGGCAGGCATCCGAATGAGGAGTTACTCTTCCTGCGGCCCCCAGGCGATCTTCGACCGTTCGTCAACCCGCGCGGACGGTCTCCCAGTTACTCCCGGCCCCACCGACATTGAACGGGCAGGGCCTCTCACTGAAAGCGAAGACACCACCAGTGCGCATACGCAGCTGGCTGCCCGCAGCCACCGCGGTCGCGGCCGTCGTCGTCGGGGTACCCGCTCCGCTCGCCGCCGCCGAGACCACGCCCTCCGCCAACGGCGGGGCGCCCTTCGCCGTCGAGGACGGCGCCTACCCCTACCGCTCCGACATTCTGGCCGCCACCGGCGCGGACCTGATCGCCGGTGACGGCAACATCACCCAGTCCTCCTGCAGCGGCGACTACCAGATCATGGTGTGGGCGCGGAACCTGCTGACCAACGAGTCCCGGATCTGCTTCAAGGCCGCCAACACCGGCTATCTGCAGGTGAACATCCCGCGTGCCTACCGGATCGAGACGAACGACCGGGACATCAACGCCAGCGTCTCGATCGCGGGCACCACCGAGCAGCTCGCCGTGCCCAAGGACACCTCCAAGGGATTCGGCGAGGCCGACCCCACCGACCCCCAGCAGGCCGTGCTGCTGGAGATGCGGGTGACCGGCTCCAGCGCCGCGACGCCGGCCCAGCCGGCCGGGGACAATCCGTACGCCTATCTCGGCAGGCTCCGCATCGGAGACACCCGGGCCTGCACTGCCGTACTTGTCGACCCGCGCTGGGTGATGACCGCCAAGAGCTGCTTCGCCGACAAGCCCGCCGAGAGCATTGATGTACCCGCAGGTGCGCCGAAGACCAAGACCACACTGACGATCGGCCGCAAGGATCTGAACGCGGCCGGCGGGCACACCAGCGAGATCGCCGAGCTCGTGCCGCGCACCGACCGCGACCTGGTGATGGCCCGGCTGGCACAGCCCGTGTTCACCATCACCCCCGTGGGCGTCTCGAACGCCGCACTGGCTGCGGGTGCGCAGGTCACCGTCACCGGCTACGGCCGGACCGACAGCGTGTGGGCCCCCTCCCAGGCCCACAAGGCAGACTTCACCGTCGGCCCGGTCGCTGCCACGGGGTTTGACCTCGCCCCCAAGACCCCGGCCGACGCAACCGTCTGCAAGGGCGACGCTGGTGCCCCGGCCCTGCAGACCGTGAGCGGCAAGGTCCTGGTGGCCGGTGTCACCAGCCGCGCCTGGCAAGGCGGTTGCCTTGACGGCAGCGACGTCAAGACCGGCGCCTACGACACCCGGGTCGACGACCTCGGATCCTGGATCAGCGGCCTGACCTCGCGGCGGTCGGCCGCGGTGAACGAGGCCGGTGGGGACGGGAAGGTGCGCTGGGCCGACTTCGACGGGGACCGCAAGCCCGATTACGTCACCATCGGCGACGACGGCAAGGTCACGGCTTGGCAGAACAAGGGTGGTGACGGCCACGGCGGCTGGGGGGCTGCGACGCAGGTCGCCTCCGGCACCACCACCGAGCGCAAGCGGGTCCGGCTCGCCGACTTCGACGGGGACGGCCGCTTCGACTACCTCGTCATCAACGCCAACGGCTCCGTCAACGCCTGGCTCAACCGGGGCGGTGACAAGCCCGGTTACGCCGGCTGGCATGGCCTGGGTCAGGTCGCCAGTGGAGTCACCACCGACGTGACCAAGGTCCGGTTCGCCGACTGGGACGGTGATGGCCGCACCGACTACCTCGTCTTCGACGACAACGGCGGCGTCAACGTCTACCTCAACCGTGGCGGCGACCAGGTTGCCCCGTGGGAGCACATCGGCAAGGTGACCACCGGCTCCAGCAAGGAGCGTCAGCGGATCCGGTTCGCCGACAACGACGGTGACGGCAAGGCCGACTACCACCTGATCAAGGCCGACGGGAAGGTCGACCTCTACCGCAACCGCGGCGGCGACGTGACCGGCCCCAACGGCTGGCAGGCGGTCGGCCAGATCGCCACCGGGCTGACCACTGATCACACCAAGGTCCAGTTCACCGACTTCAACGGCGATACGAAGGCCGACTACGTCCTGATGGGCGCCGACGGCAGCGCCACGGTCTACGCCTGGAACGGCGGCGACCCCGCCGGCGGCAACGGCTGGATCGGCCTGGGCAAGGTCGCCTACGGCGGCGTCTGACCGCGGCTATTTCACTCCGACGGCCGGTCGGCCGCCCCCGACGGGTATCTGTCCGGGGCGGTCGGCCGGCCCTTTTGAGCCAAGACGAGCGGCAAGAGGTATCACAAACATGGGGAAGACCACCTCTGCGTTCATCGCAGCGGCCACGATCAGCGGCGTGCTCGTCGGCGTACCGGTCGCGGCGAACGCCGCACCGCAGCCCACGGTCGCCGCGCCGCAATCGAAGCCGGTGAGGATCATGCCGCTCGGGGACTCGATCACCTACGGGGTGGGGAGCGTGGGAACGGGCGGCTATCGCGGTCTGCTGCGGGATTCGATGGCGCAGCAGACGGCGTACGAAGCCGACTTCGTCGGGTCCGGACGGCACGGCGGGCTCACGGATGGGGACCACGAGGGCCACAGCGGGTACACGGTCGCCGGGATCCGGGCCGGGATCGACCGGTGGCAGGCTGCCGCCTCCCCTGATGTGGTGCTCCTCCATCTGGGCATCAACGACCTCCGGCACCACAATGCCGACCCCGAGGTCACGGCCCGGCAGCTGCTGGAACTGGTCGACCGGTTGCGGGCCAACAACCCGCACGTGACCGTGCTCGTCCAGGGCTTGATCACCGACACACCCGGCCAGGAGGCGCGGGCCGAAGCCTTCAACGCGTACGTCCGCGACAGGGAGGCCGAACGACAGGCCGCGGGGCAGCGGTTCCGGTACCTCGCGCCGCCGAAGATGGACGTGGCAACCGATCTGCCCGACCAGCTGCACCCGTCCGAGTCCGGATACCAGAAGATGGCCGCCGTGTTCCGTCCTGCCATCGATCGGGCGGTTGCCGATGGCTGGGCCGGACGGCCGACCGTCTCGCGGGCCGGCAACGAGTCGGGGTCCGACGGTCGCGTACGGTGGGCGGACTTCGATGGTGACGGCAGGCCCGACCGGGTGATCATCGCCGACGACGGCAAGGTGTTCGTCCGCCTGAACACGGGCGGCGCCCCCGGCGGCGGTTGGCGTGACATAGGCCAGGTGGCCACCGGCACGACGACCGACCGCAAGCGCATCCGGCTCGCCGATTTCGACGGGGACGATCGCTTCGACTACATCGTGGTCAACGACAACGGCAGTGTGAACGTCTGGATCAACAAGGGCGGCGACAGGCCGGGCCAGGCCGGATGGCAGGAGATCGGTCAAGTCGCCAGTGGCCTGACCGGTGACCGTTCCAAGGTACGTTTCGCCGATTGGGACGGCGACGGACGCACTGACTACGTGCTGTTCAACGACGCCAACAACGTCGATGTGTGGGTGAACCGCGGTGGGGACACCGCGAGCAGCAACGGCTGGAAGCACACCGGGCGCGTCACCACGGCCACCAACGACCGCAACCGCGTCCGTTTCGCCGACAACGACGGCGACAACAAGGCCGACTACCACGTCATCAAGCCCGACGGAAAGGTGTCCCTCCACCGCAACCGCGGCGGGGACGTCGTCGGATCCGGCGGCTGGGAGGCAGTCGGCCAGATCGCCACGGGGGTCACCACCGACCACACCAAGGTCCACTTCGCCGACTTCACCGGCGACTCAAGGGCCGACTACATCCTCAGCTCGCCGAACGACGGCTCCGTCGTGTACGCCTGGAACGGGGGTGACACGTCCGGCCCTCATGGCTGGATCCCCCTCGGCGACGTCACGCGCAACTGACCACGGGCCGGGGCCGCGACTCCGTGCGAGCTGTTGACAGGACCATGTCCGGCGTGCACGGCCCTGCCCTGCCCGGCATGGGTCCTCATACGGCTGGACGACTGCACCACGAATCAGAACCAGGAATCATTGATATGAAAACCTCCATACGCCGTGACGGGGGCTCGGTCGGGACGAAGCGGTTCCATGCCGGGCGCGCCTCGGCTACCGCATCCATCGTGGCCATGGCTTTGGCCACCGCACCTGGCACCGGCCTGACGATCTTGGCCGGTGCTGTGCCTGCCGCAGCAGCTGTCTCTCCCACAGACGGCCTGGCGAAGACGCCGCCGATGGGGTGGAACGACTGGAACACCTTCAACTGTGACGTCTCCGAGAAGCTCATCAAGGAGACCGCGGACGTCATCGTCTCCTCCGGCCTGAAGGCGGCCGGGTACGAGTACGTCAACATCGACGATTGCTGGATGGCCCCGCAGCGCGATGCTTCGGGCAATCTGAAGGCCGATCCGGTGAAGTTCCCCAGCGGCATCAAGGCCGTCGCGGACTACGTCCACGCCAAGGGCCTCAAACTCGGCATCTACCAGAGCGCCAGCACCAACACCTGCAAGGGCCTGCCCGGGAGCCTCGGCTACGAGAAGCAGGACGCGAAGAGCTTCGCCGCGTGGGAGGTGGACTTCCTCAAGTACGACAACTGCTGGCACACGCAGGGGGTGGCCGCCCAGCAGCGGTTCACGGCCATGCGCGACGCCCTGCGCGCAGCCGGCCGGCCCATCGTCTACAGCATGTCCAACTACGGACTGGACGGCGTGACCTCCTGGGGGCCCTCGACGGGCCACATGTGGCGCACCGAGGACGACATCCTGCTGGACTGGAAGTCGGTGCTGACCAACTACCGGTCCAATGTCGGTCTCGCCTCGATCGGCGGGCCGGGCGGGTGGAACGACCCTGACATGCTGCAGGTCGGCCGCGGGCTGACGTACGAACAGGACAAGTCCCACTTCAGTCTCTGGGCGCAGATGGCCGCGCCGCTGATCGCCGGCAACGACCTGCGTTCGGCTTCCACGCAGACGCTGTCGATCCTCGGCAACCGCAAGGTCATCGCCGTGGACCAGGATCCGCTGGGCCGGCAGGGCGTGCGGATCTCCTCCCAGGGCGGCCTCGACGTCCTGGCCAAGCCGCTCGCCAACGGTGATGTGTCGGTGGTGCTGTTCAACTCGACCGACGCCCCGGCCCGCATCAGCACCACCGCGGCTCGCGCGGGTCTGCCGGCCGCCGCCTCTTACACGCTCGACGACCTGTGGGCCGACACGCTCCGGACGACGACGGGGTCCATCAGTGCCGACGTTCCCGCACACGGGGTGGTGATGTACCGGGTCTCGGCCGCTGTGCCCGACTCGGTCACCCTGGCCGCCGGGGGCGACGGCACCCTGTGGAACCGGACCGGTGTGTTCGACACCAACCACTACGGCGCAGGCTGGACCCGGGCCGGTGGTACCGAGATGACCCGGCTGACCAGCACGGGCACCGGGCGTACGGTGCGTTACTACGGGGTCGCCGGCGGGCGGGTCTACGGGCAGGACCTCGACACCGGCACCGGGGCCTGGAGCGGGTGGCACGAACTCCCCGGCGGCGCGACCGGCGTCCGCGACATCTCCGCCGCCCGGGTCGGGAACGTCGTCCACCTCCAGATCGCGGGGTGGGACGGTTCGATGTGGTCGCAGACCGCCGACTACGACGCCGGACGCTTCAACCCGCAGTGGACCTTGGTGCCCTCGGCCGGGAAGACCGACCTGACCGCCCTCGCCAGTGTCGCCTCCGGGACCCTCGTACGCGTGTACGGCGTGGCCTACGGGCGGGTCTACGGGCAGGACCTGAACACCGTCACCGGGGCCTGGAGCGGCTGGCAGGAACTCCCCGGCGGCGCCACCGGTGTGAAGGACATCGCGGCCTCGCTCGTCGGCACCACCGTCCACCTCCAGATCATCGGCGGTGACGGCGCGCTGTGGACCCAGACCGGCGATTACAACGCCGGACGTTTCAACCCCGCCTGGACCTCCGGCGGCGGTTCCGGGCTCAAGCGGCTGACGAGCACGACCGAAGGCACCAACGTCCACGTCTACGCCACCACGGCCGACGGCGTTCGGCACACCGGCCTGAACACCCGGAACGGCAGCTGGACGGCCTGGCAGCAGCTGCCGGGCGAGGCGATCGCTCTGGCGGACCTGACGGCGAGCACCACGGCCGACTGACGCCCGGGCAGAGTGCCCTGGGCGTGCGGGCCGGGCGGAGGACGCCTCCGCCCGGCCCGTGCGGAGGGTCGCACTGCTGTGAGGCGGGCACGCGTCGCACATCATCCACCACATGCTCAAGGAGCTGTCATGTCATCGTCCCAGACCAGCCGCCGTACCCTCCTGGCCGGCCTCGTGGCCGCCGCCGCGGGTGCCCCGCTGCTCAACACCCTCACGGCCGCTCCGGCGTACGCCGCCGACACCTACCTCACCAACACCGGGCTCTACGCCGACCCCGCCAACGTGGAAGGCGTGGACTACGCACGCCGGTTCAAGCGTCACGGGACGGACGACACCGAGAGGGCAACCACCCCCGGCCTCCCCCTGAGCACGATCATGGCCATTCACGGCGGCGGCATCGAGCCGGGTACCTCCGAGCTGTGCCTGGGCATCGCCGGCTATGAGCCCGACACCCTCAAGCCCCGCACGGCGGGTGCCCCGCTGCACGACTACTGGATGTTCGAGGGCCTGCGGTCTTCCGGTGCCGTACCCGGCAACAGTGACCTGCACGTCACCTCCACCCACAACGACGACCCCACAGCCCGCTCCCTGGCCGCCGGCAGCGCCAACGTCCTCAGCCTGCACGGCTGCACCGCCGCCCAGGCCGGTCTGGCCGCCGGCGCCAAGGGCGTGGTGGTCGGCGGCGCGAACGGCCGGCTGCGGGTGCTGCTGGCCGAGAAGCTGCGCCAGGCGGGCTTCCTCGTCGCTCCCGGAGACCCGGAGAAGCTCGACGGCGACCTGCGCGAGAACATCTGCAACCGCACCCTGACCGGTGAGGGCGGGGGCCAGTTGGAGATGACCTACGAGCTGCGCAAGAGCCTGTTCGCCGACTTCGGAGGAGCCCCGAACGCGTCCAACCCCACCAAGCGCGCCGAGAGCACCAACACCGACTTCTGGAAGTTCGTCAACGCCTGCCGGGCCGCGCTCGCCCAGATGGAAGCCGAGCAACTCGCCCGCGGCAGCATCTTCGACCACATCATCCCCGGCTGATCCGTCGCCCTGCGAACGGGGGCCGGGTCGCGCGTGCGACCCGGCCCCCGACCCGTGTCCGGGGTCGTCACATACGGGCGTACTCGCCGGCCACGAGCACGTCGAAGGGCAGGTGCACGACGGGTGCGGCCCGCGTCGGGCGGGTGTTCGTGCTCCACAGGGCGCCGATCTCCGCCGCGTCGAGTGCCGTGCGGTAGAGGTGGAACTCGTCGAGCGAGCCCTTCAGCGGCAGGCCGCCGAAGGGGCTGTCGCCGAGGGTGAAGCCCTGAACGTCGAAGGTGTCCGGGTAGGTGAGGGATCCGGTGATCCGCTTCTCCTTCCTGGAGCCCTTGTCATCCGTCTCGAAGCGCTCCACCCCGTCGACGTAGAGCCGCAGGTCGGTGCCGTCGCGGGTGAGGGCGACATGGTGCCAGCCGGCCTCCGGTGCGTCGACCGCGATCTCGGTCGAGTCCGTGTCGGTCTGCGTGAACGCGATCAGCTTCCGCTTCGGCACGTCCACCCCCTCCACCTTCTCCGTGCGCGTCTCGACGTGGATGCGGAGCTGGCGCTCGGCGGCCCCGTCCCCGTACGCCCAGACGAGGCTCTGCATCGCGGTGGCGGCCGGATCGTGGCTGAACACCGTGGCCACGGTAAAGTCGCCGGACCCGAGCGCCTCGGAGTCGGTGTAGGGCAGGATCACTCTGCCGTTCTTGCCGGGCTCCCCGTTGACCCTGAAGGCCTTGCCGAACTTGCCGCCGCCGGGCCGGTCGGTGCCGGCGTACAGGTATGCGTTGTTGGCGTGCGCGGACGAGTCCGGGGTGGAGCGGCCCGTCGAGGCGGGGCGCATCACGCTGTGTTGCTGGATGTTGCCCGGCTCCATCGACCACCGGAACCGGGGCTTGTCGTCGGGGAACTTGCGCGAAGGCTTCTTGCCGGGGGG
Source organism: Streptomyces venezuelae (assembly GCF_008642295.1). GTDB lineage: Bacteria > Actinomycetota > Actinomycetes > Streptomycetales > Streptomycetaceae > Streptomyces > Streptomyces venezuelae_C. The sequence goes on along the minus strand of NZ_CP029190.1, from coordinate 7,400,476 downwards.
CGTCTCGGGCGCCATGAGAACGACCTCCTGTGTGCTCAACGCCCGCCCGTAGAGCCGTACGTCGTCGATCGCACCGGTCAACGGCGCCTCGGTGCCGTCGATGCCGGGCTTGGAGCCGACGCGAAGACCGAGCGGGGTGGTTCCCTCCAGCGGCGTTCCGTCGGGGGCGTTGCCATGGCCCGCGGGGAACGCGAACGGGCCGGCGAGGGGGGCCGATTCGGTGCGTTGACGGTCGACTCCGAGGGCGAAGCCGTTCCCGTCTCGGACCAGGGTGAGCAGGTGCCATTCGTTGTCGCCGAAGCCGGCGGGCGCCTCGATGACGCGCTCCACGCCCTTGCCCGGCTCGGTTTCCGCCCAGGCCCGGATGCGGTTTCCCCCAGGTTCGATGCGGGCCCACAGCGAGGGTGCCCAATGCTTGGTGTCGGCGCCGTCGGGATCCACTCCGTACGCCCACAGCAGGACCTGGTTGGCGCTGAAACGGTTGGAGGAGTGTTTGAACCACAGTGCGTAGGTGAAGGCGCCGGAGCCCACGTCGATCCCGGGCCGGAAGGGTGTCTCGACGCCCGGGTAGGTGGCGTCCACCTTCAGCGCGCCCGTGTCCACGGCCGCGTTGCCGAGTCGGTTGTCTTCGATGATTCCGCCGAGGATCGTGCCGTCGACGCATCCGACCGCCGTGCCCTCGATACAGGCGCCGGAGACGTCGTCGGAGATGGCGATGTCGCGCAGGGAGACCGGGTCCGGCTTGTCCACGACGTGGAAGGGGAGCCAGAGCGCGAGCTTCTCGGACTGGTTGACCTGGGCCGGGGTGAGGGCGGCCCGGTGGAAGCGGACTTCGTCGATGGCTCCACGGAAGGGCGTGTACCCGTCGTCCAGCCGGGCGCCGATCCTGATGCCGCCGTTGCCGGCGGTGACCGGCCTGGTGACCGGGCCGCTCACCTTGCTCGGGGACGTGGCCGGCTCGACGGCGTCGACGTAGAGCTTGATGTCTGTCCCGTCGCGCACGAGCGTGACCTCGTGCCACTTGGTGTCGGTCGCATCGCCCAGCTTCTCGACCGGCACGGAGACGGTGGCCGCCCCGTTCGTGCCCTGTACGTGGGCGGTGACCTTGTCGGCCTTCGCGTCGGTCCGGATCCAGATCTGCGGTACGTCCGCCCCCTTGCCGAAGGCCCAGAGCAGGACGGCCGCCGCGGGATCGGGGGCGGTCGGATCGTGCCTGAACCTCAGGGAGTAGGTGAAGTCCCCGTCCTTCGGGTCGAGGGAACCGGCGTACGGTACGTCGGCACTGTCGCCGCTGCCGTCGAGTGCCAGGCCCTGGCCGACGGCGCCACCGGCCGCGATCCCGGCGTTGCCGGTGAGGTAGGCGTCGTTCGCCTGGGGTGAGGCATCGGGGGTGGTGGGGGCGGCGGTCGGGGTGGTGCCGGGCGCCGGTACGCCCTCGTGGTCGCTCGCGTAGGAGAACAGCGGGCGGGGGTCGATGCGGCGGAAGTTGATGGTGGCCGCGGACCAGTCCTTGCCGGCGGACATGCCGGGGAGGTGGCCGCTCTCGTAGACGAGTCCGATCTCGCCGCCGGTGAGTTCGGCGAGGTCGGAGTAGCCGGACTTGCCGGACTTCACGAGGTCGCCGACGGGCTGCCAGTTCGGGTTTCGGTCACCGTGCTGGTCTGCGGGCGTGGTGTTGGTGTTCCACGCGTACAGCCGGAGGTCCGCCCGGTCGCCGAGCTTGGACGGTGACGCCATGAGCAGCGTGTCCCCGGGCGTCCTGTCGTAGGTGTGCTGCAGGGTGAGCAGGGACCCCTGGGTGTTCGCCGTGGTGACCGGGAGGGACTTGAACTCGCGTGTGCTGATGCCGTCGGCGGCGGTGATGGCGTAGGCACGGTGCTTGGTGGAGAGCTCGTTGCGGGCGCCCACGTAGACATGGCCGTCGGGGAGTTCCGCCACGGCGGCCTCGCCCGGCTTCATCACCCCGGGGACCAAGGAGTTCTTGGAGGAGCCGGGCTTCCAGGTTTCCCCGTGGTCGTCGCTGTAGAGCACCCCGGCGTGCTGTTGGGTGCTGTCGGGGCTCTGGTAGGCGCCGACGACGAGACGGCCGGCGTGGGGCCCGCCCTTGAGCTGGATGCCATGCGCCGGGCCGGTGCCGAACCAGCCCGTGAACGGCGGAGGGTTCTTGGGGTCCGGAGGGTTCTTGGGGTCCGGCGGGTAGGGCAGGAGCCGGTTGACGGAGCGGGGTGCGCCGAAGGTCAGTCCGTCGTCCGTGCTGGTCTGCACGAGCGCCTCACGGCGGGCGCCGGTGCCGCCGGGGGTGGCCGGTTCGGAGGTGGACAGCAGGAGGATCCGGTCCGTCGCCTCGTCGACGACCGGCGTCGGGTTGCCGCGGGTGTAGGGGGCCTCGGAGTCGGTCGCCGAACCGGACAACACCACGCGGACAGGCCCCCAGGTGCGGCCTTCGTTGGTGGAGCGGCGTACGACGATGTCGATGGCACCGCGGTCGGCGCACGAGGGCGACGTACGGGCCTCGGCGAACGCCAGCAGGGTGCCGGCCTCCGTACGGACCAGAGTGGGTATCCGGAAGCATCCGTATCCGGCGGTCCCCGAGCGGAACAGGATCTGGTCGCCGGGGTGGCCGGTGGTCGCGTCGGCCCCGAGGAAGTCGGTACCACCGGCGGCTGCGGGAGCGGCCGGAAGCAGCGCGGCCAGACAGGCGAGCGCGGGCGCGAGGAGCAGTCCCGCGAGAGTTTTTGATCTTCGCATCGGGCCACGTTAACGCAGCGCGGTGGGGCCCGGTTCCGGGTCGCCCGGCCACCCGGTGCGCGGGCGGACCATCGCTCCGGAGTCCCACGTACGAGGAGGAGCGCGCGGAGCGCGAGCAGGGTGTCCGGGTCCGCCCGGCCGACCGTCTCCAGCCGCCGGACGACGTCCCCGCACCGCTCGGCGTGCTGTCGTCCAGCCGGTCCTCGATTGCGGTGAAGTTCCGCTCGATCAGCACGGGTCGGTGCCTTCCCCGGACTGCTTGATCTGAAGGGATACCGTGTGACCGACCGCGAGCAGCCGGCCAGCGGTGTCGTGGCGGCTGAGGACGAGCAGCTGCGGGCGGGCCAGGGTCCCCGTGATCGCACCGTTGACCGCTTCAGTGGTGTCGCGCCGTCACTACCGATGTAGCGGTATTGCTTACCTGAGCAATACCGGTACCGGCGGCGCACAATCGAGCGTCACAAGCCTGCGAGGGCGAGCAGCTGGTGCATGGCTGTGGTTGGCAGGTTGGGGTTTGCAGCTGCGGTGGCCGCGACAGATTCCGCCGGATCAGCCAGCAGCCGCGTCAGAACCTCGGCGGGAAGCCGGGGATGGGTCGCAATGGTGCGGCGCACCATGTGGTCGGGGTCAGCTGCCAGGCGGCGCGCGAGTTCTACGGGCAGGTGCGGGTCGCGCGGAGCCAGCTGCCTCATTCTGGGGTCGAGGTCTGTGGCGAGGCGTCGAAGTACATCTGCCGGAAGGGGGAAGTCGTCGGCCGGACGCCATCGGACCCTCTTGGCCGGGCGGTAGGTACGGTCGATGCGCTCGGCAGTGTCGGGATTGATCTGGTCTCGGGCGTGGAGAGCCATCGTGGTACGGACGTCGCTCTCTTCGTCGTCAAGCAGTTGAGCGACGAGCCGCGGCGGAAGCTGCTCGGACATCGCTGCCGAGGCGCGGAAGCAGGCGTATGGCGAGTCCACGTATGGCAGGGGGTCGGCCGTCACCCACGGCAGGCGCAGAGTCCGGAGCTCCGCGCGGGCTATCTCGCCCATGAGTTCCCGGTCGAGCGTGTCGTCGTCCAGGGCTTGGTGGTTTGCGAGCCAGTCCAGCGGGGGCACGTCGGACAGGATCTGTGCATGGATCGCAGCACGGGCCGGCTCCGGAGTGTCTTGACGGGCGAAGACACGGAGTGCGACGCGCAGGTTGGGATCCTGGGCGAGCTTGTCGCGCAGTGCCGGTGGCAGCACCGAGTCTCTCACGCAACTTCGTTGGGGATCCGGCGGTCGTCACAGGCACTTCCTTCGTTCCGGAGTCAGGACGGTCGAGAAGTGGAAGGCGCCCGCGCCGCCCCCGGCTCGCCGCTTCACCGGTGACGCCTCCAGGGCCTGGTCTGCGCTTCTTCCCATGCGCCTGAGTCTCCCCCTGTGGACACTCTGAACCTGTCGACGCCTCAGGCGAAGGTTGAAATGCCCCAGAACGGGCGGCGGACTTCTGACTCAGGTCACTGGCGGAGGGAGGGCGGGAGACCCCGTACTCCCTTGAGCGTGGCGCCGCCGAGCTTGGTACCCGTGAGGTCGGCGCCCCGTGAGGTTCGCACCGGTGAGGTTGACCTTGGTGAGGTCGGCGTCGGTGAGGTCCGCGCCGGACAGGTCCGCGCCGGCAAGGTCCACTCCCGAGAGATTGGCGCCGATGAGGTTCGCGCCCCGAAGGGTGGCACACATGACCGTGCTCGTCGGCTCCTCGGTACTTTCGATGGGGGCCACGAAGAATTCCGAGCAGAACGTCGCCTTCCGGAGATCCGCGCCGATGAGTATGGCGCGGGTCATGTCCGCGCTCCCGAAGTTCGTCCCCGTGAGGTCCGCGCATCCGCCGCCCGTACTGCAGAAGATGGCTCCGGAGAGGTCGGCCGAAGAGAATTCCGTGTCCCGCAGTCGTGCGCCCAGGAAGGCAGCACGGGTGAGAGCCGCGCTCGCGAGATTTGCCCGGTTGAGGTTAGCGTCGTCCAGGCTGGCTTCGGCGAGGTCTGCGCCGTTGAGCTCCGCATCGCTCAGGTCCGAACCCGTGAGAACCACTCCCCGCAGGTGGATGGCTCGCTCTTCGTAGGGATGCGCGGGCTTCCACCTCCGCAGGTCGGTGCGGCTCAGGTCCAGTTCCAGCCCCTCGTCGTGTTCGGGGCGGCGCCGAACCAGCACGTTCATGGCTGCACTGATGTCGGCGGCAGGTGTAGTGGCCGTGGGCAGCGGGGCGTGTCGGCGGACGTACGCGGAGAGCACCGAAACGACGGTGGCCTGGTCACGCGGGGAGTCGTTCATGATGCGTTCCAGCGCATAGATGCCGCCGAGTCGCACATCCACGGAGCCCGAGCCCAAATTGCCGATGGCCGCGTTGAAGCGGTTGGTGATCTGCCCCTCCTCGGCGATCCTCAGCTCCTTGCCCGTCTGGCTCACCTGAAGCCAGGTGAAGAGCAGCGCGGCCACGGCAGCCAGCCCCGGCAGGCTCAGGATCAGCAGGGAGAAGCGGGAGGACGGGACGCCGCCGGTTTCCGGGCCTGCGGCGCGACGGCGACGGTTCCTCAGGCGGCGCTGCGCGGCACGCCGATGCGCGTTCCTGCGGATTCGGGCAAAGGCAGAGCTACCGGTCATCTGATCATTGGCACACGCCAGGACAGAAGAGCTCGATCGCCACACCGCGTCTCCCCCTCTTGGAGCCACGGTGCGGCCGGCACCTGCCCGGCTGATAGGAGCTGCCAGCTGGTGAAGGTGTGAACGTTCGCGCTATTCCCCAGGGGTAAGTTCACGTAATTGCCCAGGCCCTCAGCCTCGGGCGGGCGTAGGCCTGGGCTCGCAGGCGTTCGATGCGGCCTCGCAAGTCGGGGTGGCACGGGAGACCACCCACTCCGGCGTCCCGGCCAGCAACAACGCGGTCGCGTGACTATGCCGGAACCAGTGCGGGGTCCAGGATGCGGGGCCGATGCCCTTCTTGCGCAGGGCGGCGGTCGTGGCCCGCACCGTCCATCCGAACGCCGATCCACGCCAGCCAACCAGGGCGTCCCGCACTCGGGGCACGTCACCCGCCGCGCCCCGCTCAACTCCGCCATCACCCGGCGCCGCAACCGACGATTCCGTCGCCATGACATGGCACGACATGCCGTCGAGCAGAACGTGGCGTCCGGCCGCGCGGCCGGCCGCAGCCTCCGCACCCCCGCACTCCGGGCTGCCCGGAACCCTCGGACACCACTACAGGCTACGGCCCCGAACACCTCGAAATCAGGGATATGGGTCAGGCACTGAGGCCCATGAAGTCGTCACAGAAAGGCTGTCGGCCTCTGGAACCGCCACAGCTGGTTGAGCGCGGGTTCACGGCCGGCTCCCAGACCCGCCTGGACCACCGGAGCGGCGTGGGCCTGGCTGAAGTGCGCGACATCCAGCACCATGCCGGTGTGGTCCGCGACGATCGCGACACTGTTGTTGATCTGGGGCACACGCCCAATGGGGCTGTCCACCAGCGGCGCTCTTCCCTGCGCGGGTGCGAACCACCACACCTGATTACTGCCGCCTGAGCAATTGGCCTGCACCACCGGGGCGCCGTGCTTTCGGCTGGCGTGCGCGACGTCCAGGCACAGGTTGGAGTGCCTGGCCTGGATCTTGAAGCTTCTCCCGTCGCCTTGCGGCACGAGGCGCCACTGTTGGTTGTGTCCGCTCCAACAGCGGGCCTGCACCACCGGGGCGGCGTGCGCCATGCTGGCATGGGCGACGTCCAAGCACATGTTGGAATGCCTTGCCTTGATGAGGAAGAAACCCCGGTCGACTGGAGCCGCCGGCGCCACCGCCTCGGCTGTACCCCCCGGTCCGGGCAAGATGCAAACGGCCGCGAAACCGAAGCAGGCTGCGGCCTGCGAGATCCTTCGCACGGTGTGGGACATGGCGCTTCACTTTCAGCCGGTCGACGCCCGCCCCACCCGCCCGTTGCGGGCATGTACGAGGGTCGACGAGCACTCAAGCGGGAACGGTTGAATGGAATGCGGCCTGTCCTCGGAGCCCCACCCGGCCTCGGCTATGACCGTCTGAACAAACCGGGTGTGCCTGGCTCTCACGAGGCCATGTCGCATGTACTCCTCAGGCTAGGCCCAGCCCCAGCTCACCGCGACCGGACTGAAGTGAATCGCAAGCTTGCCCAGGGGTGCCGTCAGGAGCGGGGCCCCTCCCTCAGGAGGCGGCGCTCTGCCGACCGGGCGCTGAGCGGGACAGGCGGAGGGCACCCTCGGCTGCCCGCTCGGCAGCTTTTGCCCTTGCCGAGGCGGATGCCAACTCCGGACTGCACCTACGCAGCACACAACCTCAGCCAGAACCCGGTGCACTCTCGTGTCGTCCGACAGCCGCCCCGTGTCGTGCGCAGGGTGGATGTCAGTGAGATGCGCAGGGTTATGACAGCGGCGGCGCAGAGTCCGTGTCAGTAGGCGGTGACGGCTCAGGGAGCATCTGCAAGCTGTAGAGCACGTTGTCGTGGAAGCGGTCGATGGTGTCGCCGCGGGTGACCATCTCGGCGGCGGCGAGGTCTGCGACGGCCTGACGCTGGGCGGCGTCGGTGGTGTCGATTCCGCCGTCAACCCAGACGCGGAGGAGGACCTCGGCCGCGGCGGGCTGGATCGGGCCGCGCACGGCCGGGTGGGGGTTCTTGCGTCCGGTGAGGGCGTCGGCCTGGTGCGGTGCGAGGACGTCGAGGCGTGGGGTGACGGTGTAGGCGTCGGGTGGGATATGACGCAGGGTGAGGGGGCCGCCGATGTCGGGGTGGGCTTGGAGGTGATCGAGGGCGGCGTCGAGGCGGTGGCGGGGCCAGGACAGGGCTGCCGCGAGGGTGTCGGCGGTTTGGCGGCGCCGTACGCGTAGGCGAGCGCGGTGATGACGGTGAGGGCGTCATGGTCGGCGCCGGCCGGTCGGCGGTCGACGACCTGGCGTCGGGGCCGCTCGAAGAGGTCGTCGGCTCCGGCCATGAGGTCGGCGGGTGGGATGTCGAGGCGGCGGGCGAGTTCGAGCAGGACGCGGACGGGGAGGTCGGAGAGTTCTTCGAGGTCGATCTGGTGCTCGTGGACGCTGAGGAGGTCGGCGAGCTGCCAGGCGGTCATGCCGGCGGCGAGGAGGCGCCGCTTGACGACGTGGGATGGTGCGGCGCTGCCGTGCGGGCGTCGGGGGCCCTGGTACCTGGGGGCGCGGCGGCCGGCGACGGGCCCAAGCCGGCGGAAGCCTTGAGCTGGCTCCGGTGCATAAACAAGAAACCACCACCAAGCTCACCACCCTCGTCCGCAAGGACCTCACCCCCGCCTGACCCGGCAACCGGCCCGAGAACAGGCCGGCAGCACCAAGACCAGGGCGGCGGCGCCGCGGCTGCGGGCGGCGCTCCGGCGCTGCACCCCTCGAACGACAGCCGGCCCGCCTCGGCGCCCCAGACGAGCAGCTCGCCATCGAGGACCAGACCGGCGGGCAGCTGCTCCTCGGCGGCGGCCACCAGGTCCGGGAAACGCTCCTGGACCAGCGACCCGCGCCGAGTCTGGAGCAACACCCGCACACCCGGCTCGGTCGGGGTGAACAGCAGCGCCCGGTGACCGTCGAACTTCTGCTCGTAGGCCACCCCCGCACGCAGCACGGCCGGACCCGGCACCGACTCCGCAGCCTGCGCCAGCATCGGCTCGACCGGCTGTCTGAGCACCATCCCCGGGCCTCCCTCGCGGGTTCCCCTCTTCCAGGGTGGTCCGAACTGGCCGCGCGCGGCCCGGCGGGACGTCCCTCCCGTCATCCGTCCGAGGGGCGCCACGGGGCCGTCAGGCCCCCTCTGGGGGCCGGCTGCGGGACGGTGGCGGCACGCCTTCCTCTGCTCCTCGCCGCGCTCCTCGCGGCCTCCGGATGCATCACCGTCCACCCCGCCCCCACCCACTCCTCGCCGTCGACCCCGCCGCCCTGGAACGCCTCGACGCCCTCGTACGTGACCACCAGGCCGCCGAGGAACAGTGGCTGAGCGAGGAGGCCGAGCGGGAGGGACTGGCACTGCTCCGGGGCGCACAGCGTCGCGCCGCGCAGGCCCGTATGCGTGGCGCGCGGCACGCTCACCGGGAGTCGGGGCTGCACCGGCCAACGCGGGCGCTCGTGCTGGCTCCGGGGCTGCAAGCCGGGCTGGAGCACCGCGGGCTGCTGAAGGAGTGGGAGCCCGTCCCGCCCGATGCCCCGAGAGCCGGGCAGATCCTGGGCGGGACGGGACGCGTGCGGGGCGGGGCTGACCGGCCGGCTGGTTGTCGCGCTGCCCGAGGCGCTGTGGCTGTCGCTGACGCGGGGGGCTACTGGACCAACCAGCCCCACGTCCAGGCCCTCCAGGCCTGGACCGATCAATGGGGCCCCGGCCCCGCCGCCGGACGCTCCGCTGCGCCGCCCGAGGCGATCGCCGAACGCGCCCAAAGTACCGCGCAGGTGGTGACAACCGGGGGCGTCGTACGCGCGGCCCTGGAGCGCGTGCTCAGGATGTAGGCGGCCCAGTGGTACTGTCCCTCGGCAACGCGCCGGGCACCGGGCATGCTCACACATCATCGCTTCTGGGGCTGTCTACCCGGCTCAACCGTCCGTGGTCAGCTAGCTGCCAGACGCGGCCCTGACTGTCTGCAAACTCGACACAAGCTCGTTGACCACGCGGAACGGTCCCTGGCATGACGAAGGTGAACGTCCGCCCTGGCCCGACGGACTCCATCAACTCCAGAGACTCATCACTCGCACTGGGGTTGTCCAGCCCGCCCTCGAACACCCACCGGGGCAGTACATCGCCCACCCTGACTCGCAGGTTGTGCACGGGCTCAGCACCGCCATTCGTCACCACTACGGTGAGGCGCACACCTCTGGGCATCTGGTGGCCCACACCTGGCAGATCCCTCAGCTGTCGCTTGGTGCTCCATACGTTCACCGAACGAGCCTGCAACCCCACACCGTACCCGCAATCCGCGACTGCGACGCCCCGCCGTACTTCTGCACCGCCCGCAACAGCGCCCCCATGTCCCGGGCACGCAGTGCTTCGCGTACATCCGGCCGCTCCCACGCCCACAACGGGAGCACAGGCGGCGCGTGCGGGACGGGTCCTCAGTAGCACGCATGATCTCGCGGTGCCCTTGGGACGCACCGGTGGCCCGACGGGGCTGTTCCCGCCGGGCCACCGGCGCTATGTATGCTCAACCGCTTTCGTCAGTCCCAGCAGAATTGCCAGGTCCCGTTTCGGGTCTGGATTTCCGCGTAGGTAGTCGTGTCATGTCCGTCTGGGCAGTACGCATACTGCTCAATTGCAGCCTCCGCCACCGCGATCCGGTCCCGCGGCGGTTGGGCGACATCGACCATCAACACTCGGCTGGACAGGTACAGCAGTTCCGCGCCGAACCGGTCATACCAGGTATGCAGGAACGCCACGTGGTCGGAGGCACGCATATTTCGCCCTCCGGGTCCATGCGACCAATTGAGAGTGTGGGGGTATCCCGGCAAAATGCCCGGTACGGAATAGCCGTTCGGCGTTTCCACCAGGCACAGCCAGCGTGGGTAGAAATTTTGACGTGGACGGGGGGACCTGGGCTCCGGGTTAATGGAACGGGCCAGCTGCTCGGGGGTGAACTCAGCCCGCCACTCGGATGCCTCCTCTTCGTCTGCGAATTCGAGACGGTCCGACAATGCAGCGTCCTTGATCTCGGCGACGACCTCGTACGGTGCGGTATCCGCACGTGCATCGAAGGTGTCGGTTCCGTGACTCGGCGCGTTCACCAAGTCCGAAGGATGTCGCGCCGTCAGCACGGGGTGCCAGCCCGTGCTGTCGCGCACGGCGAGCAGCTGCCGCCACATTCGTTCGGCATCACCTACCGCGACCGGACGCCCCAGGACCGACTGCCCGGAAGGCGCGATGGCCGTCTCGATCATGGTCGGTGACACGGCGGATCCCACCGTCCGCAGCAGTTCCGCTACCTCATGCTTGTCCATTTCCTGCTTCCTCGGCTGTGTCTCTGTACCTAAGGGCTGTCCTACCTTTCAGGCGTGGGTCTGCTCCGGTCACTCGTAGGATCGGAGGGCCCGGGGGCTCCGGGTATGGCTGTAAAGGCTGAGCCGCTGGATGGCTTACGGGACTTGGCCGCCCGGAGCCCCGCGACGACTCGACCGCTGATTGGGAGACGCGACTCGATCGCTGCTGTAGGACAACGTCGGCGAGGTCGTCTGCGGGATCAGTTGGAGACGACTGCCGGAGGGGAACTTGCCTGAGATTTGGGCCGGTGTGGACATCGGCAAGACTCATCACCACGCCGTGGTGATCAACGCAGCGGGCGGCCGGCTGCTGTCTCGCCGGATCCAGAACGACGAATCTGAGCTGCTGGCGCTGATAGGCGATGTGCTGGCGATATCCGAAGACGTGTTGTGGGCCGTCGACCTCAACCATGGCGGCGCTGCCCTTCTGATCGGCTTGCTTACCGCCCATGATCAGCCGGTCGCCTATTTGACCGGCCTGGCAGTCCACCGGGCCTCCGCCACCTACCGGGGTGAGGCGAAGACCGACGCAAAGGACGCCTTTGTCATCGCCGACCAGGCCCGCATCCGCCGGGACCTGGGCCTGCTCAGACCCGGAGACGAGATCGCCGTCGATCTGCGCACCCTGACTACCCGGCGCTTGGACGTAGTCTTCGACCGCACCCGGCAGATCAACCGTCTCCGGGCCCAGCTGCTGGAGCTCTTCCCTGCTTTGGAGCGGTCGCTGGACTTGACCAACAAGGGTCCGGTGACGCTTCTGACGGGCTACCAGACTCCGGCTGCCATCCGCCGCGCCGGCGCGAAGCGGATCGAGACCTGGCTGAAGAACCGCAAGGTCAAAGGCGCCGCCTCACTCGCGCAAACCGTCGTAGAAGCCGCCCAGGCCCAAAGCACCGCCCTGCCCGGCGAGAAGCTGGCCGCGGCCATGGTGGTCCGCCTCGCGAAGGGGGTGATGGCTCTCGACGAGGAGATCGCGGAGCTAGACGCACTCATCGAGGCTAGGTTTCACGAGCATCCGCACGCCGAGGTGATCCGCAGTCTCCCTGGCATGGGGCCCAGGCTCGGCGCCGAGTTCATCGCTGCAACGGGCGGTGACATGGACGCCTTCGGGAATGCCGACCGCCTGGCCGGCTTCGCCGGCCTGGCCCCTCAGCCCCGAGACTCCGGCCGCGTCAGCGGCAACCTGCGCAGACCTCGCCGCTACCATCGCGGCCTGCTTCGGACCATGTACTTGTCGGCGATGGCCAGCCTCAAGTCCTGCCCGGCCTCGAAGGCGTACTACCGGCGGAAACGAAGCGAAGGGAAAGGCCACAAGCAAGCTCTCCTCTCCCTCGCACGCCGACGTATCAACGTCTTGTGGGCAATGATTCGTGACAGAGAGTGCTACAGGCCTTCACTTCCGGTAGTGGGAACGGCTTGACATCAGCATTGGGAAGTCCCGTAAAGCTGACGGGGTCGCCGCGACTCGGACCTTGCGCCTGTGGCAGCCTGCCGTCATGCCAGCCGATCTGCGAGAACATACAGGGCGTCACTACGCCATCCAGTTTCACTACGCCCTGCCCGACGATGCCTGGGCTGTGGAGCTGAGCGAGGCTGTTCCGGCTCCAGCCGCGTGGGCCGAGGACCCCAGCGAGAGGTACCGGCCTGGAGCCGCTTTCTTGGTGGCGTTTGTCCCTGACGAGGATCCGGATGCGGAACCGACCGTCCACATCCACAGTCATGATGAGCACGTCGTGCCCTACGAGATCATGCGCTGGTTCATGGAGCAGGTGGCCGACCAGGTCGAACGCTGCCGCATCGCGTTCGAGAAAGGCGGGCGGAAAGCAATGGAATGATCTTGCCGTGGCTGATGTGATCACGGCGTCTGAGCCGTCCTAGATAGCCCCGTTCACCGGGCTGAGCCCGCGCAACTTCGGCAGACCCTCGGTCACTCGCGAGTCGGCGCAGGGGTCATCCCCGCGGGTGCGGGGAGCACCGGTCACTGTGCCCGAGCTCGGCGGCCGATGGGGGGTCATCCCCGCGGGTGCGGGGAGCACGCTCGGCGATCTGCTTGTTTATGGCGGCCAGGGCACGTTCTCCGACACTTTCATTGATTCCGGCATAAGGAATATTCCAGACGCTAGCGGTTCCCGAAGCGGCGCCGTTTGGCTGCCTTGCTCCAGCCTCGGGAAGGCGGTGTCTGGTATGCGGCCCGGTCGCTGGGGCGGTGGATCAAGGTGATGCCCTCGCGGTCAACCGGGTGCCACTTGTGGTCGTGCGTCTCGAACGCGAAGCCCTGTTCGTTGTCGGTGTTGTACGCGAGAAGGGCCCGCCCGATGCCCGCGTACTGTTTCATCACCTCGCCCCACAGCACCGCCCTGATGCGCGCCGACGGGCCTCCGATGCCCCATCGACGCCGACGGCCGCTCCTACGACACCGGTCAGGTCTTCGGAGCGATCCGCCAGCTCGCCCCCCACCTCGACCACCCCTGCACGATCGTCGGCAAGAGCACGGTCACCGTCGGCACCACCAGCCAGGTCACCGCCCTCGCCCAGCGCCTGGCCCCCGCCGGAACCGCCGTGGACGTCGTATGGAACCCGGAGTTCCTGCGCGAGGGACACGCGGTCGAGGACACCCTGCGTCCGGACCGCATCATCGCCGGCCTGACCACCGCCGAAGCCGAGAAGGCCATCCGCGCCGTCTACGCCCCCATCCTGGACGCCGGTGTCCCGATCTTCGTCACCGACTTCCAGACCGCGGAACTCGCCAAGGGCGCTGCCAACACCTTCCTCGGCCTGAAGATCTCCTACATCAACGCCGTCGCCGACATGTGTCAAGCCGCCGGAGGCGACGTCTCCCAGATCGTGGACATCCTCGGTATCGACCCCCGTATCGGGGCCGGCGGCATGCGGCCCGGCATCGGCTACGGCGGCGGCTGCCTCCCCAAGGACGTCCGCGCCTTCACCGCCTCCGCCCGCCAACTCGGCGCCACGCAGGCCGCCGACCTCCTGTACGCCGCCGAGAAGATCAACGAGACCCGCATCGACGTAGCCATGGATCTCATCACCCGCGCACTGGGTGAGCGGCACCTCAAGGGCGCGCGGGTCACGGTGTGGGGAGCGGCGTTCAAGCCCGGCACCAACGACGTCCGCGAATCCCCGGCCCTCGCCCTCGCGCACGCCCTCCAGCAGGCCGGCGCCGCCGTCACCGTCCACGACCCCCAGGCGGTGGCCACAGCAGTGATCCGCAACCCCGAGCTCGACTACACCGACGACCTGCCCACCTCCCTCAACGGCGCCGACCTCGTCGTCCTGGCCACCGAATGGCCCGAATACCGGCAGGCCAACCCCCAATCCCTCGTGGACCGCCCCGCCCACCCCCAGCTTGTCGACTGCCGCACCACCCTCGACCCCGCCCCCTGGCGCACGGTCGGCTGGACCGTCCACCAACTCGGACGACCCGGCAAATAGACGGGTGCCCTGTAGCGGGGGCAGCCGGAGACGCCATCAACCCCTGGAAGACAGGAGGCCTCACGCTGTGGACCACGGTGACGTTCTTCTCCGCCGTGCCGGCGACACCGACAGACATTCCTCCAAGTTTCTCCCGAGTGAGTCGGGGATACAACGAAGCGCCTCACGGCGCACAGAAGGCGTAGACCCGGGCCCAGTGAGGGAAGTCCACCGGCATCGCCCGCCAGGGAATCCCGCCCGCCACCAGGTAGCGGATCGCGTCCAACATCTGACGGTGGCAGTAACCTTCGGGCCGCCCGCCCTTCTTCTCCAGCCAGGCCGGGGTGGGCAGCAACGGCCGCACCTCCGCCCACTCCGCATCCGACATGTCCGACGGATAGCGCGGCGTCCGTTCCGGATGATCGGCCGCATTGCCGTACGTGTGCGCGAGGGAGTCGCACGACACGGCAGGCGAGTTGAAGTCGACGGGCGCGATCGCGCACACATGTGACAACAGGGCCTCCTGGGACAGTTCGGCTGGTTTCGCATCCCCGAACTACCAAGAGGCCCTGCCTTCATGCGCGCACCACCGGAAGATCACCCGGTCAGGAACCCTGTTCGAACCGCACGTTCCGTGATCGGTTGAGATACGGCTACTCACCGCAGCGAACTGTCCCCACCAACCACGCTCACCGGCCTGACCAGCACAAACAAAACACCTCCTCATCAGAACAGCCCCTGCGGCCCCATGGACAACCGCGCAGACCGTAGTCAGGGAGCAGCCATCCCTTCTTCCTCCTGTCGATAGTCCTCTGAGTGTGAGGAGGCGGGTACGGGCAGGCCTGCATCCGATCAGGTTCGGCATGGCCCAGGGCAGTCGGCAGTGGACGGTGCAATCGCACTTGCGGGATCGCGACGGCCCGGGCGCCGGGAGGCGGGCGGACCGGGAAACGGGGAGACTGAGGGAGAGCGTGACGCCTGACCGCTGCGGCCCGGACGGGCCGCGGCGGACGGTCCCGCGCAGGGACCGGGCCATCGACCTACGTCCGCGCGCGCCCCGGGGGTGGGTGCCACGGCCCTGTCCAGGAGTCCCCGTCGTGACTTTGACCCCACAGCGATCCGAACGCCCTCGAAGCACGGCCCGACGGGCCGCGCTCCTGCTCGCCGCCGCGGCGCTGCCGGCGGCCCTGGTGGTACCCGCGGCGCCCGCCGCACCGGCGCCCGTGACCAAGACCTTCACCGCCGGCGCCAACCAGCGGTTCGTCGTCCCGGCCGGCGTCACCCGGCTCACCGTCACCGCCACAGGCGAGCCGGGACGGTCCGCCGTCGAGGGCGGAGCGGGCGGGGCCGGCGCCACCGTCACCGCCACCCTCACCGTGGCGCCCGGTGCCACCTACTACGTCAACGTCGACACGGGCGGCGGAGCCGTCACCGGTCAACGCCCCGGCGGCAGCGGCGGCGGTGCCAGTGACATCCGCACCTGCAGCTCGGCGCGCGCGAAGTGTGCCCTGACCGGCGTTCCCGGCACCGACCCCCGCCTCATCGTCGCCGCCGGCGGCGGGGGCGGCGGAGGCGGCTCCAGCTTCACCGCATTCCCCGTCCGCGAGGCCACCGGCGGAGACGCAGGCGACACCGGGAAGCCCGGCGGCGAGCGACCGGAAAGCGGCGGCGGGGGCGGCGGCGGAACCCAGACCCACAGCGGCAAGGGCGGAGCCGCCTGCCCCGAGGACTTCAAGCCCGGTACCGACGGCACGCCCGGGACCGGCGGCACGGGCGGCGGCGGATTCGGCGGCGGAGGAGGAGGCGGCGGCTGGCACGGCGGCGGAGGAGGCGGCGGCTGCTTCCTGATCACCGAGGGCGCCGCCGGGCCCGGCGGCGGCGGTGGCGGTGGCGGATCGAACCTCGTCCCGGCAGGCGGCACCTCCAGCCCCGCCACCGAAACGGCACAGGTATCCATCACCTACGAAGCCTGAACCGACACCCGCGGAATGCCAAGTACCGGTTCCGCCGCAGCACCCGACAAGACCGAACACCACCCCGCGTCAGGCACAGCAAGGCCGGACACCACCTTCCTGTCAGCAAGCACGAGACCCCCTGAGCGCCATGCCAACAGCCATCCAACCCACTCCCCCCACACCCGCCACCACCACGAACGCGGCCCCCGGCCACCGCCTCCGAACGGCTGGCCTGCCGCACCCCAGCCGCCCCTCACACGCCACCACACACGACAACGAACCTTCACCAGCAAAGCGACACCCCCACTGGGCGGGCCGCGCCTTGGGGATGCACGGGATGGGGCAGCACGCCGCCGTGGTCCTGGCCCGCCGCTGGCCGGCGCGCTGATCGCCGGCCAGCGGCTACACGCCGGTCTTCGCCCTGGCGGCGCTCTTCCCGTACTGGCGGCGGTGCACCTGTCCACCGACGAGGCCGCGCAGTGGGAGGCGCCCGATGCCGAGCCGCCGGAGCCGTACTCGACACTCCCGCACCGGCACCGAGATCGGCGCGTCGTCCCATAGCCGCCTACCGTCGAGGTATGAGCAAGATCGTCGTCGTGTACGAGTTCGACAAGCCGGTGACGGCACACACCCCAGGGGGCTCGTCACGTGCCACCGAGCGGCACGTCCTGCGCGTGCACGCGGCGCCCGCCGCCCCGGGCATGACCGCCGTCCCCGGTCCGCGGACCTTCTGCGGCAAGGACACCTTCGCCATGGAATCGGCCTCGTGGAAGCCTTCCGAACATCCCACTTCCTCGTGGTTCACCCCAAAGCACGCGAGCCTGGTCTGCCCCGCCTGCGACGACGCGGTGGGCAGCGGCTGAGCGGAGCCACGGGGCCGGATACCGGTGCCGGTCGCCGAGCCCGGAACCGCAGACCGCGACGTCCCGGGCGTAGCCCGGACGGATGCAGAGTGAGCTGATCACACTGTGCCTCGTCGGCGACGTGATGCTCGCCCGGGGCATCGACCCCTGCGCCCCGCGAGACCCGCACCGCTTCCGCCGCCCGCGCAGCAGGCCGCTTGCCCGGCCGCTCGCGCGCCCTCGGCCTGAGCCCGGGACACCAGCTCGTCGACCAGCCGGTCGTTCACCGCCTTCGCAGGCTGCGGTTCAGACTGCTCGACGGTCTCGGCCTCGGTCACGTTCTCACTCGTCATCGATGCATCTTCCTTGATCAGGAGTTACACCGAAATTTACAGTCCCGTGTGACCGGATGGGCAGCCAGGTAAACGTGGCCAATGGGTCGGCGGCGCAGTCGTTGTTGTCGGAGCAGGCGCCGTTGTGCCCTGGGTGAGGTTGCGCTGGGCGCAGCCGGTCAAGACGGAGTCATCGCAGGCGGCCGCCGGTGGACGGTGTGCGCCGCTCGATCAGCCTGAGCGTGAGCCTCACGTGGCTTTCCGCTCTGGAGTCCTGGCGTGGCCCCATGACGAGACATCAGGACATGGGGCGGCGAACAGCCGTGGTGCTGTGTGCGACAGCGGCGCTGATGGGACCGGGAGGCCTGTCCGGCGCATCCGCCGGGACGCCGACGGCCGGGCTGTCCCCGCGGCCCGATGCCCTGGTGTACGTCGCCAGCCTCCACTCCGACACGGTGTCGGTCGTCGACACCGGCACCGGCATGGTTGTGGACAGCGTCCCCGTCGGGGACGGACCGGACAGCGTGGCCGTCAGCCCGGACGGCTCCCGCGTCTACGTCACCATTCCGCGGAGGACACCGTATCGGTGATTGACGCCCGTACCCGGACGGTCATCGCCACCGTCGCCGTCGGGGACGAACCGAGCAGAGTGACCGTCTCTCCTGACAACCGGAACGTCTACGTCGCCAACGTCGGGTCGGACGATGTGTCGGTGATCAGCACCCGCACCCGTGCCGTGACGGTCACCGTCGCGGTGGGCGTTGCCCCGCTGGGCGTGGCGGTGGCATCCGACGGATGCACCCTGTACGTCGCCAACGCCGCGTCCGGAACCGTCTCAGTGGTCCGGACCGCCACCGCAACGGTCACCGGCACGATCCCTGTCGGCAGCGGCCCGACCGCCCTGGCGCTCACCCCCGACGGCCGTCGCCTGTACGTCTCCAACCTGACCTCGGACGATGTGTCGGTGGTCGACGTTCACGACGGCGTGGAATCGGACCGCATCCCGGTCGGGGACCAGCCTGCGGGAATCGGGGTGCCACCGGATGGCCGCCAGGTGTACGTGGCCAACATCGGGTCCGGCACCGTGTCCGTGATCAGCACCCGCAGCCGTACCGTCACGGACACCGTCGCAGTCGGAGACGGCCCCAACGGCCTCGCTGTCGGCCGGGACGGCTCCCGCATCCACGTCAGCAACTTCGACTCGGACACCCTCTCGGTCATCGACACCTCGACAGCCCGCGCAACGGACACCGTGGCCGTGGGCGACGGGCCGACCGGCATGGCAGCGGCACATGGAAAGAGGGCCTGAGCAGCAACGCCGTGGTGGACGACGAGAGCGGGGCAGGGGCCCCCGTCAGCCGCGCAGGCGGCGCACCGCCTTCGCCGCGCCCCACACCAGGAGGACGTTCACCGCGGCACCGCCCACCAGGTAGACCATCGGGCCGAAGGAGTTCGCGGTCTCCGGGGCCGAGGTCCCGAGGAGGGCGTTCAGGGGAAGGATCGCGAACACCGTGACCAGCAGTGAGCCCGGGAAGGACAGGAAGTAGAGCACGGCCAGGTAGCCGTCGCCGGAGGCGCCGGCGATGCCGCGGGCCAAGCCGGCGGCGGCCATCAGGGCCAGGTAGCCGAGGGCCAGGTTCCGCGGGGTGTGTGTGGTGGGCGCGGGGCGGCGCGTCGGGCTCATCGCGGTGGTCCGTCTTTCGGTAGAACGGCTTGGGGGTGGTACCGAGGGTACGGAGGGGCCCGCGGCCCCCGTGAAGGGGCCGCGGGCCTGCCCCGCTCCATTATTGAACATGTTCAGAGATGGAGCGGGGCTCCTGATCTAGAACTTGTCGCGCACCACCTTGCGGAGGTTGGCGCCGAGTTTGTCCCAGTACTTCCGGCCGGCCTTCTCGTTGCAGGTCCGGTTGCAGATGGCGGCGAGGCCGCCGAGCTTGCCGCGGACCTCCAGCTTCATCCGGCCCTTCGACTTGTACAGGTCGAAGCCGATCCAGCCGCCCGGCCAGTCGGGGTGGCCGAAGCGGGCTCCGAGCTGCAGGTAGCTCTTGCCGATGCTGTTGACGTTCAGCGGGAAGTACATCTCGATGCCCCACATCACCGGCCACAGGGTGAACTTCTGGCCCTCGTGCGTGATCTTGTTGGGGCGGCCGGGAATCGGGAAGACCGCCTTGAAGTGGTTCTTCCAGTACTTGAACACCGACTTGTCGGAGGCGCTGGTCCGGCCCAGGTCGTAGTACACGTAGTAGCTGGCGGTGCCGCTGATGTCGCGGCAGCCGACCGGGTCGCCACTGCAGTACGAGTAGGCGTTCGTGGCGCCCGCGTACTGCGGGTCGGCCTGGAGGAACCGGCCCGTGCCGGGCTCGTACGCCCGCACGCCGGTAAGCGAGAGGCCGCTGAGCGTCTCGCTGGAGACCTGCGCGGCGCCGTGCCAGCCGTAGCGGGCCGCGCCCGTGCCGTCCACCGGAACGCCGTACTCGTCGTAGCGCTGCACGACCGAGTTCGCCGGAGCGGCCAGGTCCAGCTGGACCGAGACGTCACCGCGCAGGTTGGCGAACTGCAGCACCACGCCCCCGCCGGAGGTGACGGCGCCGAGCGAACCGGCGATGTCGTTGACGAAACGGGTCACCGTGCCGTCGCTGTTCGCCGCCCAGTCCGGGCTGCTGGACTCGTCACCGTAGTGCTGGGTGACGCTGCCGGTGGTCGACCAGGTGCCGTCCTCGGCGCGGGTCTGCGTCGTCGCGACCGCCATGCGGCCGACGCCGTCGAGGTCCCAGGTGCGCCGCTGGGCGCCGACCGTCTCGGTGCGAAGCACGTCGCCGGTGAAGTACTCCAGCGTGGTGGCGTCCTTGACGGTGGTGCGGCCGAGCGCGTCGTAGGCCCGGCCGGAGCCGACCAGCCGGTCCGCGCTGTCGTACGCGTACGACGTGTTGGAGGTCACCGCATCCGCGGTGCCCGGGTCGCAGTCGTCGCCGGTGACCGACTTCGAGGTGCGGTTGCGGTTGCCGTCGAAGGCGTACCCGCGGGTGGTGCAGCCGGAGCCGGTGGTGTCCACGGCCTCGGTCAGCCGGTCGGTGGTGTCGTAGCCGTAGTCCGTGGACACCGTGGTGCCGTCGGTCTGGGTACGGCCGACCTGCTGGCCGCTGATGCGGTACTCGGCCACGTCCGCGAGCACCGTGGTGCCGCTCGCGTCGGTGTACTCGCGGGCGGTCGTCCGGCCCACGGGGTCGGTGGTGACCTTCAGCTTGTAGCCGCCCGGCAGCGTCTGCGAGACGAGCCTGCCATCCGCGTTGTACTGCGCGGTGAAGGCGCCGGCGACGGAATCCGTCAGGGTGCCCAGGTCGCCTTCGGGGGTGTAGCCGTACGTGCTGGTGGCCTGGGTGGAGTCGGAGGACTTCACCGGACGGTCGAGCAGGTCGTACTCGGTCTTCGTGGTGTTGCCCGAGCCGTCGCTGTAAGAGATCAGGCGGCCGAGGGTGTCGTACGCGTACGTCACCGTCTTCCCGCCCGCGGACTGCGTGAGCGTCCGACCGGTGTCGCCGTCGAAGGTGAACGTGGTCTCCGGGGTGGCGGTGCCCAGTCCCCCGGCGATCGAGGACTTCACGCGGCGGCCCGCGTCATCGTAGGTGACGGTGCTGGTGCGGGTGACGCCGTTGGCCGTCTTGGCCGTGGAGGTGACGCCGCCCCAGCGGTTGTACTCGTACACGGTCGTGGGCAGCTCGGCCGGGTTGCTGCCGCCACCGGTGATGACACCGGCCGGAGCGGTCTTGCAGAGCTTGCCGGCCCACTCGGGACGGGCGGCACAGGTGCCGGTGCCGTCGGCCGTGTAGTACGTGTAGTTCAGCGTGCCCGCGTCACCGCCGTCGGAGGCGGCGAGGCTGGTCGAGGCCAGCTTGCCGTCGGCACGGTAGGTGGAGCGGGTCGCACCCAGCTGGGTGCCCTGGGGATCCTTGTTCGCGATCTCCTCGCCGGTTGCCCAGTTGTACGTGGTGACCGTGGTGCGGACATCGGCGTCCTGGGCGTAGCCGTCGATCGCCGCGCCGGTGGACGAGGAGGTGACCTGTCCGGAGACGGCAGCGTCGGCGGGACGGCCCTCGTCGTGCTTGTACGCGGTGTGCGAACGGGCGGCCACCTGCGCGCCAGCTGGCAGCGCCGGGTTGCCGCCGGAGGCCGCGACGGCACTGCCGAGGGTGACCAGGTGCACCGGGCCGTAGGCGTGGGTCATGCGCTGGCCGTCGGCCGTGTACACGGAGGCGGTGGACAGCCGCTCGGCACGCTCGGCCGTGGACAGGCCGGTCAGGCCGAGCGCGGAGAGCGTCGCGGCGGCGTCCGGGCCGGCGCCCAGGGCGAGTGCGCGGTTGGCGGCGCTGAGCGAGCCGACCGTGTTGCCGTAGCCGTCGAACTCGGTGGTGGACAGACCGCCGCCCGGGGTCGCCGTGTTGGTCTCGCGGCCGTTGGCGTCGACGTACGTCACGGTCGCCCGGCCGTAGCCGTCGGCGGTGAGGTCGGCGCCGGTGGAGGAGACCGGGACGGAGTCGGCGGGGAAGACGGCCGTGGCGTCGGCCGGGACCTCGTCCTGCGCCCAGGTGTTGACGGCCGCGGCACCCATCTGGTGCGGTGCCTTGGCGCCGGTCAGCGGGACGTCGTAGACCACGGTGGTGGTCGAGGTGCCCTCGGTGGTGTTGGCGGTGCCCTGCTTGAGGGCGGCGCGGGTCACCTTGAGGAGCATGCCCTCGCCGGCGGTGAGGGAGGAACCGGCCTTGCCGTAGTGGAAGTTCAGCGGCTGGTCGGCGCCCGACATCATCCAGAAGACCCGGTTGCCCGCGTCGTAGGAGTACTGGACCTGGGTGCCCTGCGAGTAGTGCGGGTTCCACTGCTGGCGCAGCCGGCCGCTCTTGTCGTAGCGATAGCTGGACAGCGCCTCGTCACGGGCAGTGGAGGCGCCGGGGTCGGTGGCCCACAGTTTGATCTCCCTGACCTGGCCGGCGAAGTCGCCGAAGTCCGCGGCCGTGGACCAGCCGGTGGCCGTGGTGGTCGTCGCGTAGACGAACTCCACGACGCGGCATCCCTTGGTGGCGGGCGTGGCCTGGCAGGTCGCGGCCGGGACCGCCTCGGTCGGGGAGATCAGGTACTTCGGGCGGGTGACGGTGTCGGCGCCCTGGGTGACCGTCTCGGAGACGACGGTGACCGTCGAGTCGTCGGCGGCGGCGGCCGAGGTGGCCATCGTCCAGGTGGTGGCGGCCGGACCCGCCTTGGCGAACACGGTGACGGTGGCGTCCGTGTCCTTCAGGGTGAAGGTGTTGCCGGTCAGCGAACCGGTCAGGGTCAGCGTGCCGGCGCCCGCCTCGGGCTCCCAGCCGCCGCCGGCCGTGGCCGTGAAGGCGGTGGAGTCGCCGGACGCGGTCAGGATCTCGACGGAGGTCGCCGAGGTCTTGCGCAGCTGGGTGTAGCCGCTGCCGGAGGTTTCGGCACTGACCGAGGAGACCCAGCCCGGGCCGAAGATGGCTGCCTGGCCCTCGGAGTCCGCCGGGTTGGCCCGCGAGGACGCGGTCCGGTTGACGGAGACCTCGAAGGCCTGGACGTCCTTGGCGCCGAGCTTGTAGTCGCCGGTCAGCAGGTTCAGGGAACCGGGGCCGACCTGGGCGGAGGGCGCCTCGCCGGCGTTACGGTCGACGACGACCGCGGCCTCCGGGGAGGCGTCCGTGGTGGTGCCGTCGGTGAAGACCGCGCGCACGTCGACAGAGCCGTCGTTGCTGAGGGTGTCGGTGACGTTCCACCACAGCGAGGCGGGCTTGCCTCCGGTGACGGCAACGGGCCAGCCGGCAACGGCCGTGCCGTCGGAGCTGCGCCGGACGTCGGCGGCGGGCACGTCCTTCCAGGCATCGGCCTCACCGTGGCGGTATTGGTACCGCACTCCGGTGTAGCTGGTCTTGCCCTCGGCCATCAGGACGGCGCGGCGCGCGGGCCGGTCGCCTTCGGCGGGGGAGGTCAGCGCCGCGCCCTTGCCGGCCGAGAAGGAGTACGTGACGTCGGCGGAGGCATTGCCGGCGGCGTCACGGGTGTGAGCGGTGACGGTGTGCGGGCCTGCCTTGAAGAGGAGCGCCTTCGAGACGGGGGCTCCGGTCGTCGGGACGGTCACCCAGGCACCGGAGTCCAGCTTGTACTGGATGTCCTTCACGTCGCTGGTGGGCGGGGTGAAGGTGAAGGTGCCGGAGAAGTCGCCGGCTGCGTTCGGGGTGCCGGACCACTGGCCGGCCGGGAAGTCGCCGGAGGAGACGGCGGTGTTGCCGGGCTTGACGGTGTCGACGGTGAAGGACTGCCAGCTGGACCAGGTGCCGTTCCAGGTGGTGCCGTCGTAGACCGCGGCACGCCACTTGTAGCTGCCCGGGGCGAGGGCCGTGGCCGCCGTCCAGGGGGCTGCCACGCCGGAGGCGGTGAACGCGGACTTGCCGGTCTGCAGGGCGGCGGTGCCGGTGGAGGTCCAGATCTCGTAAGTGAGCTGGACCGTGTTGCCGTCCGCGTCGGTGGCCTTGCCGGTCAGGGTCGGGGTGCTGTCCGAGGTGACGGCTCCGGAGAGCGGCGAGACGGGGGTGGCGGCGCCCGGCTTGGTGTTGTAGTTGACCGTCAGCGAGGGCTCGTACGTGGCGTTGTGCGAGCCGTCGGTCTGGTTCGCCGAGTGGTAGCGGCGCCAGGTCAGGACGTCGGCCTCGTCCACGGCCGCGATGCGCACGCCGTAGTTCGGCTGGCCGTCGGCCCAGGCCTGCACGATCGCGTCGATGTCCCAGGAGACGTGGCCGGCCGGGCAGGAGGTGCTGTAGCCCTTGGCCGCGGTGGAGGTCACCGCCCCGGTCGCGGTCGCAGCGGGCTGGTTGGCCCAGGTGATGGCCGACGGGTCCCAGGCGGCGGTGATCCGGCGGACCTGGTTGCCGGAGCCGGTGGTGGCGCAAGTGGAGGAGTAGTACGAGTACAGGCGCAGGTCCGTGTCGAGGATCTGCTTGCCCTTGTACTTGTCCACGTTGAACTGGAGGAAGGCGCGGGCCTTCTCCGCGCCGTTGTACGTGCCCGACTTCAGCTCGGTGGAGCCGCGCTGCGAGGTCAGGTAGTCGTCGTACTGGATCCAGGTGTCGGTGACCGGGCCCATCAGGGAGTCGGTCGGGTCGATGGTCACCGGGTAGGTGAGGTTCGGGTCGTTCAGGAACGTCAGGCTTGAGCACCAGGACCTGACCCTTGCCATTCTTGGCCGGCTCGATCTCGACCTCGACGGGGGCGATGTGCTCGGCGTCGCCGGAGGCGCGGTCATAGGACGAGTCCCACATGACCGGGGCGGGGGCGGTCGCCTTGGCGGAGTTCGCCGCGTCGTTCCAGCGCAACCGCTTGTCGGCGGTCTCGGTGAGCTTCAGGCCGGTGGCCTCCACCGGGATCCGGTACTCGACGGGGCCCTTGGGGGCCTCGTGGAGGACGACCGAGTGGGAGAAACCTTCCTTCAGGGCGGTGACGACGAGGTCGCCCCCACCCGCGACGGCGTTCTTGTACGTCGCCGTCGACCCCTTCAGCTGCGGAGCGGGCAGCTTGCCCTCCCAGCCGATGCCGAGGGAGTGCTTTCCACGGCCGACCTTGACCAGGGTCTCGCCCGAACCGCCGTCCGAGAGCGCGACATCGGCGGCAGCGGCCTTGGGGCGCACGGTGTCGCCGGTATCGACGAGGCTGGTGTCGATCGACTTCCAGTTGCCCTGCCCGTCCTTGACGCGTATGGGGCCCGTATAGCTCTCGACGGTCGTGTTGCCGTTCGGCTGTGCAAACGTCGTGGTCGAGTCGGTGCGCTCGTCCAGGATCTCGACGCGGCGCTTCTGCAGCCGGGCGAGGAGGTGTGCGGTGGCCGCGTCCTGCGCCTCGGCGGGACCGAGGGCGGGCTTGGCCGCGGGGATGGCGGGCGAGGCGGGGGCGGGGGCGGCCGTCGCCTGCGCGATGAGAACGGTCTGGGCGGCGAGGACGGCCGCCGTGGCGCCTGCGACGGCCTTGAGCCGCCATGGCGCCCGCACCCCGGCCGCCGGAGAGAAGTTCTCTCCCGCCGGGGATATGGAGGGCTGGTTCACTGAGAGTCTTTCTCAAGTAACAGTAAAAACGGAGGCGATCCTCGCACTTCCCGGTTGCAACAACAACGCACCCCGGCAGGCACGTTGCACAGCTCACATCCACTCCCCCACGAAACAGCCAAATCACCCGACGAATTCGGTATGAGAGCCCCCAAGTCCCTTTTGATGACGTAAAGAGGAGAGAAAACCGGACAATATGATCTCGGTTGGCGCGGCTGGTGATATCCGTGCCATCTTGCGTGCAGGTGGTCGTCTTGACGGGGCTTGAGGCGCCGGCGCCGGCGCCGGGGTGTACGGGGCGGTCCTGCCGGCCACGGGCCTGGGCGCACTCGGGCGTTGGTGCACCGGGCCCGGAGGTGGCCGGAGGCGCCTCACCCATCGCCATGAAACTCACTCCGAAAGCCACCGGAGAGGCAATCCCCAACGGCCTTGTGAGCGCGGAATTCTTGCACCCGGCCATCTCAGTCGACGCAGTAGCCTCCGCCCCGAGTCTGACGAAAGACCCTTCAGGCAGGAGCCGGATCTGTGCGCGACGGCCCCGTCGGGTCCGCCGCGCCCGCCGCGCCCGCCGCGCCCGGAAAACGCGGACGGTCAGGTCTGCGGCGGGTTGCCCGTCTGCGCCGCCCGGTCGTTGCCCATCGCGTATCCGGCCTTCGCCGCGCCGATGAGCGCGAAGGCGGTCGAATGTTTGGGGTCGATGTACTGCAGGGCGATGTAGCGATTCACCGGAGCCTCGAAACGTCTTTCACCGGCCAGATAGATGTCCTTGACGTCCTGGTGGATCTGGTCCTCGATACTCTCCTTCGTCGCTTCGAGACGCGTCTCGCTGTACTTCCCGAGGGTGTCGTTGATCGTCTGCTCCACGACGGACGCGCCGCTGTCCATGGCCACCGGCACGAGGATCGCCGCGGCGCCGACGGTCGCGGTCGCCGCCGGCAGCGCCGCGAAGCCCGCTCCGACAACGGCCCCGGTGCCGAGTTCGATCCAGGTCTTCATCTTCTCGTGCGCCTTCTCGTACGCCTCGTACGCCTTCTCGCCCTCGGCCTTGATCTGCTCACCGCGCGCGTGGTCGAGCAGCCCCTGCACCTCCGCACCGGTCTGGATCACGAACAGGGCGGGCCCCTGGTCGGGCAGCGGAGCGTTGCGGTCGGAGCGCAGCATTGCGTCCAGACTGGCGGTGGTGGAGATCTGCTCCGCGACCGAGACGGTCTCGTAGGCATCGGGGTGCTGCCCCAGCGCGGTCAGGAAGTCGATGGCGACCTCCCGGCTGACCGTCGCATGGGACTCGGGATCGGTGCGCGGGGCGAACACACTCTGTTGGCCGCCGTTGTCGAGGGCCCAGTGGAGGTCGTCGATGTATCCGGCGCCAATGCGCCCCATGCTCTCCGCCAACGCCTCCTGCTCCTTGAGCAGCTTCGCGTCGCTGTACGTTTCCATGACGCTCTGCGTGAGCTTCGCGGTGGTCTCGTCCTGGACGAGGACCGGACGCGGATCGTCCCAGGCGTGCCCCAGCGTCGCCGACTCCAGGGCGTGGCCGAGCGCGGACGGCAAGTACGCCTCGGTGCCCTTCATGTTATTGGGATCGTTGCGGCCGACATCCGGGAAGGACTCCGCGCCGCCTTCGCGGGCGAAGTACTCGAGATAGTTCCTGATGGGCTGGCCGTCCTCCTTCCCGAGATCGGGCTGGGCACCCACCTTGACCGTCCCGTCCGTGTTGTACGCGGTCGGCGGCTCCTCCGTGAAGAACTGCTTCGACGCCTCGGGGCTGTGGCCGAGGGCTTCGA
The DNA here is from genome assembly GCF_008642295.1 of Streptomyces venezuelae. Lineage (GTDB taxonomy): Bacteria > Actinomycetota > Actinomycetes > Streptomycetales > Streptomycetaceae > Streptomyces > Streptomyces venezuelae_C. The sequence goes on along the minus strand of NZ_CP029190.1, from coordinate 7,373,287 downwards.
GGATGCCGGTCAGCGGGTCGTAGCCGGCCCCGTTGAGGCCGGACGGGTTGAAGATGTTCTGCTGCCAGGCGTCGCGCTTGTTGTCGGCGAACATATGCGGGTTCTGCTCGCGCAGCTGGACCACGTGTCCGGCAATCGGGTTGAGGAAGCGCGGGTCGTAGTCGCCGTAGCGCAGGATGCCGGCGAGCGCCTGGTATCCGTACACCCCCATGGTGTCGCCCGGGAACAGGGGGAGCTTCTGGGTGCCGAGCTTGCGGAACTCGGCCGACCAGTCGCCGAGCGGGTTGACGGGGACGCCGTTGCCGCCGGGTATCAGGATCTTGCTGTCGGGGTCGGTCGCCGTGGCGAGGGTGAGGCCCAGGTTCCGCTGGAGGTCCTGGACGTCCTTCAGTTGCTCTTCCTTGGGTCCGGCGGTGGTGTAGGTGTCCGTGGACATCTGGGCGAAGAGGTCCAGGGTCCCCTTGGGGCCGAGCTTCTCGTAGAAGGAGGTGGTGAACTCGACTGACGACTGGTTGGCCGCCAGCAGCTGGTTCAGCTGCTGGAGTTCGGCATGGGTGAGGCCCTCGCCCTTGGCCCCCTTGGCCGCCAGCTCGTAGGCGCGCTGGGCCTCCTCCGCGTCCAGGCTGGCGTACTTGGGGGCGGTGAAGTCGTGGGCGTCGCCGACATTCGCCGCCAGGGCGAGCCGGAGTGACTCGTCATCGGCCGTGCAGCCGGCGACGATGGCCCGGATCCGCTCGGTCCAGGCGTCCAGACCGGCCTTCTCCTTGGCCCGTGCTTGATCCATGTCCGGGTCGTGCCGGGTCGTGGCGTCGGCGGACACAGGGTACCGGGCCGTGACCAGGCCCTGACTGTCCACGACGATGCCCGCCTTCTCCGCGCCGTCGACGATCGCCTGGAGGGCGTCCTTGGCCTTCTTGAACGCGGTGTACCCGTCGAGCAATAGCCGGTGTATCCCCTTGGCTTCTTTGGCCGCGTCGTCGAACTCCTTCGCGACCTTGCGGATGAACGCCTGGCTGACCTCCGCGTTCACTCCCGCCCAGTCCGCCTTGTCGGCCTTGCTCTGCATTCCGTCGCGGGCGTCGGCGGCGAGCAGCGCGAGCTTGCTCGCCATGGCCGACCAGTCGTCGACAGCGGTCTTGAGCTTGTCGACCGGCGCGTGCAGCACGTCCCAGTACGTCAGCATGGTTCACCCGCCTACTTCAGCAGCCCGTTGATCTTGGACACCGCCATCAGATCGCCCCGTATCTCCGCGTCGTCCTTGGCGTGCGCCGCGACCGAGTAGTCCAGGTGGTTGGAGATCTGCGCGCAGGCGTCCCGCAGGGTCCCCACCTGCGTGTACCACCGCTCGTGCACCTGCATCAGTTGGGCACCGCAGGTGAATTGGCCGGTGGTGAGCGCCGCAGCCGCCTCGTAGTTCGACACCCGTACGGTTTCGGTGTCCCGTTTCACCCCCTCGTACAGCGCGTGCGCGTCCGCGCCGATCGGGCCCAGGGCGTCGCTGTTGACGGCCAGATTGGGCGTGGCGCCGCCGCCTCCGGTCTGGTTCAGCCGTGTCGCGACGGCGCGGTTCTCGGTCGCGTCCGTGCGCGCCTGCCGCCATTCCTTTTCGAACGACATACGCCCCCGCTTCTACGTGTCCTGCGTGTCATGTCGTGCTGTGCGTGACGTGCCATGCGTGACTGCCGTTGTTCGCGTGTCGTGCCGTGCTCTCGGGTACCAGGCGCTCACCGTACGGACGCCCGTCCCCCCGGCGCCAGAGTCGAGCGCGCCGTTCCCGGGCCGTACAGATCAGGCCACCCGTCGCAGACCGATCATGGTCCGATCGGTGCGAGCGCGCTGACGTGGTTCTGGTACTCGCGGCCGGCCTTGAGCTGGGCGAGCGGACGACCTCGGCGAATGGCAGCGTGGGCCGTCGCGGTGGGGATCAAATCGGTCAATACCCGGCGGATGTGCGGGAGTTTGAGCCGCTTTGCAGATCATCAGGCTCCGCTGCGCTCCACCCGAACGGCCCGCTTTGCGGGCTTGAGTGACCCCGTTTCGCGGGGTCTGGGCCTACGGCCCGTTAGGTGGGCCGCTCCGCTCCCCCAGGGTCGGGAGCTTCGGAACCGCCTCCGCCAAAAACACGGGGCCTGCTGGACTGTGAGGCCTCTGAAGTCAGCCTGCGGCGACCAGAAAGACGCACAGTGCCACCGGGGCACCCACGGTGGCCCTCTCATCCCCCAGAAGCTTCACAACATGCCCCAGAACGTCCAGCGCATCCTGAACCGCACCGAACGGCTCGTTCACCCAAAACTCCCCGTATACCGCGAGGGCGATGCGCTCCTGGCCGAGCAGCCGCAGGCCTTCCCACAGTGAGTCGTCAAAGGCATCCCAGCTCCGTGCGTACACCGGCGGCGGATCAAGAGGTACAACCTCACCGAACGCACGGATGATCGACGCCTTGTCCGTCAACCCTCCTGTATCCACCTCAAAGACCCTCGCCCCATCGGCAGACAGGGCCCCAAGAACAGCCCTGGCCCCCTCGGCCTCGAGTACGTGCACTCCCGCAGAGAACTCCATGAACATCATCATCACGGTACACAGAGAGCCAGGTGCAAAGTTCCTCTCGCCTCACCGCCCGGTTCGGCGGTAGATCGGCTCATCCCTTGTTTCATTTTGACAAGCAGATGAAAACAGTGACACGGGAGCCGGCGGCGGGTCGGTGCGGGCACCCGCCGCACGCTGATGCGCACGAACGATGGCGTTCCGTCGGCCGACCACAGCCGGTGCCGCAGAATCCCGTCGATCACCTGCCGGTGATCCCGCCATCGGCCACAACGCCGGTTGCTGACCGGCAGGAACGGCCGCAGCCGCTCCCACTCGGCATCCGTCAGATCAACCCGCAACCCGCCTCATGCGCCTCGGCCCGTCCGGCCGTCTCCGCGCTGCCGACCGGACCGTCTCCGCCCTACCGTGCGTTCAGCACGGACGCGACGACGTCGCCCGCCGGCCCGCTGCCGTAGCCGCCGGACTGGACGACCGAGCCGGCGGCCAGGTCGTCCGCGTAGCCGGTGAACCAGCTGTTGGAGTCGCTCTGCCCGTCGACCTCGGCCGACCCGGTCTTGGCTCCCTTGTCGCCGCTGACCGCGGACATCGCCTTGGCGGCGGTGCCGTCGGTCGCAGCGGCGCCCATCACGCTGCGCAGGGTGGCGGCCATGTTCCCGGGCAGCGGCTGGGCTGTGGTCAGCGCGCCCTTGATCATCTCCCTGGGCACGATCACCGGCTGGCGGAACGCGCCGTTTTTCACGGTCGCCGAGAGGGAGGCGACGCTGAGGGCGTTCATGGTGACCTTGCCCTGGCCGATGTAGGAGGCGGCCGTCTCGGGGCCTTTCGAGACCGGGATGTCGGCGTCGGTGGAGACGATCCCGATGGACCACACGCCGCCCAGGCCGAAGTACTTGCGGGCCGTCTGGCTCAGGGCGGTGTCCTCCACGCCCTTGGCGTTCAGCGGGCCCAGCGCCTTCATGAAGAAGGTGTTGCAGGAGCGGCGGAAGCTGTCCCGGAAGGTACCGTTCGCGATGGAGAAGTTCTTGTTGTTGTGGAAGGTCCGGCCCGACCAGGTCACCTCTTTCGGACACTCGACGGGGGAGGTCGGCCCGCCGACCAGGCCGTGCTCCAGCATCATCGCCGCGGTCACGACCTTCATTGTGGAGCCGGGGGCCTGCGCCCCCTCCATCGCCACGTTGAACCCGCCGACCGGGCTGTTGGCGACCGCGCTGATCTCGCCGGTGCTGGGCCGGACGGCGACCACCGAGGCCCGGTCGTACTTCTTCACCGCCCGCTCGGCGGCGGCTTGTACGTCGGCGTCCAGCGTCGTCTGGACCTTCTTCGTCTTTCCCTTGACGAGGGTGAGCAGCGTCTGGTTCGGCGCGTCGGCGTCGGCCGGCTCGATCCAGGTCTCGACGCCGGGCTCGCCTGCGGGCCCGTCCGTGTACCGGGTACGCAGGGTGTCCAGCACGGGGGCCAGCGACGGGTACTTCTCGGCGGTCAGCTCCCGGCCCTCGCGGTCCAACGCCTGGATCGAGCCCGTCTTCGCCTCACCGGTCCGCAGGATCGCGCCCTCGATCAGCTTCGGGTGCAGCACCGCCGGCCGCCAATCCACCAGCGCCCGCCCACTGCTCTTGCCCCGCACCACGGTCAGCTCCGAGGCGTACGCCAGCTGCTTCTCGTGCCCCTCAAAACTGATGGTCGCCTTCACCGTGTACGGCACCGTGACGCCGCTCGCCACGCCCGGCGTGACCACGGCGTTCTCCACATGCCCGGTCTCCCGGAAGCCGCGCAGCGCCTCCGCGGCCGCCGCCGGGTCGTCGGTCAGCGTCCCCGCCGCGTCCGCGTCCCCGCGGGCCCACGCCGCCAGGAAGTCCCGCGATATCCGCTCGACCTCCTCGGCCGTAACCTCCCCGTACGCGTTCAGCGGCGCGGCGTCCGCGCCACCGAGGCCCGCACCGTCCGAGTCCCCGCCCAGCATCTCGTGGCCCGCGAACCCCACCCCGCCCGCCACCAGGACGAACACGCCGCCGACGAAGGCGGTCTTCACTCCGCTGCGCATGGTGCAGGTCCCTCCCCGAGAGCCCCGTACGGACAACCCGGCGTAAGAACGATGTTCACTTGAACATGTTTAAGACATAGATGCGTATGCACTATACGGGGCCGTATACCACCCCTGAGCCGCCAGAACCGATCGTTACCCGACCGGAACGCACACCGATTCGCGCCATACCCGGACTCAAGCTGCGAAACGACCGTCCGCTACGATTTCTCGGTTTCGTGTCAGTGTGACGCCTGCACGAACGCCGCCCGGTGAGCCCGCCCGATCTCGACCTGAACCGCTCGACCACCCGCACCTCGCCGGGCACCGCCAGCGGAGCCACGCCCGGCACGGCCAGCCGGCGCAGCGACGCTCCGAACTCCCCGGCCGTCAGCTCGGCCAGCGCGTCGGCGTCGTCGTCGGTGGTCCAGCCCGACAGCTGGTCCTGACCCTCGGCCTCGTACCGCCAGGATCAGCAGCGTACCGTCGAGGCGGAGCCTGGTCGTACCATCGGCGCCGCCCAGGAGCATCGTGGTCGGCGGGATCTGCGAAGGGATCCCGATCTTGTCGTGATCGAGGAGCCAGGCGGCCACCGCGCGGCGGTCGAACTCCGGGTGTGTGTCCGCCCCTCCCACCGGTCCGGGAAATCGGCGTGCCTCCGGCGCCAGTTCACCACCGCTGCCCGGCCCACTCGAGCCATCCGTGCCATCTCCGCCGGCAGCACCCTGTCCTGGCCCGGGACAGCCGGGGCGAGGGCGGCGAGCGGGGAGCGGCGGCCCTCGCGGGTGGCGTGCACCGCCCGCCAGTCGACCCAGGGGCGGAGAACGGGGAGCAGGGCGACGGCCTCAGCGGAGTACAGCGGGACCACGGTGACGCCGCCCTGCCGCTTGTAGTCGATTTCCACCGAGCCGGCCGGGGACCGGCCCCGCGAGGTTGCCGACCGCCGCCGCGGTCACCCGAGGCCGGCACCGAAACGGCCCCCAGGGCTTGCGTCAGCCGGTCTGCCGCCCCGTCACGATCTCCAAGACCCACACCTTCCGGCACACACGGGCGACCGACCTGATCAACGTCGGCGTCCCGATCCACGTCGTCATGCGCTACCTGGGACACATCAGCCCGGCCATGACCATGCACTACGCCAAGACCCTGGCGGTGACAGCCGAGCGCGAATTCCTCCGCTACAAGAAGGTCACGGCCGACGGCCGGACCGCCGAGGTGAACCCGAGCGACCTCTACGACCTCCTGCACCTCGACCAGCGCGCGGACCGAGTGCTGCCCAACGGCTGGTGCATGCTGCCGCCCCGGCAGGTCTGCTCCAAGGGCAACGCGTCCCTGACCTGCGACAAGTTCGTCACCGACGCCAGCCACCGCGCCGAACTCCAGCATCAGCTCGCCCAGACCGAGGGCCTCATCTCCCGCCGCCAGGCCCAGTTCACCGCCCGCCATGGAGAGCCGATGGGCGAAGACAACATCTGGCTCGCCGGCCGCCTCGCCGAGAGCCGCGCCCTGGCCAAGGTCCTCGTCGCCCTGAACCAGGTCAGCGTCCACGAGGACGGACAGCTCCGGCCTGTGCGCGGAGCCGTCGCGGCCGACCGCCCCGAACCGCCATCCACCACCGCGCAGAAGGAGCCGACCGCATGACACCACTGCCCGATCACCTCCGCCAGGCCACCCGCGCCCGCACTCAGGAGACAGAGCAGCGGGCCCGCACCGCCCTCACCGAGCTGGCCAGGGCGGGCAAGCCGGTCACCTTCACCACAGTGGCCCGCCAGGCCGGTGTGAGCAGCGACTTCCTCTATCGGAGCCCGGAGCTGCGCACCCAGATCGAGCGACACCGAGCCAAGGCCGGGCCGGCTCCAGCTGGGCCCGAAGACCCTCAGGGCGGCTCGTCGACATCCGCGGCCGTCAGGACACTCAGCGCCCGCCTCACGCGGCTGCAGCAGGCCCATCGCGAGGAGGTGGCCAGGCTGCGTAAGTCCCTGGAAATCGCGCAAGGTGAGAACCTTGACCTTCGCCGCCGTCTGGCTCGCTACGAGGCCGACTGACACCGCTGCCATACTCCCCACGTGACAAGCGAAGCAGCCCAGACACCCAAGGGCATACCCGACCCCGCAGCCGTGTTGGACGGGACCGATTGGGCAGCCTTGGAACATGCCATGGGTGCAGCGGACGACGCCCGTGAGATGCTGGTTCGCCTTCTGGACACAGACCAGTCTGTGAGGTCCCGTGCGCTGGACTATCTGAACCATGTGGTGCATCACCAGAACACCCTGTACGAGGCGACCATCCCCGCCGCGTTGTATGTGGCGGGGATTCTTACTGATCCCCGCACCCAATGGCACGTCGACAAGCGGCACGATGTCCCCGGGCTGATAAGAGCAGAACTCCTGGACTGGCTGGGATCGGTTGCCCGAGAGGCCGACGACGAAGCCGAGGCGGCCAGTCGCCGTCACGGGTTCCCCCCTGAGGACCATCCGCCGTTCACCGGGATCCGCCGGATCCGCCCGCAGCTCTTCATCGCAGTCAGCGGATACCTCAGGGATCCTGACCTGCGGGTACGTGTTGCCGCGATTACTGCATGCATCCCGTTGCTTGATGACTCACGGCTCGTCCATCACCGGCAAGCCCTCGTTCCGCTCCTGCGTCAGGTGTTGGCCGCAAGTGAACGATGGCAGCACCAGGAGTTGGCCATCGAAACCCTCCAGGCCTGGGACGAGGACACCTCAGGGCTGGAAGTGCGACGCAACCCGTTCGAGTTCTGCGATGCAGAGCTTGGCGCATCGGGATGGGGAGCGGCTACGTCCCTCGCCTCGACGGGCGTCGACGATCCCCCGTTTTGACAGCCATGCGCCCTCTCATTCCCGGGTATTCGCTGTCAGCGGCATGCTGCTGACGCGCTCAACTGGCAGTTAGGCCATCCGTCTCTGTTGCGGCTACGGATACCATGTGGTCAATATCGAACCGGCGTGCGTCGCTGGCGAACGCCGTCGTAGTACGACTCCCGCAGCCCCGCCGCTCAGGGTGCGCCCCGCACGCGAGGCGACGCCACGGGTTCACCCGGCAGCCGCAGCCAGCCCCGCCCCGAACCCGGGCACATCGTCCACGGTCACGTCCAGGCGCAGCCGCTTGAACCTGAGCGCGTGCCGGACCACCCCGCCGTGGTCCACAGCCTCTGCGCTGAACTCCGCCACCAATTCCAGCCGCATCAGCGTGATGTCCAGGACGCCCCGCCTCTCCCACGCTGAGGCGAACAACGAGCGCTCTCATGGAAGTCGGCCATTCACGATTGGTGCTTGATGGCGGCAGCTTGGTCACCCGCCACTACCGCTGCACCACGCGGCAGGGACAGCCCCGGCCTTGCTAACGCCCACCCAGCACCACTCCCACTCACGCCAGGCCATGCCCCACGCCCGGCCAGGCTCTGGACCGGGTGCAAGCCGCCGCCCGAGCCCCGGATAGCATCCGGTCGAAACTGATCCACCAGGGGGAACGTGTGAACGGCGCAGGCGGCAGAGCAAACGGCAGACGAAGCACGGCGGCCGCGGGGCTGCTGCTCGCAACAACCCTGACCACTGGCTGCAACGTCGCGGACCCGGCCGCTCACGCGGACCCGAAATCGCTCCCGGCCACGCCCGCCGCCGCCTCCGCCACGCCAACGAACGCGCCCCGGGCGATCAACACCGCAGACCTGCTCGCGGCCACCCTGCCGGACGACCAGATCGAGCCCGCCGGCCGGACAGAGAAGAGGGTGTCCAAGCGCGACGCGGAGTGGGCCCCCACCTCCATCAGCAATCCCGACTGCGTCCCGTTCATCGACCCGTACCGGTACAAGCCGCAGCTCCCCGAAGTGGTCCAGAACTTCGGCAGCAAAGAAAGGTATGAGTGGGGCGCGAGCACCACCCTCACAGCCCACCTCAGCCCGGCAGACGCCGCCAAAGAGCTCGACGAGCTCCGCAAGGCCATGCAAGGCTGCCGCGAGTTCCACATCCGCGGCATCGCCAGCGGCAACGGCTCCGGAACCCGCATGATCCTCACTACGGTGCAGGCGCCCGCGCAAGGCGACGGGGCCCTGGCCTACAACCGGACGTCCTGGACTGATGTCAGCGACATCAACCCCGATACGGCGGAAATCCGCACTATCGAAAGGTTTACGGTGGTGCGGGTCGGCTCCGTGATCGCCGAGTTCAGAATGAGTCCGTCCGACTCGGTGGAAGCCATGCAATTCCCGCTAGAACTGATGGCCCCCCAGATACGGCGGCTGCACGAACTCCGCTGACCACGACCGCCGCTACCGATTCGAGCGCGCCCCGGGCAGCCAGCGCAGGAAAGCCCAGATCCTCAGGGGCGAGTTGGGGACGCACCGCACAAGCCGCCTACACGTGCGCGAGGCCCGGATTCACCCCTGCGGAGGACACGACCCGGGGGCCAGCACCCATCAGTGCCGGCCCCCGAGGGGCCGGGTTCGCCAGCGCCGGCGGGCGGTCAGCCGGCCGCCGCGGCCGCCCCTTGGCCGAAGGGCGGAACATGGCCGGCGGTCACGTCCAGGGCGGATCCTCTGAAACCTGAGCGGATGCCGGAAAACGCCCTGCTCAATGGCCTTGTCCGCGCTCACCTCCGCCACCAGGTCCGGGCGTACCAGCGTGACGTCCAGGACGTCACGGCTCCCCCACGCTGCGGCGAACGTGACCCCGGTCCAGGGGTGCCCGGGACGGGCCGCGGTCAGGTGCTCGGCGACCTGCCGGGCGACGTCCGGGCGCAGGGGTACCGTGCGGCCGACCGCGCGCAGCCGGCCCGCGTTGTCGTGGCGGCCGAGGACGAGCAGCCCGGGGCGGGGCAGGGTCCCCGTAATCGCACCGATGACCGCCTCGGTGGTATCTCGTCGGCACTGGTGAAGGGTCGGTATTTTGCAGCGTGCGCAATTCCCCGCGACATCGGCGCGTGCACATGCCCCGACTGAAGGAAGTGGGGGAACGCCCCGCTCCTGGTTCGACTACGGCTGGTCGGTGGACCGTTTAGCAAGAGCAAAACGGGTCCAACGTTGAAGCTCCTCTTCGTGGCTGCCAGTGCCCGTCAGCTGGGTGACCGCCGCAGTGTCCTCGGGTGCCGGATCGCCATTGCGGGAGAGGAGCTCCAGTGGCCACGCCGGAATGGTGGTCTGCTGGCCGTCGAAAGGATGCCAGTCCCAGGGGCCGTCGAACCGCCAGGCGCGCCCGTCATGGTCAACGACTTCGTCGCCTGCCTCCAGGAAGGCGTAGGGACGGAACAGCAACTCGATGCGGATGGGTTCAGCGCCGACCGGGTCGAGGGCATATCCCTGGTCCTCGAGCTCGGGATCGTGAGCTTCGCCCTGCCGCAGGATTTCGAGGTAGCAGGCGGGGCGGGGCAGCATGCCGGTCACCAGAGGTGGATCGAAGTGGTGGACGGCCGCGACGTGCACCACGGTCGGCACGATTCCCACCAGGCAGGTGTCGCCAGCCTTCAGGTCTGTTTCCGCCGGCACGGTACGGAAGTACGTACGGTCCCAGTCGAAAGCCTCCGGCGTGGGCAGCGCGGTCTCGCCGTTCCAGCAGAAGCTGTGCGCCTCCGGGTCGACGTCGTTCCACGGCCACCGTACGGACACGTAGAAGCGAGAGACCGAAGCGACTGTGGTCTCGGTGGGTGGGCATTCCAGCGACAGCACATCGCCGGCCCGGAAGCGGACAGCGCCCCAGTCCAGGCGATGCCTGCCCGTCGGCTCTTCTTCCCAGTCACCCATAACGTCCTCCTCGTCAAGGAGCGATCATCACAGACGGGGACGTGCCGCCTCCCGCGGGGGTCGCGCTGGCCATTCGCTGGCGGGTGCACGGGCGGAGTTCTGTCCGCCCCTGAACAAGGCGTGGGCACCAACGCCCTGCTCGCTCCGGTGAGGGCGTGATCTAGTGCCGTAGCAGGGAACGTTCGCCTGGTTCCATAGCCGTGTTGCCCGAGTACGATCATTTGGTGATCTCTATGAGGGTGTGCCGCGAGATCCAGGGCGAGGTCGTGGCGAGGGCAGGGTGCGGGCTACCGTGGGAGACCACTCTGGGCGGCCTGGACAAGGCGGCGTTCCCCATGCTCGGGGCGCTTGACCCATACGGCGATGCCGTTTTCAATCACCGGCAGGTCCCAACGCTGCTCGCGGAGCTGGACCGGCTTCCGGCTGAGCGGGGTGGTGAGTGGGTCGCCGAGGTTCGAGCACTATGCGAGGTGGCCTTGCAAGGGGTGCATCGCTATCTCCTCTTCATCGGCGACTGATCGTCTATCAGGCGACGTTCGCCCGGGTCGTAATCTGGCGTAGCTGGACGTCGTCGGCGTGGCGGTTTCGCCAGATGATGTAGCGGCGGATCATGCTGGCCTGTTCCTTGTGGCTGACGTGGTCGGTGCCGTCGAGGGTGAAGTAGCGCAGGGCGGTGAAGTGGGCCTCGATCCGGTTGAGCCAGGAGCTGTTGGTCGGGGTGTAGGCGATCTCGACGTTGTTCGCCGCCGCCCAGGTCAAGACCCTCTGGCATCGCTTCGTCGTCAGGTGCGGTGAGTAGTTGTCGCAGACGATCGCGATGCGCACGTCCAGCGGGTGCAGTGAGCGCAGGTAGTGGCAGAACTCCAAAAACTTGGACCGGTTCTTCGTCTTCTTGATGTGTCCGTAGAGCTGGTTCTTGGCTATGTCGTAGGCAGCGAACAGGTGCCTCACGCCGTGCGGGCGGGTGTAGGTCGCCCGACGCCGGGGTCGGGGCTCGCGATCGGGGTCCTTGCCTTTGCCACCCCGTGCAGCCCACTGCCGGCCGGGGTGGGGCTGGAGGTTGAGCGGGCCGAACTCGTCCATACAGAAGATGACCTCGGGCTCGTCTACCTCGGGTGTGACCTCGCCGTCCGCGATCGCGTAGAGGTGCTCGACCCTCGCCTTCTTGGCCGCGTAGTCGGGGTCCCGGGAGGTCTTCCAGGTCTTCACTCGTTGAAAGGTGACGCCTTCCTCGCGGAGCAGGATCGCAGGCCCTCATGGCTGATGTCGTCGATCACCACCTCGGCGACCAGGAAGTCGGCCAGCTTGGCCAGGCTCCAGGTCGAGAACGGCAGGCCGTGCTCGGCTGGCCTGGACTTGGCGGCTTTCTTGATCTCCCGGCGCTCGGGCAGTGTGAACGTCCGAGGCCGCCCACCCTTGTACTTCGGGTAGAGAGCCTCGAAGCCGTCCGCGTTGAAGTTGTGGATCACATCCCTGACCCGGTCCGTGCTAGTAAAAGTCACCTCGGCGATCTTCGCCACGCTCATGTACTGGGCGGACAGCAACACCATCTGGGCCCGCCGCCAAGTCACCACCGAACCGGTGCCCCGGCGGATGATCCGCAGCAACTGTCTGCCTTCGTCGTCGTCAATATCGCGGACCCGTACCCGTTCAGCCACGTGATCATTCTGTCCGTCCTGACGTGCCGCCTGGTACAGCCACCGGGCGACACGTCAGGACGGGACAAACGTTGCCTGATGCGGCACTAGTAGACGCCGACCAGACAGACGCTGCGCAGGCGCTGGCCGGTGACCTGCGCTGGATCAGGGCGCACCTGGACCGGGTGGGGCCCAACGCCGCCATCCGCGACCTCGACCGCGTTCGAACTCCTGCCACGCGCACCATGGCACGGGATCTGGCCCGTGCGGCGCACCTGCTCACGCCGACCGACCCGTCCGAGGCCCTCAACGCCGTGCTCCGCAGCCGACTTGGACCTCTTCCCCATTGGAACACCCACCGCATTCCCCTCCCCACCTCCCACCCTAATCTGGTCAACAAGTGGGCCCCACCGGACTTGCCCGACCCCTCGCTGATGCGCAGCCACACCGACACGAACCACTGCGCGACCACCCTGGCCGTCAACTCCCACGGCACATGGTTCGCCACCGCCGGCCAAGACGGAACCGTTCGCATACGGAGCGTCAGCACCAGCACGGAGATCACGGCCTTCGGAGAAGCTGAGACAGCTCCCCTGGGCGCGCTGACGATCAGCCGACGGATACGTGGCTGGCCACAGCCGGTGCGGACGGAAGCGTACGCGTGTGGGACACGGCGTCCGGAGCGCACGTGCATACCCTCGCCGGCAACACCAGCTGGGTCACCGCGCTAGGGTCTGTTGCGAAAGTGGATCTTGTTCGTTGATGATCACGTCCTGTGGGACGTGGGGATCTGACGAATGGCCAGTGGGCCCGGCTTGAGCCGCTGCTGCCGCGGGGCATCAAGCCGGGCCGGCCGCAGGTGTGGACGCGGCGACAGCTGATAGACGGCATACGGTGGCGGACCCGGACCGGTGCCCCGTGGCGTGATGTGCCGGAACGCTACGGGCCGTGGGACCGGGTCTACGACCTGTTCCGGCGCTGGCAGCGCGACGGAACCTGGGCCCAGATCCTCACCCAGCTGCAGGCCGAGGCGGACGCCAAGGGCCTGATCACCTGGGAGGTCAACGTCGACTCCACCGTCTGCCGGGCCCACCAGCACGCCGCCGGAGCGGCGAAAAAGGGGATCTCCAGAAAGAGCCGCCTGGCGGCGTCTTCGTCGAGCCGGCCGACCACGGCCTCGGACGGTCCCGAGGCGGCCTGACCACCAAAATCCACCTTGCCGTCGAGCAAGGGCAGAAGCCCTTGTCGGTGGTGATCACCGCCGGGCAGCGGGGCGACTCTCCGCAGTTCGAGCCGGTCCTGGAGGCAATACGGGTGCCCCGGGTCGGGCTCGGAAGGCCGCGCAAGCGGCCGGACCGTGTGCGGGCCGACAAGGCGTACGACTCCCGGAGCAACCGCTCCTACCTGCGCAGACGCGGAATCAAGGCCACCATCCCCGTGCCCGCGGACCGGGTCCGCAACCGCCTCAAGCGCGGTTCCCGCGGCGGGCGGCCGCCGACGTTCGACAAGGACGACTACAAGCAGCGGCACGCGGTCGAGTGCGGGATCAACCGCCTCAAGCGCCACCGCGCCGTCGCCACCAGGTACGACAAACTCGCCGTTCGCTACGAAGCGACCGTGCTGGTCGCAGCCATCAACGAGTGGCTGTGACCAGCACTTTCACAACAGGCCCTAGTCGCCGATCCGAACGCCGCATGGCTTGCCACCGTCAACCGCGACGGCACGACACAACTGTGGAGCACCGCCTCCTGGAGACGGCTGCGCACTCTCGCCCTGCCGAGCGGAGCACCGGCCACCTGGTCCCCGAACGCCGTACGCGCGACCGGTACGAGCCCTGATGGCGCCCTGCTCACCACAGTCGACTCCGCCGGCACAGTGCGCACCTGGAACACAGGCGATGGCACCCTGCTGACCACCACGACCTGCGGTACGGGCCCAGTGCGCGCCGCCACCATCAGCCCGGACGGCAGATGGCTCGCCATCGCCAGGGGCACCGGCACGGTGAGTCTGCACACCATCGATACCAGCACCGAGATCCAGACGCTGACCGTCCATCGGCGGGCAGTGGACGCCCTGTCCGTAAGCCCCGACGGCGTATGGCTGGCCACCATCAGCGCTGACGGCACCACGCGGCTGTGGGACGCTGTGACCGGTTCCGAACTCAACGCCCTGACCGGAATCGGTCATGCACGGAGCATCGCCATCAGTCCCGACCGCACTTGGCTCGCCGCCCTCAGCGCAGACGGTGCGGTACGCATCTGTGACACGTCCGTGGACACGGGGTCGACCAGCGAAAGGCGCCCGGCCGTAGCCGTACGCACCCTGGCGATCAGCCCTGACGGCACCTGGCTCGCGACGACCGGCGACGACGGGCTGGCTCGCACGTGGAACCCCGCGACAGGGGAGACGATGGGAACACTGACCGGCCATCGCGGCGACCTCGAAGCGGTGGCCATCAGCCCGGACGGCACCGTGATCGCGACGAGCGCGAGAGACGGATCCGTACGGCTGTTCAACCGCATCACGGGGCAAGAGTCGGTCTGACGTGGGAAACCAGCCACAAGCCCACGGATCTCCCCCAGGCCGGTCCTGGGCCTGATACGGAGGGCCGCCGCCCAGTGGGGCACCTGGCCGACCAGGCGGCCGACGACGTCAAACATCTGGTGCTGCAGGAGGGTCCGGACGAGGTCGAGGCCTACGTCAAGTCCCTTGTTCCGTGTCCGCGATCTGTATGAACACCTCGGCCTGCCCACCGACGAGCCCTCCGAGGATTGGTCGAGGGCCGCGATGGCGGCCAATCGACGTGTCGATGGCAGTGGACGACCAGCGGTAGTAGTCTTCCACGCTTGTTCGGTCGAAGATGGGCAGTGGCGGCGACACGATTCGACGGGGGCAGGGCGTGACGGATTCCGGTGTGGATCTCAAGCCGGGTGGCACAGATGGTCTCGGGGAGGCCCTGGCGGTCTTCACGAAGGTGCGGCCACGCCTGTTCGGGATCGCGTACCGCATGTTGAGCAGCGCCACCGACGCCGAGGACCTGGTGCAGGAGGTCTGGCTGCGGTGGCAGGTGTGCGACCACCGTGCGGTGCTCAATCCGGACGCGTTTCCTGGCGACGACGACGACCCGGCTGGCCATCAACGCACTCCAGTCCGCGCGGGTGCGGCGTGAGACGTACGTCGGGCCGTGGTTACCCGAACCCGTCGACACGAGCGCGGACCCGTACCTGGGCGCCGAGCGCGGTGAGGCCTTGGAGCTCGCGACGCTGATGTTGATGGAGAAGCTCACACCCAACGAACGAGCCGCCTACGTGCTGCGCGTGGCATTCGACTACGGCTACGGGAAGATCGCCGAGGTCCTGGAGTCGACCGAGCCCGCGGCGCGTCAGCTGGTCAGCCGGGCCCGCAAACACATGACGGGCGAACGGCGCAAGCCTGTGACCGCCGCCGCACAGCGGCAGCTGCTGAACACCTTCCTCACGGCCGCCCGCTCCGGCGACATGACCACGCTGGAGCGGCTCTTCGCAACGGACGTGGCCAGCCTGTCCGACGGCAACGGCAAACTGGGGGTCGCCCGTCGGTCGATCGTGGGTGTGCGGCGGGTGACGCGGTTCATGAAGGCGATCTCCGTCTGGTTCTGGGACGGGCTCGACGTGCGCTGGGCGAGCACGAACGGGCAGACGTCCGCCGTGCTGCTGCGCAACGGCGCCGAGTTCGGCGTGCTCACCGTCAGCGCCACCGCCGAGGGCATCGACCGGGTGATGTGGATGTTCAACCCTGAGAAGATCGCGACGGTGTCCGACCCGGCTGGGGCGTCGACGTCACCGACCGATGTGGTAGCCGGTCACAGGCGTGGGATACGAAAGAACTGAGGATGCCCGACCGGCTTGAGGACGTCGTACGCGGGTTTGCCCAGGCGTGCCTGCGAGGCGATGCTGCCGCGGTCCGGGCCGCCCTGGATGCCGATGTCGTCGCCGTGTGTGACAGCGGCGGGAACGTGCCCGCCGCCATGGGTACCGTTCACGGAGCCGAGGACGTCGCGGACCTGGTCGCGGTCCTGCTGGGTGGCCCGGGCACCGAGCTGACCGTCGAGTCCGTCAACGGACGCGCCGGCCTGGCAGTGCGCCGCGGACGCAGTACCCACGCGGTGATCGGCGTCGAAGAGGTCTGCGCCAGGGTCACCAGCCTGTGGATCGTGCTCAACCCGGCCAAACTTCACCGCTGGCACAGGCCTCCGACGGCGCCTTGACGGGCCCGCGCGAGATCTGCCGCGCGTGCCCGCCGGGTCAGCGTGCGAGCCAGTCCTGATAGGTCGTCTTCGCGATGACGGCACCGGGCTGGGCGATGAGGGCCTCCCCCGCGGCGGCGGCGAACATGCCGGCCGTGTCGTCGGTGACGACGGCGCGCTGGTCGCCGTGGGCGGCGAGAGTGATCCTGCCCAGCTCGTCGAGCCGGAACACCTCGGGGCCGGCGACGTCACGGGTGCCCCTCAGCGGGGCACCCACGCTCACGTCGGCCACGGCCTGGGCTACGTCGGCCGAGGCCATGGGCTGGACGAGCGTGGCAGGCAGGCGGACCGTGTGCTCGTCGGAGGTCCACGACAGCGCCGAGTCGATGAACTCGAAGAACTGCGTGGCGCGGACGATCGAGTACGGCACGGGGCCGGCCTTGAGGATGTTCTCCTGCAGCACCTTGGCGCGGTAGTAGACCAGATCCGGCACCAGGTCGGCGCCCACGATCGAGAGGATGACCGCGTGGCCGACGCCGGCGGCCTCGGCGGCTGTCACCATGTTGTCCATAGTCTGCTGGAAGAACGCGGGTGAGGCTTCATCGAAGGTCGGCGAGTTCGTCAGGTTGACGACGACATCGGCACCGCTCAGCGCCTCCGCCAGTCCCTTCCCGCTGAGCAGGTCCAGACCGGTGGACGGGGAATGCGGCACTGCCTCGTGTCCGGTCGCATTGAGGATCTTGACGACCTGCGATCCGATCAGCCCGGTCCCACCGATGACAGCAATCTTCATTTCTTCGCCCTTTCGTTCCGATTTCCTTGAGGAATGGTGGAGCAACGGCTTCTAGACCTCGACGAACTTAACCGTCTCGCCGAGTGGCGCCCGGCCGGTCCGGGTGTGACTCGCCGTGACATCTGCGAATCCGATCGACATTCCGCAGAAGAGGATGAGTTCGTGCGGGGGTGACAGGATTTCGGCGACGGTCCTGTGGAACTTCGCCCACGCCATCTGCGTGCAACTGTCCAGCCCTTCGGCGCGCAGCAGCAGCATCGCAGTCTGCAGGTACATGCCGAGCTCGGACCATTGGGGCCGGCCCATGGTGCGGTCGATGTAGCAGAACAGGGCGGCGGGCGCGCCGAAGCAGTCCCAGTTCTCGGCAGCGGCCCTCTGGCGCGCTTCCACGTCCTCACGCGGGATGCCCAGTGCGCCGTAGCGCTGCTCACCGAAGTCGGCTCGGCGCTCGTGGTACGGGGATTTCAGTGCGGGCGGGTACATCTCGTACTCCGGCTCGTCCCAGGGATCGCCCGCGGCGAGGCGCTCGCCCGCACGCCTCTTGAGTTCCGCCAGCGGGGCGCCGGTCACCAGGTAGGCGTGCCACGGCTGGAGGTTCGATCCGGACGGCGCCCAGGCCGCCGCGGACAGCACGCGCTTCAACACCTCCTTCGGGATGCGCCGGTTGGTGAACCCGCGAACCGCCCGTCGGCTCATGACCGCCTCGTAGACGTCCACAATCTCCTGCCTTCCAAGCTGATCAACAGATCCACCCGGTCGGGGAAGTCCCGTTCTTCTCTGTTCTCGTGCGGCGGATTGCCGCACGAGGCGCGTTGAAGGGCGGGCGGATCTCCGGTGCGGTCAGGGGCGGGGCGCGCGGCGATCCCGCCGCTGCTCCAGCTCCTCCGCGCTGACAATGCTCATCCTTCGGCGCCTTCCGGCATCGGCGGGGCGCCGGCGACGGTGGCAACCACCTCGATGCGGGGCGGCGGTGTGGTCGCGTGGGGAGTCACGAGGTGGTGCGAGTGTTCGATGGTCATGGTTGCCTCATCCTTCGGGGCGGGTCGGTGCTCTTCCCTCCGCTACGACAAGGCGGCGGCGAGTCGTGTGACGACGACGGGTGCCGCCGCTCGTGGACGTCGACGAGCCGGCCGCGGCGCTGCCCGGGCGATGGCAAGTGGGCACTGCTCCACCCTGCTCACCCGTGAACCAGGGCTGCGCATCACGGCCGGAAGTCCACGCGCTGTTCACACGACGGCTCCGGCCAGAGTCGGTCAGTAGTCCCAGACGGCCGGCACGAAGCGGAAGGCGTTGCCGGCGACCGCCACGTGGCAGACGGACGGGAACGGCAGGTGGGTCGCCAGCAATCGCTCGCCGCTCGCCGCCATCTCCATCAGGAGACGGACCCGGACGCGGGCTGATTCCTCGGGGTCGTGCTCGAAGCCGCTGAACCAGCCGGGCTGGTCGAACCCGCACTGGAATACGGCATCGCCGCCGAACGTCAGCCGGTTGCCACCGGATTCCAGGCGGACGATGCTGTGGCCGGGGGTGTGACCGCCGGTGCGGATGATCGTCACTCCCGGCGCCACCTCCTGCTCCGTCTCGAACGGCTTCAACTGGCCGCGGTACACCTCCAGGAACTTCGAGGCGGTCGCACGCAGCACCGCCGGCACCGCTTCCGGCATGCTGGTGCGGGAGAAGTCGGGCGCTTCCCAGAACTCGGCCTCGGCGGAAGCCAGGTGGACCCGCAGGTCGGTGCGGAGCCGGCCCCTCAGCCCCTCGACGAGCAGCCCGCCGATGTGGTCCATGTGCAAGTGGGTGAGCACCACGTCGGTCACGGACGCGGCGTCGATCCCGGCCGCTTCCAGCCGCATGGCCAACTGGCCGACCCGCGGGAAGCCAGGGAACTCCGACCCCAGCCCGGAATCGATGAGGATGGTCCTGCCACCGCTGCGTACGACGCCCACGTTGATCGGATAGACGAGCATCTCCGGCAGGAAGTTCTCACCGAGCCAGGCCGACAGGTCGGCCTTGGCGGCGTTGGTGGCCAACGTCCGGGCGTCGATCTGCATCGTTCCGTCGCTGATCACCGTCACGTCGATGTCGCCGACGTTCAACGCGTAGCGGGACGGCACCAGTTCGTCGTGCACTGGTGCGTCGGAGTGTGCGAGCTTCATGGTGTTCTCCTCGTGACGAGCGTCGACCGAAGACACCGACGACGCCATGGGGTACGCCGTCCGGTCACCCCCTATGACCGGACGGCATCCTGGTCTGTGACAGCCGCTCCATCCCCCTCGCCTCCGCCTCGCCTGACCGATCACCTCCGGGATCGTCCCGAGCGGTTCCCCGACCCGGCGAAATCGGTGACGTTTGCACACGTCAGCGGCTTGCTTGCGCGTTCGAGGTGCTCACCGGCCCGCGCCGGCCGCAGCGACGGCGGCGCGCCCGAACCATTAACCGGATAGGTCATCCGTATGCTGCTACCATCCCCAACTAACCGGATTAACTATCCGATTGCCTGCCGGGTGGAGGAACTCATGACGAAAACAGCTGTGGTCACGGCCGGAACGGGCGGCATCGGCCTGGAGACGGCGCTCGGGCTGGCAGCCGCCGGGTTCGCGGTCACCGTGGTCGGGCGCAACGCCGAACGGGGAGCCATGGCGGTCGAGCGGATCAACGCGACGTACCCTGCGCACCCCGGCCGGTTCCTGTCCGCAGATCTCGCCTCGCTCGACCAAGTGCGCGCGCTCGCCGCCAGGATCGCCGCCGACCACGCCGCCTCGGGGGAACCGCTGACGGTGCTGGTCAACAACGTCGGAGCGATGTTCGCGCGGCGACGGGACCTGGACGGCGTCGAGGCGTCGTTCGTGGTCAACCACCTCTCGCCCTACCTGCTGACGGAACTGCTGCTGCCCACGCTCACGGCCGGGGCGCCGAGCCGGATCGTGAACGTGACCTCCCGCGCGGTCGGCGTGGCCAAGCGGGTGTTCGACGCCGTCGAGCCGCCCGGCGGCTACTACGGCTTCCACTGGTACGGACGCGCCAAGCTCGCCAACCTGGCCTACACCCTGGACCTGGCCGCCCGCCTGGACGGCACGGGCGTCTCCGTCTTCGCCGCCGACCCCGGAGGCGCCGCGACCGACATGACCGACGGTACCTTGACCGACCCGAAAATCGTCTCGCCTGCCCTGCGGCTGCTGTGGCCGCTGGTCCGCCGCACGTTCGCACGCTCCACATCCGGTCCGGCATCCGCAGCGGCCAGGCCCTCGATCGTCGCTGCCACCGATGCGTCCCTGACCGGACACACCGGCGTCGTCATCGGCGCCCAGGCCCACCCGGTCGCCCCGTTCCGCGCGGCGACCGACCACCGCCTCGCTCAGGCCGTACGCCGCCTCAGCGAAGCCCACGCACCCGCGACGGCCGCCGCACGCACGTGAGCACGCCACCCGTTCGCAACGCGCAATTCGTCATATGAGGAACCGACCATGACCCTGACCGTCCCGACCGCCTATGCCCGCACCGTGCACGGCTCCGGCCCCGGCCTCCTCCTCGCCCATGGCGCGGGCGGAGGCATCGCGGCCGACTACGGGCCGATCACGGAAGGGCTCGCCGCCCGGCACACCGTCGTCGGAGTCGACCACCCGGGCTCCGGACAGACCCCCACGACGCCACCCCTGGAGCTCGACGACCTGGCGAACCAGCTGGTCGCCGCGGCGGACACCGAAGGGCTCGACACGTTCGCCCTCTGCGGATACTCACTCGGCGGCCCCGTCGCGATCCGCGCCGCCGTCCGCCACCCGCACCGGGTCACCCGGCTCGTGGTGAGCGCGGCCTTCGCCCGCACCGACACCAGAACCGACCTGGCCGCCGCGATCTGGCACCAGCTCTACGCATCCGGACAGCACCTCCTGCTCGCCCTACCCGGCCCACCTGGCCCACGTGGCCCTGAGCGCGCCCGTGCTGAACTTCCTCACACCCGACCAGGTGCGCGCAGCCGCCGAGCAGACCGCCTCGGCCCTCCCGGCCGGCACCGGCGCCCAGGTGGACCTGGTCCGCCGCGTCGACGTCCGCGCCGACCTGGCCGCGATCAGCGTGCCGACTCTCGTGATCGTGACCACCGGCGACGCCCTGATACCGGTGTCCCTCCAGCGCGAGCTGGCTACGACCATCCCCGGCGCGCAGACCGCCGAACTCGCCACCGGGCACCTGCCCTTCCTGGAGCAGCCGAATCAATGGCTGGAGATCATCACGCATTTCCTCGACCGGGAGCAGGACCGGTCCTGACGGCTCGGGTGGGCGGGCCCCCGGGGCCGCCCACCCCGGACACAGGCACGCCACCTCGGGACCACGCATATGATCGAAGGCCGAGCCTGTGTCATCAGACGAGCGACCTGGACTGCCCACCCATGACGACGCCACAACTGCGCAAGGACGCCGCCCGCAACTGGGACCGGATCGTCGCCATCGCCCGCGACCTGGTCGACCAGGGCACCGCATTGCAGCTCAACGACATCGCACGCCGCGCGGGCCTCGGCGTCGCCACGGTCTACCGGCACTTCGCCACCCCCGAGGCGCTGCTGGAGACCGTCGCCACCCCCTGCCTGGAATCCCTCGCCGCACACGGCCGGCGCGCCCTGGACGATACCGACCCCTGGCGCGCGCTGGAGGGCTATCTGGGCCGCATCGTCGAAGCACAGGTCGCCGACGCTGCCCTGGCCCCCGTCGCCGCCGCGGCCACGGACGCCCTGCCGCGCACCACGGAACTCAAGAAATCACTCGCGTCGGCCGGCACCGCACTCCTGGAACGGGCTCGCGAGGCCGGAGCGGTCCGCCCCGACCTCGCCACCACCGACCTCGTCCCGCTCATGTGCGGCGTCGCCCACGCCGTGAACGTCCACGGCGGGACCCCCACCGACCGCGTCGACACCGCACACCGCTACCTCGCCACGCTGCTCGAAGGCATGCGCATCACATCGGACAGGTGATCGCCGTCCGTCGGGGGCTACGAGCGTCCGCCGGCCCGGGCGCGGTCGCGGCGCCACTGGACGGGGTGCACCGTTCCCCACATGCTGTACGGATGCTTCGACGCCTACGACGCCCCTGGCAGGACGGCAAGCGCGGCAGAACCCGGACGTAGCAGCCCGCATGAACGACTTCTACGACTCGCTCTCCTGCAACCGGAGAGGGCATCCGCCCAGGACGTGGCGCTCAAGTAGGTCCCACACCCTTCAGGTGTCACTCGACTACGACACCAGCGAGAGGAAGATCCAGCTGCACCTCTCCTGCTCGGCTGGGCAAAACCAGCCTGGCTGGGAGCGATCACTCCAGGCCAACGCGGCACCCGTCCCAGCGCCAGTCACGCGTCGTCGCCGGGGCCGAGGCTGAACCAATCCTGCCTCTTGATCGAACGGACTGGCTTGGATGGGAAAGGACTAAGTTCGCTGTCAAAGGACAAGGCCGCTGTCCGGTTCTCAGTGAAGTTGGTCGCGGGATCGCATGGACCTGCACGGACTGGATTGAGTGAGACAGCTTCCGTGAGGAGCAATCGTCAAGACCTGTGGATCGCGTGTTCTAGGATCTTGGGATGAGTGACGAGCTTCTCCACCTCACGGTTCTGGGCTGCGCAACGCCCTACCCGAGCGTGGACAATCCGTGCTCCGGCTATCTCGTGTCGAGCGGGGAGACTCGTATCTGGGTGGACGCGGGCAGCGGGACGCTCGGCCCGCTCCAGCGGCATGTGCGGCTGGATGAGCTCGATGCGATCTGGATCTCGCATCTGCATGCCGATCACAGCGCGGACTTGCTCACCGCGTACTACGGCGCTTTGTACGCGGACATCCACCTCGTAGCGCCGATCCCTCTCTATGGGCCGCCTGGAATCGCCGACCGGCTGGCCAACTTCCTCACCAACACTCCGGCCCGCAGCCCGATCGAATCGGCCTTCACCGTCACCGAGTTGCACGACGGGCACCAGGCGGCCATCGGCTCGCTCCGACTGACCAGCCGGGCGGTGTCGCACGGCATCCCCGCCTTCGCCGTGCGCATCGAGGCGGCCGGCAAGTCGCTGGTGTACTCCGGGGACACGGCACCGTGCCCGAGCCTCACCGAGTTGGCCGAGGGATGCGACGTGCTGTTGTGCGAAGCCGAGAGCGCGCAGGCACCGGTCGAGGGCGACCAGGTGCACCACACGCCCGAGGACACCGGCGACACAGCCAGCACGGCAGGGGCGGGCCGACTGATCGTCACACACGTCGGCCGCTTCCTCACGCCGCAGCAGGCGGTGGCGCGTGCCTCGGCGCGCTTCGAAGGTCCCGTCGACTACGCCGCGCCCGATGCGACCTTCTCGATCGGCTAGGCCGCAGCCTCTCGAGGCCGTTCGACGAGCTGGCCGCATTCGAAGCGGGCTCCGGCGCGGACGAGGGCGACGAGGTGAGGTGCGTTCACTGCTCGCCAGCGGACCTGGGCGGACTCGACGAGTTTGAAGACCATCGCAAGGGCTGCGGCTCGGGATCCGGCGCCCTTGGTGACCTTGGTCCGCAGACGGACGGTTGCGAAAGTCGACTCGATGGTCGGCCTCGGCGGCTCCTGCGGATCCCCCTGGCGACTCGTCGGCATCGGCTGCGGTAAGAGCGCTGAGCGCCCTCCTCGCGAGGCAGCAGGAGGTTCATCGTGGCGAAGCGACGAAGCTCCGCAAGGCCCTGGGAGTCGCGCAGGGCGAGAACCTGGAGCTGGGTCGGCGCCTGGCCCGTCATGAAAGCGATTGAGTGATGGTGGCCCTGGGTGAGGGTCAGCCCACGGACGCACTCCAGCCGGCTCCGGCCGCGACGAGCAAGGCGCCCTGGTGCAAGTCGAGGCTGCAGGCAGTAGTGGGCTTCCCCACCTGGACGAGCGGGCCGGGCCCCTGGAACGCGGCGGCGTGGAGGCGGAAGGAGTTCGGCTCGGTGCAGCCGACAGTCCGCAGTCGCCAAGGTCCCGAAGAGCTCTTGTCAGTGCTGGGCGGCAGAGCGAGTTGGAGCTGCGCGGCGGCCGGACGCTCTGTCTGGTAGTCGGTGTGTGCCGCCGTCCAGGCGGCCATGACGAGAGCTGCCTGCGAAGGCGTGCCGGACACGGGCGAGCCGTCGGTGAGGGAGGGAGGTGTTCGTTCGGGCGCCCGGGGTGTCTCGATGATGTCCGGGCGGCCTGCCTGTTCCCTGAGGACCGCGACGAACCAGCGTGTGAGGCCCGGCCCGCCCTGGCCGGCCCAGGCTCGGATCACGTCCTGGAAGGCCGCCTCACGGCGGCGGGCGCCGCGTTGTGACCCGGCGGCCAGGATCGCTGCACCCGCTCCTGAGAAGGCTCGGCACAGCTTCAGCACGGGGACGCGATCCGCATGGGCGGCATAGCGCACCGAGCGGAGCTCCAACATGGAGTGGTGCAGAAGCACGGCGGCAGCGTGCGCGTCGGAGCTCAGATCTCCGCCCGGCGGCCGAACCAGGCGGCCCGACCCGCCGGTTCGGGGCGGGGTGACCGCATCCGCGCGTCGACCAGCGGTCGACAGATGCCATGAACGGTCGTCCAGGTGGTACTCGCCACCGGCGGCGCGGAGCCGACCGCCCGGGCCCAGGGAAATTCCGACCTCCCGCACTCCGGCATCCAGGATCACTCCCTGCGTGTCGGAAAGACCGAAGGCGATGTCGGTGACACCGTCCAGCCACACGTTCAGCACAGCGGGGGGCGCAGGCTCATCGACAGGAAACTTTCGATCAGTGACCAACTGGAGAAAGGCGGTCAGGCGAGTACCGGCACGCTCTACCTGCAGGTGGCGGACGGATGCCGTCGCCAGATCGTAGTCGGGGACCAGTTCGTCCACGTTCTGGCGTGTAAGCCTGCATTGCGGTGTCATGACGTGTCCGCGGTAGTCGCGGCCTGGCGTGTGCGGCTTGGCCGGTGGTAGGAGCGATTCGATGTCGTACCCGGCAATCGCGGCCTGCTCGGTCATCCATCCGCGCCGCCGCTCGCCGAGACCGGCCATCCACTCCAGCACGGTCGTCGCCCGTCGGTCACGTTCATCGGCGCTGGACGTGCTTGCGGCCCAGAACAGCGGAAACAGATTGTTGTCCCACACATCAGATGCCGCGCGAATGGTTTCCCTGTCGAACACGCGGACGTCTGCCGCAGCCTCCGTCATCTGCTCCAGCGAGCGGTCCAGGAGTGCTGCCAGCACGGACATGGCCGACGCGGGACGCGGCGAGCGCGGTACATCGGACGGTGGAGGGGCAGGTATGACCACGTCGTGATCGTCGCACATCCTTGGACGCGGGCAGGGAATCAGCATCAGCC
Source organism: Streptomyces venezuelae (assembly GCF_008642295.1). GTDB lineage: Bacteria > Actinomycetota > Actinomycetes > Streptomycetales > Streptomycetaceae > Streptomyces > Streptomyces venezuelae_C. Next base: position 7,348,012 of record NZ_CP029190.1, on the reverse strand, counting down.
GCGAGACTCCCAACCTGATCACGGGCCTTCGACACGCCAGTGGCACGGCCTCCGAAGAGTCACCGAAGATGGAGAACCGGTTCCCACGCGAGGCCACGACTGGCTGGACTACGAAAAACGAGAGAGACCATGACCGCCCTTGAGCGACTTCGACACCTCGTGCAGCCGTCGAGTAGGGGTACCCTTATCGACTGGGACGACATCGCGGCGGCGTACGGCACCCGATTCCCGTCCGACTACAGGGACTTCCTGTCCGTCTACGGCAGCGGCGAAATCGACGGAATACTGGCCGTCTTCGCCCCGAGCACGGACCCTCACTTTCCTTCGCGTCACACCTCGAGGCTTCCGGCGGATGTTCTCGACCTACCGGAGGTCGACGAGTGGAACGACCCGTTGCACGCCGAGCTCTACGGCCCGGCGGACATCATGGTGTGGGGGGAGACGGTCGAAGCGGACGTGCTGGGCTGGATCACGAGCAGCGACGAACCCGGCACGTGGCCTGTGGCTGTCTATGCGCACGGCGGTGAGTGGACGGTCTACGACTGCACCATGACGGAATTCCTGCTGCAGCTCCTCACTGGAGAATTCGATGGGAACCCGACAGGGCTGACGCTTTTGTTCGGAAAAGGTAGCGCGGAGTTCACCACCGGCTGACAGGTCAGGAAACAGGAACAGGACACTGTCTCCGGTGCCTCTCTGGGGGCGGTTCGTGAGTTTTGAGCGGCTCTGTCGTCGCCTGATGGTGTGGGCGCGGGGCGGAATCGGCCGGTCCGCAGGCGCTCCTCTGCTGGTGTGTCGAGGAGGCTTCCCAGTCGCCTCAATGTTCGCGCCACGCGGTCCTGAGGGCTTCGAGCTCGGTGCGGGGGAAGTGCTCACCCCACTTGCCGCGGTACGCGCTCTCGCCGTACTCCCTCACAACCTCGTCGAAGCATCGGATCACTGCTCGGGCAACCACGTCGATGTTCTGCTGGGCGGACCAGATCTCGGTCCCCTTGTTGTCGTGGTCACTGCCGTGGGCCAGCTCCAGTACGCGGATCCACACGTCGATGCCTTCACGGCAGAAGATCCACCGGAAGGCGGTGGGTTCGGCCTCGAACTGTGCTCGCGACTCGGTTTCGCCGACGATCAGACGTGTTACTGCCGTCAAGAGATCTTCGGGGGCAGCGGTGACGTATGAGGCCGTGACTTCGGCTTCCGCCTGGTGGTCGCTGACGGTGCAATCGGCCCAGCCGCGTCCGGACAGGACCCAAGCGAGACGGAGGTGGGCCATCCTCATTCTCCTCCTCCAGTGACGGGTCCCTGCGCTGACCACCGAGGGACCTCGCCCACATCCGAGTGTGGCGGACGGCGAGACTGCTGGCCAGCGGATTCTCTGCCGCTCAGTGAGCTCTTTCAGAGTGGCCACTGATTCCCAATGGTGTTGTCAAGCGGCGGTAGTGACCCACTGTGGTCGGGTCATATCGCTGTCGCGCCTGCGCGGGCCGCAGCGGTCTCGAAGAGCTTGTGGTCGCGCAGGAGGGCCCAGAGCACGTTTAGGCGGCGCCGGGCGAGGGCCAGGACGGCTTGCTTGTGGGACTTTCCCTCCGCGCGTTTGCGCTGGTAGTACCGCTTCGATTCAGGGCAATGCACGGCGGCGACCTGGGCAGAGAGATAGAACATTCGTAACAGTCGCCTGCTGTAGCGCCGGGGCCTGCGGAGGTTACCGCTGACCTTGCCCGAGTCACGGGGGACCGGGGCCAGGCCGGCCACACCGGCGAGCCGGTCGGAGCTACCGAACACGGACATGTCTCCACCGGTAGCGGCGATGAACTCGGCGCCCAGCGTCATGCCGATGCCGGGCATGCTGGTGATCACCTCTGCGTCGGGATGCTCCCGGAACCGGGCCTCGATCTGGGCTTCGAGTTCCGAGATTTCCTCGTCGAGGGCCGTCACCGCTGCGGCCAGCGTGTGGACCATCCGCGCGCAGGTCCTTTCCCCGGGAACGACGGTGAACTGGGCTTCTCCGGCGGTCACCGCGGCCTCGGCCGTGCTCCTGGCAGCGGTGCTGGTGCGCACGCCGTGGTTCTTCAACCAGGTCGTGAGCCGCGACCGGCCGATCCTTCGCAGGGCTGCCGGGGTTTGGTAGCCGGCCAGCAGAATCAGCGCGCTCTTGGAGGTGCTCAGATCGAAGGCACGCTCCAGGGCGGGGAAGTACTCCAGCAGCTGCGCGCGGAGGCGGTTGATCGCGCGAGTGCGGTCGGCCGCGAGGTCGATCCGGCGCGCGGTCAGAATCCGCAGGTCTACTGCGATCTCACCGAGCTCCTGCAGAGGCTGCAGGTCACGGCGCATGCGGGCGGTGTCGGCGATGATGAACGCGTCCTTCGCGTCCGTCTTCCCGCTGCCCCGGTAGGCCGCTGAGGCGTGGTGCACGGTCCGGCCGGGGATGTAGAGCAGCTTCTGGCCGTGGTTGACCAGCAGCGCGATCCACAATGAGGCCCCGCCGGCGTTCAGGTCGACGGCCCAGGTGACCAGGCCGCCGTCGGCTATCCCCAATACATCACCGAGGAGTTCGAGCAGTTCAGCCTCGCTGTTCGGCACACGCCGCGACAGCAGCGTCGTCCCGTTGGCATCGATGACCGTGCAGTGGTGCTCGGCCTTCCCCGCGTCCGTCCCGGCCCACAATTCCGGCACCGATCCTCCTCCGACGTGGTGTTGTGTCCCACCAGCAGACGACCTCGCCGACGCATCCATACGAGCGATTCAGTTCGCGTATCCCAATTAGCGGCCGAGTCGTCGCGGGGTGCCGGGCGGCCAATCAGTGGAAGCCACATCATCGGCTATCGGGTGACAGCCATACCCAGCACCCCTGGATGCTCCGATCCTACGAATGACCGGAACGGCCCACGACGAACGGTATGGATCGGGTGACGGGCCAGCGTCCCGCAACTCACGAGGCTCCCGTGCCGTTGAGAGAGGTGTTCGACCTAACAAATCATCAGCGCAGGAGCCTCGTTGGTTCCCCGTTCTGCCGCACTTGACCTGCCGCACGCCCTGGTCGAGTGAGTATCCATGCTCATCTGCCCGGCCGCACCCACGACCTGACCGCGGCCCGCACCCACCGCATCATCCGGATCTGCGAACGCCAGGCCGTCCCCGTCCTGTGCCGACCGCGCCTACATCGGGGCCGGCCCGTGGGTGACCACGCCCATCAGACGGCTTCCCGGCCAGGACCTCACCGCAACCCAGCAGACAATCAACCGAGCCCTGTCGGCGGCACGAGCACCGGTCGAACGAAGTCGCGCGGCTCAAGTCCTGGCAGGTCTTCCGCCGGGCCCGCTGCAGCCCGAACCGAATGACCGTCGTCGCCGCAGCCATCCTCATCCTGGAACGTCAACGCTGATGAATCTCATTGCCGTTCCAGGGTGAGGACGGATTGGCAATGGCCGTCATCCAGTTGGGAACCGTCTCACGACCAGACAAGTCGACCTTCGTTGAATCGACAGACCGGGGAGATTCCATCGGCGATCCTCGTCAGCGTCTCCGCTACGGAGTCGAAATACTGGGCCATCGATTCGTACTCGCCCGTGACCGTGGGGCCACCCACGAACCAACTGCCGACGCGCCCGTCCCGCACATCGATGAACTTTCCCATCCAGCCGTCCTGGTCCGACAGGAACGGGATCCACTCGTTACGCCAGAACGGACTGTCCGGCTGGTCCGGAGGGTCGAATCCACAGCGCGTGGAACGGTTCGCGTAGAGCCTCTCCATCGCCCGGATGCCCAGAAAGAAGCTTCCCTCGTCGGGGAACCCGTCGAAGCCGCAGCATGCCACGTCGTCTTCGACGTCTTCCTCCGGCAGATCCAGATTGTTCTGCAACAGCCACGTCCGCAGGTCCCCATGCAGGGCGATCCCCATCCGTTCCTCGGCTGCCGCGAGCATCTGCTCCGTAGCGGGCCCTGGCAGATCCGCGTGATCCGCCGGCGCGTGCTCCCGAAGAAGACTCATCACACGCAACCAACTCTCAGCCACACTCATCGCCCTCTGCCCTCTGTCCTCTCTACAGGGATGCCTCCGTCCGACGACGCCGCTGCGGAGGTTGGGAAGTACCGGCCGGAAAACCTTGCAGGGATGGTACTTCGAGCATGCGTCCCCCATCCCTCCCCACGACGATCTTCCGACCCGAAGCGCTGGGCCGGCCCCTCAGCGGAGTGACCGCCCGCGACTTTTCACAGACAAACCACCGTGCCCGGCAGGCCCAGCCTCGGAGCTTCCAGGACTCAAACGACGGCCAAGGCGTCACCCTGGAGCGGTGAAGGGGGCTGCCGCACGATCGGGGGACATCTGAACTCGCTTGCCCTGCTGGGCAGGTGGGAAGGATGTCGCTGTGCCCAAGCCCTATCCGGAAGAGTTCCGCCAGGACGTCGCGCGGGTCGCGAGGAACCGCGGTCTGGGTGTGACGGTCGAGCAGGTCGCCACCGACGTCGGGGTCCACCCGATGACGTTGTGGACGTGGATGCGCCGGGCGGACAGCGACGACGGGTCCAAGCCCGGAGTTTCCAGCAAGGAGAGTGCGGAGCTGAGGGAGGCACGTCGGCGGATCAAGCTGCTGGAGCAGGAGAACGAGGTTCTGCGTCGGGCTGCGGCCTATTTGTCGCAGGCGCATCTGCCGGGAAAAGGATCTACCCGCTCGTGAAGGAGCTGGCCGGGGACGGGGTGCCCGTCACGGTGACGTGCCGGGTACTCAAGCTCGCCAGGCAGCCCTACTACCGCTGGCTCGGCAAGCCCGTGACCGACGCTGTTCTCGAGGAGGCGTATCGCGCGAACGCGTTGTTCGCTGCCCACCGTGAGGACCCTGAGTTCGGCTACCGCTTCCTAGCCGGCGAAGCCCGCAGCACCGGGGCCGCCATGGCGGACCGTACTGCGTGGCGGATGTCCCATGGGGCGGGTGCATTGGCGGCCTCGTACTCGTCTGCAATGCCGAAGACACTCCCGCATCCTGGACATTCCGCCTGGCCGAACAGGTGCGTCAGGCCCCAGGCGAGCCGTTGCTGGCCATCCCGTACGGCCGACTCGTGCAACATCCTCCCGGTGCCGGTCAGCTCGTGCAAAACAGCTGGCCGAAGGGGGACCTGGTGGACATCCCCCAGATGCCAATCCCGGATCGAGGAGTAGCAGCCGTAGTCGCCGACCGCGACCGTCACCGGTGCGTCGCAGTGCGGACACGCGACAGTGACGAAGGAATCGGTGAAGTCGTCCAGGACCTCAGACCACAAGGGCTGGCCGTCGAACGCGATCATGGCCCGCAGCCGACTCAGGTAGATCTTCCCGTCCAAGCCAGATTGCAGCCGGGCGGCGGCCATGGCGCGAAGCTCGGCCAAGGTCGCCGCACAGCGGGCGACTTCTTCGTCGGCGCCGTGAGGTTGAAGGAGGCCACCCGCTATGGCTCCGGCCAGATCGAGCGCCCAGTCCCCGGCGTCCTGGGTCTTCGCGATGTCCGCGAGCCGCGGCAGTGCGGCGATGCTCGCCGGGGTAATCGTCCCCTGGTGGCACAAGCGCCCCCAAAGCCAGTCGATGGCCTCCTGGTCACGACCGATGGCTCGGTCCAGCAGCCCGGGTATTGCGTGTGCCGGGCCGTAGGCGTCGTGGAGTGTGGACCAGTCGATCATCCGGTGATTCAAGCACGCTGCGGAGCGACCTCTGGGGGCGGTAAGTCATGAGCTGGATCACCTACGCCACTGCGAGTGCTGGGTCCTGCGGCGCCGGGAATGCGGTGTGCTCATCGAACAGGCGGCCGTGTTTGAGGCAGGGTGGAGCTGGCCTAGCATCCGGTTGAACAGATTGCGCTGGCCGGCGGCGTGCCAGTCTCCGTGGTCGTCACGTCGCCGCCGGTAGTGGGCTTTGGCACCGGGCGAGGCAGCGATCGCTGAGAACGCCCAGAGGTAGCCGGCGCGGTTGAGCCGGTCGTTCTTCACCCATCGTCTGGTGATGCTGGGCTTCCTGCCGGAGGCCCGGGTGACGGGTGAGGCGCCCGCGTAGGCCTTCAGGCCGTGGGCGTCCGCGAAGCGGGGGCGGTCGTCTCCGATTTCGGCCAGCACCCGGGCGGCAAGCTGGATACCGAGGCCGGGGAAACTGAGGATAATTTCGGAGTCCGGGTGTTGCGGGAACGCCTCCTCGACAGCCTGGGCGAGGTCGGCGGCGGCAGCGCAGGCGGCGGTGAGCTGTCCGAGTAGGCGACCGTCTGCTTGCCGAGCGCGTCCTCGACCAGCTCGGGCTGACGGGCCCAGTCGGTGCGGAATGCCTCGCGCAGCCGCTCGACGTTTGACTCGATGCCGCGCTTGCGACCCGCACGCTTGAGAGCCGCCGTGATCTGGGTGCGAGTCAGGCACGCGGCCTTGGCCGGTGTCGGCGCGAGCTTCATCAGCTCGCGGGCAATCTGCTCGACGCAGCTTCTGCCTGGATGGGTGAGGAGGTAGTCGGTGCCGTAGTCGCCATCCAGGTTGCGGTAGATCACCACGGCTCCGGGGCCATCTTCTGCCGGCACCCTGAACACCGGCCAGCGTCCGGGATCGAACAGGACCTCGGACAGGGCATCGGCATCGGCGCCGTCCTCACCGAACCACTCCGGAACCGGCCCCTCAGCACACCCACCGTCGCTGCACATCGCCAGGAGGTAGTTCGACCAGCAGCCCGGGCGGGCCAGCAATGACTCGCCCGCGACCAACGGGCCGACGTCGTATCCCTTGATCAGCACCCCTCGATCCTGTCACCAGGCACCTCCTTGCCCTGCGCCACAAGACTCTCGACGATGTTCGGGCCGACGACGGATCGTGTCGCCAGGTTCTGGGTTCTGGCACAGATCTTGGGGAGCGATCACGGATTGCGACGATGCAAGAAGTGCCGATGTCAGCGGGCCCACGTAGCTTTCGGTTAACCGCCCGGCCGGGTGGCGAGGAGGGAGTGAGACATGGAGTGGGTCAGGGACGCGCGGCTGGCAGCCGGGCCTGAGGCCACCTGGTACTTGGAGGCGGCTTTCACGCCCGGTGCTCACCTTGGGACGGTGTACGACGATCCGATGACGCCGGTAGTCGTGACGGGCATCGAGGAGCTGACGACGATCCGCGTACCGAGCGGCCGGCTTGTCGTCGATGCGCCATGGCACGACGACCAGGTCTGGGAGTACCAGAGGGGGCTGCCGCCCAGGCCCCCGAGGGAGCTGGCGGTGCGCATTCCCCCGGGCGTCTACCGGGTAGAGATCGCGTGGACGGCGGGCCCGTACGAGTTCATGGGCGAGCACGTCGACGGTGTTGAGTGCGCCGCGACGCGCCTGTGCATCAGCGACGACCCTGTCGTCGGATGGGAGATGGGCCTGAGTGTCGAGGACGACATCGCCCGGCTTCAGCCGGGCGAGGAGCCCCGCTTCTTCTCCGATGCTAATGTCGGCTGCTTCGCCGATGCAGGCGCGTGGACGACCTTGTCCGCACCGTTTCGCACGTTCATAGACGGGGTCCCTGCCCCGCGCGATTCTGAGCAGTTGGCCGACGGGTGCGAACGGGTACGCGATGAGTCGCAGCAAGCCGATCTGGTCACGTTCGGGGCTGAGTCGGGCGGCGTCGTCTGGTTGGGCCGTACGAAGACCGGCGACGTGGCGGCGATCGTCGTCACCAGCGGCATGCCCGATGCCAAAGCATGACATCGCTGCCGCCTCTCCCTGTCCTGCAAGTCGCGCAGCCGGACGTGGCTGCCCGCTTTCACTGGGAGGAACAGCTTGAGGAAAGGTATCGGGAGTCGCACCTCGAATAGCCACTGCGAGGCGCTACTGCAGCAGGATCATCTTCCGGAGCAGGTGGAAGCCGGCTCGGCCGTAGAGCTGTCTCTTGATCTTCTTGATGCGGTTCACGGCTCCCTCGACGCTGCCCGAGCTCCAGTCCAGGGTGAGGCCGGCGATCACGGCGTCGAGGTCTCGCCGCAGATGGAGCGCGAAGCCAGTGAGCCCGGGCAGCCGGCTGGCTTCGACTGCGTCGATCCAGGCAGGGAGCGTGGCGCCGAGGCGGTCGGTGAGTATCTCGCCGAAGTCGCGGACATGTCGGGCAGCCGTGTCCAGTTCCGGACAACGGGTCAAAAGGTCCTTGAGGCCGATGCGGTCCTCCTCACTCAGGGTGGCGGGGTGGCGGGGTGGCGGGTGAGCCAGCCGGTCACCGGCCGTACGGTCGCTGGCCGTGGCGGTGCGGCGGACGGGTCCCTGCGCAAGGTGGCGATGTGGGCTCGGACCATGCCGTAGGTGACGGGAGCCTGCTCGGCGACCAGTTCGCCGTGGAGTTGGGTGACGCTGGTGCATCCTCGGTGAATCGTCGTTCGAGGTAGGGCTTGTAGGGATCGAGTCTGCTGGGCCGGGGCCGGTTCTCGCGGATGGTGTCCTGCCAGCGTGAGGCGTTTGCGTACCGGAGGACGGTGTTGAGGCCCCAGCCCAGATGCCGGGCGATCGCCCGGCGCGAGTGCCCCTGGGCGAGCATCTCGTGGACCAGGGCGTGTGCGGCCTTCTTTCGCGCGGCCCGCCGGCCGACGGGCTCCGCGTCGTCTTGCGATCCCCCTGAAGTCGGTCGGGTGGCTTCCGTCAGTGTGCCGCTGGGCGCCGGCGTGCGCAGACAGTCGCGGTGGGCAGCGACGCAGGTCTCCACGGCGCGGCCGAGGCCCTGCCACAGATGGAACCGGTCGGCGACCTGCAAAGCGTCGGGTGCACCGCGCCGCGCGCCCTCGGCGTAGGCACCCGCCCGGTCCCGGCAGATGATCTCCACGCCGGGATGGCAGTCCAGCCAAGCTGCCAGCGGCCGGCTTCACGGGGCGGGAGCACGTCGACCACGCGATGGTCTTCGACGCTGGTCAAGACGGTGGAGTAGGTCTGGCCGCGACGGATCACAAAGTCGTCCACGCCCAGCACGCGTGGAGTACTGAATCGCGGATCGGGCAACGCCATGACCCTGCGTAACAAGGTCATCCGTCCCGCACCGAAGCCGAGCTGGGCCGCCAGTCGAGCGCCGGCTCGTCCCGCCAAGGCGAGCCCCACCCGCTCCAGGGCGCGGTTCAGCCGCATGGTGAACCGCGCGTAGGGCGCGGCCAGCCGGGAGAACGGCTCGGCGAACGTTCGGCGCGGACAGTCCGCCGACCCGCAGATGAATCGCCGGACCATCAGCCGGATCACAAAGCCCTGCTCAGCGAGCGGAAGGTCCTTCAGCCTGCGCTGGTAACGGTCGTGGACCCGGTCCGCGAAGCGGCCGCAGTCCGGACACGCCGCCCCCGCCATGCGGCCTCTTGCTACCACCTCGGCCGTGCCGAACGCGACCGTAACCGCCTCGACCTCCACATCGTCGATCCCGTCGAACACCAGCGAATCCCAGAACGGTGCATCGGTCTGCATGACCAGCACCATCACTGTCCACAGCCAGCCAAAGCAGCGAACGGAATGCACCTGAGGGAGCGTCACTTCCGGCCTTCAGACGCCAAGGCGTGCGCCGTCTCGCACGAGTCAGTCACTCGCAATCGAACACCGAGGTCACGCTCCGCGATGGTTCCCCAAGATCTGTGCCAGAACCCATCTTCCACCGATATTTCGCAGACACGAGATCCCCGTGTGCTGTTGAAATCGGGCGACAAGTGACGGTGGACAACTTCGATGCTCAGCCTCAGTACGGCCGCTGACTCCTGGCGGGCCACTCCGCTTCCCGATGACCTGCTCGCCCTCCAAAGGGCGTGGCAGCAGACCTACGCGGATCTCGCACAGGCGCCCGCCAGAGCGGGCACGACCGTGCTGCGGCGCCGGCTGATCACCCTCTCCGGTCGCCTGTGGACCCATCCCTCCTGGGCGGCCCCCGCCGGCTGGCGGGCCGGCGGCGTCGAGCTCCGTCGCGCCGCCCGCAACCCACGCCTCGGGCCCGACGGAACGGCCAGCAGCATGAGCGAGCAGACCACCGCCACGGCCCGCCCGAAGGCCGTACCCGTCACCTGGGCGCCCAGCCAGACCGGACCCTGCGCCCGGGGCCACCAGCCGTCCGCGCGGTATCGGTCCCCTGCCAGCCCCTTGTGCGAGGCATGCAAAGGCCGCCCGGCGTGCGCAGAACGGGGGCTGATCCGCATGTCCGTACTGCCGCCGGACCTGCCCCGACTCCAGACCCTGATCACCTACCTGCGCGGGGAGCTCGGCCGCGCGGAGAAGGCCCTTGCCGCCGCCGAGGAGCGCGAGGCCGCCACCGCTCGGCAGCAGCCGGCGCCCGAACCCGCGGCGTGGTTGGTCGAGCGCAGTATCGGCGCCAGCCGACTCCCGGTCCGCATCCATACCGGGGACTGCTGGGAACCGGCAATCGCTGCGTCCCTGCGGCCCCGGAACAGCTCCGCCAACTGCTGACCGAGGGCGTGCCGGCCTGTATCCACTGCCGCCCCGACACCCCCCTTGGAGTTCTGCAGTGACCGGGTGCCGGCACGGTGAAGGGATGGGCCCTGACTGCGCGTCATCGTCTATCCGCCGGACGCAGGTGGCGGGCGTCGGGTCCGCGTCGACGGCGAGATCCTCGGCCGCGCCTACCCCACCGACGCACCACAGCAGCAACCTCCGGGCACACTGCCCGGTCAAGCCCCGGGCGCAGGACCGGCCACAGACGGAAGAGTTGCTACGGAGAGCTCGGCAGGGTGGACGTCGCCACAGGCCTGTCGCTCTCGAGTGTCTCCCCATTCCACGTAGCCGCTACGGGAATCGGTCTCCCGACTTGGTCGCGCAGCCCAAAACGTTCCACGAACCAGCCGAAGTCGCGCGCAAGGGTCTCCGCGAGCTCGTCACGGCGGCGCCAGGCATCCCGCTGTTCAAGCAGGCGCAATGCGCACTGAATGTGATTCGGGAACTCCGCTGCGTGCAGACGCACCATTTCCAGGATCATCGACTCGGGCAGGTAGGCCACGCCGAAGCGCAGGCAATTGTGCACGATGGCAGTGCGTGCAGCTTCGACGAATGCGACCCGCTCGTCAACGGGTTTGAACCGGTGCGTGATTTCAATGCCGGGTGTAATGATGATCTCGGCCTCGCTGCACCAGGCCCGTACGCTGAACTCTGGTTCGAACCCGCCGTAATGCAGCATCCCCTCGTCATAGCCGCCAATACGCTGAAACAGTGCTCGCTCCAGCACGGTTCCAGCGGACGAGGCGATTTGGACGTACGGCGCCGAGACCGGCGGGCTGGTGTTCCAGTACGTGCCCATGTGCGGCACGACCAAGCGGCAACCGAAGCTGCGCCACGAGGTGGAGTCCCGGTTCCGGATGCTGGCCGCCAAGATCCGATGGGGCGCGATGAGGCGGCGCACCTCCTGGTCCCATGACGGTGAGAACCGGACGTGGGCGTCGGTGATGCAGACCACGTCTCCACGGGCGTGCCGGACGGCCAGGTTACGCGCCGCCCCGACACCCAGATGCGCATCTGACCGGATGACGCGCACCTGGACGCCACGATCCACCAACCCGCTGACATCGGGCTGCCCCGCCGGCTTCGAGCAGTCGTCAACGATGACCACTTCGATCTCGTGAGGTGCTTCGCAGGTCTCGATGATCGATGCAACGGTTGGCCTGACGCGTGCGCCCTCGTCACGCGCGGGGAAGACGACGCTGATGGCGGGTGTGGTGAGCACTGCGGTTCAGCAGTCGGTAATGGTGATCGGGGTCGTCGTCGTGGCCGGCGACTGGCCGCTTCCGGCCGGTGACCTGCCCACAAGGACCATCAGCACGTCCGAGTTCTCAAGACGCTCCCGCTCGGCGTCAGACAGGTCGTACCGCTCTGCGATTGACCGCGGATCTTCATGCAGCTCACGGATCAGGTTGGACTCCTCACATGCGTCCTTCAGGAGCTTGCGCAGTTTCTCGCTCGTGTTCTCGTTCATGAGAGTTCCTTTCGCAATCCATTTGATGTCTGTGCAGGTGTCGTGTACTGCTTGCGCCACTGCACGGTCGGCGCGAGCCGGTCAGCATGGCCCGCAATCCGGTCTCGGTGCGGCAACAGGTCGCCGATCATGGCCCGCACCACTTCATCGATCGGCAGCGACGGCCTGAAGCCCAGCTCCCGAAGGTGCCGGCTCTCCGGGCAGTAGTGGTGTGATCCTGCCTCCACCCGAGGGTTGTCCAAGGGCTTGATGCCGACGGCGAGTCCATGAGCTTCACCGGCCGCACGCACGACATGTGCCAGGTCATTGACAGACAGCACCTCGCGCAACTGGTTGAAAACCCGGTACTCACCCTCCGCCGCAGGGTGTTCGATGGCCAAGCTCAGACACTGCATGGAGTCGGCCAGCGACAGGAAACCACGCCGCTGGGTACCGAGGCCGTACGGCATGACAGGCTGACCGATCACAGCCTGAGAACAGAACCGGTTGAGCACCGTTCCGAACGCCTCATCAAAATCCAGGCGTGTGTTCAGCCGCGAGTCTTCGTCAACCCATGTGCCGTATACGACCCCTTGCATCACATCGGTCGCGCGCAGGCCCCAAAGCTGGCAGGCAAAGGCGACGTTGTGAGAGTCGAATACCTTGCTCCAGTGGTACCAAGAGCCAGCCTGACGAGGAAACGGGAGCCGGTCACGCCGCCCCCGGTACTCAACCTCGAAAAACCCCTCGGGGATATCGAGGTTGGGCGTGCCGTACTCACCCATCGTGCCCAGCTTGACCAGATGCGCCTCCGGGCAACTGTCACGCATCGCGAAAAGCAGGCTCAGCGTGCCCGACACATTGTTGTTCTGGACGAAATCGGCATGCTGGAAATCGATCATGGAGTACGGCGCTGAAGGGCACTCGGCGAGGTGCACCACCGCATCAGGCTGGAACTCCGCCAGGGCGGCGGACAGTGCCGCATGGTCGCGCAGGTCCAGGGCGAAGTAGCGCATGCATTCGCCGAAATGCTCGCTGAACGCAGCCAACCGCTCGTCCACGGACGCAATGGGGATCGCGCTCAGGGAGCCCATCTCGTCGACCCAGACGCGGCGCAGCAGGGCATCGGCGCCGCCGATGACGTGGCCTTGACGAGCGAGGTGCTGCGCCAGGGTCCAGCCGAGATAGCCGTCCACACCAGCGATGAACACCCGCACAGAGAGCCTCCGATACGTCAATGCTGAAAACTGCGAGAAACGGCACGGCGCACGCGCCGGTAGCACCCGCCGGTCTGTAGAGGTATCGGCATGCAGCATGATGTCTTGAGGGTGAGAATCCTCCGAGAGGTCCTCGTCTGCTCCATGTGGAGTATTTCTCGAGGCGCAAGCGGGGCAACGGAGGCGTCGACGGTGACGGGCGGTCGTACAGGGCGCGGGGCGCACCCGGCAGGGCGGCCCGCCGTCGCGCACGACAAGGCCTGCGCTGTGCGCGCCGCCCATCTGGAGGACCACTCCGTCGCAGCGCGTGCAGGTGAGGGGTGTGGTCGGGGGTGTCGAGGGCGCCAGCCGCGATCTCGATGTCGCGCGGGGACTCCATCTTCGGGATCAGGACGATCTGTGGTCCCACGGTGTTAGTCGGCGAGGGCGGCGAGGTCGTCAATGCCGTCGCGGGTGGTGGGCGAGCTGATGCGAATGCCGAGGATGGTGCCGTTGGAGGCGAGTGTGGTGAAGAAGGTCCGGGCAGTGTGGCGGGCGTCGGGCTTGGCCGCGGGTGGGACGGAGTCTTCCAGGTCGACCAGGGCGACGTCCGCACCGCTTGCGTGCGCGGTCGGGAACCGGGTGGGGGCGTGGCCGGGGGTGATGATCCATACTCCGGCGGGTGCGGGCGTGCTCATCGGCGGGCTTCCTCGGCCTTGAGGCTGCGGGCAGCTTCGGAGATGGCGTCCTCCTGGCCGGCGATGATCCGTCGCCGGCCAAGTTCGTGGAACAGGTCCCGAGACCCTCGCTTCATGCGCCCCAATACTTCGGACTTACTCGTCTGGATCCACACCAAGCAGCAACGCCCCCAACACGACTGCCAGCCGCCGCTGGACGCAGCCACGGGAGGACGCTGACCTGGCGAAAGGGCTCGAAAGCCGCGATGAGCTCGCACTTCGTAGCCCTGCGGGTCCGCCTCGCCGGCCGCCGCCCGAAACCGGCGGAGGACGGCACGATCCCGCTGTCCTGGCTGATCGCCCAGTGGCCCGAGGGCGAGGCCGAACCGGTGAAGTACTGGATCTCGAACCTGCCCGCCGACATCCCCACCAAGGACCTCGTCCGGCTGGCCAAGTCGCGCTGGCGGATCGAGCACGACTACCGCGAACTGAAAACAGTCCTGGGCCTGGACCACTTCGAGGGACGTTCGTTCACCGGCTGGCACCGCCACGTCACCCTGGTCACCGCCGCCCACCTCTTCCTGACCGAACAACGGAGCAGCCCAAAAGCCCCTGCCAGGGCCTGACCCTCTACCAGGCCCTGGACCTCCTCCCACACCTGCTGGCCACCTGGACCGGCACCTGCCCCACCTGCCGACAGACCATCCCACCGCAGCCCTACGACACCAGCTAACAAAGCACTACTAGTGATCTGAGTCAGAGATTCGTCGGCAGTAGGCGGCGACTTTGTCGAGGATCTCGTCGGCGGTCTTCGTCCAGGCGAAGGGTCTGGGGTGCTCGTTCCAGTCGGCGAGCCAGGATCGGATGTCGCGTTCGAGGGCCTGGACGCCGCGCTTGAGCTTCTTCTGCGTGAGTTCGGCGAACCACCGCTCGACCAGGTTGAGCCAGGACGCGCTGGTCGGCGTGAAGTGCAGGGGGAACCGCGGGTGGGCCAGCAGCCACTTCTTGATGTCGGGCGTCTTGTGGGTCGCGTAGTTGTCCAGGATCAGGTGAACCTGCAGGTCAGCCGGGACTTCCTTGTCCGCTTGGCGAGGAACTTCTTGAACTCCGCTGCCCGGTGGCGGCGGTGCAGGGAGCCGATGACCTTGCCGGTGGCGACCTCAAGGGCCGCGAAAAGAGTGGTCGTGCCGGCCCGGACGTAGTCACGGCTGCGGCGTTCGGGAACGCCGGGCATCATCGGCAGGACCGGCTGAGAGCGGTCCAGGGCCTGGATCTGTGACTTCTCGTCCACGCGGAGCACCAGGGCCTTCTCCGGCGGGTCGAGGTAGAGGCCGACGACGTCGCGGACCTTGTCGATGAACAGCGGGTCCGTCGACAGCCTGAACGTCTGCGACCGGTGTGGCGCCAGGGCGAACGCCCGCCAGATCCGCGAGACCGTCGACTGCGACATGCCTGTGGCCGCGGCCATCGACCTGGTCGACCAGTGGGTCGCGTTCTTCGGTGTCTCCTCAAGCGTTTTGACGATGACCCGCTCGACGTCGGCATCGGTGATCTTCCGTGGGACGCCGGGCCGCGGGTCGTCGCACAACCCGTCCAGGCCCCGCTCGATGAAGCGGCGCCGCCAGGTGCGGACCGTGTCCGGAGCGATCCGCAGCCGGCGGGACACCTCCATGATCGAGTGGCCTTCGGCGCACTCCAGCACGATCCGCGATCGCAGGGCCAAAGCCTGAGCCGTCGTACCGCGACGTAACCAGCCCTCCAGCACCGCCCGCTGGGCATCAGTGACCGACAACGGCGGAGTCTTCGGACCCGGACGACTCATGCCCGACTAGCGATGAATCTCTGACTCAGGTCACTAGCGGGAACGGGCCAGCAAGTGGGCATCGAGGAAGCCCCGCTCAGAGGCCGGATCGTGGAGCAGCCGGGCAAACGGGACGAGCCCCGCCGCGGCCAGCAACTCGGCGAACCGGTCCACCGGCCAGCTATAGGCAGGCGTCACCTTGTGATCGAAACGGACCGGCTCCGGTCCGTCGGTCGCGAAGAAAGAGACCAGGAGCAGACCCCCAGGCGCCAGGACACGCGCCTGCTCGGCGAGCAGGGCGGGCAATTCCGCAGGCGGAGTATGGATCATCGAGTAGTGGGCCAGCACCCCGCCTAGCGCGCCGTCCTCGACCGGCAGAACCTCCATCCGCGCCTCTTCGAACCGCAGCGCCGGATGCGCCCGCCGGGCGTAGTCGACCATGCCCCGCGAGAGATCCAGCCCGAAGGCATCCAGCCCCAGCTCATGCAGCATGGACGTCAGATGTCCGGGTCCACACCCGACATCAGCTGCCCGCAGGTTCCCCGTCCCACGCACCAGTTCAGCAAAGATGCCGATCATGTTCCGCGAGAACGGCTGCGTCTCCAGCCGATCAGCAAACATCGAAGCATACAGCTCAACAACCCCGTCGTAAGCCGCCCTCGTCACGTCCTGATCCTCCACCACGGCAAGGAAACTAACACCCGCCCGCCCCAGCCGTCCCCTGCCCCCTGCCCCCTGCCAACCAAACCCGTCAGAAGCCCAGCCCACCCTTGAACTCTGGGCTGAACGGGTCCCGGCCGACCTCTTCCGGGCCCGAATGACCTGCACGACACGGCCTATGCGACCGCCGCGCCTACAGACTCAGGTCTCAGCCTTCACCAGAACTCGGCGTCCCTCTTCAGTGCCAGTTCGGCGTCCCGCCTTCAGTTCCATCCAACGCCAACAGCAACCCCACGGCCAAACACAACGGGCCTGAACTGAAAGCGAAACGCCGAGCCACTGAAAACTCAGCGCCGATCATCACCACGCCCGCCCCGTCACAGGACGAACGACAATCCATAGCCCGTGAATCCTGTCGGGTACGGCGATCCGCTGTTGTCGGTGCCGCCTGGCACTATCCCGGAGGACCACCATCTCAAGGAGATTCATGGGCACCTGGGACGTCGGCCCCTTCGACAACGACACCGCCGCAGACTTCTGCGCCTTCCTGGACGAGGCCGCCGAGGCCGACCGGCCCGGACTCATTCGGGACGCACTCGCCCGCGTCCTCGACGCTGACGACCCCCTCGACCAGCACCTGGCGGTCGAAGCCGTGGCCGCCGCAGCCCTCGTCACCGCCCAATGCCCCGGCGGCCAGCCCGTCACCAGCGTGTACGGGCCCGACCTGCCCATCCCCGTACTTCCGGACGACCTGCGGGACATCGCCGTCTTCGCCCTGGAACGCGTCGTAGCCGAACCCTCCGAGCTCCGCGAACTCTGGGCAGAGACGGACAAGTACCTCTACTGGCTCCGCACCCTGCAACTCCTGCGCAGGGTGCTCACCTTCCCCGCACCCCAGCCGGTATCCCGTTCCTGGGCCAGGATCGATACGTGGATGCGTCAACACGCCCCCGCCTCCTACGCCCTGCTCGCCCCGCCGGCCGACCCCGCCGAAGTCGAAGCCGCACAGCACGCGATGGGGATGCGCTTCCCCACCGACCTTCTCGAGTCACTGGCCTGCCACAACGGACTCACCCATTGGGCCAACCTGCTCCCCGACCAGCCACCCATGTCCGTCACAGGAATCCTCGACCACTGGCAGATGTGCGTCGAAATCGCCGGAGACGACACCGACCTGACCGAGTCCTCGGAACCGGGCGAAGAACCCTGGTGGCATCCGCTGTGGATCCCCTGGGCCCAGAGCGACGGCGACTCCCACATCATCGACATGCGCGAAGGCCCCAAGCAGGGCCGCCTGGGCAACGCAGCACACGACGACTCCGGCCACTTCAACGACGGCTGGCCCTGTCTTGCCACCTACCTGACCGCCGTTGCCGACGCCCTCGACCACGGTGGGGAAGTGGACGGAGACGTGCCGTACCTCACCGCTCAGGGAGAGCTCTGGTGGACCTTCGCCAACGAGACCGGGTTGAACGGAGAACCCCTCACCCCTGCGCCCACAACAGCAGCACACAGCACCCGACCCCGTCCGTAGCCCTCCGCCAGCAGCATCGACGCGTACGGACGATTATCCGAGGAGAGGCGGCCTGGCTGTCGGCCTTCTCCGGGATCGTGTGCCGGATGCCCCGGCACCGCAGGTATTCACGACAGGACCCGTTGCCGTATGCCTTGTCGGCGGCGACGCTGTCGGGCATCCTGCGAGGCCTGCCCGGCTGTGTGCAGTCCGCCCGCTGACCTGGTGTGACGATCAGAGACAGGGGGCGGCAGCGGACGTCCGCACTCAGGTGGATCTTGGAGGTGAACCCGCCCCTCGAGCGGCCCAGACCCTTACCTGCAGCACCACCTCCACCAGGCGGGCGTACAGACTCTGTCACGGCGTTTCACCCTGATGTTCTGGCCCTTCAGCCCCCTTTGACACAGGAGCCGGCGGCGGGTCGGTACGGGCAACCGCCGCATGTTGGTCGACCGAGACGTCCGGTCGATCTCGTCTGCGGCATCGGCCGCGGCCTGGACCTGCTGGAGCAGACGCTCCCACGTTCCGTCGGCCGACCACAGCCGGTGCCGTTCGTCTGCGTTCATCCACGGCCCGAACCGTTCCGGCAGGTCACGCCACTGCACACCGGCCCGCGCCCTATGCAGAATCCCGTCGATCACAACGGCGTGGACACGCACTGGTCACCAGCGCGACCGGACAGGTCCTAGCCGGATGGTCGGATCGCTGCGAACCGCGCGCTCATGGTGGGACCAAGCTGGTCGACAAGGCCGTATCCGGGCTGGTCCGGCCACGGCAGACTGCAGAGGAACGAGGTCACAATCACCTGTGTCACTTCGGGGACATCGAGCCGAAGCTGCTCTTCCAGGAACCGCAGCGTGACACGCCAGTCCGTCTCATCCCCTCCCAGGAACGACGCAACGGTCTCCTGAACGACATCCCAGAAGAACACGTGGGGCAGAACACCGTCCTCGTTGACGACGTGTGCATCGAACAGGCCCTCGAAGCCCGGCGAAGCCGCCACCAAGTCCCGCACCAGCTGAACATCCCGCCCCACAGCACCCCCTCCCTGAACACTCACGATAGATCCACTCCGGCTCCGAACATGGTCGGCCGGACAAGTCCTTGGTTCACGCTCCGCGCATCCGGGCAGCTGTTGTGGTGCAGAAGAGACACCCAAGGCCGACCAAATCGTGTGGGACCTGGAGAAACGTGCAGCTGCCCGGCTGAAAGCCGTCCGGGCAGAAGAAGAGGGAGGACAGGCGAGGTCGAAGCCTCAGGCGCCCAGGTCACCTCATGACAGCCGCCACGGACTGGTGTCGGGCTGGTCGGGCATGGGTTCTCGGGTCATGTACGGATGCGGCCCGAGCCCGCCGCCGCGTCACCGGCCCACAGCCGCGATGAGCAGGTGATTGGCGTGCCCCTATGCTCAGCTCCCGTGATTTCGCATGCCCATGAGGGTACGACCGCCTCCGCCTTCACCCGTGTGAACGTCGCCGCCGCCCGGCGCCTCGGCCTGTCCCCGGACGGCTACGTCCATCTGCTGGGTCTGGCTCCCGAGCACCTGGACGGTGACGGCTATCGCACGCCCTCGGCCACCAACATCCGGATCTGGGAGTCGGCGACCGTCCACGCCCCCTGGACGGAGGTGGCACAGCTCGTCACCGAGGAATCCGTTCTGGGCGCCCTGGGTGTCTGGGACTACCTGATCACCTCGGCGCCGACTCCCCTCGACGGGCTTCGGGACGCCGCCGCCTACCTCGCCGCGCTCGGGGACGCCGGCACCGAGACCTTGCGGATCACCGAGGACGGCGCAGACATCACGATCAGCCACTTCAACGAGGCCGACCTGACCTACGATGCGGCGCGCGCGATCCGCGCCTACATGCTCGGTCTGCTCCAGCGCCGGCTCGGGGACGCGATGCGCAGCCGCTTGGTGCCCGTCCGCGTCGCCCTCGCCGCTCAGGCGCCGCGCCGCCACGACGCCCTGACCGAGCTGTACGGCACCGAGGCCATCGACTTCGAGGTCCCGGTCAGCTCCATCACCTTCCG
This sequence comes from Streptomyces venezuelae, assembly GCF_008642295.1. Lineage (GTDB taxonomy): Bacteria > Actinomycetota > Actinomycetes > Streptomycetales > Streptomycetaceae > Streptomyces > Streptomyces venezuelae_C. Next base: position 7,328,263 of record NZ_CP029190.1, on the reverse strand, counting down.
TGCCGCCGAGCTCAAGGCACCGAACCCGCACGCGCAGCCGGGCCTGTCGGCCGTGCTGCGAAGACACGCCGAGCAGTCCCTCGCCGCCGCGATACCCCTGCACGGCTGGCTGGACCATTTCCGCAGTGTCCTGGCCGCCGGCCACGCCGAGGGCAGCACGCAGACGCTGGCCTCGGTGGCCCGGCGCATGGCCCTCAGCTCCCGGACGCTCCAGCGGCGCCTGGACGAGCACGGCACCACATGGAGCGGTGAGGTCGAGAACCTGCGGCGTGCCAGCGTCACCAGGCTCCTGCAGAACACCGATCTCAGCGTCGAGGCGGTGGCTGCGCTCAGCGGCTACGCCGACGCCCGCGTCCTGCGCCGCGCGGTCCGGCGCTGGTACGGGCAGACCCCGGGCAGCCTGCGCCGGGCGGTGGTTCCGTAAGGGCTGTCCTACCTTTCAGGCGTGGGTCTGCTCCGGTCACTCGTAGGATCGGAGGGCCCGGGGGCTCCGGGTATGGCTGTAAAGGCTGAGCCGCTGGATGGCTTACGGGACTTGGCCGCCCGGAGCCCCGCGACGACTCGACCGCTGATTGGGAGACGCGACTCGATCGCTGCTGTAGGACAACGTCGGCGAGGTCGTCTGCGGGATCAGTTGGAGACGACTGCCGGAGGGGAACTTGCCTGAGATTTGGGCCGGTGTGGACATCGGCAAGACTCATCACCACGCCGTGGTGATCAACGCAGCGGGCGGCCGGCTGCTGTCTCGCCGGATCCAGAACGACGAATCTGAGCTGCTGGCGCTGATAGGCGATGTGCTGGCGATATCCGAAGACGTGTTGTGGGCCGTCGACCTCAACCATGGCGGCGCTGCCCTTCTGATCGGCTTGCTTACCGCCCATGATCAGCCGGTCGCCTATTTGACCGGCCTGGCAGTCCACCGGGCCTCCGCCACCTACCGGGGTGAGGCGAAGACCGACGCAAAGGACGCCTTTGTCATCGCCGACCAGGCCCGCATCCGCCGGGACCTGGGCCTGCTCAGACCCGGAGACGAGATCGCCGTCGATCTGCGCACCCTGACTACCCGGCGCTTGGACGTAGTCTTCGACCGCACCCGGCAGATCAACCGTCTCCGGGCCCAGCTGCTGGAGCTCTTCCCTGCTTTGGAGCGGTCGCTGGACTTGACCAACAAGGGTCCGGTGACGCTTCTGACGGGCTACCAGACTCCGGCTGCCATCCGCCGCGCCGGCGCGAAGCGGATCGAGACCTGGCTGAAGAACCGCAAGGTCAAAGGCGCCGCCTCACTCGCGCAAACCGTCGTAGAAGCCGCCCAGGCCCAAAGCACCGCCCTGCCCGGCGAGAAGCTGGCCGCGGCCATGGTGGTCCGCCTCGCGAAGGGGGTGATGGCTCTCGACGAGGAGATCGCGGAGCTAGACGCACTCATCGAGGCTAGGTTTCACGAGCATCCGCACGCCGAGGTGATCCGCAGTCTCCCTGGCATGGGGCCCAGGCTCGGCGCCGAGTTCATCGCTGCAACGGGCGGTGACATGGACGCCTTCGGGAATGCCGACCGCCTGGCCGGCTTCGCCGGCCTGGCCCCTCAGCCCCGAGACTCCGGCCGCGTCAGCGGCAACCTGCGCAGACCTCGCCGCTACCATCGCGGCCTGCTTCGGACCATGTACTTGTCGGCGATGGCCAGCCTCAAGTCCTGCCCGGCCTCGAAGGCGTACTACCGGCGGAAACGAAGCGAAGGGAAAGGCCACAAGCAAGCTCTCCTCTCCCTCGCACGCCGACGTATCAACGTCTTGTGGGCAATGATTCGTGACAGAGAGTGCTACAGGCCTTCACTTCCGGTAGTGGGAACGGCTTGACATCAGCATTGGGAAGTCCCGTAACTGCTGGCCACAGGTGAGATGATCTTGTTGTGGCTGGTGTGATCACGGCGTCGGAGCCGTCTTGGATAGCCCCGTTCACCGGGCTGAGCCCGCGCTGTTTCGGGAAGCTGGTGACTGTGCTGCGGCGGGAGGGTGCGGATGCGGTCCGTAAGGGCCGGCCGTGGAGTCTTCCGCTGGAGGACCGGGCACTGCTGGTCGCGGCGTACTGGCGTACGAACCTGACGATGCGACAGCTCGCCCCGCTGTTCGGGGTGTCGAAGTCGGCGGCGGACCGGATCATCGACCACCTTGGGCCGATGCTCGCGCTCCAGCCCCGCAAGCGGTTCGCCAAGGACACCGTGCTGATCGTGGACGGCACCCTGGTGCCGACCCGCGACCACACCATCGCCGCACAGTCGAAAAACTACAGGTACTCCACCAACCACCAGGTCGTCATCGACGCCGACACCCGCCTGGTCGTCGTGGTCGGCCGGCCACTCGCCGGGAACCGCAACGACTGCAAGGCCTGGGGGGAATCCGGCGCCAAAGCCGCCGTCGGCCGGACCATGACGATCGCCGACGGCGGCTACCCGGGCACCGGACTCGTCATGCCCCACCGACGCCGCAAAGGCGAAGACCTGCCCGAGTGGAAGCAGGCGGACAACAAGTCCCACAAGCAGGTCCGCGCCCGCGTCGAGCACGTCTTCGCCCGGATGAAGACCTGGAAGATCCTCCGCGACTGCCGCCTCAAAGGCGACGGCGTCCATCACGCCATGCTCGGCATCGCACGCATGCACAACCTCACCCTCGCCGGATAGACGAACGGACCGCACAGCGAACGGCCACGTCCAGGCCGACCCAAAGATCATTTACGGGACAACCCTTAGGCACCCGGGGCGGTGGAACGCCGGGGACGGTGGCGCGAGGAGTCCGGCGGCTGACGCCTGCGGTCCTCTTCAACCGCCCGCCGGGGGCGTAGCTTGGCGTCGGCCGGGGTGTGAAAGAGGAGGCGGCAGCCGTGCTGGTGCGTCGCTTGGGCCTTGTGCCTGCCGGCCGGCCCGTCGGGGCAGGGGCGGCGTGGGTGGAAGGTTCAGCCGCACGCGGTCTCGGCGGGATTCGTCCGGTGGTTTATGCCCGGTCCGGTCCTGCCGGTCCGACCGCGGTCAGGCGCCACCCGTGCAGTGCGGGCGCTTGGTTGACGGCGCGCTCGCACAGGGACCGTACCCGCAGCAGCGCCTGCCGGCCGTCGGCGGCAAGGCAGAACACCACCCCGCGGGCCCCCGCCCTGCTCGGGTGCACCCGGATGTGCTCGATTCCGCCGCCCGGCCGGGAGGCGGACCACAGGACGTCCAGCAGGGTCTGCTCCGGCAGCGCCTGCCCTGAGGCCGGCGGCCGGCTGAGGGTGAACTCGACGAGGTGCACCCTCCGACTATGGGGCCCGCAGGCACCCGAACCCGCCCGGAACGCCAGGCACATCCGTGCCCTGGCGCAAATGTGCCGCCGACGGGGCACCACGTGAAGGCCCGAAGACAGGAAGGAAGGTTCATGGTCTGGGAGGTCCTGGGACTCGATCGCGAGGCCGAGTCCGTCTACCGGCTGATGCTGGACAACCCGGGCTGGGGGCTGCCGCGCCTGGCCGCCGAACTCGGCACCGAACCGGCCTCCGTGGCAGCCGTCCTCGACCGGCTCGCCGACCTCGCCCTGCTGCGCCCCTCCCTGGCCGACCCCGGCGTGCTGCGCCCCATCCCGCCGGACCTGGCGCTGGACGCGGCGTTCGCCCGCCGGCAGGCCGACCTTGCCCGCCGCCAGCAGGAGATCGAGGAACAGCGCGCCGCCGTCGCCGGCATGTTCGCCGACTACTCCTCGCTGCGTATCGGCCGGCAGTCCGGCGGCGTTGAACGGGTGGTCGGCCTCGATGCGATCCGCAGCAGACTCGAGGAACTGGCCTTCCGGGCCCGTCGCGAGAGTCTCGCGTTCGCACCGGGCGGGGCCCAGACCGAGGAGAACCGCGCCGCCGGCCTCCCGCTGGCCGAGGCGGTGCTCGCACGGGGTGTCCGGCTCAAGACCGTGTACCTCGACAGCGTGGCCAACGACCCGGGCAGCCGTGACCACGCCGCCCACTTGGCCTCGCTGGGCGCCGAGACGCGCACCGTGCCCTCGCTGCCCCTGCGGATGCAGATCGTCGACCGGGAGACGGTGGTGGCCCCGCTGGACCCGCAGGACTCCTCCCAGGGCGCCGTCATCATCCGTGAACCCGGTGCGGTGGCGGGCCTGGTCGCCCTCTTCGACCAGGTGTGGGCCACGGCCCGGCCGCTGGGAGCACCGGCCATAACGGCTCCGGAAGAGGTGGTGGACGCCCAGGAAGCCGCTCTGCTCAAGCTGCTGGCGGAAGGGCTGACAGACGAGGCGGCGGCCCGAAGGCTCGGAGTGTCGCTACGCACCGAGCGGCGGATGATCACCGAGCTGTCGAACCGTCTCTCGGCAGGCAGCCGCTTCCAGTTGGGGCAGCGGGCGGCTGAACTCGGCATCCTCTGACGGGGGACCGACTGGTGCCGCCTGGGACGTGTACTGAGCCCCCCTTCCCTTCCTCGCCTCTCTCCCCCGGGGTGTGCAGCGCCGCCTGAGAACGTATCCGGGGCCGTCCCCGGCCCCAGATGCGGTACGTACGCCTCGGGGGATGCCTGGCACGAATGTGCCGGGCATTCTTTGTGCCACCCCGAACCCCTGGCCAGCGGTTTTTCCAGGCGGCAGGATCCATCTCACCGGACGGCCGCAGCCGCCGGAAAAGGCGATTACCTGGGGTGGGACATGAGTTTTCTGAAGAACGTCTGCGCTGCGTCCGTCATCGTGCTGGCGGCAGCCGGTGCCTTCGGCGCCGGTCTCGGGGCCGCCTCCGACGCCGCGGGCGCCGCGGCGGCGGCCCCGGGCGCGCAGAGCGCTGCCGTACAGAATGACTTCGGCTGGCAGTGACCCGCGAAGGCCCCAGGTGACAGGCGGATTCGGCAGCCACTCTCCACCACCGCACCCCGGCCCCGGCCCCATGGCCCCGGCCACGGCCCCGGCGCTCTTGGGCCGGCCGTGCCCCGCGCAAGCCGGGCCCGTGGAACCCGCCGCGAGCACCGCAGTAGTGCCTCCTCGCCGCCGTTGACGCCTCCGCGCACCCGCTGCCCTGCCCCTGTCGGGGCGGCGCGGGGCACGGCGGAAATTCAATTCCTCTCGATATTCGAAATGGGTACCCCCATGTCTCTTCTGCTCCGCAAGAAATTCGTTTCCCTGGCCCTGGCCGCTGCTGCGGCTGCCCCGATCCTCGGCGCAACTCCGGCGGGCGCGGATTCGGCGTCGGTGGCCGCCATCGCGAACGGACAGGTCGGCCACTCGTGCAGCGACTACTACGGCTGCCGCCACCCCACCGCCTGGTGCGCCGACTTCGCCCGCTGGGTGTGGGGGCAGGCCGGCGCGGACCACACCGGGGACCTCGACGCCCGCGCCGTCAGCTTCTACGAGTACGGCAGCAAGCACGGCACGTTCCACTCCGTGCCGCAGGTCGGGGACGCCGTCATCTACGACACCGACGGCAGCGCCACCGACGGCCGGGTGAACCACGTCAACCTGGTGGTCAAGGTCTCCGCGGACGGCTCCAAGATCCAGACAGTCGGCGGCAACGAGAGCCGCGGCGTCCGCTGGCGGGACTGGTTCGACTGGCGGACCAACGCCAACCCCGTCGGGGCCGGCCGCGTACTCAAGTTCATCGGCCCCAAGGGCCTCTCCGACACCACCGCTCCCGGCACCGACCCCGCCCCCGTCTCCGCGGTCGGCGACCTCACGGGCGACGGCAAGCCCGACCTCCTCGCCCGCGCCGCATCCGGCAACGGCAACCTGTTCCTCTACCCCGGGGCGGGCAACGGCCACTTCGGCACCCGCATCGACCACGGCGGTTGGGCCGGGATGGAACGCGTCTCGGGCGTCGGCGACGTCACCGGCGACGGCAAGGCCGACGTGGCCGCGATCGAGAAGACCAGCGGCAAGCTGTGGATCTACCCCGGCCAGACCGCCAGCCAGCTGGGCAGCCGCATCGACAACGGCGGCGGCTGGGGCGACATCCGCATCACCGGCAGCGAGGACCTCAACGGCGACGGCCGAGGCGACCTGCTGGCCGTCGAGGAGGCCACCGGCAAGCTCTGGGTGTACCCGGGCCAGTCCAACGGGCACTTCGGCACCCGCTTCCAGGCCGGCACCAACTGGGACTCGATGAACCCCGTCGGCTCGGTCGGCGACCTCACCGGTGACGGCAGGAACGACGTCGCCGCCGTCGAGGAGGCCAGCGGCAAGCTCTTCGTCTACCCGGGCCTGGGCAACGGCCAGCTCGGGGCACGCATCGAGGCGGGCACCGGCTGGAACGAGATGTCCAGCATCTCCGGCGCGGGCGACTACACCGGCGACGGCAAGGACGACGTCGTCGCGCGGGACACCACCGGCAAGCTCTGGGTCTACCCCGGCCAGGACGACGGGCAGCTGGGCGCGCGCATCGACAACGGCTCCGGCTGGAACTTCACCGGCTGACCTGCCGTCAGGAAATCCCGCCGCAGGCGACGCGGGCCTGCGGCGGCCCCCGGGCCTGCGGCGGGCGTACCGCAGCCGGGCCGGCCACGGGTACCTTCCCGGGCCGGCCCGGCTGCCCGCACCGTTACTTGGTTGCCCGCACCGTCCCGGCTGCCCGCGCCGTCCCGTGCCGGCCCGGTTGCCCGCGCCGCACAGCCATCGCCCCGGACCGGCCCGTACGGGACCGGCCACCATCCCACCCACCACAACGGAGTACCCGATGACCGAGCGACGCACGCTCGCCACCACTTTGGCCGCCGCCGCGGTGGCCGCCCTGCTCTCCCCCGCCCTGTCGGCAGCCCCGGCCCACGCCGCCTCCGTCGCCACCTGGGACAAGGTCGCCCAGTGCGAAAGCGGCGGCAACTGGAGCATCAACACGGGCACCCACTACGGCGGCCTCCAGTTCTCCGCCTCGACCTGGCGCGCCTTCGGCGGCGAGGCCTACGCCCCGTACGCCCACCAGGCCACCAAGACCGAGCAGATACTCATCGCCGAAAAGGTCCTGGCGGGCCAGGGAGAAGGCGCATGGCCCCGCTGCGGTCCGGCCGCGGGCCTCGGCGCCGACGACGCAGACCCCTTCCCCGCCCCCCTGCCGGAGGCGGCCCCCGTCTCCGCGGTCGGCGACCTCACAGGCGACGGAAAGCCGGACGTGCTGGCCCGCGCCGGCACGGGCAGCGGCAGCCTCTACGTGTACCCCGGCCTGGGCAACGGACGGTTCGGTACCCGCATCGACAACGGCAGCTGGGCCGGCATCGCGCAGGTCTCCGGCACCGGCGACGTGACCGGTGACGGGCACGCCGACGTCCTGGCCGTGGAGAAGGCCAGCGGCAAGCTGTACGTCTACCCCGGGCGGTCCGACGGCCGGCTCGGGCACCGCGTGGACAACGGCGGGGGCTGGAACGGCATGCGCATCGCCGGCACGCCGGACCTCGACGGCGACGGCAGAGGAGACCTGGTCGCGGTGGAGTCCGCGACCGGCCGTCTTCTGCTCTACCCCGGCGCGAACGACGGGCACTTCGGCGCCCGGCTCACGATCGGCACCAACTGGGACTCGATGAGCCTGGTGGCCGGAGCCGGCGACCTGACCGGCGACGGCAACAACGACGTGGTGGCGGTGGAGAAGGCCACGGGGAAGCTGTTCGTCTATCCGGGCACCGGCAACGGCGGGCTCGGCAGCCGCATCGAGTCCGGCACCAACTGGGACAGCATAAACAGCGTCTCAGGGGCCGGTGACTACACGGGCGACGGCATCCACGACCTGATAGCCCGCCAGAGCGACGGACGTCTCTTCGTCTACCCGGGCACCGGCTCCGGCAAGCTCGGCACACGCATCGACAACGGCTCCGGATGGAACTTCAGCTGATGAACGGTCTCCGTATCCGTGCCAGGTCCACGGGCCTGCTCCTCGCTGCGGCGCTGGCGGGCGCCGCCCAGTACCTCCCCGGCATCACCACCGCCCATGCCGCCATCCCTCCTTCCGTCCCCGCCGCCGTACCCGCCGTTCCCTACGCCACCGCGGCGGTCTCCGCCGCGACCGCGAGCGTGCCCGACGGCGCCACGGTCGCCCCTGCCCTCACCCCGCAGAACCCTTCCGGCTACCGCCTCCGCTACGACCCGGCCGCCCTCGCCGCGACCACGGCACTCGAAGCGGCCAACCCCGACCGGCTCACCTCCGTATCCCTCGGCACCGTCCTGGACACTGCCGACCACACCGGCCGGCCGGCCACCTGCCCGGCCCCCGCCAAACTCGCCAACGACGGCGTGTACAACTCCGGCGCCACGGGCTTCTGCTGGGACGAGACCGACACCGCCACCAGCACCTGGGTCCCCCAGGGCATCACCGCCAACACCACGGCCTACGCCCCCGTGGACAACCGCCGCGTCATTGCCGCCAGCTGGTACAAGTCCGGCAACACCCAGATCCGCGTCACCTTCGCCGACACCACCGACCCGGCAGCCGTCCGCTACGTCCATGTCCTCCTCGTCGTCCCCGCCGATGGCACGTTCACCGCGCTCACCGGACACGGCGACGACCTCGTCTGGTACAAAAACCGGCTCCTCGTCGGCTTCGGCCAGGGCTTCCACGTCTTCGACCTGAACCACCTCTGGAAAGTCGACGCCACCGGTTCCGGCATGGGCAGGAACGCCACCGGCACTTTCTCCGCCGAGAAATTCGGCTACGTCCTCCCCGCCATCGGCACCTTCTCCTACCAGAACCCGGCCGGCTGCGGCACCTACCTGCCCACCCCCTCGCCCAACCCCTGCAACGCCGGCGCCTCCCTCGACCTCAGCGGACCCACGCCCGCGATCACCACCACCGAGGTCACCTCCCGCGCCGACCAGGGCTTCGTCGGGACCGGCGGAATGATCGTCCGGTGGCCCCTCGACCCCGCCACCGGCATCCTGCGCACCGACGCCGACGGCAGCGTCCGCGCCACGGCCGCCTGGTCCTCCCCCATCGTCGGCGCCCAGGGCGTCGCCACACACGGCGGCACGACCCTGATCTCGGCGCCCTGCCCCGAGTACGTCGAATGGACGCCGGGCGGCCCCGCCGTCGAACCCGTCAACAGCTGCGTCTACCGCGCCCTGCCCGGCCAGCCCGTCCAGCTCTGGAAACGCGCTTCGGTACACCTGCAGAACCTCGCCTACGACCCCCAGCGCGACGCCCTGTGGTACATCAACGAAAACCAGCCCCACCGCGTGGTCTACCAAACCCCCTGGCCCCGCTTCAGCAGCCCGTACCCCACGATCACCGCAGCCGGCGACCTCACCGGCGACACCAGGCCCGACCTCCTCGCCGTCGACACGGGCGGAAAGCTGTGGCTCCACGCAGGCGCCGGCACGAACCCCCGCGACCTGGGCGGGGGCTGGGACACGTACACCCGCCTCGCCGGACCCGGCGACTTGACCGGCGACGGTAAATCCGACCTCCTCGCCGTCGACACGGGCGGCCAGCTCTGGCGCTACCCCGGCACCGGCACCGGCGGGTTCGGACCGCGCATCGCCATGGGCGGCGGCTGGGACACGTACACCCACCTCGCCGGACCGGGCGACCTGACCGGCGACGGCAAACCCGACCTCCTCGCCGTCGACACCGGCGGCCAGCTCTGGCGCTACCCCGGCACCGGCACCGGCGGCTTCGGACCACGCACCGCCATGGGCGGCGGCTGGAACACCTACACCCACCTCCTCGCCACAGGCGACCTGACCGGCGACGCGAAGCCCGACCTCCTCGCCGTCGACACCACCGGGAAGATCTGGCGCTACCCGGGCACAGGAGACGGCGGCTTCGGACCACGCGCCACCCTGGGCGGCGGCTGGAACGCCTTCGACACCCTCGCGGGCACAGGAGACCTGACCGGCGACGGCAAACCCGACCTCCTCACCCGCGAACGCACCGGCGACGGCATGCTCTGGCTCTACCCCGGCAACGGCACCGGCGCCTTCGGCAACCGCACGGCGTGGACGTTCTGAAGCCCTTCACGGCCGGCGGCGTCCGCACACGCCGCCGGCACGAGCGCACCATCTCCCTCGTGTGCTCCGGCTCATCAGTCGGCCGGCTGATGAGCGGCGGCGGCTGTGGGGGCGGTCCACGCGAGCAGCATGCGGAGGGCGTCGTGGGAGGAGGTGTCCGGCTGGGCCGCATACGTGATCAGAGCCTGGCCGGGGTCGTCGGCAGCGCGCAGCGTCTCGTAGATGAGTTCCAGCTCGCCGACCACCGGGTGGCGGAACCTCTTGGTGCCCGAGGTCTTGTCCTGGACCGGGTGCTCTGCCCACAAACGGCGGAAGTCGCTGCTCTTCGCCGAAAGCTCCCCGATCAGATGTGCCAGCCGTGGGTCGCCGGGGTGACTCCGTCCTGCCTCCAGGCGGAGGTAGGCCACGTTCTCGCGGGCGCAGGATGACCAGTCTGCGTACAACTCCCGGGACGCCGGATCGAGGAACGTGATCCGTGCAATGTTGCGCTCTGCCGGCTCCAAATCGCCGTAGTTGCCCAAGAGCGCGCACGCTGCCGGATTCCAGGCCAGGATGTCCATGCGCCGGCCCATCACCATGGCCGGCACGTCCTTCAGCTCGTCCAGCAGCCGTTGCAGCATGGGCCGCACACTCTGTCGGCGTGCCGGACCGGCGGTGCGCTGCGGCCGGGCCAGGTGGTACAGGTGCCGTCTCTCGTCCTCGTTCAGCCGCAGTGCGCGGGCAAGGGCATCGAGCACCGTGTCCGAGCAATTGGACACCCGCCCCTGCTCGATGCGCGTGTAGTAGTCGACGCTGACCCCGGCAAGCTGGGCGATCTCCTCGCGGCGCAGCCCCGCAACACGGCGCACGCCGCCGAAATCCGGCAGGGCCACGTCCTGCGGGTGCAGACGGGCACGGCGGGTGCGCAGGAAACCACTCAGGCTGGTCGCGGTACTCATATGACGATTGTGGCTGACCGTGGTGGTGTGGTGCCTGGCCCTGCCGGTACCAGGCACCACACCACCGGCCAGCGCCCCCACACACAGCGGCTTCGCCGCCTGCCGCGAGGCACGTAAGCCGAAATCTCAGGCCTGACGGGTCGGCAGGACGACCGACTGACGCAGGTTGACGTGCCGAGGACGGCTGACGGTGTAGGCAACGAGATCGGCGACGTCCTCGGCAGAGAGAGCCGGGATCACGGTGAACATCCCGTCGAGCTGCTCACGCAGTTCCCGGTTGTCGATGTGCCCGCTGAGTTCGGTGTCGGTCAGGCCCGGCTCGATCGTGCTGACCCGGACATCGCGCGGGCCCAGCTCGGTACGCAGAGCAGCCGACAGCTGGGTGAGAGCGGCCTTGGTCGCCCCGTACACGGCGTAATCGGGAAAGAGGACGTGGGAGGCGATGGAGGAGACGTTGACCAGGTCGGCGGTGCGGCCGTCGCCGGCGGCCTCGACGAGGTCGGGGGTGAAGGCCCGGATGACGCGCAGGGCGCCGGTGAAGTTGGTGTCGATCATGCGCGTCCATTCATCGAGCCGGCCCTCGGTGAGAGGGTTGGGCAGCATGACGCCGGCGTTGTTGACCACCAGATCGACCTGGCCGTAGGCATCGTGGACGGCCTTGGCCGCAGCGTCGACGGAGGCCTGATCAGTGACGTCGGCGGTGACGGCGAGTGCCTGGCCTCCGGAAGCGGTGACCTCGGCGGCCAGCCCCTCCAGCCGGTCGGCACGCCGGGCAAGCAGTGCAACACGGGCTCCGCCCGCAGCGAGCAGCCGGGCAGTGGCCGCTCCCATACCGCTGGCCGCTCCAGTCACGACAGCAGTGCGGGCAGCAAGAGCGGGGTAACTCACAAGGGGCTCCTAGGTTCTGCTGCGCGAGCCGGTACCGTCGACCGGCCCGCGCCCCGGCAGGGCCGGTGCGGTAGGCGGATACAGACCACTGTGCGCCCGACCGGAAATCCCAACCAGAACCTGCCGTTCCCGGGAAGGCCAGTACCACCCTGGGACCGACAACATGAACTGTCACCGCGAACGAACCGACCCCGCCCGCCAGACCACCGACAGCAACATCACCATCCCGCGAACGGCCCAGGCCGTCGGCCTACCGGAAGACGGCCATCGCCTCGACCTCCAGGACCCCGTCGTCCGGGTTCCATTCCTGCACTTTGCCCAGACAGCGGGCCGAGAAGGTGCCCCGGGGAACCAGGTTGCGCAGGCCCTCCGTGGCGCAGGTGATCCGGACCCGGGGCCCCTGGGCCGGGTCGGCCGGATCCCCGTACGGAGCGAGGAACACGGTGGAGACGGCGCCCTCCTCTCGGTCGCCGGTCGCACGGAACCGGCCCCGGATCAGGACGAAGCCGTCGACGTCGCGCAGCCGTACGGGGCCCGGCGCGCCGGAGGCCGTCCGCAGCAGGGCGGGGCCGCGGGTGACGGTCTGGCTCGGGAGGTCGACGTGCACGATGACGCGCTTCTCCTCCAGCACCTTCATGATCAGGCCGATCACCGAGATCGGCTCCGCGACCTCCATGTAGCGGCTGACGATCTCGGTGTTCTCCTTCCGGCCTCCGTCGGCGCCGACGCCGAAGACCTTCGCGCGGACGGTCCCGTCCTTGCTGTCGCTGGTGCGCTGTTCGACCTCCTTGCGCAGGGCGGCCGTGTAGCCGCGCATCTGGTAGTGGTCCATGACCGTCTTGTCGTGCAGGTAGAAACAGATGCCGTCCGTCAGGTCCCGGGCGGCTGCCCGCCGGGCGCGGACCAGCCACAGCACCGCCATCGCCAGGAGCGCCACGAGGCCCGCCCCGGTGGCCAGCCACAGCAGCATCCAGGGCCACCACACGGCCCACCACGCTTCACTCACGACAGCCACGGATCTCCTTGAAGGCGTTGGGAAGGGACTGTCCGGTGGCGTCGGCCATGTGCCCGCCGGTGGCCCGGGCGGCCCGGTCGAGCTCCCGCGGATCGGACTCGCCGTACCGGACGGTGTACGTGCGGACCGCGCGGGCGGCCTCCGGCAGGGCCGCGTACCGGGCGAGGAACGTGTCCAGACTGATCCCGGCGTTGTTCTCGCCGTCCGTCATGAGCACGATGGACACGCGCTGTCCGGGATCCCGGGCCACCGCGTCGGCCGCGATCCGGTAGCCGTGGTCGAGGGCCGACCACACGGCGGTGCCCGCGTCGAAGGTGTCGTCGGCGAGCGTGCCGCGCAGCCGCTCCAGATCGGGCGCCCCCGTGTACGTGACGCTCCGCTCGTCCAGGACGCGGCCTCCGAAGCGCACCACCGTGAGGGTCTCGCCCTGGTGGAACCGGGTGAACTTGCCGGAGCGCGAGCCGTCCGCGCCGCCGAGCCCGTCCATCGTGGCGCGCAGGTTCGCGATGCGGTCGCCGCGCATGGACGTGGAGAAGTCGAGCAGGAAGATCACCCGCACCGGGCGGCCGGCGCGGGCGTCGGCGTAGTCGGCCAGCAGCCGGTCGACGACCGCCTGACGGTCCGGGAAGTACAGCGCGTTGCCGAGCGGGGCGCGCAGGCCGGGTACGCGGGCGAGGCCGGGGTCGACGGGGCGGCGCAGCGTGCGCTCCATGATCTTGCGCTGGACCGGCTCGCTCCGCAGCCAGGCCGTCAGACGGTCGTACGCGGCCCGCTTGGCCGGATCCAGCAGCATGAGCGGATAGTCGGACAGCACAATGCCGTCCTTGGGGTACACGATCTCCAGCGGAGTGCGCAGGGTGCCCGCGCGGCCGAGGGCCAGCAGCTCGGATTCGTACGTGATCAGCCCGTCGAGTCCGTCCTCGCCGCGTGCGTACGCGTCGACGAGGCGGCCGGAGGAGTCCTCGGTCAGCGCGTGCCCGGCGAAGAAGCCGCGCAGCCGGTCGCAGGAGACGTCCTCGGGGCGCAGGGCGCCGCCGGTCCCCGCAGCCGCCGTCGCGACGCCGATGAGCGCGGCGAGGCCGCTGTTGGCGCGGCGGGGGTCGGCCATGGCGTACTTCAGCGTGCCGGCCGCCGCGGCGTCCGCGAGGTCGGCCCACGACAGCTGCCCGTCGGGGGTCGCCCCGCGTAGCCGCTTCGCCACCTCGGGCTTCAGGCCGACGGCGACGGGCGAGCTCATGGTGCTCGTCGCCGGCGGGACGTCCGCCCGGCGTCCGCCCGCCTTCCACAGGAGCTGGAAGGGGCGGGAGGAGGAGAGCCAGGCGAGGTCGTGCCGGTACTGGCCGGTGGCGAGGGAGGTGGTGGCCTCGATGGTGCCCTGGTACTCCATCGTCAGCGTGATGCCGGTCTCGCGGCGCAGATCGCCGAGCAGGGGTTGCATGTCGGCGAGTTCGGAGGCGGCGAGCACCCGCAGGGTGACCGGTTCGCCGCGGGCCCCGGTGCAGCCGCCGAGTGTGGCCAGCACGCTCAGGCATGCCAGGGCGAGCGCGGCCAGCCTACGGCGGCGCCGGCGCGGCGTGCCGGGGGGCCTCATGGCGCCCCATCGGGAAGCGGGGCGGGCGGGCAGTCGCCGATGATGGAGATCATCCGCTCCAGGTAGCGGATCCGGGGCATGGGCGAGCGGGTGTTGTCACCCTCGAGGGCCGGCACCGGGACATTCCGCTCGGTCAGGAACTTCGACAGGTGGTCGCCGGCGACCTCGCCGGCCGGATTCAGGATCCTGAAGCCCAGCTCCGTGGCGCGCCGGCGCAGATCCGGGTCGTCGGCCATGAGCTGGCGCAGCCGCTCGCCCTTGTCGTTGAGGGCGATGAACTGGGGCTGTGTGACGAACTGGCTGGAGGGGTAGAGCAGCACCCGCTCCTCGTCGAGCCGGCCGGATTCGGCTCGGTGACGGACCTGATGGGTGAGGTACTGGTGCTCGTACGCCACGACCACCGGGGCGATGCCCTTGCCCTCCGGGGAGACGTACGTCCTGAACACGTCGGCGGCCGGCAGGCCCTGCTCCATGAGGTGCTTGACGGACAGCGCGCGGCTGCTCGCGTCTTCGTCCGTGCTGGGTACGTCGGGGCCGTTGCCGCGCCGAGTGAAGGAGACCAGTGCCAGATAGGTCCCGGCCGAGTTGGAGCCGCACACGTCGGGGCTCTGGGCGACGATCCGGTTGGCGTTGGCGATCCCGTGGCGCTGGATGCCGAGGTCGTTCCAGCGCTTCGCCCCGTCGATGACGCCGAGGAACTTGCCCATGTCCAGCGAATAGTAGAGCGGCCGGTTCTCGCCCCCCGAGGGCAGCGGGGTGGCTATGCCGGCGTCGCGCAGCGTCTCGGCGTACTCCCGGTACGTCGCGAGCACGATGGGGCTCACGAACGGGCGGTGCACCTTGGCGTACTGGTCGGAGGTCCCGCGCATGCCGGTGATCAGATCGCCGGCCGGCTGGCCCGAGGGGAAGACGAAGTCGAAGGTGTCGAGGTCGCGCAGGGCGACCTCGCGCGAGCCCGAGGTGGTGATGTGGACCTGGATGCCGTGCCTCATCAGGATCCGCCGGACCTCCTCGTCCTCGAAGAAGTCGCGTTTGGAGGCCATCTTCCCCTTGAGGACGGTGACGCGTTCGAAGGGCAGCAGCAGATTGCCGGACACGGCCAGCGTGGTGAGCCCCGTCAGGACGGTGGCCAGTGCGGGCAGGAAGAACAGCAACAGTACCCGCCGCGACCACGAGCCGGACGACCGGCTCCGCACGGTCAGCCGAGGCTCCTCGACGAACGGCCTCTCCCCCGAGGCTCTCTGCACGACAGTCACCCATGCCCCCCAGCACGCTTCCGTCCCGCCCGGACGGCAGCATCCATCGCCGAGTTGACCATTGGCGCATGCTCCGGCCAATTGCAAGTGAACAACTGGCCTTGATACGTGAGGGGTTGAGGAGGACACGCCGACGCGAGGGCTGGGAAGCTTGCCGTGGTCCAGGGCCGGAATGGCCGATACTACGGATGCTCGGTTGCAGCCGGCAGGTTGTGCCACGCGTGTCCGACACGATGCGGGTTCCGGGCGAAGCCGGTTTCCGCACCCGAGACAGTGCGGTGCGGGCGGTCACCTGTGCCGGGACACGTGAGGTGGCAGCTGTACATGGCTCCTGTCGCTGCGAGCGACGGCCTACGGACGGCCGAATGACAGTCGGCACCAGTGCGGCCGGCGCCGACTAGGCTCGCCTCCATGTCCGAGCCAACCCCTGACCCTCGTATGCAGTTCTTGATCAACCAGCTCCTGCCAGGGGCCGTGAGAACGGTGAAGGTCATCGGGTTCGACGGAGCGGACCTCCTGGTGGAGCTTGTGGATGCCGGAGGAGGGGAGACCGAGATCGGTCGGATTCCTGGGCACGAAGCTTCGATGCGTCGGATGGAACATCCATCCGCGCTGTTTGAGATCGGCCAGGAGATCAAAGCCGAAGAGATCGGGCGTTGGCGCGAAGGTCAGCTCCACCTCTCCGCCCGAGCGTGCGAGATTCCCGCCTTGCGGGCCTATCTCCTCGCGTTTGAACGAGGGCAGGTCGTCGCTGGGACGGTCTCCGAGGTTCACAACTTCGGGGTCTTCGTTCATGTCGATGGCGAACCGGAGGGCCTGTGCACCGGCTTCATCCGGGTGCCGGACCTGACGTGGGACTGGATCAGCCATCCCTCCGAGGCAGTCGAAGCCGGCCAGCGGATCACCGCTGAGGTAATCATTGCCGAGACACGCACCGGACAGGTCACGCTCTCGTTGAAGGCTCTGCAGGAAGATCCACTCATTCGATTTGCGGATCAGGCCGGAGTGGTCTTCACCAGGCCGATCATCAAGATCGTTCCATTTGGTGTGTTCGTGCGGCTTACTCCGAACGTTGTGGGATTCCTTCATCTCTCAGAACTGACTGACGAGCCGGTCAAGACCCCGGATCAGTTGGTCAGTGAAGGCGAGCTGATCACGGTGAAGGTCGCCGAGGTCGATCTCCAGCGTCACAGGGTGAGGCTGGGCGCCGCCGGCCAAGAGGACCGAACCCAAGGCCTGTCCCGCAACGGACTTGGAGGGACGGGGCTGCTTGAGCCCGGCGGGCCGGTGTAGGCGGATACTGTGGAGCAGCGCATCGGAGTGGCGGCCTTGGGGGACGAGTGGGACGCAGCAGGCTGCCTGTGGAGAACGCCGGCAAGGGCGATCTCTGTCTCTTCATCGAGCCGTACGGTGAGGACTTCTGTCTGAAGCCCGGGGAGGTCTTCACGGTCGCGCCTGAAGCCGAGGGGATCGATGTCTGGTTCTCCACCCTTGTCTGGGAGGGAGGCATCACGGTGTGGCCTTATGAGGACGGCGACCCGACCAAGATTGTCCTGGAGTGCACGGTGACTGACGCCAACGGAATCCGGTTGGAGTGCGGTCACCAGAGGCCCTGAAGGCTGCCGGCTCTGGCGTAGCCGAGGTGGAT
This sequence comes from Streptomyces venezuelae, assembly GCF_008642295.1. Classification (GTDB taxonomy): domain Bacteria; phylum Actinomycetota; class Actinomycetes; order Streptomycetales; family Streptomycetaceae; genus Streptomyces; species Streptomyces venezuelae_C. The sequence goes on along the minus strand of NZ_CP029190.1, from coordinate 7,311,001 downwards.
TGACCCTCTCGGTCACTGGGTCAGGGCACGATTTGGATTCTGCAGTTGGGCGATGCCCAGCATGCGTGGTGGGCGCACATCCCTCTGAGACGGCAGTCACGGAGGACCTTCCACGTCTTCATACGGGCGAACCCGTCGTGCTCTTCCTTCCAGGGCGTGAGTTCGGCCGGCCCGCGCTCGCGGCAGCGGGGGATCACGAGGCCGGTCCCCGGATAGCCGCCATCGGCCATCGTGCCTGCGCCACCGTCGGCGGCGGCGGCCTTAGCGCCGGACTCCTCGCAGGCCTTGCAGTCCTTGCGGTTTCCGGATACCGGCCGGCCGACAACTACGACCCGGGGGGTGTCCGCGTCGATGACCACCTGGTGGTTGGTGGAGCAGCGGTCGTTCCTGGATCGCTGGGCGAGGGACGGAGTGGTCCCACCCGGCGCGAGGTCGGAGACTGGCACGCTCAAGCCCTGCGGCACCCGTTCAACCGCATGCTCGGACAACTCCATCACTGTCTCCGGAGCCGGGTGGTCATCGACGTGTCCATCGCGTTTCCTCCTCCCGCCGCAGCCGGCTGATCGCTGAGGACTCGGCTCATGACAGGCTGTCGTCCTGAGCACGGGGGGAGCCATGACAGAGGTCGGTGGATGGATCTGGGAGCGCAACCTGCGGTCGTTTCTGGAGTTGCTGTCGCACTACGTGGGCTACGGCTTTGATGCCACCGACTGGGAGACGGTGGCACTGGCGATCGAGGCAACTGACGACGAGCGGGCCGACGGCTGGTACTCGTATCCCTTGGTCGGCGAGCATCGCCAGGTCGAGATTCGGCTTGCCCGCGCGGTCGGCGGGGATGAGATCAGGCTGGTCGTGAAGGGGGCTCTGACGCCCGAACTGGAAGTCCGCGCGGATACCTTGCTGGCAGCCTTCGCAGCTGGCTGACCAAGGTCAACTTGACCCGTTAGCCGCGTGGGGTGTCTTTGCAGAGCGGCGGTGTTCGGCATCTCCGAGGCCGGCACCACGGTCAACACCGAGCGCCTGAGCACTTGTTGGTGTTGGTGGTGCGAGCCTGCCGCACGGTGACTTCTCCAATGTCACGAGTTGTCCAAGCTCCCAGATGAGCGCCCATCCTGGAAGGACTACCGGCGGCGCAGAGATCCTGGTCCGCAACGAGTGGACCAGTCGCCAGCCGGTGACAGTCGCTCTCCCCTGGCCCGCACGACGACAAGCCTGCCACCTTCGAAAGCGATTCGATCACCGGCAGTTAGGAAGAGCGGACTCGTCAGCTCGAAGGCGAATCCGTCGTCTGTCTCGAGGTCCTTCGCCAGTACCAACCGCGAGGGTGGCGTGACTCCGTCAGCTACGAGGCGCATGCCGAAATGGTCCCACGCAGCCTGAGGTCACCTCGCCCCCATTCAGCAGCTGGGGTCCTGTCGAGGGGACTGTCCGGGGCGCGGGCTGTCCGGTCGCCGTAGTGTGCGTACCGGTCGCTGCCGATGGCCCGGGCAGTGCCGGCTCCGATTGACATCGAGGCTGAATCGTTTTGTCAACGAAGTGGGAACGCCGGAGATGATCCGGGTATGGACATAACAGATCAGCTGACGCGGGCTGCGGAGAACGGTGATGCGGCTGCTGTGGCGTCGCTGCTGAGCGCGGGAGCCGAGGTGGATGCCCGCAACAGTGCCCGGCGTACTGCGCTGGAACTCGCGGTGAGCGCGGGGCAAGCCGAGATCGTCCGCCTGCTCCTTGCCGCGGGGGCGGATCCGTGTCGGCCGGCCGGGGATTACGAAGAGCTGACGCCGCTGCTCCTGGCGGCAATGCTTCCCCATGCCGAGGTGGTCAAGGCTCTGCTCGCCGCTGGGGCCTCTCTCGGTGCCCAGGGCCTGGTGGAGTACGTGCCGCTGGCGGTGGCGGCGACCAGCGGAAAGCAGGGTTACCCGCACATCGTGGTCCTGTTCCTGGAACACGGCGCGGACATCAACGCCGTGATGAGGGGCAGGACAGCTCTCGAGCTGGCGATTGGCGGCGGAAAGGTGCAGATGGCGCGCTGGCTGCTCCGACGCGGCGCGAAACCCACGGAGTATGCCTTGAGCCTGGCATGCCACCGGGCACGGCAGTCGCCAGAGGCCGCGGGCAGGTACGCGGCCGTGATCAACGCCCTCCATGCTGCAAGGCTTGTGGAGTGACTGACTCCTGCCGCCCGGTATCGATATCGAGGGAGATGACCGCAACCGCCGGCCTCTGAACAACCAGCCGGCTGCACCCGGACGACACCCGATACCCCAGACCCCGGACCCCAGCACACCGAACCCGCTCCCAGTGGCCTGGGATGATGGTGGAGTGCCAGAGCCAGGAACCACTGCTGTCGTCATCCTCTTGCCCGCTGCCGCCCCGCTCCTCGAGGCAGCGCGGCGTACCGACCCGGCTCTGGTGCGTCGGAGGCTGCCGGCGCACGTCTCACTCCTCTACCCGTTCGTGCCGGAATCGGCGCTGACAGTTCAGGACGAAGAGGCCGTGGGTTCCCTGGCGGCGGGTTTTCCGGCTGCCGATCTGCTTCTGGAGGAGGTCGTGACGGCGCCGGGCTTCGTCGCCGTCACCCTTCCGGGACTTCAACCGATCGTCGACACCTTCCGCGCGCGATGGCCCGGGTTGCAGCCGTACAGGGGCCGCTTCGGCGCGCGTCCCACCGCCCATGTCACGGTCGCTCTGGGCGCAGACAACCCGACGATCACCGCCCGTGTACGCGCTGCGGTCGGCAACCTGCTGCCACTACGCACTCGTGCGACCGCGGTCCAGCTGGCGGTACTGACGGAGAAGGGCTGGCGGCCACGGCTCACCGCGCCACTCGGCGGCCCGAACGGACAGTGAACACCACAGGTCAAACCACCACCCAGAGTTGCGGCCTCGCACGAAGTCCGCACCGCGCGTTGCGTAGTTGTGGCCCTTGAGCGGGGCGAAATCACGGGTTCTTCGAGTGCGGAGGGGCCGGGCAGGCTCCGGCCCCGCCGGGCGTGCCGGACGTGTGGGCTGGTCAGGTCCGGCGTGTGTTCGGCGAAGGTTGCCGCCCGGCATCACGAGATCAGTGACAGATCCCGTGAGCGTGCACCGCCCGCCGTGCTGGACGACAGCCGGTTCGTGGGCTGATGGCCTGGTTCCAAGGTCGCTGTCGAGATGGGTCCATCGACCGATGCGCGCTCCGGCCTTCGAGGTGATCATGAAGGGTGTCGGTTCGAGCCGAGGAGGAGCCATGCAGGTGCAGCAGGTGAACTGGGTCGAGGTACCTGCCGGGTTGCTGCGTCGGGGTACGCCGGTCGACGAGGTGGCCGCAGTGGCCAGCCGCTATGCGGGCACCGGGGTGCCAGTGGAGTGGTACATGAAGGAAGCCCCGCGTACGGAGATCGATGTCCCTGCGTTCCGGATCGCCCGTACACCGGTGACGGCCGGCCAGTGGGCCCTCTTCGCAGCGGCCACCGGCCGCCCGGCCCCACAGGGGCCAACGGACCACCCGGTCATCGGGGTCGCCTGGGCGGCGGCAACGGCCTACTGCCGATGGCTCGGGGAACGGCTCGGTCTCGGTGTGCGGCTGCCCACGGAGGACGAGTGGGAGCGCGCCGCGCGGGGCGACGACGGCCGGGAGTTTCCGTGGGGTGAGGAGTACCGCACCGGCCTGGCCAATCTGGTGGACCTCGGTATCGGCACCACGACGCCAGTCGGTTCGTTCCCCGAGGGCGCCAGTCCTTTCGGGGTGCTGGACATGGCAGGTAATGCCGACGAGTGGACCTCTACCCCCTACGCTCCCTACCCGGGCGCGCCCGCCGAGGTGCCGGGCACCGAGGACTGGGCCTTCGACCGGCACATCACCCGGGGTGGTTCGTTCCGCCACGACCGGGACCTGGCTCGGTGCGCCCGTCGGCACGGCGCCTATGAGCCGGATCTTGCAGCGATCGGCGTGGGCTTCCGGCTGGCAGCACCGGCCGTTTAGAGCCGGGCACCGTATCGGCATCCTCTCAAGGCTGTGCGCTGATGGCTGTATCGATCGGTGCACATCCTGCAGTGCGTGGACAGGCACAGGAATTCGCCGCGGCGAATCGCACGCCCTTGAAGAGGGTGCCGCCTGGGACCGGCCTCGGTGTCATGCATCATCCCGAGGGGGCCGCCGGGCAGATGCGCAGAAGGGTCCGCGACACTACGGGGATGCCCCTGACCGGAGATGCCTTCACCCAGTACAGCCGGACCGAGCCCACGCAGGACAGCACGGCCAGCGGCCGGTGGATCGCCTGCGACGAGTCCGGCTACGGCGGCGAGCAGTTGCTCAACAACGGCCGCTACCTCGTATACGCCTCGGTGGCCATCGATGACGTCGAGGCTGCGCCCATCATGCAGGAGCTGCGTCGGGCGGCCCGGATCCAGAGTCCTGAGCTGAAGTTCAAGTCCTTCCAGAACAACGCCGCCGCCGGGACATGTTGCGCCGGTTGTGGGAGCCCGGGGGCGCGCTCGATGGTCGCTGCTCCGCCTATGTGGTCGACAAGGAATACGCCTCCGTAGCCAAGATCGTGGACCTGCTGCTCGAAGAACAGGCGTACGCCGAGGGAACCGACCTGTACGACCAGGGCGAAGCACGCCGCCTGGCCCGCCTCCTGGCCCTCCAGGGACGGCGCGCGCTCAAGCCCGAAGGCTTCCGGCGCCTGCTGGACGCGTTCATCGCCTTCGCCGCGCAGCGCGCCGTGGGCAATGAGGTTTCGACCACCGCTGCGTTCTATGCCGCCTGCGCAGCACCCGCCCACACGGCGACGTCCTTCACGCCGACGCGGGCCCCCTGCCCATTCTGGAAATGCTGGTGCCCTGCGTCGCAGAAGTGGCCCGCCGCTGGGCCCGCCATCTCAAGGGTCCGGTCAGCATCCTCACCGACGACCAAAAGCCCCTGACCGACGAGCGGCTCGGCGTTCTCGCCGACGCCTTGCGCGTCACCCAGGGCGCCACCCCGTCCTCCCGCATCAAGGGCATCGCCCTCCCCCACCTGCTGCGCGGCAGCTCCGAGCAACACCCGTCCATTCAGCTCGCCGACCTCTTCGCCGGCGCCACCGCCTCGATCGCCGCACGCCACGCCGGCACCAGCAGCCCAGCAGCCGACGACCTGCTGCAGGTCGTCCTGCCGCTCGTGGAGAACGAATCACTTCTCCCCTACGACAGTGCCGAGACGCTCGCGCAGGCCGGCGTGGGAGGGGCTGGGTGAGTCAGGAAAGCGGCTGGTGGCCCCCTGGTGGCCCCTGGTGGCCGACGTCGGCGAGAATCCCCCGGTCGATCGAGTCGGTAGGGAGATCGATCAGCCGGGCATCACGCGCTGGGGTGATGCCCGGCTGATCGAGCAGCTGGTCCGGGTCTCGCCGCAGAACAGCAGGCCGCTGGCAGGACCGCCATCATTACCGACGATGGCCATCGCGGCACGGGGCTGGTGATTCCGTACCGCCGCCGGACGAGGGGCAGGCTCACACATAGTCGGACAGACAGTGCTCGCCGAGCAGCTCGCCCCCCGCCCCGCCCGCGTTGAGCACGTCATCGCGCGCATGAAGACGTGGAAGATCCTGCGCGGCTGCCGCCTGAGAGGCGACGGCAACGGCGTGCACCATACGATGTCCGGCCTTCCCTATAGGCGAGCGCCGACACGAGGCGGCGGCTTCAGGACGGGGTGATGCTCGCGGCCTTTGATGCTCCCCGGGACTTCGTTGTTCAGCTCTTGCGGGTCAACGGTTGCCCGGCGAAGCTCACCCCTGCCAGGCCATGGGCCATGAGGTTGCGAATGTTTCCGTGATCAGTGTCGTTCGGCGTCGCCAGCACACTGCGATAGTGCTCACCGAATGCCAGTAGCGCCTCTTCATCGCTCAGCCCTTCCAGCAGGGCCAGTCCCAGCGTCTTGCAAGAGCCCTCGTTCTCACCGGCGGCATTCTCCAGTTCCCCGTTACGGAACGCCTGCGGCTGATACGCGTAATGCGCGGCGACGAAGGCCAAGGTGTCGGCGAACTCGTGCTCGCCCGACGCAAGGCTTGCCCGCAGCGAGTTCAGATCAGTCATGTTGGTTCCCCTGGGTTGAACAGACGTTCCGAGTGCCGTCCGCGTCCGGACGACAATACCCCGTTGTGGCCAGCGGGCAGGAATCGCCCGACACATCCGTACGAGCGGTTTGACCTGGTCTTTTCCGCCTCGATGGCAATCCTCTCCTGGGAGATGAGGACGTTCTCGCCCAGGTGCATCCCGGCAGGCCCCAGCCCATCGGCGCCGACTGGGAAGAAGATCACGACTCGATTCGGGCCCGGTACTGATACCGGTAAGGTTCGCTCCGGTTCGAGGGCGGCTCGGTGGTATAGGGCTGTCCTTCGTCCGCGGAACCACCGGATCGTCCTCCCAGCCGTTCGTCGATGCTGTCCATCGCGCCGAAGTAGGCCGATGCGAGCGTCGTCGTGGGGTGGTAGCCGGTGTAGGCGAACGCGGCCCGGCGATCGTGTGTGGTGTCCTACTGCCTGACCCGGGCGGCAAGAAATCCGGCGATAAGGTGTCCCTTTCGGTGGCGAGCATGAACTCCGAACTCAGCGGTCATCGGGAGTATTGTCCTGCCGCCCGCTAACTCGGCGCGCTGACCCGGTGGGTCTCCTCGGTCGCTTTGCCCCAGTCGCACACCAATTCCGCGAAGACGCTCTGGCGATCGGCTGCGACCTGATAGTCCGCGATCCAAAGGGCTCCGAGCAACGGCATGCGGTAGGTCGCGGCCATCCCTTCGTCGCGAATTTCCGCAGAGTAGGTGAAGGTCCGCGTGAGCAGGCCCGGTACCGGGCCGAGCCTCTCCTTCCCGTGCACAGTGACTCCGGTGCCGTTGCTTTCCAGTACGTACTGCTCGTCCAAGAGGTACACGGTCAAGCCGAACTTGGAGATCCTGAGCACATTGTCAGCCCGGCCGAACTCGCCCACGTTCGGCTTCGCCACGATCGTCGAGTCCTGCCGTGGCGCACCGGTGAGCCGCTCGATGATGTGCATGGTGGTCACGAGGAGCTTGTTCGTGAACCCGATGCGGCTGCGCATGAGACGACGCCAAGACGTGACGCGGAAGGTGGCTTTTCCCTGCCAGATGCCAGCCCCGATGTCGAAGTAGTAGACATGATTGGGCGCGGTCGTTCGGTGTCGAGGCATGCCCTCGGGCTCCACTGTCACGTTGCGTAGTCTATCATCACGCCCCGTGAGGGATGGGTGGCGGTGGTCGGTGCGCCCTTGATGGGGCGGGAGCCTGGTCTGTACGGCAGGCCTGCGAGCACGGCGAGGGCTTTGGGCGAATGCCTCGAGGACGGGCCGGCCCACCCGCGGCGGTCAGGGAGACCTCGGCGGCCAGGGTCTACGCGATGCGGTAGCTGCTCATGCGTCTCCTGCCTCAGGGGCTCCTCGCCTACGTCCGAGCGGATCCGCTGGAACCGGAGCAGGTACCGCGCGCCGGCCGGCCCCCCTCCCGCGGGTCTCATCCGTGGACGCCCTCTCGGGCCGGCCCCACCCTGCCCGCGGCGTCGCACCCGCCGCTCGCGGACAGCGAGGCCGATGTGACTGAACGTTCTCGTTGGCCAGTTGAGTATGCGGGAGGAGAGGGTGCCCTAGTAATGCTTTGTTAGCTGGTGTCGTAGGGCTGCGGTGGGATGGTCTGTCGGCAGGTGGGGCAGGTGCCGGTCCAGGTGGCCAGCAGGTGTGGGAGGAGGTCCAGGGCCTGGTAGAGGGTCAGGCCCTGGCAGGGGCTTTTGGGCTGCTCCGTTGTTCGGTCAGGAAGAGGTGGGCGGCGGTGACCAGGGTGACGTGGCGGTGCCAGCCGGTGAACGAACGTCCCTCGAAGTGGTCCAGGCCCAGGACTGTTTTCAGTTCGCGGTAGTCGTGCTCGATCCGCCAGCGCGACTTGGCCAGCCGGACGAGGTCCTTGGTGGGGATGTCGGCGGGCAGGTTCGAGATCCAGTACTTCACCGGTTCGGCCTCGCCCTCGGGCCACTGGGCGATCAGCCAGGACAGCGGGATCGTGCCGTCCTCCGCCGGTTTCGGGCGGCGGCCGGCGAGGCGGACCCGCAGGGCTACGAAGTGCGAGCTCATCGCGGCTTTCGAGCCCTTTCGCCAGGTCAGCGTCCTCCCGTGGCTGCGTCCAGCGGCCAGCACGTGATCGCGTAAGGAGACCGGCCGGGTGCGGTAACGCGGCAGCGGGCGGGGCCCGAGGCCGCCGTAGGCGGGCTGGTGCGGCACGGCAGCTTCGCCGTGAGCGGTCATCTCGCCCTTGACCTGGAGAACGTAGGCCAGGCCCCGGTCCTCCAGACCGTGGCGGAAGCCGGCGTTCGCGCCGTAGCCGGTGTCCGCGACCAGTGCGGCGGGCCGCAGACCGATCCCGGACAGTTCGTCGAGCATCTCCAGCGCAAGCTCCCACTTCGGCCGGTGATGTTCGCCGTCAGGGATCCGGCAGGCAGCCCGGCGTGCGGTGGCCTCGGGCCCGTCCCATGCAGCGGGCAGGAACAACCGCCACGACAGCGGACACGAAGCCGTGTCCGAGGCGGCGTGGACGCTGACACCGATCTGGCGGCCGACCTTGCCCAACGTGCCGGAGTACTGCCGGGCCACCCCGGGCGAGGCCTTGCCGTCCTTGGGAAAACCGGTGTCGTCCACCACCCACACCTGCGGGCGCACCGCCTGCACGGCCCGCCAGGCCAGCCGGGCCCGCACGTCGGCGACCGGCCAGGTCGAGGACGTCATGAACTGCTGCAACCGCTGATGGTCGATCCCGAGCCGCTCGGCCATCGGCTGCATCGACTTGCGTCGGCCGTCCAGCAACAGGCCCCGCAGATAAAGCTGGCCCTTCTCCTGCCAGTCCGGCCGCACCAACGGCGCGAACACCTCGGAAGCGAACTCCTCCAACCGGCCCCTAACCGCCGCAAGCTCCCCAGCCCTCATACAACCAGCGAACTACCAGACACCCGACCCGACAAGACCGGCCAACAAATCACTACTAGCGGCCGACGGTGGTCCAGTCGGTGGGGGCGGGCGGTATCGAGCGGCCTGCGGCGTGCTCGCGGAGGCGTCGGGTCAGTTCCGGCAGGTCGTACGCAGGGAAACTCACCTGAAGCAACTGGAGACGAAAGCGCGAGGCCAGCTTCTCCTGGAACATTGCCGCGTCCATCGGCTTGACGGTCACATCCCAAGCGTCCGGGGCTGCCCAGTGCGTCATCCGGACGTAGAACGCGTCTCGCGGGCCAGCGTTCGCCACTGCCGAGAGGAAGGCAAGGCCGCTGTCGACCGGGAAGTCGATGAGCATCCAGCCGCGCCTGGATTCCACCCACTCCTTCATGTGCGGCAGCTTCTGCGGCCAGTCCGCGTTGCTCTCGCCGACGTCCTGGCAGCAGGTGAAGGTGTCGAACCCGCACTCCCAGATCGCCTGGATTGTGGGTGCGAGCTCCTCGTCGATCTGTGCGTGCCGGTCGCCCGCCCGGACGAGAACGGTGGGGTGGGTGCCTTCGTGAGACGTCATCGAGCGAGCATACGAGCGGGGTACGACACCTGTCTGTGCAGGCGCCGTACCGTCTGAGGTCCCGCGCAGCGGCCTGCAGTCGAGCCCGCCCGCCGTCCTCACGCTGCGCAAGCAATATGCTCAGATGCCGGGTGCTGGGGACTCTCGCTGCTGCGGAAAGTGTCTCGCCCGGCGTGTCGCACGCTCCTGAGGGTCAGCTGGACAAAGTCTCGACTGTCGCTTCGACGGAATGACGTCGGAGCCGGGCGGCTATGAGTTCCATCTCGACGAGCGTGCCCACGAGGCCGCTGGTCTTCAACTCATCGGCCATAGCCCGCGCTTGTGCCAGTGACAGGCCGTCTTGCACCTCTCTCAGAGCGCGCAGGACGGGCACTGCACTCGCCTCGGGCTCTGTCAGCCGGAGCCGGGCAGATCCATGTTCTGCCAAGAGGACCTGGCGGATCTCCTCCGGAATCGCGTCGCCGTTGCCTTGCTCGCACCAGGCGACGCGGCAGCACAGGCAGTTGGCCTCGGTTACCCACCGCAGGCGTCCGCGCTCGATCAACTGGCCGGTGTTGAGTATCAACACGCCGCTGCATGCCTCGCATCGCGCTGTGATCTTCGCGCCCTGGGATATCACCGTGCTCCTCGCGTCCGGCCTCGCCCCGGATGGTGGCGCAACAGTTCGCCCTTCGTCGAATGCTTATCGCCGCGCTCCCGTGCTGCCGCAGCCGGAACTGTGCGGTCGCGATACCGGGGATCAACTTCTCAGCATGGGCCAACCGCCTTTGGAGCCGGTGGCTTCGGCGTGGCACGAATGCCGCAGGCGCCGGAGCAGGGACGATTCGGGGGCTCGTTGCCGCCCGGGAACCGGCCGAGCCTCGGGGGCGGGACGGGACGGGACGGGACGGGACGGGGCGGGGCGGGGCGGGGCGGGGCGGTGGTCGGACCCGGGGGCGGTCGATCTCGGCGTTCAGGTCCGGCTGGTCGTTCGGCGACACGGTCAATCCGTGGACAGCAGCCGGACCCCAGGCGGCTCAGCGGGGGCGCCCGCGTTCTGCTGGCACCGGCAGCCTGCTGGTGGGCGCGGCAGACGGTGGAGCCCACCGCCATCGGCCGCTTCGCCGATGGAAGCCAAGCGAATGCCGTGCCCACCGCCGCCGGATCGGTCGCGGGGCTGAAGTAGCGTTCAGGCATGAGCATGCCGCCCCAGCAGTCCCCCGGCCCGTACGGGCACCCGCAGCACCCGAATCCGTACGGCGGGCACCCGGGGCAGCCTTACCCGCCGCAGCCGTACCCCGGTCAAGGAGCTTGGGGCCAGCCCCCGATGGGCCCGCCCCGCAAGAACCGGACGGGCATGGTCATCGGGATCGTCGCAGGCTCGTTGGTGGCGCTCGGCGTGCTCGGATTCGGCGTGAAGCTGCTGACGGAGGCCGGATCCGTGGCGAGTGGTACCGGCTTCCCCGAGGCCCGGTATCGGCTCACCGTTCCCAAGACCGTGGTGGATGGCAAGTACGAGCTGGTCCAGGATCTGTCGGACACCGAGGGTAAGAAGGCGCTGAAAGGCAGCTACGACTCGAAGGTCCGCAATCCGATGCCGGCTGTCGGGCAGTACACCTCCAACTCTCCGAAGGGGGTGAGTGCCCTGGTCGTCTCCGGGATGTACGGCCAGTTCAAGGACCCCGAGGCCACCCGCAAGCAGATGCTGGCCGGTGCGGCGGACGCCGAAGGTGCGTCCCTGGCTGCCCCCGCCCGGGACATCACCCCGGCCGGCTCCGATGTCACCCTGTCCTGCCAGGTGCTGGTCGCGAGGCAGGGCGGCGTCGATACCACCCTGCCGATGTGCGCCTGGGCTGACGAGAACACCGGCGCCTCCGTCGGCGTCGTTACCCCGGAGACCGCGCAGCAGAAGCCCGCGTCCATCGACCTCGCCAAGGTCGCCGAGACCACCCTCAAGGTGCGCGCCGAGTCCCGGCAACCGATCGGCTGACCGCGGCCCCCTTGTCCCCCGTGCCGAGCCCGCCCCTGCCCCGCTCGCCGGCCGGGGCCGCGTCGTCGGAGTCGACCTGTGGTTCTGCGCACCGGACGCCGGCATCGGCATCCACGCATGGGGCCTCATGGGCTTCGATGCCGGTCAGCGGTGCCGGGCCTGTGGGCGTCTGGGTACTCAAAGGGAGGTGAGTACCTGCGCTCTGCCGCAGGACCGGGTGCGACGGGATTCTTGGGCCATGCGCCAGAGATCACTGATACTCGCTCCCTGCCTGCTGTTCCTCGTCCCGGTGGCGGCATGGGCCGCCTGGCTGGGCTGGGACCAGCATCGTGACGTACACCCCGACGGCTCGGTAAGCGGCCCGTACGAGGCCTGGCAGGTGATCGGCCTGGTGCTGACCCTGCTGGCTCCGGTGTACTGGGCGGCATCCCGCCACCACGTCGCCGGCGCCGTGCTCGGCACCACGGCCGGTCTGACCGTTGCCGCGTACTTCGACTGGTCGGACGACGCCAGCGGACTGTTCATGATCGGCGTAGGCATGGTGATGATGGGAAGCCTCGTGGCGACCTTCACTCTGTCCATGCTGATCTCCTCCGTGGCACAGGCCGGCCGACGAGGCGACCCGGGACTGACCGGAGCCTGATACCGGGGCTGCGTCCCGACACCGGCCCCGGCACCCGTAGCGCCGCACCGCTCAGCCGAACCGAACAGCACGCCGGGACACCGTGCACACTTGGCTGGATCACGCCCTCCCGGTGTTCGGGAACCGCCCCTGACCCCAGGCTTGTCGACATCACAGAGCAGCAAGGGGGATGCGCGCGTGGACGCTCTCGACCGACCGGCTCCAGGTCCTCTCTGAGTTCGTGCAGAATTCCTACGACGCGGGAGCCGGGCAGCTCCGCATCCTGCTGCGGTCCGAGGACACGCTGATTGCCCACGGCGGAGCCGGCCTGCGCCTGGCCGATGTCCTCCCCCTCGGCCTGCCCTGGCTCAGCGGCAAGACGGCCTCTGCCGGATCCACCCGCCGGTTCGGCATCGGACTGGCGGCTCTCAGGGCCCTCACCGCCGTGTGGGAGGTGCATTGCCAGCCCCTTCCACGTGCGCTTCTGCGGCACGAACCTCGAACCCGCAGGGCCACCGCCTCCGCTCGCAGGCGAGATCTCCGGACCCGAATGGACTGTCTTCCGCATTCCGTTGGCACCGGGCACGCTCACCGCAGCCCAGCGCCTCGAATGGTTCGCGGACTGGAACGACGCCTCCCTGCTCTTCCTGCGCACCTCCGCCGGCTCGAGGTGACGGCGGGCGAGCACAGCACCGTACTGTCCCTGTCCTGGGAGGACATGACACGGCGTCGACTCCCGATCAACAGAGTCGAGCCCGAGGTGTACGTGCAGCACGCCCGGGCGGCGACCGACGGAGCGCTGTGGCGGGTGTACACGGCGCAGGTGGCAGCACACCCCGACTGGGAGCGGAGCCACAAGGCGCTGAGCCCGAGCGTGCCCATGAGCGTGGTGCTCTGGAGAAGCGTTGGGCGAGCGGTAGTGTCCATGCTGGCCTGCCCGTTGCCCCGCTCAAGGCGTTCTTCGAGGCCAACGCTCACTGGCTCACCGTCTTCCGGCTGCCCACCTACGCGCCGACTTGAACCCGCAGGACGGCATCTGGTCGCTGGTCAAACGCGACATCGGCAACTTCGCCGCCGCCGGCCTCGGCCGGCTGACCTGGCCGTCAAGCGCAAGCTCAAGATGACCCGGTCAGCGTCTTGGGACGCACCGACAACCTACTGGTACCAGTCGTCGCCGCCCTCGGCGAGTGAACGGCCCCGGTAGTCCCTCGGGGCTCGGGCCACCCACCGCAGGCTGTCGGTCTCGTGCTCCCAGACGAAGATTTCGGGGCGCTGGGGTGTCTGTACAAACGCGAACTGGTCGCCGCCCCCGTTGTCCCCGAAAAAGAGGAAGGCGTCGAAGGGCATGCACAGCTGGGCGAAGGAGCTGTCGGAACGGAAGAGAAGGTTCTGATCGACGATTTGTTCGACGGGTCAGACGGTGTCTACCTCGGTATGTCCGACGATTCCGTTGCTCTCCAAGAGCAGCTGCCTCAGCTCGGCAGGCACCCCGCGTCCGAGACGGTGCTCTGCATCAGCGAGGACAACCGCCTGCACGGGACTCCGGAACTCCGCCCCAGGAAAGATCTCAAGAGCCGCTTCTCTCCACATTACCGAAGACTACCCAGCGGCCGGCCGGATCCTGAACGACCGTATCTGGCCCGCGCTCCACGCCGGGACGGACTACCGCCAGCCGGATACTCCGCCCACCTGCACGAACATCACGAGTTCAGATTCAGTAGCGCTCGCAGGGAGAGGCGTCGCGGTCCGACAGGCCGCGCACAGGCTCCTCACACTCGATGTCACTTCCCTTGATCAGCTTGCAACGGCCTGCTGGCGCCATCCGGCAGGCCGTTGTTTTCTCAGGCCCGTATATGGCCTCGGGACTGGTAGGCCCGCATGTCCAGGAGTCGCGCATTCGCCGTAGCAGTCGGCCAATCGTCACCCCGTGTCAGTGCTCTGCGGCATGATGACCGCCATGGACACCGAGATACTTGTAGACGTCTGGCAGCGGCTTCTCGCTGACCCTCACAAGTCGTGGGTGCTGTTCGAGCATGGCACTTGTGTCGTGCTGACCGTTCCGGAAGGGGAGCTTGCTGAACAGGCCACCGACCTCCTGAAGAAGTTCGGCCCGGCGCATGCAGGATCTTCGGCAGGAGATTTTGGGGTGATCGACCTCAAGGACGTCGAGGGATGGGTCGTCACCGGACACCACAACGACGTCCTTACCTATGTCGGCCCCGATGAACCTCAGAATCAGTCGCAGATCGCTGTCGGACTGTTCGGACGTTCCAAGCGGCACCGGGACGGCACCGAACTTCACATCGTCCACGTTGAGGACAAACGAGGCTCAGCGGATCCGGTGTAAGTACTGCGCTTCGTCGCTGGTGGTCGCCGGGGGCGTATCGGCTCCATGTTCCTCCGGCTTCGGTGACCAGGCGGGTGGTGGTCTTGTCGTGGTAGCCGAGTGCCTTCGCGATGACGGGGACCGGGGCTTGGAGTACGAGCTGGCGGATTGCGGAGGTCCTGCCGCGCTGCGGCGGGACGCCGATGTCACGCAGATGAACCTGGAGGCTGACCAGGTTCATCTGCTGGCCGGCCTGACCCCTGTCACGGGCTCGCCAGCCAATCGGTGTACCAGGATCGGAAGCCAGGGCGCAGCGGTACGAAGCCGCCCCAGTCCGGATCGATCTGCCAGATCTCTCCTGCGTGTGGGCCGTTCAGGATGAGCCGCGTGTAGATGCCGCAGCCTTGTTCGGCCACCATGAGTGTGCCCTGGGTCAGATCGGCCGTTGCCCCGATCGGGCCGGGAAGAGGTTCGGTGAGTGGGAACGGCCCGGCGAGGTGGCCCGGCAGGCGGTCCTGCTCCCACTCATCGTCTGCAGCCCACTCCTCGTCGGCCTCCGGGCGTGGAATTGTCAACGGCATGACGCCGTGCCCGGGCCCGGCCGGCCCGTTGCCGACCTCCGCGACGAAGGACCGGTACTCCACGGGTAGAGCGATGCCGTGGGATTCCTCGAATGCCCGGATCTTCGTCTCCGGTAGCTGCGGCGCCAGCACGTACCGATGCGTGCGCGCCCCGGAACGCTCCCGCGCCGGGTCCCGTGCGGCCATCTCCCGTATCCGTGCGCGGACGCTGTCCTCGTCCCAGTTCGCCATCCGGCGACCGTAGCAATGACCTCCGCGCTCCCGCCCGGCTGCCCGCCGCGCCTCTCGCTGCGCGACCATCGGCTGTCAGCTTCCGCAGCAGGGCGTCTGGCCGACGCGATCATTCTTCGACGGCACGTGATCAAGGTTCGATCGATCACACGGGGCACCGAGTGTTTCGGTTGGCCAGTCGCGGGCCCATGGTGATCCTTCCGTGCGACGCCACCTTCACGCAGCAGCGTCGTTGATCCGTCCATGAACAAGATCACTGCTTCTGCTGTTGCACTGCTTGTCGGCATGGGCCTGGCGGGCACCGCTCACGCGTCACATGCGGTTCCGGACTCTGCGGCCTCGACCGCTTCGTGAACGGTCAACCCCAGCCGGGCCCCGAGATCTATGGCACGGCGGGCGATGACGACATCCGATGCGACCGCCTCGTCTACGGCGATGTCATCTTCGGCCACCACGGAAACGACACCATCCGGGTCACCTTCAACCACGCCGGTGTCATCAATGGCGGCAACGGCCAAGACACCATCAGGCTGGAGGAGGAGAACACGGGTCTCATCCAGGCGGGCGACGGCTCCGACGACATCATCGCCTCCTACAACGGCTCGTTGGGCAGGGTCCACGGCAACACGGGCGACGACGAGATCCAGGTCCTGTTGAACGACGGTGAAGTCGACGGCGGCGCAGACAACGACGTGTGCCGCGTGAATGAGGGCATTGTGCTCAACTGCAACCCCTAACAGGGAGACCCACCGCAATCACGCGCGGCTGCGAGTGCGGATTGGCGGGCGGGCCCGCCCTGAGGGCCGGGGTCGGCCGATCTGGCCAACTGGAGCAGTCAGTGCGCGATACGAAGTAGTGTCCAAGGCCGGTCCCCACGCTCCCATGCGTCGCTGGTAACTGCGGGGTGTGACGCGGGGCGTTCAAGCCCAAGGGTCCTCGGCCATCGAGGAGCAACAGGCAGAGCAGTGGTCGCATGACCGCCGGCATCGATGGGGAACGGGCCCTCACGCCGAAGGCGCGGGGGCTGCCGGCGGCCGAGATCCATCGGTCGTCGAAGCCCTGGAGGCCAGGCAGCATCCTCGCGCCCCTGCTCGGACTCCGCGGCGTCACCGCCGAGCACTGGCGGCGCCACCAAGCATCGAGTGATGGGCCGTCATCGCCATCCCTCGGTCAGAGCTTCAGAGCTTCAGAACTTCAGAACGGAGGCTCGTCGGACCACCGGTGTGGGCGGACACATGAACATGCCCAGTTATGTACGGATATACGTGCGCAGCCGCGGGAGTGGCCAGGCACTCCTTGACCTGAAGCATGATTGAGGTTTTAGCGTGTCGCCTACTTGATCACCTGATGAGGGGAAGACACGCCCATGATCCTCGTGACCGGAGCCACCGGAAACATCGGCAGTGCCCTGCTGAAGGAGCTGCACGCGCGTGGTGTCGGGCCGCTGAGGGGGCTCACCCGTGATGTCGCACGGGCCGTCTTCCCTGCTGGGGTCGAGGCTGTGGAGGGCGACTTCGCAGAGCCGGTGTCATTGGAGCCCGCGCTGCAAGGGGTGCGCTCACTGTTTCTTGTGTCGCGTCTGGGATCGGATGCCGACATCCTCGAAGCCGCCCGGCAGGCGGGTGTGGAGCATGTCGTTCTGGTGTCGTCCATCACCGTCCAGACCCACCCGCACCTCGGCCCCGCCGACGAGAACCGGGCGGTGGAGGAACTGCTCAAGGCAAGCGGCATGGCCTGGACGATCCTGCGGCCGACGCAGTTCGCCTCGAACGCCCTGATGTGGGCCGCTTCCATCCGTGGCCACGAGACCGTCCACGCGCCGTACGCCGAGACCGCGCTGCCGACCATTCACCCGGCGGACATCGCGGCGGTGGCACGGGTGGCACTGACCGAGCCCGGTCACCACGGGCGCACCTACGCTTTGACCGGCCCAGAGCCGGTGACCGCTCGACAACAAGTCGAGGCCATCGCGGCAGCCCTGGGGCGAGAGGTTCCCTTCGCCGAAATCAGCCGTCGGCAGGCCTACGCGCAGATGGCCACAATCTTCGGCGCCGAGGCGGCGGAAGCGGTCCTCGATGTAACGGGCGGAGACGTGAACGACGAACTGCTGAAGGTACGCGACACGGTTGCACAGATCACCGGAACACCCGCCCGCCCGTTCCGGCAGTGGGCGTCGGAGAACGCCCACGCCTTCCGCTGAGCCCCCTGGGCCTGAGCACGTTCATCCGTAGTCAGGTGCGACTTTCACAGGTACGCCGACAACAGGTGCGTGGTCGGCACGAGCGGTGGCGGGGGGCTTCTGCGCAACAGGATGGCCAGGGTCTCCTCAACGCGGCCGAGGTCGACGAGGTAGCCGGCGAGGTCATGACTGTTTCTGCGGTCGTGCTGCTGGAGGACGGTAGCGGGTGCCTCGGTGCCGTTCAACCGCCTCGTCGACACCACTGCAGGCGGCGATCAGCGGAGGGGACGCGGACGCCCTCGGCCTGAGCATCGCCTCCGTGGCGTCCGCGATGAAGGTTCACCGCGAGGCGGAGATCGTGATCAGCGGCCACCGCAGCTACGAGTTCCCCCCTCGCTCCGTCGGCTCCTGGAGACAAGCGAGATGGCCTTCCCGCCCGAATCCCTCGCCGGCGCCCTCGCCAAGCTCTGACCGGTAGCTGGAGCGCCAGGTCCCGGTCACGGACCTCGCGTCCGTGACCAGCACCTTTGCTCAGGGGTTGGGGGTGTTCTGCCAGTCCGGCGAGGAGTCTCTCGGGGCCGCGCCCGTGCCCGCCGGCCCCGGGGCCGTACCAGGGCTTCTTGGCGCGCGCGGCGTCCAAGTCGTCGTCGAGGTGGTAGTGGACACCGGTCGTCTGCCCGGCTTTGGCGTCCGGGGCGGGCAGCTCTACGAACATGGCGGTACGGCCCGGAAGACCGGGCCGTACCGCCACTCCGACGTGTCTGCGTGTGCTCGTTCGTGCTGTGCCGGGTCAGCGCCCGGAGGCGATGGTGGCCGCCGCGCCGCCGATCTGGTTCCAGCCGGAACCGGTCCACACCGTGACCACGCTCCGGTTCGGGGCCAGACCGTACAGGTGGGTGCCGCTGAGCACGAAGTTCGCGCCGGGGCCGCCGACCTGCGTCCAGGCGCCGGGGGTGTTCAGGAAGCGGTAGACGTCACCGTCGTACGGGTCCGTGGCGACCAGCCCCATGCCGCCGGCATAGATCGCCGCGGCCGGGCCACCGATCTGGATCCAGTTCTCGCCGGTGCCGGTCCACTGCATGACGGCCTGCCGGTCGGGGGTCAGGGCGTAGAGGCGGTCACCGCTGACCGCGAAGGCCGCGCCCGGATTGCCGACCTTGCTCCAGGAGCCGGGCGTGCCGTTGTAGCGGTTGATGACGCCGGTGTGCGGGTCGGTGGCGAACAGGCCCGCGCCGCCCGCGTGGATCGCACTTGCCGCGCCGCCGATCTGGATCCAGTTCTCGCCGGTGCCGGTCCACTGCATGACGGCCTGCCGGTCGGGGGTCAGGGCGTAGAGGCGGTCACCGCTGACCGCGAAGGCCGCGCCCGGGTTGCCGACCTTCGTCCAGGAGTCCGGCGTGCCGTTGTACCGGTAGATGTCCCCGGTGGCCGGATTGGTGGCGAACAAGCCCGCGCCGCCTGCGTGGATGGCGCCCGCCGCGCCGCCGATCCGCGTCCAGGAGCTGCCGTTCCACACCGTGACCGCCGACTTGTCCGGCGTCAGGGCGTACAGGTCGCCGTTGACCGGCGTGGGCGCGGGAGCCGGGTCGTCGACCACGTAGCGGTTGCGGACCGGCCGGTAGGAGGACTGGTTGTTGAAGTAGGGGTACGGGATCTTCCGGTAGTGCACCCCGGAGCCGGTGAACTCATAACCCCAGTACGAGGACCTGGTGGCGTCCGTCCAGCCGGAGAAGAGCACTATGTGGCCGTTGGCAAGGGTCCTGTCGTTGTTGAGCGCGTCGCCCGGGCGGAGCTCGTCCTTGGTGATGGTGTACGTGACCCCGCGCGCGGCGAACGTGTCGGTGGTCAGCCCCGGCCTGGCCAGACCCCAGGCCATCGACACATAGCCGGAGCAGTCCCGGCGGTAGCCGTCCTGGGTGCCGGTCCAGCTGTACGTAAGGCCCTTGCCGACCCACGATCTGGCTCGCTCCAGGACCCGGCTGCGGTTGATGGTGGCCCTGGCGGCGGTCGACGAGGTGGCCGCGGAACCCTCGGTGCCGCGCAGGAGGTCCTTGCCTGCCGCTGCGGCGGGTTCTCCGGATTCGTAGGTGCCGGGCGACTCGTCGAAGTCCCGCGTCGCCGGCTCGCCCTGACCGGGGCTGCCTGCGTCCGGAACCTCCTCGGCCGCGGTCCGGCTCGGGGCGTACGCACCGGCCTGACCGGTGGGCACGGCCGTGGCCGGGAGCACCGCGATGCCGAGGACCACCGTGGCGAGGCCGGCGGTTGCGAGGCTACGGACGAGGGCGCGGGGAAGTGCGCGAGTACGCATACGGGGCTCCAGTTTCGTGCCGGGTGTCGGCGAGCTGAGGTGGATGTCCGCGAATCGCAGAGGGGTCGTGCAGGGGGCGGCGTGGCCCGACTCGGCGCCGCGCGTACAGCGACGCGTGGCACGGGGGCGGTGGCCGGAGGGAGGCGGGGCCGGGGCAGCCTGGCCGAGTCCGCCGGGCGGGGAAGGGCGTGCGGGGAGGGACGTGCGGGGAAGGGCTTGAACGGCCGGGAATCCGGGAATCCGGGGCGCCGAGAAGGGCCGGGAAGGGGGCGTGCTGGGCAGGGCAGAGCGATACCGTGCCTGCCGCCTGCCTGCCTGCCTGCCTGCCTGCCGAGACGGGACCGAAGGCACCCGCTTCCGGCGGATGCGGCGCGCACGGGTGGCAGAAGGCGGTTTCGAGGCGATGTCGGGCGGTGGCGCGTACCGGCGCACCCGGACGGGACACCGGAGTAAAACGTCAACGGGTCAGGAGCTAGCCCGACCGCCTGTGTCGGCCGACGCCGACCCGGTCGTCAGTCCCAGCCGATGCCGGCGCCGTCGTACCCGAGGGTGGCGTCCCAGCCGATGCCCGTTCCCGGCACGGACGGCTCGCCCTCGGCGGAGGTGGCGGCGACGGCGGAGTCCCAGCCGATGCCCGTACCGCCACCGCCCGGCAGGGTCTCGGCGGCGGCGCCGGTGGCCCCGCCGATGACGAGCATGAGCGACAGCAAAGCGGTGGCGGTGGCGGTGGCGAGAACGGGCTTGGTTCCGGGCATGACGGTGTCCCCCCAGTCGGGCGTCGGAATGTGGTCGAGGATGCCTGGCCGGGTGATCGCCGCGGGGTGTGTCGTCCGCGGCCGGTTCGCCCTGCCGTTGATGAGAATCCTGCAAGCCCAGGCGCCGGGGAGGAAGGAGATCAGGCTGTCACCAAGCGGTCTGTCCGCATCCGGACGAGGCCGCCGGCGTCACAGCCAGCCGCTCTGGACGGCCTTCAGCCCGGCCTCGAACCGGCTGGTGGCCCCGAGGCGCTCCATCAGCACGGCCATCTGCCGCCTTACCGTCCGACTGGAGATCCCCAGCCTCCGGCCGGCCATCTCGTCGGTCATCCCGGAGGCGAGGAGCCGCAGCAGCTCCTGTTCGGCCGGGCTGAGCCCGGAATCCGGCCCGGGACCGAGGTCGGTCGCGACCGTACCCAGGGGCACTCCCATGCCCCAGGTCTGCTCGAACAGCGTGACCAGTGAGGCCACGATGCCCGGCTCGCGGGTGCACAGGGCCCCGAGCCGCGTGTTCTGGGGGTCGATGGGCACCACGGCGATGGTGCGGTCGAAGAGCAGCATCCGTGGCGGCAACACCGGACAGGTGCGCACCTTGCCGCCAAGCTCGGTCGTCCAGCGTGCGTACGCGTACGTCGCCGGGTCGTTGCGCACGCTGTCCTGATACAGCGTCAGAAGCTCTACGTTCCGACGCAGCGCCTGCTCGTCCAGCGGCCGGGACGCATCCAGGCTTGCCTGCGACTGGGCGCCGCCGGGCATGACGGCCAGACACTCCCGCTCGACCTCCTCGGCCAGCACCTCGAGCCTGGCATGGATGGCGTCGAGCCCGAGCAGCCGCTCGGTACCGTCCTCGGCGGCCTGGCCGGACCGCAGGTTCGCATACTCGGCGACCGCTCGGGCGGCTGCCGCCTTGCCGAGGGCCAGCTCCTGCTGACGCCTGACCAGGTCCTCCTCCTGCCGCAGCAGCAGCAGTTCCAGCCCTCGCTCGGGGCTCACCGCCCGCAGCGAGCCGGGCGTGTCCCGCGACGGGGTCACGAGCGCCAGGTCGGCCAGGCGATCCAGAGCCGCGCGTACGTCACCTTCGGCCAGGCCGGTCCTGACGCATAACTCCGCGACCCCCTCAGAACGCTGGAGCAGCATCTCGCGATAGACCCGCTCGGTGTCCCGGTCCAGCCCCAGCATTTCCAGCATCTACCCATCCCCCAGCCGGATGCGATCGGTCTTCGCGCGCGATGCTGTCAGAAGCGACCGAGAAGGATGCCAGAACAGACAGACACGTCCGAAAAGCAGCCTCCCGTCGCAGTGCCATCGCGGTGCGATCGCACTGCGATGGCACTGCGACCACGTGTCCGGATGCGGTCAGGCCTCATCCTGCCGCCCGAACCTCGTTCCCGTGGCGTATGCCGCCGTTCCACGATGGCCGCAGACCCGGTACCAACGGGAGACCCACGGGAGACCCCGCATGCGCATGATCCACATCAGTCTTCTCCGCATCACCGGCGGTCCCGCCCCGACCACGCACGTACACACCATCGACGCCGTGCTCTGGGCACACGCATCCCCCCGCCATGGTCTGGAACACCTCCGCGTCCGCTCCTCCGACCGCGGAGCCGACGCGGTGCTCTTCGTCCGCGCCGCCACCGACCAGGACGCCCTCCACCGCGCCCGGAGCCTGGTGGACCGTGCTACATCCCCCCTCCGCTCGCTCGGATACACGACACCCACGGCCCCACCAAGGCCCGCCGGACGCCGACCAGGTCCTTGAACGCGACATGCCGGCCTGGCAGGCAGCAGGGTGTGGCCCTCGTTTCGCGGTCTGGGTGCGAACCAGCCCGCAGCGGTGGGTGCATACCATCGCGTCCGTCCGCTGGTAGGTCAGGTCTGACGCAGGCGCAGACGCAGGCCGGCAGGGGCGGCCGGCAGCCGTGCTCTGGCCGCGGCGCGTACCTCGGGGGTCTCCATCGGATCGTCGCGCAATTGCGCGATCCGTCCCAAGGTCTCCGGGCTTGCGGGTGCAGAGGCGATCCCCAGCAGCCGCGTCGTCTCCTCGCAGTCCCAGAGGGCCTCGGCGTACACGTAGTCCAGGCCGTCCCTGTTTATGGCGGCGAGTGCCTCCAGGTACGCGGTCCTCTCATAGGAGTGCGGGGTGCGCAGCCAGAAGCGCCGCAGGTAGGGCAGAGCGTCGGCGGCGTCGGGCCCGAACCGGGCCAGGCGGCGGGCCGTCCGGTCGGGGCCGCACCAGGTCCGGGTCGCCCATTGCTCTGCGAGTTCTTCTACGAGTCCCCGCAATGCCTCGGGCCCTGGGTGGTCGGCCAGGATGTCGGCTCCCAGCTGCGTCAGCCAAGGGCGTTCGTCCTGCGCCGCCCAGCCGTGCGCTGCTGGTACGGCGGCGGTGCCGAGGCGCTCAACGGCCCGTCTGAGCAGGGGCAGGGGTCGGCGGCCATCCGCGGTGCCCAGCAGGGGGACCAGCGGGATCAGTCCTTCAGAAGGCTCTCGGCTGTTCAACGCACGCAGTGCGTCGAACTTCGTGGTGTCTTCCGTGCGGGAGTCGGCGAGCAGGGTGAGGAGGTCCGCTGTGCCGAGCCCCGTCAGGGATGGCCGTGTTGTGGACGGGCGGCTCTGTACTTCGATCCCGAACCGTGTCCACGGCTCGAAGAACCACGGAAGCTCCGCTTCTCCGCCGATTCGAGCGCGCGCGACGTCACCGAGGTCTTCCCACCACTCTGCCGGCCAGCCGACTGATACCGACTCCAGCACGCGGACCCAGTGATCGCCTCTCCGGACATAGGCCCGAAGCCCCTCGCGCGCTTCCTCCGATCCGGCGAGAGCCAGCAACTCCAGGACCTCGCAGGCCCGCAAACAGGACTCCTCGTCCCCCTCCAGTTGGTCCACGACCGGCGTCGGGGACAGCTCCAGGTCCCGGACCAGCCGAGCCAGGTACAGAGACCGGTCGTCGGTCCCGTCCCATCGCCAGTCACGTCGGATCCCGTCGTACACGAATCCAGCGGCATCCTGCGGGTCCTGGAGCGCGCGTACCGCACCCAGGCCACGCCCCCGTTGCAGCAGGCCTTCGAGGGAGTCGGGGTGGGCGTACGTCATCTCGTACTCATCGCTCATCACCCGGAACCCTGCCCGACTCGGGCACCGACCCGCCAAGGGATATCGGCCGGGTTTTGTTGGACGGCCGTCTGGCCGGGCCGGACACACCCAGTCCACGACGAGGCGGCGGTGCTGTCGGACTCGGCTTCTGACTCAGGTTCTGACTCGGGTTCTGACTCGGGGTCTGACTCAGGTTCTGTGGAGTGGTCACGGCAAGTGAGCGAGCCGCTGCCGAATCGGATGCGCTCGGAGCTGGGGTGAGGTGAGCTCCAGAGCCCCGTTGTCCTGTCCGGCGGCCATGTGGTCGAGCCATCGCTCATACCAGGCGAGAAAGTCCGGGGCTGAGGAGACGTTCGGGCCCCAGAAGCCGTCGGCGTTGCCGATGAGCATGCGCCCGGTGAGGGGGCCGGTTATGCCAATGAGGACGAGATCGCTGCAGCCGCGTTCGATGACGTTCAGGAACAGGTCACCACGGCGGGTGGGGCGGTAGGCTCGGCTGAATCCTCTTGAGTTGCTGGTGGCGTCGTCGTCTCTGGAGTTCATCGTGAAGAGCGTGCAGTCCTCCAAGGGGATCAGTCCGTAGTACGGAGACGCACCACTGCCGCCCATGGTGGTGAGGAAGTCTCGGTAGGGCTGCGGGAGTTCCACGTCATGCTCGGCCTGAAAGGCATCTGCCCGACCTTTGGTGAGGCGGGGGCCGAGACGAAATTCGTGCCGCTCCTCCCCAAAGGAGTAGCTTCGGTTGGGCGTGTAGGGGATGCGTGCCAGCTTGCGTCGCAACCGCGGGATGCGGGAGTCCATGCGAGCTCTTCTCTCGTGTCCCCCGCAATCTATCGCACGGCACCAGAGCCCATTCTGCGAGCAGGACTCGCCTCCTCAGCAGCTGGAAGCCGGCCCGGCCGAACATCTGGCGCTTGAGCATCTTGATCCGGTTGACGTGCCTTTCGACGACGCCGGAACTCCAGACGCGCTCGCGGGCTTCGGCCCGAGCGGCCCGTATCGCGGAGAGGGCCTTCGGCCCGGCCGCGGCGAGGGTATCGATGAGCCGGGAGACCGTCGGGTCGGAGGCCACCGGGCCGAACACGGCCGGCTCGGCCCGCAGCATCCCGACATCCGCGAGGCAGTCCCCGCCCAGCGCGACCGCGACCGCGACGGCCACGTCCAGCAGGATCTTCCCCGGATCGTGCACCGCCCCTCGGCCACCGCCACGGCGCAAGCGCCGCCGATATCGCCCGATCCAGCCCGGCCTTGCGGACGGTCTCGACCAAAAGCACGGCCCCGGCCCGGGACACCACCCCGCGCCCGCCGCCCTCGACAGCGCTGGCAGCTCGTCCTTGGTGAGGACGTCGTCCTGGAGGTGCAGGCTGGATCCCTGGAAGTCGTCATAGCCACAGGAGGACATCCACGAGAGCGACGGCGGGTACGGCGCTCGCCGGGCGGGGGTGGTCCGGCATGAATGTCAGACGTGTCTGTCAGCCTCAGGTTATGGACATGACGCTGCAACTGACGATCGACTGCGCCGACCCGCAGAAGCTGGTGGCGTTCTGGAGCGAGGCCCTGGGATACGTCCCCGAACCTGCACCGGCCGGCCATGCCACGTGGCGGGAGTACTGGGCGGCCATGGGGGTGCCCGAGGAGGAGTTGCCTGTGGGTGCGGGCGACATCCCGGAGTCGATCGTCGATCCGGCGGGACGAGGGCCCCGGGTGTGGTTCCAACTGGTTCCGGAACCCAAGACCACCAAGAACCGGATCCACTTCGACCTGAAGGTCGGCGGTGGGCGCGATGTCCCGTTGGCGGTCCGCACTCAGCGGGTCACCACCACTGTGGAAAGACTGATCAAGGCCGGTGCCAGCGTGCTTCGGATCACGGATGAGCCGGACATGGGGCAGTACGCCGTCCTGCTGCAGGACCCGGAAGGCAACGAGTTCGACGTTGTCTAGTGCTCTGACCGGGACGGTTCACCGGGTCAGTACGCTGAGCGAGGCTGTGGTGGGTGAGGAGGTCGGGCATGACGCGGAGACTGCCGATGGACGAGGCCGCGGGACTGCTTGAGGGCGAACTGGGATCAGGGCAGCGAGGGCTTGACGAGCTGGTCACGGAAGACTGCTGGCTTGCCTTCCTTCGGTTCGGCCGACGACTGTTCGACGTCCCGGACACACCCGACGCTGACGGTCTCCTGTTCCAGTACGGGACCCACGCGTTCGGCGGCCCTCGAGCGTTCACGCTGGACCTCACCCGGCAGTTCGAGATCTCCGACGACGACGGTGATCACGACCATTACGTGCAGGTCCACTGCGAGCTCAGATACGGCCTCACGCCCGCGCTGGAGGCCTTGGGAAGCTTCGACTCGTGGTTCTTCCGCGATGCCGGAGACGATCTCGAAGAGTGGGCGCAAGGACTGACCGAGCGAGCGGCCTGGGCAACGATCCGCAGACTCAGCCCGACCGAGATCAGGGTGTATCAAGGGCAGGTGTAGTCGTTCAGGACGCCATCGTGGTCCGAAGCCCTTCCCAGCGAACACCCTTCTCACTACGGATGCAGGCTCGTTCGCGTCGTTGGGCTGCGAGGACCTCGGGGTGGCGGGCGTTCTGGTTGCGCCAGCGCATGTAGGCGGGCAGAGTCCGGGTCCGGGCCGTGTGGTCGGAATGGTGCGAGTTGGCCAGGGTGAACTGCCTCAAGGGTCCGAAGCGGGCTTCGGTGGGGTTGGCCCAGGACGCGCAAGTCGGGGTGAAGCACAGCTCGACCTTGTTCCGGGTCGCCCACCTGCGGATTCCCAGTTCAGGTGGGCGGACAGGTTGTCGAGGATCACGTAGATGGGGGCGCCGTCCGGGCGGGCGGCGCGGATCGAGCGCAGCGCGGCCCAAGTATGGTCGATGCACTTGCGGCGCCGATTGATTCCCCACATCTCGTCGTCGCCGACGGAGTAGCAGCCATGGAAGTAGGTGATTCCGTCGGTACGGCGGTAGGTCGCCGACAGCTGGTCTGGCCTGCCTCGATCTGCCCAGCAGGAACCGGCGGTAGGGCGGATGCCCAACGTGCCGAACTCGTCGAAGGCAAACGTGCAGTCCGGCCGCTCGTTGACCGCGTATTCGATCCGGGCCAGCTGGGCGTCGAAGTCCGCATCCTGGGACTCCTTCCAGGTCTTCGTGCGCTGGAAAGAGATCCCGCGGTGGGCCAGTAAGCACCGCAGAGCCGCCCTGCCGATCCGGACGGGCCGGACGGGCCGGACGGGCCGGATGATGTTCCTGAGCAGGTGATCGGCGAGCTTACGAATGGACCAGCGAGTGAACAACGGCTGGCCACGAGCTGACCTGGGCGCATGAGGCTTCGTGAGCATCCTCAGTGGTCACGGATCCTTGACCACCACCAGCCGCCCACCGTGAAGGCGTTCACCGGCCCAGGGTTGGGCAGGGTGCGACGCTCGAACTCATCGTCGATACGGGCAACCAGCCGGCCGAGATCGCGCCGGGCACCGCGAGGGAGGTGAAGCATGACCTCTTCCAGGTCATCACGGGCGTACTCCACCTCCAGTCCGGGCTGCCAGACCGGGGATGCATTCAGATAACGGCCGGGTTGCCTGAACGCCCACTCGAAGCGGGCGAGCGCTTCAGCAACTGCACCCGGCCACATCCGCTCGTCCTCGACGCGGCGGACAGCTGCGCGAGTCTTGGCGGAAACACCCCGGATCCGCCGAACTACAACGTGCCTGCGAGGCCGCCACAGCTCCGCACGGACGGCCTTCGGGCGCCTACGCGGCATCGCCCTTTCTGATCAACATGCCGTCATCCTGCCACAAACGAGGCTGACTTCGCACGGACGATTGCCCCTCCCCGCCGCTCTGGGTGCTCTTGCTTCTCACCAACGTTCACGCGCTCTCGCTTGAAACCTACGCGGGCATTTGAGGCGATTGACGCTGTACGCGGCTGCGCGCCTCGCCCCCTGAGAGTTGTCGGGCCGATCTTGAGGTCGGGTTTTTCCTGCCCTCTTCAACTACGCTCGCCGCGATGAAGGGGAGGGGCATGGAGGACGTCTTCGATCTGAGTGGAACGCCACCGCAGGGCTGGATGCATGCGGTCTTCGGTGGCGGGCCGTACGCCGATGACGTTGGCAGGTGTGTGCCCGGGCCGCCGGCACCGGCAGCCGTCACGGCCCCGCTCCCCGAAGGCGGGGAGTTCGTCTACCGATTGGTGACGGTCGGCTCGTGGTCGGCCCCGGATGACCCGATCGCCGTCTACGACGACACCGGCCCTGTGCCCGAGCCGCCTGTGTCGGATCTGGAGAAGTCCTGGCTCAGCCGCGGTGTCGACCGGCGGCCTGGCCCTGTCGAGGGGGCACGCACGCAGGGCGGGCGCCGGCCGCATGCTGGTGGGCGCGGATGATGGTGCGCGGGCAGGGTCAGCGGCTATGGGTGGGGTGGCGGACTGGGGGTTGGTGTGTGCACCGTGGGCCGGGCGGCGGTAGCGGCTGCGATCGCGGATCTGGTGGCGGCGTATCCACATCTGGCGGCGGATCCTTCCCCGCATCCCGCGCTGGTGGGGTGTGAAGAGGTCGTCTGGTCGGAGTTGCCTGGTTGTACGGACGGGGTTCCGGCGCTGTTGTACGGCCTGGTCGACCCCGACACCGCCGAGGTTGCGGGACGGGCGCTGAGTCTGCTGGTGATGGCGGGACCGATGCAGATCAGCGCCGCGATGCCGGCGGTCGTGCCGTACCTGCTCCGTCTGGCCGCCGACCCCGAAGTGCCCCGTCGGGGCCTGCACTTCGATCTCGTACTGGTGGCCGCGGCCCTGTCGGAGCCGGTCGACCCCGGCGAACCCGAGCGAGCCCGGTGTCGCGCGGCGTTCGAGGCCGACGCGGTATGGGTGCGGCGGTTGCTGGCCGACGATCAGCTCCCGGAGGGCGAGCCGCTGCGCCAGGACGAACGTGACTCGCTGCTGCGGGCCGCCGGACTCGGGCCGGACTGGCCAGGTCGACCGGGTCGACCGGGTCGACCGGGCTGAATCGCGCCATGGTTTGCGGGACGGGCGGCAGT
Organism: Streptomyces venezuelae; assembly: GCF_008642295.1. Taxonomy (GTDB): domain Bacteria; phylum Actinomycetota; class Actinomycetes; order Streptomycetales; family Streptomycetaceae; genus Streptomyces; species Streptomyces venezuelae_C. Next base: position 7,282,393 of record NZ_CP029190.1, on the reverse strand, counting down.
ATCCTCGCGGGCGTGATCTACGAGGGAACGGCGGGCATGGATGAGGGCGCTCCGACAACAGCGCGCCTCCGCGCTGTACTGAACCGTGCTGGGCGCGTCGTGATCGCCGAGGGATCTCCTGGCGAGGCGGATTCAGGTGACGTGGCGCGGATCGTGGTGACCGGTGCCCAGATCGCCGACTTGGCTCGAGTGCTGGCCATTGTGGACGGCGGTACCGGCGACCGGTGCCGGTGCAACGGCTGGCCGACGATCATGGTTCACGATGTGAACGGCGAGCTGATCGCCTGCTGGACGCTGCACCACCAGTCCGGTCTTCGAGGGATCGGTCACTGCGATGCCGACCTGAAGGATGGTCCGGCACTGACCGAGTGGCTGGCGGAGCGAGGCCTGACCGGATCTCGGGAGGTCCAGGCGGAGCTGGCCGGGCAGGAGGCCGAGGAGGAGCGGCGCCGGCTGCGTTGGCTCCAGGCCGCGCCCGCCGGGCTGCGCGAGACGGCCATGGAGGTGTCCGACCCGCCGGGGCGTGACCTGGAAGCCTGGTCAGGCCGAGTTCGCGACGCCAAGGCTCGGCTTGCCGCGCTCGTCCGAGCGGCCTATCCCGATGGGATCGAGCGGATCTGCTTCCTGCTGGCATGGGCCGGGGTTCCCGCCAGGGAGTCCACCGGGGGCCTGAAGTGGTACGACATGGCGGTCGAGCAGCAGCTCCTGTCCGAAGATCCCGGCCTTATCCTCGCCGCGCTCACCACCCGTCCGCCGAGTTCTGCCCAACTCGATGGTGCGGCTCAACTCTTCGGGTCTCTCGAATGGACCGGAGCACATGGCAAACGACTGCCGGAGCCGCTGCGGTCGATGCTGATCAAGCACATCCAGGCGGTCGGTACCGATCCCATGAGGTTTCGGATGCGCCATGGCTATTACGGGGCCAAGCGATCTGTCTGACGGGGTGCCTTGACCTTCCCCGTGCGGTGTGACCTGCATCACATTCGAGTGGCGTCACATCGGACGCCGCTGCGCTGTCCTCATTCCGGAAACGAGAGAAGGGATCGCGAGAATGAAGGCAGTCATCGTGTGCGCCTCCGTGTCGCACGGCAATACGCGTCGTGTCGCCGACGCCATGGCCCAGGTGCTCGGCGCGAAGGTCGTCTCCCCCGAGCAGGCCGACCTGGCGGAGCTGGCCGGCGCCGAGCTCGTGGGGTTCGGCTCTGGCGTCTTCTACAGCAGGCTCCATCCCCGTTTGACCGACTTCGTCAAGGCGCTTCCCACCGGGCGGGGCCGGGCGTTCGTGTTCGCCACCAGCGGGCTCCCCGAGATCCCGCCGGCTCCTTTCACCCGCCCCTTGGTCCGGCTGCTCGAAGGCAAGGGCTTCGAGGTGGACGGGAGCTTTTCGTGCCGGGCGTTCGACACCTGGGCGCCTTTCCGGCTCATTGGCGGTATCAACAGGCAGCGGCCGAACGCCGGGGACCTGGCCGCCGCGCGGGCGTTCGCCGAGCGGCTGCGGGACGGGCTGGGGTCGGTATCCTGATCCGTCCCGCTTCGGGGGCATTTGGCGCCCCCGGCCGGCGAGATCACTGGCTAGGACTGGCGTAGGTCGCGTAGCCGCTGTACCTGGCGGGCCATGAGCTCGGCTGGGAACTCCATGGTTTCCACCGACGGGGACGGGGCCAGGTCGAACTCGGCTATCACCGAGCCGACGCGCACCACTGTGGTCCTGTTGATGGTGCAGACCTCCTTCGCATCGGGGTTGATGTCACTGACATCGGTGCAGGACGTCTGGGTATAGGCCACGGCCTCGTCGCCCAGCCCGGGCGCCCGTACAGGGGCGAGGGTGGCACGCGTGCCGCTGCCGACGCCGGGCACGCGGTACTCCCGGCAAGCCTGCATGGCCGTGCGGAGCCGTTCGAACTCCGCGGCGGCCCCGGCCGGTCCGGGGTGGGCGGTGAGCGTGGTCCGGCCGGTCCACTCCAGGTTCTCCTTGCTGTGGAAGGTCTGAATCACCGTCGGAGGCCACGGCCTCCCCCGATACGGGTCGAAGACCAGGACGCAATGGGGATCGCTGAGGGGCACGGGCGACCGCGCCGGGTCGGGTTCGTGCACCTTCTTTTCGCTGGATCCGGCGGGAGCGACCTCGCCGTCCGGCAGGGCGGCCGTCAGCAGTTCGGCGGCGGGGAGCGGGCGGGGTGCGGATGACGTCGCCGACGTCGGCGACGGCGATAGCGTGGCGGGTGAGGTGTCCGCCGCGGCCGTTGCCGTGGCCGGTTTCGGGGTGGCGGCGGTGCAGCCCACGGCGGTGGTCAGGGCTGCTGCCAGCAAAAGCCCTGTGGCCGCCGTGCGCCGTCTGCCGTCTGGTCTGCCACCTGCGGTGCTCACACGTTCTCCCATGGTGGATCAGGTCTGTCCCCGTTGTGACTCGGGGGGGGCGGGCGGATAGTTGTATCGGCGGGCCGCGGCGGGTGACCGGCGTCGGCGTCACACGGGTTCTCTACTGCACGTGGCGGTACCAGCGTCGGTGTACCGCAGGCTCGACGCAGAGCACGGCGGCGCCTGCGATCGTGCCGACCAGCAGGGCTGACCCACCGCCGCCGTTGAGGACCGCGCCGAGGCAGGCGGCGGCAAGGGCGAGCGGGCGCAGCAGGGTCAGCGGGCCGAGGCCGACGACTGTCGCGAGGGTGCTGGCGCGGAACGGCAGGGCGAAGTAGGCGGCGAGCGAGAGCAGTACGGCGGTGGCGTAGACGGTGAGCGGGAGCAGGTAGCCGAAGCCGCCGGCCGTCAGCCTGTCGTAGGTCCGTCCCTGGTCGCGTGCGGTCATCAGCAGGAGGACGGCGGTCAGCACGGGGGCGAGCAGCAGCACGGCCCCGACGGCCAGCCCACGCACGGCGGCCCGGGCGTTGAACCGTTGTTTGCGGATACGGGCGTCGGTGCCGGCGTAGGCGCGGAAGCCGCTGAACGCCGCGTCGACCAGGCCGAGGAGGACGAGCGCTATGGCGGGCGTCATCGGCGGCCGGCCTCGGCAAGCTGCTCCGGGCCGACGATGCGGCGCGCGTCCCGTCCGAGGGCGCTGCGAAGCGGCGCCTCCAGGTGCGGGCGCACCCCGATGATCGGGCGCAGAGTGGTGCAGAACGGATTCACCGCGCCGCGCGGCTCGTACAGCAGTGGGCGGATGCCGGGTACCGCAGCGGCGCGCAGCAGCGTCTCGTCGCTGTGCGCGCGCAGTGCGGAGACGACGCCGTCGTGGCGGCCGAGCGGGTTGCGCATCCGGGCACGGTGGAAGATCCGGGCGCCGATCGGCGCGAGGCGGGTCGCGGCGATGTCGAAGTGGCAGAAGGCGAGGGCCGGTGAGGCGGCCTGGGCCTGGAAGAACTCGGCCAGGGCGGGGCCGCGGAAATGGTGCAGGACCCCGGTGGAGATGTAGACGGTCGCGGCCTCCGGCAGGTCGAAGGCGTTGCCGTGGACGAAGCGGCAGTCGAGGTCCTCTGCGCGGGCGAGCCGGTCCGCTTCGCCGACGAGCGCGGCATCGAGATCGACCCCGACCAGCTCGACGTCCGCGCCGAGGGCGTTGGTGGCCGCCAGCCAGCGGATCGCGTAGCCCAGACCGCAACCGACGTCGACCAGGCGGTACGGGCCTTGCTGCCCGGCAGTCGACCGGATGGCGGTGAAGAGCGGGCCGAGCAGGTGGACCAGGCGGTGGCCGATCCGCAGCTCCTCGTTCAGGCGCTGGAGCTCGGTGTGCACGCTGATGAGCAGGCGGTCCACGGCGTGCGGGTCGAGTACGCCGTCCTGGTCCACGGGCAGCTCGGCAACGAGCCGGGCGGCGCGCTCGTCTCCGCTCTCGCGGAGCTGCCGGATCACGTCGGCGCGCCGGACCGGGAGCCGGTGGGCGCTGCGCGGTTCCACCGCCGTGATCAGGTCGGATATCTCTAGCAGGGGCACGAGGCAGAACCCTACGTCCTCCCCTCGGCGTCCCCTCGTCCTCCCCTGCCGGGCCCGGCGGGCCGGCTGACCCCGCCGCGGAGTTCGCGCATGCGTGCGATACCGTGCGCACGATTGCCTGGTCAGCAGGCGTGGGAGGGGGGAGAAGTGCTGTGACCGGAGTCGATTCGGAAAAGCTTGCGGCGAGATGGTGGAAGTGGGCCTTCTCGGCCCCGAGCGGGCGTAATCCGGTGGAGGACACCACAGGAGAGCACGCCCACTGGCGCCAGTCGGCCGATGTCTGGTTCCTCGCGGGCACGTACGGAGGACGCGTGGTGCGGCGCTGCACGGTGCCGACCGATCGCCCGCTGTTCTTCCCCGTGTTCAACACGCAACGCCTGGCGCTGGGCTTCTCCACCCAGCCGAGGCGGGTGCCGGCAGCACAGGCCGAGGCCCATCTGAACGGCATCCCGCTCCCGCTCCACGAGGCGGCCTCCAAGCGATTCTGGGCCTTTGGCCCCCGGGTGGCCTGGGGACTGTGGAGCTCACTCGACCCCCTCACCCCGGGCGAGTACGTACTGTCCATCAAGGCGCGGGCAGGCGACTTCTGGGTGGACACCACCTACCACCTCAAAGCCGTCCCGTTCGACCCCAAGGCCGAGACCGCATCCAGCGACGCCTGATCCGGAATCCAGCTGCCCGGCCCGGCCCGCCACATCGCGTACCGGGCCGGGCAGGGCAGATCAGCGCCTGGGTTCAGAAGTCCCAGCTCTGGCTCCGCGCGCCGTTGCACGCCCAGCTCACCAGGAGCTGGCCGTTCTCGGGACGGCCGGCCAGGATGTCCAGGCACTTTCCGTTCACCCGGTTGCGGATCTCGCTGCCGTTCCGGAACCACTTCTGGTGAAGACCGCCGTGGCAGTCCCACATGGCCACCGAGCCCTGGTCACCCAGATGGGGGCCGTAGATCTCCAGACACTTTCCGTTCAGGCCGGAGCGGATCTGCTCACCGTCCCAGCGCCACTGCTGGTGGAGACCTCCGTGGCAGTCCCACGACACGACGGAGGAGCCGTTCTCCTGATGGGCCATGAAGATGTCGGCACACCTTCCGTTCAGATTGGACTTGAGCAGCGGGGCCGCGGCAAACGCGGGCGCGCCCGTCAGGGCAACTCCGGCCAGGAGCCCGGTGGTCGCCGCCAGCACCATCAGTCGTCGCACAGACCTCATGACTCTCCTTCGATTCGCCTTTGCGCAGTTGCGCAGGCCTTGTCTAGCCGTCGGTTGATGTCCGGCGCCGGAACGGGGGTTCCGGACATCAAAAGCTGGACAATCACCATCTGTCACCACGCGTCACCCGCAGGAAGGTGCAGAGAGGGAGGCCATGCCACGCCCCGAACGCCCGCTCGACGACCTGGACACCGGTCCGCTGACACGGTTCGCGGCCGATCTTCGGAAGCTGCGCGAGGCGGCTGGACGGCCGCCGTATCGGGAGCTGGCCAAGAGAGCGCACTATTCGTCCACGACGTTGTCGGATGCCGCGGGCGGGCACGCGTTTCCGAGCCTTGCCGTCACACTCGCGTACGTCGGGGCATGCCAGGGCGACCGCCGCGTCTGGGAGGCCCGTTGGCATGAGGTCGCCGCCGAGACTGCCGCGCGTGCGAGCGCACGGGGCGATGGGGCCGCGGAGGCCGGCCGGCCGGGCATTGCGCCGTACGCGGGGCTGTCCGCCTTCCAGCCGGAAGACGCAGACCGCTTCTTCGGGCGCGAGCGGCTGACCGGCGAGCTGCTCGCGAAGGTGCACGACCGCCGGTTCCTGGCGGTCTTCGGGCCGTCCGGATCGGGGAAGTCCTCGTTGCTGCGGGCCGGGCTCGTCGCCCGAGTTCAAGGATCGGGGTGGCCGGTACTGCTGTTCACGCCGGGCCCGCATCCCGTGGAGGAGTGTGCGGTCCAGCTGGCCGCGATGACGGGAGAGGCTCCCGGCGCGCTGATGGCCGAGCTCCTGGAGGATCCCGCGGCGCTGCACCTGCGGATCCGGCAGGCCGTGGCCGCGATGGACCGCACACCCGGCGTCGACGCGCTGGTCGTGGTCGACCAGTTCGAGGAGGTCTTCACCCTCTGCCGGGACCGGGGTGAACGAGAGGCGTTCATTGCCCTGCTGGTCGCCGCCACCACGGCGGCAACCAGCCGGACCCGGGTGGTGCTCGGGGTACGCGCCGATTTCTACGGCCACTGCGTCCAGGACCCCCGCCTGGTCGAGGTGATGCGCGACGCGCAGCTCGCGGTCGGCCCGATGAGCAGCCAGGAGCTGCGCGAGGCCATCACCCGGCCGGCCGTGCTCGCCGACTGCACGGTGACCGGCCCGCTGCTGGCGGCCGTGGTCGCGGACGCGACCGGTCAGCCGGGGGCGCTGCCCCTGGTCTCGCACGCGATGGTCGAGACCTGGCGCCGGCGCTGCGGCAACCGCCTGACCCTGGACGGATATCTGGCGGCCGGCGGCATCCAGCACGCACTCGCGCAGACCGCCGAGTCCGCCTACCGGGCGCTGTCGCCGGGGCAGCAGAACCTCGCCCGGTCGCTGTTCCTCCGGCTGACCGCGCTGGGCGACGGTACGGAGGACACCAGGCGCCGGATCACCAGGGACGAGCTGGACCCGGGTCCCGACACCGCCCTCGTACTCGAATCCCTGGCCCGGCAACGGCTGGTGACGCTGGACGAGGGATGTGTCGAGATCACCCACGAGGCGATCATCCGGTGCTGGCCGAGGCTGCGCGGCTGGCTGACCGAGGACCGGGAACGGCTGCTGCTGCACCGGCAGCTCACCGAGGCGACCGCCGCCTGGGAGGCGCAGGACCGCGACCCGCACGCCTTGTACCGGGGCGCCCGTCTGGCCGCGGCCCTGGACCTGGCGGCGGCGCTGGACCTGGCCGCTGCGGACGGCTGCCGGCTGACCTCCAGGGAGCGGCGGTTCCTCCATGCGAGCCGGGAAGTGCAGGCCGGCGAGATGGCGGCGGTCAGGCGGCGGACGGTCCGGCTGCGGCAGTTGGTCACGCTGCTCACCGTGCTGGTGGTGATCGCGGCGACCGCGGGTGTGCTGGCGGTCGACTCGCGCGATTCGGCCATCGAGCAGCGCAATGTGGCCATTGCGCGGAAGGCCGCCGCGGACGCGGCCGAGGTGCGGCAGCACAATCCCGCGCTCGCCGCGCAGCTGAGCCTGGCCGCGTACCGGCTGGCAGCACCCGCGGGCCCCGGCACCGGCGACGTACGCGACCAGCTCATGAGCGCGTACGCGACGCCGTACACGGGCCGGCTCACCGGGCACACCTCCGACGTGGTCTCGATCTCCGTGGCGAGCTCGAGCTCCGCCGCCCCGAAGGGCACGGTCCTGGCCACCGCGAGCTGGGACCGTACGGTCCGGCTGTGGGACATCGGGGACGCCCACCACCCCGTACAGCTGGCCGTCCTGCGCCGGCCGGAGCGGATGATGGCGGTGGCGTTCGGTGGGGGCGGCCGGGTCCTGGCCACGGCAAGCGAACGCTCGGTGAGGCTGTGGGACGTGGCGAACCGGCGGGCGCCCGCCGAGCTGAGCACGCTGCCGGATGTGCCGGATGTGGCGGGTCGGCCGGCCGCGTCGGATCGGCCGGCCGCGTCGCCGACGTGGGTGGCGTACGGGCCCGGGGGCGGGGTCCTCGCCACCGGGCACACCGACGGCGCGGCGCGGCTGTGGAACGTGACCGATCCCCGCCGGCCGCGGCTGCTGGCCACCGTGCCGGGCCATACCGGCAAGGGGGTCACCTCGGCGACGTTCAGCCCGGACGGCCGCAGGCTGGCGACCACCGGCGACACCACCACCAGACTGTGGGATGTCGGCGACCCCGCGCATCCGGTCCTGCTCGACGTCCTCCGCGGACATACGGACACGGTGACCTCGGCTGCCTTCAGCCCGGACGGCCGGTTGGTGGCGACCGGGAGCTGGGATCGCGCCGCACGCGTCTGGGACATCGCCGATATCGGCACGGTCAACGGCAACCCGGCTGTGAGGGCTTCGGCGAAGCCGCCGGCCGTGCTGCTCGGCCATCCCGCGATCGTCTGGTCGGTGGCGTTCAGTCCGGACGGCAGCACGCTCGTCTCGGTGGGCGGGTCCACCCACTTCTGGGACGTCTCCGCCGCCCCCGCGAGCCCGAAGCGGACCAGCACGGTTCAGGGCGGGTTCTACCAAGCGGCGTTCACCCCGGACGGCCGTACGCTCGCCAACTCCGACCGGCTCCTGGACCTGCGGGACCTGTCGCTCGGCACCCACGACGACGTGGTGACGTCCGTGGCGTTCGGGCCCGGGGGCCGGTTGCTCGCCAGCGCCAGCTGGGACGGCACCGCACGGCTGTGGCAGGTCACCGGCGGCGGCCGGGCCCTGTGGCCGCTGTCGGTCCTGCACGGACACACCAGGTTCGTACGGTGCGTGGTGTTCAGCCCGGACGGGCGCACCCTGGTCACCGCCGCCGAGGACGCCACCGTACGCGTCTGGGACGTGACTGATCCACGGAAGCCGCGGCTGACCTCGGCCTTCAGCCCCGGCGGCGGCGAAGTCGGCGGGGTGGGCTTCGGCCCGGACGGCCGCCTGCTGGCCGTCTGGGCCCAACACACGGCCGGACTGTGGGACCTGACCCACCCTGACCGTCCGCGGCTGCTGAGCCGGATCGGCGAGGGCGGGCCGAACGGGCCGCATGTCACGATGGCCTCGTTCCGGCCGGACGGCCGCACGCTGGTGACGAGCACCGGCGAGTCCGGTTCGCTGCGGTTCTGGGACATCGGCGATCCGCGCAGCCCCCGGGAACTGCCGTCCCCCTTCCGGTCGGACCCTCTGACCGGCGGCGTGTTCAGCCCCGACAACCGGAGACTGGCCGCCTTCCACCGAGCGGACAAGAGGGTCTGGCTGATCGACCTCGACACCGCCGACGCCATCGGCCGGGCAGGCAGGGCCGGCGACACCGGCCGCGCCGGCCGCCCGGCGAAGGTGACGCGGCTGCGGGCGTCCGGCTCCTGGCTCTACACGCTGGTCTTCGACGCGGACGGCCGCCGACTGGCGGCCGGCGCCGCGGACGGCAAGGCCTTGCTGTGGGAGGTGAGCGGTGGGGCCGGCACCCCCAGTCCCACGGTCCTCACCGGCCACTCGAACCCCGTGCCGGCGGTGGCATTCGGCCCGGGCGGCAAGACCCTGGCCACCGGCGGCAACGACTTCACGCTCCGGCTGTGGGACACCGCTCTGGACCGGGTCGCCGCCCGCGTCTGCGACAGCGCGTATCCCCGGATCAACAGAGTCCAATGGGCCCAGTACTTCCCGGCGGTCGACTTCAACCCGCCCTGTCCCGCCGCGGATGTGTGACACGTAGGGCCGCGGGGGGAACGGGCGAGGGCGGGCGGGCGGGTCGGCGTCGGTCGCGGTCGCCGGCGTCAGGGACGGGCGGCGAGGGCCTCGACCTCGAACAGCACGTCGGGCGCCGCCAGGCTCGCGACACCGATGAGGGTCTGGGTGGGCGGCTTCGTGCCCCAGCGCTCCTGCACGGCGGCGGCGATCGGCCCGAGCTTGCTGACGTCATGGTTCACCACGTACGTCCTGAGCTGGACGACATGACCGAGGTCGAGCCCATGGGCGGCAAGGGCGACGCCGACGTTGCGGAACGCCTGCTCCACCTGCTCGGCGAAATCGGTCGAGACGACCGAACCGTCCGGGCCCGATCCGTACTGACCCGCGATCAGCACCAGTTCCGTGCCTGCGGGGACGGTGGCGGTGTGGCTGTAGCCGAACGGAACCGGGTCGTGCAAACCATCCGGATTGACGATGGCGTGTGCCATGGGGATCACCTCTCGTGCGCGATGGACCTGTGTGTTGTGCTCTCCTGTGACGTGGTGAAGCCTCGCAGCGAATCACGACATCGTGTGTCGTGTATTCCGGTAGCGTTTTCGTGTGCGCGCCGATCGGCTGGTTTCGCTGGTACTGCTGCTGCGGCAGCACGGTCGGCTGTCCGCGGCCACGCTGGCCCGCGAGCTGGAAGTGTCCACCCGTACCGTGCTGCGCGATATCGATGCGCTGTCCGCAGCCGGTGTCCCGGTCTACGCCGAGCGCGGCCGGCACGGCGGTTTCGAGCTGCTGCCCGGTTTCCGGACCGAGCTCACCGGGCTGAACCACGACGAGGCACTTGCCCTGCTGATCGCCGGATCGCGGCGCGGCGCTCAGGCGTTCGGTCTCGGCCCGGCGCTCGCGTCGGCCATGCGCAAGGTGGTCGACGCGCTGCCGGAGAGCTATCGGGCCACCGCGGCCGGCGCGACTCGTCGCTTGCTCATCGACCCGGAGACCGACCTCCTCTCGCGCCGGGTGGATGCCGAGGCCGATGAAGTGCCGGACGCCGTCGTGGCCGAGGTGCGGCGCGCGGTGTTCGCCGGACACAGGCTGCGCATCCGCTATGCGGCCGTGTACCGGACCCCGAAGTGGCGCACGGTGGACCCGATCGGCCTCGTCACCGTGCGCGGCCAGGGCTACTTGCTGGCCTCGCGGTCCGGCGCGGACCGCACGTACCGGCTGTCCCGCATCCTGGCCGCCGAGGAACTCGCCGAACCGGCGCAGCGACCGGAGCGGGTCGATCTGGACCGGGTCTGGCAGGAACGCAGCAGGCGGTTCCGGGCGGGCGGCGACCAAGTCACCGTACGGGTACGGGTGGACCCGGCGCGCCGGGAGGAACTGGTGGGCACCGCGCTGGCCGTCGTCACCGACGAAGCGGAGGAAGCCGCCGAGGAAGCCGGCGCAGGTGGCTGGCTGCGGCTGGAAGTGGCCTTCCAGGATCCGAGGCACGCCGAATGGGCGCTGTGGCAGCTCGGCACGAGCGCGGAGGCCCTGGCCCCGCAGTGGTTGCGCGACTCCCTCCACAACCGCGCCGCCGCCATCGCTGCCTGCTACGGACGGCCATCCTGATGAGGATGAACGATTCTCTGTGGACGCAGGACCATGAGCGAGTCTTCCAAGGTCGCCACCATCGCAAAGGGAAACCGGTCGAGCTCGAGACAGAGCGCGACGTCATCCGCATGGACTCCTTGACGCACCCCCTGCGCCAGTTCGGCAGCGGCGCGCGACTCGGCAGCACGGCGGAGGAACTCGGCGGCATCCGTTCCGGGCTCCGTCTCGGTCCCCGTCTCGGTGGCCCTCCGGGCGATGTACTGAGCACAGGCCAGATCTTCATCGGCCTGTCCGTCTTCGCCGGTGACCACGAACGTGACACCGTCAGCACTCCTGCGCGTCCGCAAGAGCCGCGCTGTTGCCTCCGCGACCACGAAGCCGGCGCACAGCACCAGTTGCGCCTCCTTGACGGCAAGGGCACCGACCGTCCCTGCCGTGGTCTTCTGCACAACGGTCCGTCCGCCGAGGTCGATGGACCGCAGCAGGCCGGGTGAGTTGACGGTGTCGAACCCGGGCGCGAGCGGACCGTCCTTCAGCGCCACCCAGTCGGGGTGGCGCGCCTTGAGCGCCAGGGCTTCGTCCAGGGACTCGGCAAGAACGATCTTTTCCGCGCCCTGGGCGAAGGCCCAGGCTGCCACGGTGAAAGCACGCATGACATCGACCACGACGGCCACGGATGGGGTTTCGGTTTCGGTCAGTTCGGCGATACCGAGGAAACGAGCGTCGTCCATTCGGCTCATGATCACGTACGCATGCCCCGAGGCGCCCGGTGAGTGGTGGGCATCACATCGGTGCGTTCACCGCAGGATGCGCGTCACTCCTGTCCGCGCCCAGGCCCGCGAGCAGGCGCAGTCCGTCCTCCGCAGGGCTGCCGGGAGCCGCGGACAGCACCAGCAGCTCCATACCCGAGTCGTCCGGCAGTGCGAAGTTCTCGTGGTGCAGTTCCAGCAGTCCGACCAGCGGATGCCGGTACGCCTTGGGTCCATGGGTACGGGCGCGCACGTCCGCGCGGGCCCAGAGGCGGCGGAAACGCTCGCTGCCCATCGCCAGTTCGCCGATGAGCGAGGCCAGCCGCGGGTCCTCGGGGTATTTTCCGGCGGCCAGGCGCAGGTGCCCGACCACGTCGAGGGTGCACTTCTCCCACTCCGCGTACAGGCCGCGCCCAGCCTCCTCGAGGAAGACGTGCCGGGCCGTGTTCAGGCCCGGTATCGGCCGGCCGTAGAGGAGCCCGGCGAGGCGGTTTCCGGCGAGCACGTCCAGGCGGTGGTCCATGATCAGCGCGGGCGCGCCGGCGACCAGTTCGAGTACGCGCAGCAGCTCCGGCCGGACCCGCCCGCCCGGCGCCTTCGCGCGGCGGCGGCGCTGCCGGGCGAGCCGGTAGAGGTGCCCGCGCTCGGTCTCGTTCAGGCCGAGGACGCGGGCGAGTGCGTCGAGGACCTGCTCGGAGGGCTGGGTGGCGCGGCCCTGCTCCAGGCGTACGTAGTAGTCGACGCTGACTCCGGACAAGTGCGCGACCTCTTCGCGGCGCAGCCCTTCCACCCGGCGCCGGCTGTCGGCGGGGATGCCGACGGCCGCCGGATCGACCCGGGAACGCCGGGTCCGCAGGAAGCCCGCAAGATCGTCCATGCCCCCAGTATGGGCTCGGTGATGCCCGCGAAGGTGGTCCTGCCGATACCAGGAAGTCCGGTCCGCCGGAAGCGGCGCCCCTGAACGCCTGACGCCGCAGCGACCAGGATCGGAAGCACCAGCACCCGATCCGAAGGAGTTCAGTTCCCGTGAAGACGCTGATCGTCCACGCCCACCCGGAGCCGAAGTCGCTCAACAGCTCGCTGAAGGACCTCGCCGTGTCCACCTTGGAGACCGCCGGGCACGAGGTACGGGTGAGCGATCTGTACGCGATGGGCTGGAAGGCGGTCGTGGACGCCGCCGACTACGGCCCCGAAGCCTCGAGTCCGCTCAAGGTCGCCTTGGACTCGGGCCGGGCCTTCGATGCCGGGACGCTCACCCCGGACGTTGTCACCGAGCAGGAGAAACTGCTGTGGGCCGACACGATCATCTTCCAGTTCCCGCTGTGGTGGTACGCCATGCCCGCGATCCTCAAGGGCTGGGTGGACCGGGTGTTCACCTATCACTTCGCGTACGGCGTGGGCGAGCACAGCGACACCAGGTACGGCGACCGCTTCGGCGAGGGCACCCTCGCGGGCCGGCGGGCCCTGCTGTCGGTGACCGCCGGCGGCCCGGAGTCGCACTACGCCGCCCGCGGGATCAACGGTCCCATCGACGACCTGCTGTTCCCGATCCACCACGGCATCCTCTACTACCCGGGCATCGAGGTGCTGCCGCCGTTCGTGCTGTACGGCACCGACCGCATGACCGGCGAGGACTACGCGGACGTCGCCAAGGCCTGGGAGCAGCGCCTGCTCACTCTGGAGACGACCGAGCCGATCCCGTTCCGGCGGCAGAACTTCGGCGACTACGAGATCCCCTCACTGCAACTGAAGGAGGGTCTGGAGCCCGCGGGCCGCTCGGGCTTCGGGCTGCACGTGCGCGCGTGACCGCCGCGGCTGGAGGGCACGTCGTGCGGCTTGTATCAGCGGGCGCATAAGATCGCCGGCATGGCGCTGCGACCTGTTCAGGTGAACATCAAGGCTCTCGACGGCTCGGCTGTCGGCCGGTTCTGGGCGGAGGCGCTCGGCTGGACTGCCTACAGCCCCGGCGTGACCACCTACGTCGGTCCCGCCGGCGGCCTCGTCTGGCCCGACCCGGTGTTCGTCTGCGTCGACGTGGTCCCCGTCCCGGAACCCAAGACGGCCGTGAAGAACCGTGTGCACCTCGATCTCGCCACCACCTCCCCCGCCCATCAGGCGGAGTTGGTCGCGCGCCTGAAGGCTCTCGGTGCGACGCCCGTCGACGTGGGTCAGGCGGACGTACCGTGGACGGTCCTCGCCGATCCCGAGGGCAACGAGTTCTGCGTGCTGGAGCCCCGGGAGATCTACCGGGACACCGGGCCGGTCGCCGCAATCGTCGTCGACTGCGTGGATCCGCGGGCCATGGCCCGGTTCTGGGGCGAGGCGCTCGGCTGGACCCTGCACGAGGTGACCGACGATCACGCGTCGTTGCGCTCCGCCCAGGGCGTCGGCCCGTATCTCGAGTTCCTCCGTACCCCCGACGTGAAGACCGTGCCGGACCGCGTCCATCTGGACCTGCTGCCGTACGCCGGTGACGACCCGGCAGCGGAGGTGGCCCGGCTGCGGGCCCTCGGGGCCACCGACCTCGACCTCGGCCAGGGCGACGTCCCGTGGACCTGCCTGGCCGACCCCGAGGGCCACGAGTTCTGCGTCCTCGCCCCGTCGTGACGGTGCTACGGCCCGGGCGGTGGTTCAGGGAGCCAGTCGCGGGTCGGGGCGTACTCCAGCCATCGCCTTCGCCCTGCCTCCTCGGCGCAGGCGGTGGCGAGGCCGGTCAGTCCCGGGTGCCCGTTTCCGGTGCGCCACAGCAGTGACCAGGCGTACAGCGGCGTGGGGTCGACCAGGGGGACGGAGCACAGTCCGGGAATCTCCGGCAGGGGCACGTCGGCGGGGACCAGCGAGAAGCGTCGTGGCTCTTCCGCCACCTCGGTGAGGAAGTGGGCGAGCCCCAGGTTGATGCTCGTGGCCGTGTTCCGGATGCCGAACCGGTCGGCGAACCGGTGGAGGAAGTCGAGCCGGTCCAGTGCACCGGGTGCCCAGAGGGTGCTGTCGCGCAACTGGTCCGGCCGCAGCGCCGGTGCGGCTGCGAGCGGGTGGTCCGTACTCAGTACGGCGTCCACCGGTTCGAGGCGGACGAGTCGGTGTGTGAGCCCGGCGGGCAGTGGGGGGTGGACCCGGCCGAACGCCGCGTCGATGTCGCCGCGCAGCAGTGCCGTCGTCACCGACGGCAGATCGCGCCCGTGCCCCAGCGTCAGTTCCCCGGCTCGTCCGGCAACCTGAGCCAGCGTCCGCATCGGCGTGTAGAGGTGCCCCCAGACGTCCACGCGCAGTGGACGCTGCTCCCCGAGCACCACCGCAACCGCGGCGTCCGCGGCGGCCACGGTCTGCCGGGCCGGGGGGAGGAAGCGCTGTCCGGCCTCCGTGAGGCGTACTCCGTTGCCTCCGCGCCGCTGGAAGAGCTCGGTCCCGAGCAGGGATTCCAGCCGCGCGATCCTCTTGGACAGTGCCTGCTGGGAGATGGCGAGCGTCCCGGCGGCCCGGCCGAAGTGCAGTTCCTCGGCGGTGCGCACAAAGGCACGTACCTGCGCCACGTCGAGATCCATGGCCCCCACCATAGGTGACAACCAATGGTTGTCGGTCTTGCTTGTTCGTTGTTGGATCACGGGGTGTCCGTGGGGGTTGCATCCTCTCCATGCAGAGACTGATTCCCACGGGGGACGCGGCGCGCCCGGTGGCCTTCGCCGAAGTCCCTCAGCCCGTGCCGGAGCCCGGTGAGGCACTGATCAAGGTCGAGGCGTTCGCCCTGAACCGCGGCGAGACGTTCCTCCTCGAACACCCCCGGCCGGGACTGGTGCCCGGCAAGGACATCGCGGGGCTCGTCGTACAGGCGGCAGCCGACGGGTCCGGCCCCGGCATCGGCACCCGCGTGGTCGGGCACCCGCCGCAGGGCGGCTGGGCCGAGTACGCCGCCGTGCCCACGCACTCGCTCGCGGTGCTCCCGGACGGCATCGACAGCGTACGGGCGGCAGCCCTGCCGCTGGCCGGGATCACCGCCCTGCGGCTGCTCCGTACGGCCGGTTCCCTGGCCGGCCGCCGGGTGCTGCTGACGGGCGCCTCGGGTGGCGTCGGCCATTACGTCACCGAGCTCGCCGTGGGGGCCGGAGCCGAGCTGACCGCCGTCACGGCCACACCGGAGCGCGGCGAGCGGCTCGCGGAGCTGGGCGCGACGGTGGTGCACGAGGTCGAGGCGGCCCGGGGACCGTTCGATGTCGTGCTGGAGTCCACGGGTGGGCCGGCTCTGGCACTCGCCCTGTCGAAGGTGCGCCCGGGCGGCCTGCTCGTCTGGTTCGGCCAGGCGAGCCGCACGCCGGTGACCCTCGACTTCTTCCACCTGCTCGGTGGGCCCGAACGCGTCACGATCCAGCACTTCCACTACGCCGGCGGCGGCGCCCCGTACGGCTCCGACCTCGCGGCGCTGGTGAGCCTGGTGGAACAGGGCCGGCTGCACCCGGAGATCGGCCGTGTCGCCGACTGGGCGCAGACCGCCGACACCCTGGTCGACCTGCGAGAGCGCACGATACGCGGCAAGGCCGTTCTGCTGACCGGAGGAACACGATGAGCACCAGCCGAATCGCCGCCGACGCCGGGTTCGCGGCCGAGTCCGCGGCCGAGTCCGCCGCCGCGTTCGCCGCTGCCCAATGGACGCGTGCCACCGGTGCCGGGGTGGACCCGCACGAGTACCGGCGCGTCGCCGGCGGCCTCGCCTCCGTTGCCGACTGGGGGCCGTCCTTTGTCCGGACCGGACACGGCTACCTCCGGCGTGCGCAGGACGCGGGATCATCCCGAACGGCGGGTGAGTACCTGCTGATGGCCGCCCGGTGGTTCCACCTGGCGACGCTGGCGCCGTACGCGGAGGCACATCGTGCCGCAGCCGAGGCGGACCATGCCCTGGGCAGAGCCCTCACCGTGCTGGAGCCCGGTGCGAGGCGGGTGAGCGGCGAGGGGTTCACCGGCTGGCTGCGCGGCCCGTCCGATGCGCCGGGGACCGTGATCGTCGTGCCGGGACTGGACTCGGCCAAGGAGGAGTTCCTCGATCTGGTGTCCGCGCTGCTGGCCAGGGGGCTGGCGGTGTTCGCGATGGACGGCCCCGGACAGGGCGTGCTGGCAGCCACCACGACCTTCACGCCGGATTACGAGCGGGTCGTGGGCCGGGTGATCGACGCCCTCGGCGTCGAACGCGCCGGGCTCGTCGGCCTGAGCCTGGGCGGCTATTTCGCGGCCCGGGCGGCGGCGCTGGAGCCGCGGGTGGCGGCCGTGGCCACCGTCAGCGGTCCCTTCCGCCTCGACTGGGCGGAACTGCCCCCGCCGGTTCACGACCTCATGGCCCGGCGCACCGGAGGAGCCGGGGCAGCGGCCCGCGAGTTCGTCCGCCAGGTCGATCTCGCCGCCCTGGCACCCCGTATCGCGGCCCCGCTGCTGGTCGTGGACGGTGGGCAGGACGTCATCCCCGGCGTGACGAACGGCGAGCCGCTGGCCCGGCTGGCGCCGCACGGCAGGTACCTGTCCGTGCCGCACGGCGACCACCTCCTCGGAAATGCGCGGCCCGACTGGCTGCCCCACCTCAGCGATCACATCACGTACGCCCTGACGGGACCCTTCAGCGGGGCGACGGCGCCCTGACCCTGTACGCGGCGGCTGCCAGGGCCCGCCGTGGACGCCGCCTCGCGGAACCGGCGTCAGCGGCGGCCCAGCAGTTCGGCGATCCGGATGAACCCGTCGGCGCCGTGGCCCAGGCCGATGGCCCGGCGGGCCTGGCCTTCGGCTGCTCGCATCACGCTCGCGTCGATGCCATGAGCCTCGGAGGTGTGGACGATATGGGCCATGGACGAGGCGACCGAGGTGATCGGGCTGTCGTCGGAGGCGGTTGTGTTGTCCACCTCCTCCGCGAGCCCTTCGAAGATGGTCGGGAGCAGGTCGCCGATCCCCTTGGCGAACGGGGCCAGTTCGCGGGCGGTGATCCCTTCCGCCCGCGCCACCGCCACCGCGTGGGCGAAGCCCGCCATGGCGGTCCAGAAGATGTCAAGCAGCGCGATGTCGTACGCCGCCGCCCGGCCGATGTCCTCACCGAGGTGGGTGTGGGTGCCGCCCAGCGCCGCGAGGACGGGCTGGTGCTCGTCGTAGAGGTCCTTCGGGCCACTGTGGATGAACACTGCGGCCGGCGTGCCGATGGTCACGGTCGGTGTCATGATCGCGCCGTCCAGATAGCGGACCCCGTGCCCGGCCGCCCATGCCGCGGTGTCCCGGGCCCGGTCCGGCGTGTCTGCGGTCAGGTTGACCACCGTACGCCCCTTGAGCGCGGCGGCGACCGGCTCGCGCCGCAGAATGGTGTCCGCCGCGTCGTAGTTCACGACGCAGACCACCGTCAGCCCGCTCGCGGCAACCGCTTCCTCCGCCGACCCGGCGCTGACCGCGCTCCGCGCAACCAACTCCCGGTCCCGGCCCGGCGTACGGTTCCATACCGTGGTACGCAGGCCGGCGTCGAGGAAGGCACCTGCCAGGGCTCGGCCCATCGCCCCCAAACCGAGGACGGTGACGGCAGACTGTTCTGTGAATGCGGACATGGCCCAACTCCGTAGATGTGTAGATAAATCGATAAATCGACAGTGTGTAGTGATATGGGGGCGAAGATGACGCGCAGTCGTGCTCAGGACCCGGATGTGTGCGGAGTGACCGCCGCGATCGCCGTGATCGACGGGAAGTGGAAGACCACGCTGCTCTGGCTGCTGGAATCCGGTCCGCACCGCCCCGGCGAATTACGCCGGATGGTGCCGGGGCTCAGCGAGAAGGTGCTGACCCAGGCGCTGCGCGAGATGGAATCCGATGGACTGGTCCACCGGGAGGTGCACGACACCTTCCCGCTGAAGACCTTCTACTCCCTGACCGCGGTCGGGCGGGAACTCTCGGAGGTCTTGGCTCCCGTCTCCGACTGGGGCCACCGCCGCCTGCAGCGGCTCACGGACGCCCAGTCGGCCTCCTGACGTCGCATCGCACGGTCACCCCGCTTCTCCCCCGGATCGATCAGGTGGCGGTCATCCGGCCGCCCTTGATCAGGATCTCCCTGCCGTCGGACTCCGCCAAGTACCCACAAAAAAGTGGGTACTGCGGGTCGGCGTTCACGGGGTGAGACCGGCCGCAGGAGTTCCGTCCGGGGTGAAGGGGTGGTGGAAGGTGAAGGCGTGCGGCGCCGTGCCGTGGTCGTGGAGGTGTTCCAGCCGGGAAACCCCGTCCTGCCAGGTGGGTATCTCTCCGTCGGAGACCCACCAGCACACGTAGTTCGGGTGGTTCCCTGTCCTCTCGAACCATTCGTAGCGCCTGTTCAGCGCCGCACGGTGCAGACCGGTGTAGACGGCGTCGAAGGCGGGGCGCGGGCCGGTCCAGAGTGAGAGGGTCGTGGCCAGGGCGGTGGTTTCCACGGTACGGCCCTTGCCGTACCAGGTCGGTACGGCGAACTCTCCCCATGCACCCCAGTCCGCCTCGAAGAGCATGCCCCGGTCACCGTCTGCCGGTTCGGCACGAGCGAGGTACCCGGGGTGCTGACTGATCTTCTGGTAGACGGCCTCACCCGTCTCGTAGAACTCGCGCGTGAGGGGTGCGGGATCGGTGAGAGGTGATTTCAGGACGCCGAATGTGTACAGAGCAAGATGGGACATGCGTCTCTCCCTGGTTGGCGAGCGCCGAAGACCAGGTGAAGGTAGCTGCCTCTGCGGGCCATGTCGAAGTTGCGTTTTTCCTGTTCAAGTGGCCTCTTGCCTCTTGCCTCTTGCCTCTTGCCTCTTGAACAGGCCCTTGCGCCGGCCGGCCGGTCAGGGTGTCGCCGGCGACCTGTCGCGGGCGTGCGGGAGCCGGGCGAGGGTGACCGTCCGGAGCAGCCATTCCACCGGGCCGTACCGGTATCGGGCCATCAGTCGGGTGCTGAGGGCGAGTTGGGTGGCGTACAGCGCGAGTGAGCCGAGCACGACGATGGCCGGGCTGAGGCGGTCGTACAGGGCGAAGCCGTAGGCGGTGAAGACCAGCGCCATCACCAGGGACTGGCTCAGGTAGTTCGTCAGGGCCATGCGGCCGGCGGGGGCGAAGAGCGCTGCGATGCGCGCACCGCGGGCGGTCTGCATGAGGCGGAGCATTCCGCAGACGTAGGCGGCGGTGAGGGCTGGGGCCGTGACCGTTCCCACCATCTGGCCGAGGACTGCCCAGCGGGGACCGAGCGGGCCGCTGATGGCCAGAGCCATGAAGAGGCTGCCGGGCAGACCGACGGTGGCACCGAGCACGAAGATGCGGCGCATCCCCATTCCGGTGTCGGTGAGCAGGCGCCGCTTGCCGCAGTGCAGGCCGGTCAGGAAGGCCGCCACGACGAAGCCGCCCATCACCAGCGCGGCGAGGAGCGCGTCGGGCAGCTGGCCGATGTTGGCCTGTACGACGGATGCGGCGTCGCCGCGGTAGTCGTCGACCAGTCCGGCGAAGCCCGCTGCGAGTTCGGCGTCCAGTTCGGCCGCTTCGGCGTCCGACATGAGCAGGGACGCCAGCCCGGCGAGAAGCAGGAGGCCGCTCACGCAGCCGTACACGATTCTGGCTGCACGCAGGGCCGTCTGTGGCGAGCAGTTGCGTGCGGCGATCAGGATCAGGCCGAGTACCGCGTAGGTCATGAGGATGTCGCCGATGTACAGCAGTACGGCGTGCAGGACGCCCAGAAGGAGCAGGCCCAGCGAGCGGCGCAGCAGCCGGGGGACGGCGCTCGCGCCGTCGCGTTCGGCGGAGGCCAGCTGGAGGGTGAAGCTGTAGCCGAAGAGGAACGAGAACATCAGGTAGAACTTGCCGACCACGAAGGTCTGGACGATGCCCTCGACGGTCCGGTCGAGGGTGGTGGCGCCCGGGTCGTCGGCGACTCCGAGGGCGTACGGGCTCGCCATCATCAGCGCGTTGACCAGCAGGATGCCCAGGAGGGCGAAGCCACGCAGGGCGTCGACCTCCGGTATTCGCGGCGGCCGGTCCGGCCTGTCTCCTCGTGCGTGCGCAACCGTTACGGGCACTGCTTCCCCCTGGTGGTCGTGGATCGGGATCAAGGGCCTGTCTGCACCTGCAGCAGCCAGTGACACGCTGCGGCGAGTGTCACCTCGGTGTCGTCGCTCCATGAACAGACTTCCAGCCACGACAGGTAGCCGTCCCCACGACGGTGCCGGGGCCGGTGGGTGCGGGCGCTACGTCGTCGGCAGGCAAGCCTCGGTCATCCCGTCACCCTATCTGACCAGCGGTTTTCAACCCCGACGGTGTTCGGCTCAACTGGGGTCTGCCGACAGGTTTCCGGGGCTGTGCACCTCCCAGCGGGAGATGCCGCCGTGTTCCTCTGCGACGTACAGCGTGCCGTCCGGGGCGAAGGCCAGACCGTGGGGTTCGCGGTCGGGGGACGCCAGCGGGTGTTCGGTGATCTGGCCGTCCCGGGTGACGGAGCCGATCCGGCCGGTGCCCCACTCGGTGAACCAGCAGGTGCCGTCCGGGGCGACCGCGACGGCGTGGGGGCGGCAGTCCGCCTCCGGCAGCGCGAACTCGGCGAACTCGGTGCTTTCCATGCCTGCTGCTCCGCCGGTCGTGAGCCGCCCGATCCGGCCGGCGCCGATCTCGGCGAACCACAGGCTCCCGTCCGGGCCGGCCGCGAGCCCGACCGGGGCGGCGCCGGGCGTGGGCAGGGGGTGGAGCCGGACCTCGCCGGAGACGGTGATCCGGCCGATGGCGTTCGCCTGGTTGAGGGTGAACCAGAGGGCCCCGTCGGGTCCCGCCGTGAGGAAGGACGGGAATCCCCCCTCGCACGGCAGCGGGAACTCGACGATCCGGCCGTCCGTGCCGATCCGGCCGATGCGGTCGGAGTTCGTGCAGGTGAACCACAGGCCGCCGTCGGGGCCGGCCGCGATCCCGTACGGGCCGCCCGCGCCGCCGGGCAGATCGTACGAGCGGCTCTCGCCGTCCACCGTGATCCGGCCGATCCGGTGGTCGCGGTACCGGGTGAACCACAGCGCGCCGTCCGGTCCGGCGGTGATCAGGGTGGGGCCGCAGTCGGCGGAGTCAAGCGCAAACTCCTCCACGTGGCCGGTCGAGGGAGTGAGACGGGCGATGCGCCCGGTGCGGACGAGGGTGCACCACAGCCGGCCGTCCGGTCCGACGGTGAGCGCGTACGGGCCGGAGTCCGGGGTGGGGAGGGTGAGGGTGCCCAGCGGGCTTACGGAGGTGGTCAAGTGGGGCGTCCTGTCAGCGAAGAGGGGGGTGGTACGGCCGGTCCGGTGTCAGCGGCGGGCTGCGGCCGGCGCCGGGGCGTGCAGGGCGAGCCGGTCGCCCGGCCAGCGGGCGCACAGCCGCCGGTCGTGGCTGACGACGACCACCGCGCCGGCGAACCGGGCCAAGGCCTCCTCCAGTTCCTCCGCCAGCGCGGGGGAAAGGTGGTTCGTGGGCTCGTCCAGCAGCAGGACGTCCGCCGGTTCGGTGACCAGACGGGCCAGGGCCAGCCGCTGCCGCTGTCCGACGGACAGGGAGCCGACGGGAGCGGACAGCCGGTCGGGGGCGAACAGGCCCAGTGAGAGCAGTTGCCCGGCGTGCTCCTCGGGCGTCCCGGGGCGGCCTGCGGCGTAGGCCGCGAGCAGTGTTCCGCCACCCGCGGCGCCTTGCGCGCCGCCGCCCGCGCCGCCGCCCGCGCCGGCACCGGCGTCCGTGTGCTGGGCCAGCAGTCCGATCCGGCCGTGCCGTACGACCTGCCCGCGGTCGGGGGCCAGGGTGTCGGCGAGTACGTGCAGCAGGGTGCTCTTGCCCGCCCCGTTCGGGCCCGTGACCAGCAGTCTGCCGCCGGCCGGCAGGGTCACGTCCACCGGAGCGAGCCGGCCCTCCACCGCGACGCCCGCCGCGGCCAGCAACACCCGTCCCGTGCCGCCGGAACCGGCGGGCGTTCCGGGTCCGGCGGCGGTGCGCGGTACCGCGGTGAACCGCAGCGGGTCCGCGGGGGCCTGCACCGGCCGGGCCAGCAGCCGGGCGAGCCGTTCCTCGGCGTTGCGGACCCGGCTCGCGAGCGACTGCTGGACGCGGCCGGCGGCGCGGTCGTACGCCATCTTGTTGCCGTCCTTCATGGCCCGGCCCGGCGCCACCCGGCGGGCGGTGACGGTGGCGGCCTCGCGCAGCCGGGCCGCCTCGGCCCGCCAGGCGGTGTGGGCCTCGGCGCGGCGGCGCCGGTCGGCGGCGCGCTCGGCGAGGTAGCCGGCGTAACCGTTGCCGTACCGCACGGTCCGGTGCAGGTCGCCGTCGACCTCCAGGAGGGAGGTGGCGACGCGTTCCAGGAAGGCCCGGTCGTGGGAGACGGCCACCGTGATGCCGCGCCGGGCGCACAGGTGGTCCTCCAGCCAGGTCAGGGCGGCGCCGTCGAGGTGGTTGGTGGGCTCGTCGAGGAGCAGCACCTCGGGGGCGGCGGCGAGCAGTACGGCCAGGCGCAGTCGGACAGTCTCGCCGCCGGACAGGCTGCCGACGGCGGACTCGCGGGGCAGGGCGGGCAGGCCGAGGCCGTGCAGGGAGCGCTCCACGCGGGCGTCCGCGTCGTACCCGCCGCGCAGTTCGAAGGCGGTGAGGGTGTCGGCGTACGCGGTGAGGGTCTCGGCGGTGGCGTCGCCGTCCGCCATCCGGCCCTCCAGGCGGCGCAGGCGCTGCTCCAGGTCACGCAGCTCGGCGAGGGCGCGGTCGACCACCTGCTGGACGGTCAGGTGCGGTGCGAGGTGCTCCTCTTGTGCGAGGTAGCCGACGCCGCCATCGGCGTGCAGGACGACCTCGCCGCGGTCGGGGCGCTCGGCCCCGGCCAGCAGCCGGAGCAGGGTGGACTTGCCGGAGCCGTTCTCGCCGACGATGCCGAGGCGTTCGCCCACGGGGACGGAGCAGTCGACGGAGTCGAGGACCAGGCGGCCGTTGTAGGACTTGGTGAGGTCAGTTGCGGTGAGCTGTGCGGTCATGGGGCGGCTCCAGGGGTTCGGCGGTCTTCGCGGCAGCGGTGATGGTGGTGGCGGTGCGGTGAGTGGTGATGTCGTGGATGAGCACCGGAGTTCTCCTTTAAGGCGACGGATGTTGCGTTAAGATGCTGACATGGATTCTCCTGCACAGGCAAGCGATGATTCCGGCCGACAGGAACCGGCCAAGCCGGCCACGACGGCCACGACTCGGCGCCGGACGGGCGGCCGGAGCGCCCGCGTCCGCGCCCAGGTGCTGGAGGCGGTGGGCGTGCTGCTCCTGGAGGCCGGGTACGACGGGCTGACGGTCGACGCGGTCGCGGAACGCGCCGGCGTCCACCGCACGACCGTCTACCGGCGCTGGGGCGACGTCGGCCGGCTGCTGGCCGACGTACTCGACGCCGCGTCCGACGACACCTGGAGCCCACCGGACACCGGGTCGCTGGAGGACGACCTGACCGCCCTCAACCAGGAGGTGTACGAGGCGCTGGCGGGCCGCGGGCCGAATGTGACCACGGCCCTGATCGCCGCCGGGTTCCGGTCGGCGGAGGCGGCGGAAGCACTGTCGCGCTTCTGGGAGCACCGCTACGCGCGGTGTGCGGTGGTCGTCACCCGCGCGGCCGACCGGGGCGAGCTGCCCGGCCCGGCCGACAGCCGGGCGCTGCTCGTCGCCGCGACCGCCCCGCTCTACCACGAACTGCTGCTGCTCCGGT
Source organism: Streptomyces venezuelae (assembly GCF_008642295.1). Classification (GTDB taxonomy): domain Bacteria; phylum Actinomycetota; class Actinomycetes; order Streptomycetales; family Streptomycetaceae; genus Streptomyces; species Streptomyces venezuelae_C. The sequence goes on along the minus strand of NZ_CP029190.1, from coordinate 7,258,125 downwards.
CCGCCCCCGACCCGACGCTGCCGCGGCGGGCCGCCGCGGCCTCCGCCGCGGCGGCCCGCGCCGGCGCGTTCGGCGCGCCGCCTCGCTGACTCCGGGCCCTGGGCCGTGGACGGACCGGCGCCCGGGGCGCCGGCATCGCGGGAGCGGCAGTGTGCGCGTTGAGTGCGCGCTCAGTCCTCGTCCGGGACGGCGACGGCTCCGTCGCGTCCCGCCGTGCCGGGGAAGAGCGGGTTGGCCGCAGTGGCCTCCCGCGCCAGCCGGTCGGCCTCCGCCGGCCGGCCGGCCGCCCGTAGGGCCGTCACCAGGTCGCGGGTGCAGACCGCCTGGTACCAGCCGTGCCCGGCGCGCCGGTAGATCGCCAGGGCCGTTTCGAGCTCCCGGCGTGCGTCGCCGTGGCGTCCGCCGTCGCGGTAGGCGACGCCGAGCACGTTGCGGGCCATGGCCTCGGCGAACACGTCCCCGGCCGCACGGGACTCCTCGGCCGCCACCTCCAGCGGTTCGTACGCCTCGGCGATCCTGCCCGAGCGCAGGTGGAGCCAGCCGAGATCCCGTATGACGTACGAGTGCCAGAGGGTGTGTCCGGTCGATTCGAAGAGTTCGAGCGCCCGGTGCGCGGCCTCGTAGGCGCGCTGCATCTCCCCGGCGGGGCCGAAGACGCGGATCAGCGAGTGGTGGACCCGCCCCGCCCAGAACGGCTGATCGAACTGCTCGAATACGGACAGGGCCAGCTCGAGGCTCTGCAGAGCCGCCGCCCGGTCCCCCGTGATCCGCTGCACCTTTCCGGCGGCGGCGAGCGAGCGGGCCTCCCAGACCCGGTCGCCGAGGCTGCGGAAGGCGGCCGTGGCGGCCTCCAGCAGCTGCCCTGCTTCGGCGAAATTGCGCTGGTAGGTGAGCGTCTCCCCCAGAGTGCGCTGCAGCCGTGCCCGGGCGCGCAGATCGCCGAACTCCTCGGCGATCTGGAGGGATTCCCGCTGGAAGGACTCCCCCTCCCACGGGAAGGCCTGGATGCGGCGGATCTCCCCGAGCATCTCCAGCGCCATCCCCAGGTGCCAGGAGTCCCCGAGGCTGCGCAGGGCCTCCACCGCCGCGGACATGTCCGCGAACGCCGTCGGGAAGTCGCCGCGTTCCCGTGCCACCCGGGCCCGGAGGGCGAGGTGCCGGGCCGCCGCGTACGGTTCCTGTGGCTCGTGCGGTACGTCCCCGGTACCGAGCGCCGTGAGGGCTCCGGCGAAGTCGTGCTTGGCCAGACACAGGTAGGCGTGCGCCCGGGCCCGGGCGGCCTCTTGCCGTCGCGCGGCCGTCCGCGCGGCGGCCGGTCCCGCAGCGGCCGGCCCCTCGGCGGCCGGTCCCGCAGCAGCCGGTCCCGCCGCGGCCGGGGGCGCGCCGTTCTGCGCGCCGTCGGCCGCGAAGAGCTGCGCCGCCCGCTCCGGGGTGGCGGCGAGGTCGTCCGCGAAGTACGCCGCGCATTCGGCGACGAGAGCGCCGGCCTCGGGCAGGCCGAGAGCGGCGGCCCGCTCCCGGACCCAGACGAGGCGGTCCGCCTCGGTGGTGAACCAGTCGGCTGCCGACAGGCCGTTCCACGCCGCTGCGGGAGGCGCCGAGGCGTACTCCGCAAGTTCCGGCGCCCGCAGGGCCGCCAGCGCCGCTGCGGCCTCGCGGTATCCGGCCACGAGGCGGGCATCGCTCCCGTCGCGCTGCTCCGGCGTCAGGGCGGCGAACCGGTCCGCGGCGAAGACCCGGACGAGATCGTGCAGCCGGTACTGGGCGGGCGCCCCGGAGTCTGCCCCGCCCTCCGTGTCCAGCAGGCAGGTGGCGGTCAGTTCGTCGACGGCGCTCGGGTCCGCGGTGACCAGCTCGGCGTGCCAGTCCGTCAGGTGCCCCTTCGGGAGCCGGGCCAGCGCCCCGAGGAGCAGCCGGGCCTGCTCCGGCAGGTCCCGGTAGCTGAGCATGAGGCAGGCCTGGAGGCTCACCGAGTCGAAGGCGAGCTCCTGCAAGCGGGAGTTCTCGTTCTCCAGCCGGTCCCTCATCCTGGCCAGCGTCATGTCCGTACGGGAACTCAGCCGGGCCCCGACGATCTTCAGGGCGAGCGGCAGCCGGCCGCAGAACCGTACGATCTCCAGGGCGCTGGCGGGGTCCTGGTCGATCCGCGCCCTGCCCGACCAGTGGGTCAGCAGAGCGAGGGCGTCGTCCTCCTCCGGGAGCACCATCCGCACCGACCGCAGCCGGGAGACGTCGCCGACCGTGAGGGCACGGCGGCTCGTGACCAGTACGGTGCAGCCCGGCGCCGCGGGCACCAGCGGCTCGACCTGCTCGGTCGAGTAGGCGTTGTCCAGGAGGAGCAGCAGGCGCAGCGGGCTGGCCAGCTGGCGGAACAGTGCGGCCCGGTCGCCCGTGGTGCGCGGGATCTCCGAGGAGGCCACGCCGAGGCTGCGGAGAAGGTGTTCGAGGGCGGAGGCGCTGCTGACGGGTGAGTCCGCGTCGCCCTGGAGGTCGATGTAGAGGAGCCCGTCCGGGAACCGGTCGCGCACCTGGTGGGCGGCGTACATGGCCAGTGTCGTCTTGCCGGTGCCGGCGGGGCCGTGGACGACCACGACGTGTGCCCGCCCCCGTGCTGCGGGAGGGCTGCCGTCGGCGGGCCCGGCCGCCGGGGCACCGCCCTCCACGGCGCGGAGCAGTTCCCGGGCCAGGTGGGCCCGGCCGATGAGTACGGGTTCCGGCTTGAGCTGGTCGATGAGCAGACGGCCGCCCCCCGCCGCCGGCTCGGTGCTCGTGGACAGGACGCGCTGGACGGTGTAGGTGACGGCGCCCACGAGGAGGGCAGCCGCGACCCATCCCACCAGCGCCCATTGCCGGGGCAGAATCCCGAAGATGAGGTCTCCCGTCATGCTGGCGACGGAGACTCCTGCGATGACGGCCGGAATCACCCATTGGCGTTGCGCAAGACGCACTTGGTCCACCGACAACGTCAACCCCCCGTGAACGCACCGGACTTGGTGCGATGATGGCATGGCGGATCGGTGTTCGGCACTCCGGTCCGGCCCACGAACGGAGACCACATGCCCGCTGCCCGTCCCTGTGCCCGTGCCGCGGTCCCCGATGATGCCGACGAGCTGCTGCGCCTGCGCGTGGCCATCCTGAACGGTGAACCGCACGGGACCACGTGGCGTACGGCATTCCGCGACGACATGCGGCGCAGGCTCGGCAGCGACCCCGACCTTTTCGCCTTCGTCACCCCGGCGCCCGACGGCAGCGGCCTGGCCGCCTGCGCGATCGGTGTCGCCTACCAGGCTTACGGGGGCCCGACCTACCCGGACGGGCTGTGGGCACGCGTCCACACCGTGGTGACCGACCGCGGGCACCGCCGCCGGGGCCACGGGCGCGCGGTGACCGCCGCCCTGGTGGCGGCGCTGCGCGGGCGCGGCTGCGGCAGCATCGAGCTGCGGGCGACCCCGGACGGGATCGCCCTGTACAGCGCGCTCGGGTTCGACGCGCTGGGTGGGTACATGGTGCTGCGGCCCGGGTCACCGGGCTGGGCCGGCTGAGGCGGCTCCCCCCACCGGCGGAGCGGCAGACCGGCAGAGCGGTCGGCCGCCCTGCACCCTTCCCTTCTCATGGTCGGAGACCAGGGTTCAGCGGAGGTACGCTCTCCGTTCACCTGGAGCCGAACGGGAAGTGGTGGTGATGGTGGTCGTGACCCGACCGCGTGTGGGTGTCGCCGTGCTGACCATGGGCGACCGGACGCCCGAACTGCTGGCCCTGCTGGAGTCCGTGGCCAAGCAGGACGAGCCCGCGACCCGGATCGTGGTCGTGGGCAACGGGGCGGCGCTGCCGGGACTCCCGGACGGCGTAACCGGGGTGGAGCTGCCGGAGAACCTGGGGGTGTCCGGCGGCCGGAACGTCGCCTGGCAGCGGCTGCGGGACTTCGGGGACGTGGACGTCCTGGTCGACCTGGACGACGACGGCCTGCTCCTCGACACGGACGTGTTCCGTCGTATCGCGGACCTGTACGCGGCGGATCCCCGCCTGGGCATCGTCTCCTTCCGGATCGCGGACGAGACCGGCGCCACGCAGCGCCGCCACGTGCCCCGACTGCGGGCCAAGGACCCGATGCGGCGGGGCCTGGTGACGACGTTCCTGGGCGGCGGGCACGCGCTGTCGATGCCGATGCTGGAGCAGACCGGGGGCTGGCCGGACCCGTTCTTCTTCACCCACGAGGAGACCGACCTGGCCTGGCGGGCCATCGACCACGGCTGGGACGTCCTCTACGAGCCCCGGCTCGTCCTCCAGCACCCGAAGACCTCCCCTGCCCGGCACGCGGTCTACTTCCGGATGACCGCCCGCAACCGCGTCTGGCTGGCCAAGCAACACCTCCCCGCTCCCCTCGTCCCCGTCTACCTAGGCGTGTGGACCGCCCTGACCCTCGCCCGTACCCGCTCCCTGACCGGACTGCGCGCCTGGTTCGCCGGGTTCGCGGAAGGCGTACGTACATCCTGCGGCCCTCGGCGCCCGATGCGCTGGCGGACGGTATGGCGACTGACCCGGCTCGGCCGGCCGCCTGTGATCTAGGTCCTGAGATACTCCGGCCATGGATGCTGGGGTGCTGGGGGATGGGGCGTGCCCGGGCTGGGTGCTGCGTTCTGCGGTGGCAGCGGACATCGAAATGATCGCGGAGTTGCGGGCCACGGTCATGCGCGCGGATTTGGAACGCCTTGGGCGCTACGACGAGCACCGGGTGCGGCAGCGGCTGCGGGATTCCTTCTCCACGCTGCATACGTCGATCATCATGATCGGCCGCGATCTCGCGGGATGTGTCACGGTCCGGCCCGCCGAAGGCAGGCAGTGGCTCGAGCACTTTTACCTTGCCCCGCACCATCAGGGCCGCGGGCTCGGATCCGCTGTCCTGCGCACGGTGCTGGGGCGGACCGACGCACAGGGCTTGACCGTGGGTCTGAACGTCTTGCAGGGCAGTGCTGCTCGTCGGCTCTACGAGCGCCACGGATTCGTCGTGGAAGCCCAGGACCCGATCGACGTCTTCATGGTGCGCCCGCCGGGGGCCGTGGCGAGCACTCGAGGGCAAGCCGGCCTTGCTCCTTCTCGGCGATCTCCAGAGCCCTGATTGCCCGGCGTCGCCAACGTGTCACAGCCACAGCCGCGATCACCCCGCCCAGCAGGCCGACCAGCAGAACACCCAAGGCCGCGACCACGAACAGGGTTCCGAGTGATTCCATGACACCCCCTCTTGAGAGGGGAGCGTACTCGGGCGTGATCAGCGTGCCACGCGGTAGTGGAAGTAGACGACTTTCGAGCTGAAGGTGCGGGTCTCTACGAGTTCGAGATCCACGTGGCGCTCGTGCCGGGGAAAGAACGGAATGCCGCCGCCGACCAGCACCGGGTAGACGATCGCCCGGTATTCGTCGATCAGACCCAGCTCGGCTGCCTCGGCAGCGAGAGTCGCGCCGCCGATCGCGATCTCGCCCTCCCCCGGCTCGGCCCGCAACCGCTCGATCTCCTCCGCCAGGCCGCCGGAGGCCAGGCGGGCATGGCCCTGCACCGCCGACAGCGTGGTGGAGAAGACCACCTTGGGCAGTGGATTCCAAAGCGAGGCCCACTCGCGCATGGAGTCGTCGAACGATGGCTCCTGGTCGGCGGTCTCCCAGTACAGCATCGTCTCGTACAGCCGTCGTCCCAGCAGATGGACGCCGACCCCTCGGATCTCCTCGATCCAGAAACGAAAGACCTCCTCGTCGGGCCCGGACCAGTCGAAGCGGCCGTCCGGCCCGACGATGTAGCCGTCGAGTGAGACGTTCATCGAATAGGTCACTCTGCGCATCAGAAGTCCTCCCCGGTAGTGGAGTCCGACGGTACGACCGAGGGACGCCGCTGGACCCGGGGGCTCGCGGGTTCCGCCGGGGTGAATCGTGGAGTTGTGACACCCCCCGCGGCGGCCTACACGAAGCCAGGCTGCCCCGTCTCATGGAAACGGTGGACCGAGCGTCGCAGAAGGTCGAGGAACTCGGGGAGGTCGTTCGGGATGCCCTGAGCCCCGCCAGATGATCCGGTGGCGACGAGGGCAGGATTCGAACCTACGTCCACCCGGGGTCAGAGCCGGGCGCTCCTCCGCAGAGCTTCCTCGTCGCCACGCCGTCGATCATGGCTGGGGCTGCCGTTCCGGGCAACCGATTTCCCCAAGGGCTTGGGGCAGGCAGCCGGGCGGTCGAGTGGGCAGGCGGTCGGCGGTCAGAGCCATTCCAGCGCCGCCGCCCGCTTGCCCTTGCCGGAGAACACCCCGGCCGATCGGAGGGCACTGGCCATCAGAGGGTCTGCAACGGCAACACCGTGTACGAGTTCGGGCGTCCGGCGGGAGGCGACGGCCTCGGCCGTCGGCCTGGGGGCGGTCCAGGCGCCGGCGACGGGATCCCTGCGATGCCGGGCGCAGACCGCCTCGACCAGCGAACGCGGGCATTCCTCCTCCCCCCGTAGCACTTTCCAGGGCAACGGCAGATCCGCCGCGATATAGGTGTCAGGGTGCAGCCCGCCGCCGCTCATCCGGTGCCAGTACGCCACGTCGGCAGCCATCAGCCGGGGAACCTTGCCCGGGCAGAACCGGTCCAGGATCTCCTCCTGGCCCAGTTCGAAGAGGATCGCGAACCAGTGGGCCCGGGCCGTGTTCCACGCCTGCGCGGCCTGGTTCCAGGTAGACGAGTCGTTGCCGCGGCGCACGATCATCGTTTTGCGCTCCAGCGGGTGCCGGTTCCAGGCGGCCTCCAGTTGGTCCGCGACCTGGCGCAGGAAGCCGTTCCACCGGACCAGCAGGTGGGTGAGGTCCTCGTCGGAGACCTCGGCCAGCACCTCCGGCGTGGGATGCACATGTGCGACTGCAGGCCAGCAGGTCCGCTCGGGCTGCGCGCGCAGCCGCTGGAACAGCGCCTCGGCGACCTCGTCATAGGCCTGGCTCTGGCGGCCGTTGGTGAAGATGCTGCGCGTGTAGCCCCGCGCCGTGATGTACGCGATGAAGGCCGCCGTGTCCGGGTCCGCGGCGAAGAGGCCGTACGGCAGGACGTGGGCGAGTGCCCCCTTGCCCGTCATCGTCACCTCACGGCGGCGTTGCTCGTGGATCAGCCGCGCCAGCTTGGCCTCCATGCGGCGCAGGAGCCGGAAGCGCTTGTTGTACTGGCGCTTGGAGATCTCGCCGAGGCCGGCAGCGGTTCGCTCGGCCCGGTCGAGACGGTCCATGCCGAAGTCGTTCTGGCCGTAGGCCCGGCCTATGGAGGCACCTGCCCGCCGGATCGCTGCCTCGATCCGGGCCGGATCGTCTCCGGCACCGTCCGGAAGGGGAAGCTCCGGTACATCGGTGAACAGACTTGTCATACGGGCGAGCTGGCGCTGTGCGCCGACCGGGCGGGCGAAATCCTCGCGCATGGAGGTGTATCCGTACCAAAGGTTGAGCAGCGAGTTTTCGGCCGCCTTGGCGAGTGCCGTCTCGGTGACCTCGTCGGGTTCGGCGCCCTGTGCGGCGTGCAGATCCTGGATGAGCCGGGCGATGTCCTCCGGACGCTTGCGCAGTGAGAGCGAGGCATGCAGTTCACGGAGGACTTCTCCGACGGCGGGCGACCACATGCGCCTCACTTTGTCATTCCTCGGCCTGGCGCCCAACCGGATATCTGTGGGCCTGTGGGCCTGTGGGGCTCCGGGCCTGTGGGCCTGTGGGCCGCAGACGCGGATCACCGCGCGGCGGTGACGGCGGGGTTACGCGGCCGAGCATTCGAGAATGCGCCCGTCGCCGGTGCCGATGAGGAGCCGGCCGGTGGCGGTGACGGTGAGAGCGGTCGGTACGGCGGAGACCGCGCCGACGATGAGGCGCTGCCGCCAGCGCACGGAGCCGTCTCCCAGGTCGAGCGCAACCACCTCGCCGTCGTCGTACCCGATGTAGACGGTGGACACGTCGGCGTCCAGTGCAGTGGCTCTACGGTCGGTACGGAACACCCACCGCGGCAGCCCGTCGGTCACCTCGCGCCGGACGACGAACGACCCGCCGGGCTGGAGCCCATGGCCGTGGTACACGGTGCCGGCGTGGACCAGGGTGCCGTCCGCGGTCTCGATGCCGGGACCGCCGAAATGTGTCTCGCCGGGCTCCCAGGAATACGGAAACAGCCGCCGACTGGAGCCCTCGACGAGTTGGACCGGCTGCGCGCTCGCGATTCCCTCCAGGTCCATGGCTCGTACCCAGCGCCCTCGGGTGGACAAGAAGTAGAGACGGCTTGCACGTCGGACGGAAAGACGGCTACGGGTGCCATTGGATCCACTCGGGGCCAGGGCAGGCCGGCCGTCCGCACACCGCACGAGCGAGACGGGCGACGACGGCGCAATGCTGTCGAGCCGTTCCCCGGCAGTGAGGGAGAGCCGTACGACGGACTGCGGAACGACGTCGCGCATCCTGGGGCGGCGGATGAGCCCGACCCACGCGGACCCCTCGTCCGGAGCGACGACGATCTCGCGGCCTCCCTCTTCATCCGGAACCATCCACTCTCGCTCCCCCGAGGGCAACCAGGATTCCAGCTGCACTCCATCGAGCGTGGCCAGGATCCGGCCGTCCGAAAGTGCCTCGACCGCACGGACATTGCGTCGCGGATCCCAGTCCGCGCCCAGCTCCGTGAGCATCCGGCGGGCAGCCGCGCTGCGGTCGGCACGCGGCGCCGCCACCCGCGGGCCGGCCAGGTCATCGCCGAGGGATGCGGCGGGCACGGCCGTCCAGTCCGGGCGGCGCACCACGGCGACATGGCCCTCGGCGTGGGCGGCATTGTCATGCCAGTCGTCAGGCGGCGCCATGACCACCCGCAGCGCCTGCCCGTCGAGCCACTCCAGCTCCAGGACCTGGCGGCCGATCTCGTGCTCGATGAGCGATACGGCCGTGCCCGTTTCCAGGTGCAGCAGGAGCAGCTCGCCTTCGAAGAAGTAGCCGCCGTCGTAGCGTCCGGTGCCGACGACGAGGAGCGGAAGCGTGGGATGGAACGCCATCGCATGCACCGGGTGGCGCAAGCGGACGAGGGCATGGCAGGCCAGGTTGCCCGTGCCGTAGACACCGACGGGTGCGGTGCCGCCGAACTCGTGTGCGCCCGCCACGGCCAGCAGGCCGCGCCGCTGGTGGGCGGTGGTCAGGACGGGGTCGCCGATCTCGGCGAAGGAACGGTCGCCGTGCATCCGGTCGACAGTGAGCGAGACAGTCATGGGGCCGATCATCGCAACATCCAGGAGATGGTCCGGAGATGGCCCCGGGCCGGCTTCCCCGCACGTGGGCCGCGCCTTACGGGATTTAGGGCAGCTGCAGCCCCGTGCACTTGCCGCGCTGCAGCTGGTCCTTCGCGAACGCGGCCACGTACTCGCGCAGCAGCGCGCTTCGTTGCTGACGCTCGGCCTCCGTCGGAGGCACGGACTTCTCCCCTGCTCTTTGCGGGGGGGTGCCCCTATGGGTTTCGTCAACCGGTAGGGGCGGGTTGGGGTTCGTAGAAGGTGCCGTCGCGGAGCATCGCGAAGAGCACGTCGGCTCGGCGTCTCGCGAGGCAGAGGAGGGCTTGGGTGTGGTGCTTGCCTTGGTTGATCTTCTTGTCGTAGTAGGCCCGGGATGCCGGGTCGGCCAGAGCCGCGAACGCGGACAGGAAGAAGGCTCGTTTGAGCTGCTTGTTTCCGCGGCGGGAGGGCTGTTCGCCGCGGATCGAGGAGCCCGAGCTGCGGGTCGCCGGGGCGAGGCCGGCGTAGGCGGCGAGGTGGGCGGCGGACGGGAACGAAGTGCCGTCGCCGACGTCGATGAGGATCCGTGCTCCGGTCCTGACGCCGATCCCCGGCATGGACGTCAGAACCTTGGAAAGAGGGTGGCTCTCCAGGAGTTCCTCGATCCGGGCGGCGAGAAGTTTCCGCTGGTCAAGCACTGCCTGCAGCGAGCCAGCGAGGCTGGGGACGATCAGTGCGGCCGCGTCCGTGCCCGGGACGACGACGGTCTGCTCGTCCAGCGCGGTGAAGATGTCCTCGACCAGTCGCTCGGCCATCCTTGGGGCCTTCGGACGTATCAGCGTGATGAGCCTGCGGCGTCCGGCTTTGCGGATCTGGGCCGGGGAACCGAACTGGTCGAGGAGCCTGAGCACGGCCGGGTGCTGGATCCGCGGTCCCAGGACCCGTTCCAGAGACGGGTGGATCTGCGTGAGCAGGCCGCGGAGCCGGTTGCTGATGCGGGTGGCTTCGCCGGCCAGGTCGTCGTCGAAGCCGACGATCATCTCCAGCTCGGCGATGGTCTCGTCTTCGAGGTCGACCGAGCGGAGGGTGTGCGGCATGACGCGGGCCGCATCGGCGATGACGAAGGCGTCGCGGGCGTCGGTCTTGGCCTCGCCGGGATAGAGATCGGCGATCCGCCGCATCGTCAGTCCGGGCAGATAGGCGACCGGGCAGCCCATGTCCCGGGCGACCGCCAGCGGCAGGGCGCCGATGGAGGCCGGCTGGTCGACCACCACGAGCACGGTCCCGTGCTTGGCCCGCAGCTTGCCGAAGACCTCGCGGAGTTTGGGTTCGCTGTTGGGCAGCCGCTTGTCGAAGGCTTTCTTCCCGGCGGGGGTGACGGCGGTGGCGTGGTGTTCGCCCTTGCCAACGTCCAGGCCGAGGAAGACACCGATGTCGCTGACGTCGATCACGTGCGTCCTCCGGTCGTACCTGCCCGGCCACCCCACGGCACCGATCGCCACATCCACATTACGAAGAGCCTCCCGACCTGCGGAAAGGCCGGTGGTCATGCCCCTAATCAGCGGTCTGTCGATGCCTCCGGAGCCGGTGACACCACCCCCCAGGCCATGCGTTCGACAGGGGGAGAAAGTCATGCCAACTCCGGAGGCCGGGCGCCCCATTGCGGGGCCACCAAGAAGGTAATGGGGGGGGTGCCCCTATGGGTTTCGTCAACCGGTAGGGGCGGGTTGGGGTTCGTAGAAGGTGCCGTCGCGGAGCATCGCGAAGAGCACGTCGGCTCGGCGTCTCGCGAGGCAGAGGAGGGCTTGGGTGTGGTGCTTGCCTTGGTTGATCTTCTTGTCGTAGTAGGCCCGGGATGCCGGGTCGGCCAGAGCCGCGAACGCGGACAGGAAGAAGGCTCGTTTGAGCTGCTTGTTTCCGCGGCGGGAGGGCTGTTCGCCGCGGATCGAGGAGCCCGAGCTGCGGGTCGCCGGGGCGAGGCCGGCGTAGGCGGCGAGGTGGGCGGCGGACGGGAACGAAGTGCCGTCGCCGACGTCGATGAGGATCCGTGCTCCGGTCCTGACGCCGATCCCCGGCATGGACGTCAGAACCTTGGAAAGAGGGTGGCTCTCCAGGAGTTCCTCGATCCGGGCGGCGAGAAGTTTCCGCTGGTCAAGCACTGCCTGCAGCGAGCCAGCGAGGCTGGGGACGATCAGTGCGGCCGCGTCCGTGCCCGGGACGACGACGGTCTGCTCGTCCAGCGCGGTGAAGATGTCCTCGACCAGTCGCTCGGCCATCCTTGGGGCCTTCGGACGTATCAGCGTGATGAGCCTGCGGCGTCCGGCTTTGCGGATCTGGGCCGGGGAACCGAACTGGTCGAGGAGCCTGAGCACGGCCGGGTGCTGGATCCGCGGTCCCAGGACCCGTTCCAGAGACGGGTGGATCTGCGTGAGCAGGCCGCGGAGCCGGTTGCTGATGCGGGTGGCTTCGCCGGCCAGGTCGTCGTCGAAGCCGACGATCATCTCCAGCTCGGCGATGGTCTCGTCTTCGAGGTCGACCGAGCGGAGGGTGTGCGGCATGACGCGGGCCGCATCGGCGATGACGAAGGCGTCGCGGGCGTCGGTCTTGGCCTCGCCGGGATAGAGATCGGCGATCCGCCGCATCGTCAGTCCGGGCAGATAGGCGACCGGGCAGCCCATGTCCCGGGCGACCGCCAGCGGCAGGGCGCCGATGGAGGCCGGCTGGTCGACCACCACGAGCACGGTCCCGTGCTTGGCCCGCAGCTTGCCGAAGACCTCGCGGAGTTTGGGTTCGCTGTTGGGCAGCCGCTTGTCGAAGGCTTTCTTCCCGGCGGGGGTGACGGCGGTGGCGTGGTGTTCGCCCTTGCCAACGTCCAGGCCGAGGAAGACACCGATGTCGCTGACGTCGATCACGTGCGTCCTCCGGTCGTACCTGCCCGGCCACCCCACGGCACCGATCGCCACATCCACATTACGAAGAGCCTCCCGACCTGCGGAAAGGCCGGTGGTCATGCCCCTAATCAGCGGTCTGTCGATGCCTCCGGAGCCGGTGACACCACCCCCCAGGCCATGCGTTCGACAGGGGGAGAAAGTCATGCCAACTCCGGAGGCCGGGCGCCCCATTGCGGGGCCACCAAGAAGGTAATGGGGGGGGCAGAGCTGCCGATCTGCCGCATCTCCTCGTCCCGGTCCGCGCCGTACAGATTGGCGTCCACGGCGACCACGACCCTGCCCTTGTCGTTCGTCAGCACGCAGTGGTACTGGCCGGCGGGCAGCTCTCCCCCGCACGCCCCACGGCCTGGGCCCGGTCCAACCCGGCGGCCGTTCAGCCCAGTTCATGTGTCCGCGTCGAGGGCAACCACTCGGTCGGTACGGTGTTGTCATGATCGGTTCCGCCCAGCGCCCCCTGCTCTTCCTCGATGTCGACGGTCCGCTCATCCCCTTCGGCGGGTCGGAGCGGTACCCCACGTATCGGACCGGGGTCGAGCCGCCGCCCGGGAGCGAGGCCCATCCGCTGCTGGCCAGGATCGATCCCCGGCACGGGCCCCGCTTGACGATGCTCTCGTGCGATCTCGTCTGGGCCACGACCTGGATGGACGATGCGAACGAGTGGATCGCCCCACGGATCGGCCTGCCCCGGCTCCCGGTGGTGGCCTGGCCGGAACCATCCGCCGTGGACGAGCAGGACGAACGGCACGGTCTTCACTGGAAGACCCGCACCCTCGTCGACTGGGCCGCCGAACGTGCCTTCGTCTGGGTCGATGACGAGATCACCGACATCGACCGGACCTGGGTGTCCGTACACCACCCCGGACCGGCCCTCCTGCACCGCGTCGACGCCCGGCGCGGCCTCACCGACCGCGACTACCAGGAGATCGGCCGGTGGCTCGGCACGATCGGCTGAGCGGGCGGGTCAGGCGAGGGTGACCCCGCGGGCCTTCGCGTGGGCGGTGGTCCCGTCCGGGCCTGCGGTGACCCCGGTGGGGCTCAGGCCCAGCGGGAGCGGCGGTAGCTGCCGGTGTTCGCGGGACAGGGCCCCTGCGACGGCGGAGGCGGCCGGATCGAGGGGGCGGCCGGCCAGGGTCGCGCTGTCCGCGTGCAGGGTGACGACGCCCGCGTCGAGGCGGGGTTCGGCCGTGATGACCAGGGGCATGCCCAGCACGCCGCTCTCGGTCCGCAGCCGGCCGCCACCGGCGTCGGAGAGCCGGACCTCCCGGTCGCGGGCAGCGGGACACAGCCCGGGATCGGCACCGGCCCGTCGAGGCCGAGGGAGGCCTGGTGGAACGGCAGGGCGAGGAGCAGGAACGCCAACAGGGACGGACGCCGGACGGCCGGGCCGAGCGTGGCCGGCAGACCCGCGAGAGGATCGCCGATGCGCTGCTCTCCCTGCTCGACGAGGGCATGACGGAGTTCCCCGCCGAACGGGTCGCCGAGTACGCCGGCGTGTCGCGCCGCTCGGTGTTCCACCACTTCGCCGACATGGCCCAGCTCGTGGACACCGCCATCACCCGCCGGCTGGAACAACTCGCCGAGCTGATCAGGCCGTTGCCCACCGAAGGGCCGCGGGAGGTGCGGGTCGCGGCGCTGGTCGAGCAGCGCTCCCGGATCCTCGAATGGATCACTCCGGCCCGTCTGGCGGTGATCCGTATGGACCATCCCTCGGAGCGGATCCGCCAGGTCACCGCGGACGCCTTCCGCGATGCCCGCGAGCGCCTGGAGGCAGTACTCGCCGAGGAGCTCGACCGGCTGCCGGCCCGGCAGCGCAGGGACCTGGCCGACGGGCTGGACGCGGTGACCACATGGGGCGCCTGGCACCACTGGCGGTCCACGGGGCTCGACACCGAACAGGCCCGGCACGCCATGGAGGCCACCGTGCTGAACCTGCTCGCCTCCGCCGATCCACCAGGCGGCAGTCCGGCCCCCCGGGGCGACTCCACCTGACCGACTCCACCTGACCGACTCGCCTGACCCCCACGGCGTGGCGGGATCGGGGCGCCCGGGGCCTGGGTCATGATCGGCTGCGTGAAGACTTCCGGACGGCTGGCCGCCTTCGCGGTGGCGGGCCTGCTCGCCGCCCTCCCCGCGTGCTCGGAGTCCGGCAGCCGTGGCGGCGGTGGGGCGGAGGGCCGCACCGGCGTGGACGCCTCAGGGGCGGGGGCTGCCGGCTCGGCGTTCCATGGCGGGCGCCCCGCTGCCGCAGGCACCGGCGACCCGTACTTCCCGGAGCTCGGCAACGGCGGCTACGACGTCACCCACTACGCCCTGACCCTGGCCTACGACCCCGGCAGTGGCCGCCTCGAGGGCACCGCGAAGATCACCGCGAAGGCCACCGCGGACCTCAGCGCCTTCAATCTCGACCTCCTCGGCCTGGAGGTGCTGAGCGCCACCGTCGACGGCCGCCCGGCACGGTTCCGGCAGGAGGGGCAGGAGCTGACCCTGCAGCCACGCGATCACCTCAGGAAGGGCGCCGCCTTCCAGAGCGTCGTGCGCTATGCGGGCACGCCGCAGCCGATCACCCATGACCACGGGTGGCGTGAAGGCTGGTTGCGTACGGACAAGGGAGCGGTCGCGTTCGGTGAGCCGACGGGCTCGATGTCCTGGTTCCCGGGCAACCACCACCCGTCAGACAAGGCCTCGTACGACATCACCGTCACGGTCCCCAAGGGGGTGCAGGCCATCTCCAACGGGCGGCTGCTCGCCCGGCGCACCAGCGGCGACCGCGCCACCTTCCACTGGCACCAGGCCGAGCCCATGGCCGGCTATGTGGCGACCGTGGCCATCGGCAGCTACGACATCAAGACCTCCCGGACCCGGTCGGGCATCCCGATCGTGTCGGCGGTGGACACCACCGCGGAGGTGGACGAGGACGGAGCGGTCCTCGGCCGGTTCCCCGAGATCATGGAATGGGCCGAGCGGAGGTTCGGCCCCTACCCGTTCTCCGCCGCCGGGGTGATCGTCGACCAGGCGGCCGATGTGCCCTACGCCCTGGAGACCCAGACCAGGCCGACCATTCCGGCCGGCGTCTTCCACACCACCAACGTGGTGCACGAACTGGCCCACCAGTGGTTCGGCAACTCCGTCACCCCACGAACGTGGCGCGACATGTGGCTCAACGAGGGGTTCGCAACCTATGCGGAGTGGCTGTGGACCGAGGACCACGGCGGAGCCAGCGCCCAGGACCACTTCGACCGCAACCACGCCAAGGCCGCGGACGACGACGAGTGGGACTTCCCGCCCGCCGAACCGCCCAGCGCCTCGGACATCTCCGGCCAGCCGGTGTACGTACGCGGCGCGATGGTGATCCACCGGATCCGCCAGACCGTGGGTGACGAGACCTTCCGCGCCCTGCTGCGGGGCTGGCCCCTGCGCCACCGCCACGGCCACGCATCCACGGACGACTTCACCGCGTACGTGGAGGCCAAGGCCGACCGGGACCTCGACTCGGTCTGGGATGCGTGGCTGTACGGCGAAGGCAAGCCCGGGTGACGGCGGCCCGACGCGACGTCAGGTCCTGATGCGCGGTGTCAGGTCCTGACGCGTTGCCGGGCCATCTCGACCAGCTTCATGTACTTGTCCCAGTCCCACACGGGCCCGGGGTCCTCGTGCGTGGAGTGCGGGACCTCGATGTGGCCGAGGATGTGGTCCCGGTCGGCCGGCACCTCGTACTTCGCGCAGATCGTGGCCGTGAGCACGGCGGACGCCTCGTACATCGTGTCGGTGTACACGGGCTGATCGGTCCAGCCTTCGTGCTCGATGCCGATGCTCCGGTAGTTGTACCAGATGCTGCCGGAGTGCCAGGCGACGTCGCGCTCGCGCACGCACTGGGCGATCCGCGTGCCGGCTGCGCTGATCACGTAGTGCGCCGACACCCTCTCGGCAGGGTCCTTGAACTTGGACAGCATGATCGGCAAAATGTCCGTTGTCAGGTGGATGATCACATATTTGATGGGATACGACTCGGGGCGGTCGGAGGTCACGTAGTTGGACTCGGAGGCTTCGACCCACACGGCGGGGGCGTAGTCCACCGAGCGGTCCGGATGCAGGAGCGCGGGCGGCCCGGCGGCGACCGGGGCCTTGCGTACGGGGCTCGGCGGCACAGACTCCGCCTTCTCCCCGGCCCCGATCAGCCGGGGCAGCCCGGCGGTGACCAGAGCCGCGCCTGCCGCGCCGGCGGCACCCCACAACAGCCGTCGACGGCTGAGCGGGCTGTCTTCCATGGCCACTCCTCATCAGGTCGGGCATGCAGAGGAGGACGCGCCGCGAATAGTGACATCACGCTATATGGGCGGCACATCCCGTAATCTGATCCTTCACCAGTGCCCGCACCCCAGCAAGCCGATCCCCCCGCCAATCGGCGCACATCTCCGGCCGGCCCGGGGGATCATGACGGGTATGCGCATCCGCATCGAAGGTGTCGACCTGCCCGGCCTCACCTGCCTCGGGACACCCGACGGCAGCGTGCCGGCGTACCGCAACGTCCATGTCGCCGTGCAGCGCCGCGACCGCCCCGCCGAGCTCCTCGATCCGCAGCCCGGTGACGCGGCATCGGCTGTCTGGACCCTGGAGTGCACCACGACCGCATCGCCGCTCGGTGTCGACGTCAAGGGCCCCTATGTGCAAGGCCGCCCGGGAAACCGGTTCGTCTACCTCTCCTGGGGCACCGTCGACGACGCGGGCGCCTTCAGCATGTTCCGCCGCGCGAAACTCATGCTCGCCGGGGTACCGGCCCGTACTCTCGATGCCGCCGGACACAGCGGGCTCCTGGTCGCCCGCCTCGGCCTGACCGATGCGTGCGGCGGCCCCTTGTGCGCGCGGGTCCTCCCCCCGGCCGTCACATGGACGGCCGAAGACACCCCCTGAGAGCGGGCCTGCGAGGGCCCGGCCGCCCCCGCCCCGGCCCCGCCCTCAGCCGGAAGCCACCACCTCGCCGGACATGACCTGCGGAGGGTTGGGGAGCAGTGACGCAAGGTTCTCCCGGACGAACGCTGCCGCTCTCGAGACCGATTCCTCGGCACCGGCCCGGTCCTGGAAGACGCTGGTCGAGACCATGACTCCGGCCCCGGCATCAACCCAGTAGTAGGCCACGAAGCCCGGGACCTGCCGCATGAGCGGCACGAACCCCTCCGCCACCAGGCGCCCTGCCTCGGCCGGATCGGTCACCCCTTCATACCGCCGCACTGCTGCGTACATCGAGCACCTCACCGGGGTTGCGGATTCACATCATCTGCTGAGTCCTCGTACCCCCAGGGCGGCGGCCCGGCCCGGCAGAGGACGGGCAATCACCTGAAGGGCGGCCTCAGGTGATCCGAAGGCATCACGACTTGCGTGGCGCCGGTGACCGTTTCATAGTCCGGTGTATGGACGCGCGCGAGGCTGCGCTCCGACAGGCGTACGGTCATGCCGTCCGCTGGCTGGCGAGCCTGTCCGACCGCCGGGTGCCCGCCCGCGCTTCGGTCGACGAGATCGTGCGCGCGCTCGGCGTCGAACTGCCCGACGGTCCCGGCAGACCCGCCGACGTGGTCGATCTGCTGGCCACGGCCTGTGAGCCGGGGCTCACCGCGTTTCCCAGTGGCCGCTTCTACGGGTTTGTGGTGGGCGGCACCGAACCGGCCGCACTGGCCGCAGACTGGCTGGTCAGCGCCTGGGACCAGAACTGCGTGATGCGGACGGTCTCGCCCGCGTACACGGCGGCGGAGGAGATCGCCGGCGCGTGGCTGCTCGATCTGCTCGGCCTGCCGGGCGGCAGTGCCGTCGGGTTCACCACGGGTGCCACGATGGCGAACTTCACCTGCCTCGCCGCCGGGCGGGACGCGGTGCTGCGGCGCACCGGCTGGAATGCGGCCGTGGACGGACTCGCAGGCGGGCCGGCCGTACGCGTCCTCGCCGGCGAGGACCGCCACATGGCCGTTGACCTGGCGCTGCGCTACCTGGGACTGGGAAAACCCGAACTGGTGCAGGCGGACGGTCAGGGACGCATGGAGCTCGAGGCCCTGCGGCACGCCCTGGCCACCGGCGGGCGAGGCCCCACGATCGTGGTCCTCCAGGCCGGAGACATCCACTCCGGCGCCTTCGACCCCTTCGTGGAGGCCGTTCGTGCCGCTCACGAGGCAGGAGCGTGGGTGCACGTCGACGGCGCGTTCGGGCTGTGGGCGAGCGCCTCCCCGCAGTACGCGTACCTGACGGCGGGCTGCGCGGATGCCGACTCCTGGGCGACGGATGCCCACAAGACCCTGAACGTCCCGTACGACTGCGGCCTGGCCATCGTGCGCGATCCGTCCGCGCTCGGGGCGGCGATGGGCCTGCACGGCGACTACCTCATCCAGGACCGGCGCGGCGACCCCATCGACAAGGTCCCCGAGCTCTCCCGGCGCGGCAGGGCCTTCACCGTGTGGGCCGCACTCAGGTCCCTCGGCCGGTCCGGGGTGGCCGACCTGGTCGAGCGGCTGTGCCGGCACGCTGCCGCGTTCGCCGCCGGAATCGCCGGGATCGAGGGTGCGACGGTCCTCAATGACGTGGTGTTCACCCAGGTCTGCGCCGAGTTCGGCAGCTACGAGCGTACGGAACGGGTACTCGGCCGGCTGCTGGACGACGGCACGGCGTGGATCAGCGGCTCCACCTGGCACGGCCGGCGGGTCATGCGCATCTCGGTGAGCAACTGGTCGACGACCGAGGACGATGTGCGGCGCGCGCTCGACGCGATCCGGCGCGCGTCCGGCAGCGCCTGATCCGCACTCAGCCGCCTGCGGCGGCCCTCAACCGTTCCCGTTCCCGTTCCCGCTCCTGGTCCCGGTCCCGGTCCCGGTGCGCGCGGGCCGTGGCCATCAGTGCGTCGAGGGTGTTCCTGGTCCGTACGAGGTCGGCGATGTGGGTGGACAGCCGCTCGCGTTCCAGTTCCATCCGCGCCAGCGCGGAGTCGGAATTCTCCTCGCTGGGCGCGTCGATGCAGGGCAGCAGCTCGATGATGGTGCGGCTGGACAGGCCAGCGGTGTACAGCCGCTGGATGAGGGCAACCCGCTCGACCTCGGCCTCGGTGTAGTGCCGCTGTCCGCTGGGGCTGCGGGTGCTGGTGAGCAGCCCCTGCTCCTCGTAGTAGCGAATGGACCGGACGCTGACTCCGGCCCGTGACGCAAGCTCCCCGATCCGCACGAAGTCCTCCCCGCTGAGTCCGCTGAGTCCGCTGAGTCCGCTGAGTCCGCTGAGTTCTGCGTCACAGACCCTTGACCCTGACGTCAGTGTGAGGTTCTAGCGTAGCCGCCGTGCCCGAGATGCGGGTGCGGCGGACCGCGACGGAGTCCTGACATGACGATTCTCTTCAGCAGTTATCAGCTCGGTGGCCTCACGCTGCCCAACCGGCTGGTCATGGCCCCCATGACCCGGGTACGGGCCGCCGCCGGCGGCTTGGCGACGCCTTCAATGGCGACGTACTACGCCCAGCGGGCCACAGCCGGTCTGATCGTGAGCGAAGGGGTACAGCCGAGCCTGATCGGGCAGTCCAACCCGGGCACCCCGGGGCTGCACACCGACGAGCAGGTCGAGGCATGGCGCCCCGTGACTGCCGCCGTCCATGCCAACGGCGGACGGATCTTCGCCCAGCTGATGCACGGCGGCCGGGTCTCCCATCCGGACACCACCGGCCTGCGCCCGGTCGGGCCCTCCGCCGTGCCCGCCGTAGGCGATGTGTTCACTCCCGCCGGGCCCCGGCCCGCTCCGGCACCGCGCGCGCTGGGCACCGCCGAAGTGCCCGAACACGCGCGGTCCTACGCCCGGGCCGCCGTCCGCGCCGTCGAGGCGGGCTTCGACGGAGTGGAACTGCACGGTGCCAACGGCTACCTGATCTCGCAGTTCCTCTCGTCCAACGCCAACCTGCGTACGGACCGCTACGGAGGCCGGATCACCAACCGGATCAGGTTCGCCGTCGAGGCCGTCACCGGTGTCGCCGAGGCCGTCGGTGGGGCCAGGACAGGCATCCGGCTCTCACCGGGCGCGACGTTCTGGGGAGTCGAGGAGACCGACGTCCTTGAGCTCTACACCGAGCTGCTGGCCGAACTGGCCTCGCTCGGGCTGGCGTACGTTCACCTCGAAGCCACGACCGACGAGGAGACGCTCCTCGCCCTGCGGCGGGCGTGGCCGGGCACTCTGGTCATGAACCCCGTGCTTCCGATGGGCCCGAAGCAGACCGGCAGGGACGAGGCCGAGCACTGGCTCGGCCTGGGCGCCGATCTGATCAGCTTCGGCCGGGCCTTCCTCGCCAACCCCGATCTGGTCGAGCGGCTCCGGGGCGGGCTTCCGATCACCCCCGTGGACGAGGCCACGTATTACCAGGGTGGTGACGCGGGCTACCTGACCTACTCGGCTCACCGGCACGGGTCGTGACTCCGAGCCGTAGCGCGCGGCGCGGGCGCGCGCCGCGTACCGCGCGCCGCGAAGGTGTGTCAGGGCCGCAGTCCCGCGCGCCTGAGCGTGATCTCGGACAGAGCGGAGACGACGTGCCGGTCGCCGCGGCGCCAGGCGTCCGCGAGACCGCCCGGTGGGACGGGGACCGCGGAGAGATCTCGCAGTGGTCCGGTGAGGGCGCGCAGGGCGAGCAGGTCGGCGCCTCCGGGTGCCTCGTGAAAGCGTCGTACGGTGGCGCTGCGACGGATCCAGCGCAGGCGCAGAAAGAGCCAGAGCAGCAGCAGGCAGGCCACGGGTAGGCCCACCAGGACGAGTGTGGCCAGGGTGGCCAACTGGCCGATGCCGTCCTGGAACGACTGTCCTGCATCGGCGAGCCCGGTGCCGGCGTCGGCCGCGGACTGGAACGGCTCCTCCAGGAGGTCGCCTACCAGCGGCACCTGCGAGGCGGTCTCGCCCGCGTCGTCGAGGGCGTTGGCGAGGCTTTCGCCGGAGCTCTCCACCTTGCGTCCCGGCTCGGCCAGCATCATGATCGCGTCGTGGACGGCCAGGGCGGCCTTCACCGCGGCGGCGACCAGAACCACGGCGAGCAGGTCCGCGAGGATCTGACGGGTCCGCCGTGCTGGGGTCTGGGCGTAGAGAAGCATCGGCTGCTCCAGTTCCGGTCATGACGTCGGGTCAGGCCAGGCCGGCGGCCGGCCTGGCCTGACCCGTTCCTCGACCGTACGTCGGACCCGGCCCTCCGGTGGTGTCCATGGGCACACGTCTGCGCCACCTTGCCGGGTTGGCGCAGTGGCCCGGCGATCTCACGCCGACCTCATGCCGATCTCATGGTGACCGGCCTTCCCTTCTGGTGATCAGAGGTGCTGAACCGAAGAGGGACAGTGCGTGCCGGCGCCCGTAGCGGCGGCTGTAGGAGATGGTGATGAGGGCGACAGTGCACAGCAGCGCCAGTCCCTTCGCGCGGTTGAGCGCTGGAACCGATTCCACCGGAAGCAGCAATGCGACGAGCACTCCTGCACCGCAGTCCAGCAGCTGAGCGCAGCCCCACAGGACCGTCAGCCGGGTCAGTCCGCTGCGCAGGGCCGGCGAGACGCTCCAGGCCGTTTCCCGGGTGCGCGCGGCGGTGGGCCCGTGCCAGTACTGACCGGCCTGGAAGGCGAAAGGCTTCGCCACCAGGAGCGAGCCCAGGATCCAGAGCCCGGCAGCCGCGGCGAGTCCTGCGTCCTTGACGAGGATGACCCGGGGATCGCCGGTGAGCAGCGAGGTCACGATGCGTACTGCCAGCATGCCGATCATGAATGCCTCGAAGCTGTTCACACGACGCCGTGTGGTGGCCTCGACGGCCATGCGCACCGCCGGGACCGCGCCGCTGAGCGTCAGTGCCAGCCACTGGCTGATCCCCTGCGACCGCAGAACGTAGAACACGGCCAGCGGAAGAGCCACGGCGAACAGGATCGGAGTGGCCACTGTCCGCCACGGGGGCATGTCATGTGTTCCGGTCCGACCGTTCGGTGATTCCATACGAAAAACGGTAGAGACCGGCGAGGACCGTCGAATCGCCGCGAGGGACGATACGACCGATACACCCTTCGATGTACCGATTTGCCCTGATCGTATGACGGCCCCGCCGGACACGGGAAAGGGGGCGCCCGGCAGGTCAAAGCGCGACCATCACGCCCTCAGACGTTCCCGCGGCGGCCTGAGCAGCCGTGGGTGGTCAGGCCAGTGAATGGACCACGAGCCGGTTCTGCACTCCGCCGAAGACGCCGGCCAGGATCTCGCCCTCCTGCCGATCCCCTCCGAAAAGTCCGCGCTGATCGACATGCACGACCAAGACGTCGTAGCTGTCGATCACATCCGATATGCCTCGGGCGTGAATCGTGTCCGACCAGGCGTCCAGATTCCTGCCGAACCACTCCGGCAGGCCGCACGGCCCAGCGACCGCATCCCAGAAATCCTTGAGTGTCTCAATCCGTCGACCCCGCAGGTCAACGGTCAACTCGCTGTCGTTCATCACCGCAGCAGCGTAATCGGCGGAGAGGTGGCAACTGGCGGTCAAGGACAGGGAAGCAGAACCTAGCCCTCGTCCGCGTCGCCAGGTGCCCAGCGCAGTACGTCGCCGGGCTGGCAGTCGAGTGTGCGGCAGATCGCGTCGAGGGTGGAGAACCGGACCGCCTTCGCGCGGCCGTTCTTCAGTACCGCGATATTGGCGGGGCTGATTCCGAAGTCAATGGATCTTTGTCGCGGGCGTGCCTGGCGGGCAAGCCCGCGCCTTCCGGCTCAAGGAGTTGGACGCGGGAGTCCTGCGGCATGCCAGTGCAGTCGGTGCCGCGATGATGGAGGCGATGGCCGCGGTGCTGGCCTCGGCGGGCTTCAGCGTGGAGGACGCCCGCGATGAATACCGCCCGCAGCAGTTGCGGGTCATTGCCGGACCGCCCTCCGGGCACGAGCCGGTATGGCAGCTCCGCGATGACGAACTGCCCCTGCCCGGCTGGCCGGATGGAGCCGTAGGCGGTGCCGAGTGAGTCGTGAAGCTGGAGCGGGCGGGTGGACCGAGTCGTCGGCCGGTTCGGATCCGGACTCGCGGCCAGCGGCGTCTGCTGTTGGTGGTTCAGGCATGATTCTCGGCGTGGGGGACAGCAGCGGTCATCGCGGGCAGGGGCGGTACGCCCTGACGGAGTCGGGGCACGGTCACGTCTGGGGCGTCTGTGCCGAGGTGGACGGGCTTTTTCGGGAACCGGAGCGGGGGATTTACGAGCTCTTCGGCTGGGTTCCCGATGGTGCCGAGGTGCGCGGCTGGGTCGGATCGCGGGTGTGGCTGGTACCGGAAGACGGCGCGCTGGACCCCTGGCTGTTGCGGGACGCGGAAAGCCTCGGACAGCACCCGGGGACGGATGCCCTCGTGCTCACCGGGCTGGACGACTACATGGGCCCGCCGGAGGGGCACCGGGCTCCGGTGCGGCTGCACGACGAGTACCGGTGGCTTGGCACGTGCCGGGAGTTCGCGCACGTCCTGCCCGACGAGGAGGCTGCGCCGCCGCCGCTCGTCCTACGGGGCCTCGCGCCGGGCGACCGGCTGCGGCGGGCATGGGAGACGGGCACCCGGCGTGCGCTGGACCTGGACGAGGCCTGGCTGGAGGTACGGGACGACAGCGGTGCGCCGCTCACCGGGCGTCTGCTGCGGCCCAGGGTTCGAGCATGGCGCCCGTCCGATCATGGGCCCGGTCTGATCGACCTGGAACTTGACGAAGCGCTGTACAGGCCCGTACCCGGACACGCCCGCCCCGTGTGGGACCGCTGGCTCGCCGGCCCGCCGGAGAGCCCCGGCGGCTGGGCCGGTCTGGATACCCGACAGCGCGAGGCGTGGCTCGAGCTGGTCCGCGAGCGGGGCTGCGGGCTCACGCAGCAGAACCGGCCGGCCGGGTACGTGTACGAGCTGGACGGCCGGCACATCACGGATGAACCGGGGCTCTACCTGGCGCTGGGTGAGGCGGTCAACGGGCCGGGGGGCTATTTCGGGGGCGGCCTGGACGCCCTTGTGGACTGCCTGCGCGGCACGTTCGGCTACACCGCTCCCGCGACCCTGCGCTGGCGGGACGCCGCGACCGCGCGCAGTCACCTGTCCCGCCGCCTGAGTGCGGAGGGCGAACCGTACGACCTGGTCGCCCTGGTGCTCGACATCCTGGCCAAGGGCGGAATGCACGTCACGTTGCACTGAATCGGGCGTCCGCCCTACGGCTGTGCGTTCCCGTGGGGTGCCGCGATGGCGGCGAGCCAGAGCTGGATCTCCGCGTCCCCGTCGCCGACCAGGAAGTAGGACTGCAGGACGAGCTGCTGCTCGCCGGTCTGCCACACCGTGCACGACTCGCCGTCGCCGGAGCGCAGGCACACCTCGACACCCGGGAGCGGCTCGCCGAAGCGGGCGGTGAGCCGGCCGATCGCCTCGGCCTCGATCTCGTCGAACCGTTCGATCGCCCAGTCCTGGAGGAAGGGGAAGTCGTGCTGGTGTTCGGCATAGAGAAAGGTCTGCGCGAGTACGCTCATGGCGCCGAACGAGGTGCCGTCCGGCTCGGCCGGCTCGTACGGGTCCTCCCTCGAGTCGCAGATCAGCCCGCAGGGCTCGAAGCGGCGGGGCGCGGCGGCGAGCAGTTCCTCCGCGAGGTCGGCGACGTCCCGCTCCGGGGCACCGGGGTAGACCAGGTAGGAGTGCGCCTCCTGGCAGTGGGTGGGCTCGACGCGCGCGAAGGTGCCCTCGGGCCCGGTGGTCTCCCAGAGGGTCGTCCCGGCCGGGTCCACCAGGCGCAGGGCGGTACCGTCGGCGGTGGCCTCGACCCGGCAGACGTCCCGGCCGTCGCGGTCCACGTGGGCCACGGCGCCGTCGCGGGTGACGAATGCGGCGAGGCCGGTCCCGAAGCCGAACCCGTGGACCCAGCCCCCGGCGTCGGTGAGGGGTTCCAGGTGGTGGACGGGGAGGAACCGTCCGTCGGAGCGCAGGACGCCCCACGCCCGCCCGGAGGGGCGGCCGGCGGCTGCGGCCCGGGCCTGTTCGGGGTCTCCCCCGGGGTTCTCCTCGTCCAGGGGTTCGAGATGGTGGGCCACCGCGGCCCCGGCGGTGTCGAAGTCCTCCGCCCACTCGTATTCCTGCTCGATGATTTCTTCGCCGGTGGCGTCGAGGTAGCCGTGTGCGGAGCCGTCGTCGAAGCGGACCAGACCGCACCGGAAGTCCTCGGACAGCCGGTTCCTGTCCGCCTTGATCACCAGCTCGCCGCGGGCGTTCAGGAAGCCCCGGAAGCGGTCGCCGGCGGTGCCGCCGAGGACGTACGCGAGGCCGTTCGCGTCGAAGGGCTTGAGCATCGTGAAGGACGGCTCGACGACCCACTCCCCCTTCTCGTCGATCAGGCCCCACAGTTCACCGATGCGGACGGGCGCCGAGCCGTCGGGGCCGAAGGGGCTCGCGCCGTCGAACTGCGGCTCGATGACCGTACGGCCCGTGCGGTCGATGTATCCGCAGAGCCCGCTGTCGGCCACTCGTACGCCGGCGAGCCCGTTCGGCGCGAACGCGCCTGCCGCGGCGTACTGCGGGCGGATGACGAAGCGGCCGGTCGCGTCGATGAAGCCCGCTCCGTCCTCGGTGTGGGCGACGGCCAGGCCGTGGCGGAAGGGGAAGGCTTCGGTCAGGGTCGCCGGGATGACGGGTATGCCGTCCGTGCCGACGTAGCCCCAGAGGCCGTCCGCTGACCGGAACCGGGAGAGTCCGTTGTCCTCGAACCTCTCGGTGTACGGCAGCGCCGGTTCGGCCAGCCACTCACCGCGGTGGTCGAGGTAGCCGCACCGGCCGTCCTCGTCGGCGGCGGGGGCGACGAACCCGCACCGGCCGTCCGGGCGGAACACCCCGACCGCGCTCAGGTCCGGCGCCCGCACCAGCCGGCCGTCGGCGCCGACGAGCGCATACCGCGCGACGCTGCCCGCCGGCTCCCCGTAGGGGACGACGTACGGCGGAGACGGAGGCGGAGACGGAGTGGTGGTGGTGCTGGACGGCATGGGGCGGCTCCTCGCGCGAGGGCGGGGCTGACACAGCGTCACCGGCCGGCCGGCCCGGGGGGATCGGGAGGTGGCTCATGGTAAGGGGGCTGTCTGACAGTGCGTTCTGGGGCGCCACCCGCGTTCCCACGACCGCCGCCCCTCCTCACCCGGCGCCGCGCGTGTACGACTGGTCCGGGGCGTGGGGCAGGAAGCCTCGGGTGCCGTGCTGGTCGGAGATGGACAGGGAGAGGTGGATCCGGCATGTCTTGCCGGTGGCGGGGCCTGGGTAGTCGAATCTGATTCCCGGTGACTCGTCCGGGTACGTGTCGAACACCCAGGTCGCGGGGCCGGTGTAGCGGGAGGGATTCGGTCCGGTGTGCTGCCCGCAGTTCACCTCGGGTTCGGTCACCCCCGCCAGCTCTGCGGAGCCGTCTGCCCGGACCATCAGACGTTCATCGCCGGAAGCCGACCAGGTCCCCTCCACATCGGAGACGGTGAGGGACGGGGGGCTCTGGTTGCTGGTCAGGTCCGTGAGGAAGCTGACCAGCGCCGCTGTGAGAAGCCCGGCGGCGGCGACCGTCCACCAGACGAACGTGCGGGGCCGATCGGTCATCGCTGAATCCTTCTCCGCGGACGGTGATCGTCTTATTCGACATCACGACCGGTTTATCGGACAACCTCTTGGGCGGTGGCGTGGAGGGTGCCGAGGAGGGTGAGGGCCTGGGCGCTGGGGGTGGCGGGTTCGGCCTGGTAGACGACCAGTTGCTGGCCCGGCGCCTCCCGTACGTCGAAGGCCTGGTAGGTGAGGGTCAGGGAGCCGACGTCCGGGTGGAGGAGGTGCTTGGCGTCCGAGGTCTTGCCCCGCACGGCGTGGGTGTTCCACAGGCGGGCGAAGTCCGCGTCGTGTTCGGTGAGGTCGCGGAGCAGGGTGCGCAGGCGCGGGTTGCCGGGTTCCAGGCCGGCTGCCTGCCGGAGGTGGCCCACGACTGCCTGGGCCGTGTGGCCCCACCGGGTGTGGAAGCGCCGTCCCGCCGGGTCGAGGAAGACCATGCGGGCGAGGTTGTCCGCGGGTTCGAAGGGCGAGTACAGGGCCTGGGCAAGGGCGTTGGCCGCGAGGACATCCAGGGTGCGGTTGATGACGAATGCCGGGGCGCCGGGGTAGCCGTCCAGCAGTTGGCGCAGGGCGGGGCCGACCCGGTCCGGGGTAGTGGGCGCGAGGGGGACGGCTGGTGCCGTTCCGGCCAGTCGGTGCAGGTGCGCGTGGGCGTCGGGGTCCAGGTGCAGGGCGCGGCCGAGGGCGTCGAGCACCTGGGCCGAGGGGTGGCGTTCGCGTCCCTGTTCCAGGCGCGTGTAGTAGTCCACGTTCACGCCGGCCAGGACCGCGACCTCCTCCCGGCGCAGTCCGGCCACCCTGCGCACCCCGTGGCCGGGCATGCCGACGTCCTGGGGGCGAAGGCCCGCTCGGCGGGCGCGGAGGAACTCTCCCAGCTGGTTGTCGGGCATGGGGTCAGGCTAGGCGACGGCGGTGGGGCTCTGCCTGGGTGTGGTGCACCCGGGCAACGCCCGGCCTGGGCGGTGCGTCACGGCCCGCCCAGACTCGGTGGAACGAGCGGGGGGCCGGGTTTTCCGGCCTCCTGCGGGTTCGGTCTCGTACGTCGTCGAGAGGGAGAGCAGTAATGGCAGAGGCAGCCAAGGTCGTGGCGATCACCGGAGCGAGCAGTGGTATCGGGGAGGCGACCGCGCGGCGGCTGGCCGCCGATGGGCACCGGGTGTTTCTCGGCGCGCGCCGCACCGACCGCCTCGAGGCACTGGCCCGGGAGATCACGATCGCGGGCGGTATCGCGGCGTTCCGCCGGCTGGACGTCACGGACGCGGCCGATGTGAACGGCTTTGTGTCCGCCGCCCGGGAGCGCTACGGCCGGCTGGATGTGATGGTCAACAATGCAGGTGTGATGCCGCTGTCGCCGCTTCATGCGCTGAGGGTGGACGAGTGGGACCGGACGATCGATGTGAATGTGCGGGGTGTCCTGCACGGGATCGCCACCGCCCTGCCGGTGATGCGGGCCCAGGGCGGCGGGCAGTTCGTGAACATCGCCTCGGTCGGGGCGTACGAGGTCTCGCCGACGGCCGCCGTCTACTGCGCGGCCAAGTTCGCCGTCCGTGCGATCTCCGAGGGGCTGCGTCAGGAGTCCCCGGACGGCAGCATCCGGGTCACGCTCGTCTCCCCGGGCGTGACCGAGTCCGAACTCGCCGACGGGATCTCCGACCCTGCCGCCCGGGAGGCGATGAAGACCTACCGTGCCGTGGCGCTGCCGGCCGCCGCCATTGCCGAGGCCATCGCGTACGCGGTGTCCCAGCCGGCTCAGGTCGACGTCAACGAGATCGTGGTCCGGCCCACCGCGAGCGCCCAGTGACCCGCCGGCCCTTCGCCGACGTCGACGCCGACGCCGACGGTGATCTCGCCCGCAGACTGCAGGTTCTGGAGGACAAGGCCATGGGCGGACCGTACGCATGGGAGTTCCGCGGGGGGCCGTCTCCCGGTGACCGTGGGCACCGGCCGGAACGGCCAGGGGCTGTCGTCGGAGCGGACGGGTGTGCCGGCCGGGGCAGGGCCCCGGCCGGCACACCTCTGTGGGTCCTCTCCTATGCGGCGGGTGCCGTGGTGACCTTCAGGTAGTCCTCCCCGGCGGCCGAGTTGAAGTGGTCCGTCACCTGCCAGCCCCCCGCGGTGAGAATGCCGCGGATGGCCGTGTGCATGGCTTGCTGCGCGGCGGAACCGAGGGCCACCGCCTGCGGATCCGGCCCCTCGGGGCGGGTGACCTGCTGGAGGAGTGCCGGACTGGGCATCCAGTGGACGTACACCCCTGCCGAGGCGTCGGTGTACGGCGCGTGGAACACGACCGCCCCGGAGACTCCGGTGCTGAGTCCGTCGTAGGAACTGCCTGCGTAGACCGCCGGCATCCCCACGTGCCGCAGGGTGTCGGACACCGCGAATGCGAGGCGCACCAGCCGCATTTCCTCAGAAGGCGCACACCGTTCGGGGATTCCCGTGGGATCGCCGTCGCTCATACCTGTCTTTCCTGCCCTTTCCTGTGCTCCTGGTTTCGTCATGCTGTCCGCATCGGCGGCAGGCCCCTACGGCTGCGTGCCTGGTTGATCCAGTTGCCCAGCGTTTCCGTCCATACCTTGTTCATGAATTTTCCGTCAGGAGTCGACGGGTCGGCGTAGGGCATGGAGAACGAGATGTTCGCCCCCTTGGCGCGCGGGTCGGTGGCCAGCGCAGGCGTGCATTTGGCGGGGCAGGGCTCGCGTTCCGTGTACAGGTCCGTGATCTTGTCCTTGTCGCCCAGCTGGCCGAGGATGTGCTGCTCCGCATGCCGGTCGTTGTTGCTGTACCCGCGCACCAGCCGGGTCTTGCCGTCAGGGCCGGTGACCCTCGCGACGGCGACATTGTGCTGCGCTCCCCAGAAGTCGGCGTCCAGGCGTGCCTGGAATGCCTCCGTGGCCAGGTCGCCGCTGTCGTACTCGACCTTGCAGAGCTTGGCCAGGACCGGCTTGTCGGCCGCCGAGGCAAGACCCGGGGACACCCATGTGCCGTTGCCGGTCCGGAGCCAGCCGGCCGGAGCGGTCTTGACCGCGCTTCCCCGGGCACCCGGCTTCTTTCCCTTGTCCGGCGTGCCGTCGACCAGGCAGGAGGCGGCTGCCTTGATCTTCTCCAGCGCCTCCTCGTACTTCTTGAGGTGCTTGCGCGCCTCTGCAGTCTTGTCGAGGAAGGTGTTGATGCCCGCGATGGCCTTCGCGATCTTCGGCAGCTTGCTGGCGATCTTGAGCGCCTTGGCCGGACCGAGGTTCTGGACGATGGCCCAGAGGCAGGTCGGGATGTCGGGATCGTCGATGCAGGCCTTGATGTCCTCCAGGAAGAGTTCGACGAGGATCTCGGCGCCGTTCTCCATCAGGTAGTCGAGGAGGTTCTTCTCCGCCAGAACCAGCGCTTCCTGGTACGCCTCGGGTGACAGGCCGGCCTCGGCGAGCGCCTTCTTCATCTGGTCGTCGAGGGCGGGAGTCGACTGCCGGGACTTGGCCGCCTCCTCGCGCTCCTTGCGCTGCTGCTCGCGCTCGTACTCCTCGGCCCTCTTGGCCGCGTCGTCGGCCTCGCGGGCGTGCTGCGCAGCGTTCGAGGCCGCGGTCTCCGCGGATCTGGCGTGGTCCTCGGCGGACTGGGCCAGTCTGGCGGCGTCGGCGGCGTCCCGCTCCGCCTGGGTGGCGGCGGCCCGGGCGGTGCTCGCCTCCTTCTCGGCCAGGGTGGCGGCGCTGAGGGCGGCGGCGGCCTGGTTTTCCGCCTCGGTCGCCGCGGCCCGGGCCCGCTGTGCCTCCGCCTCGGCCTGGGTGGCCGCGGTGCGGGCGGCGGCAGCGTCCGCGTAGGCGGCGGTCGCGGCCTGACGGGCCTGCTGGGCGTCGCTCTGGGCTTGGGCATCGGCCTGGTTGGCCCGTGCCGCGGCGGCCCGCGCCTTGGCGCCGTCCTCCGCAGCCTGCGCGGCCGAGGCCATCGCGGCGGCCGAGGAACGCGCCGCGTCCGCCGTGGAACGCGCCGCCGCCGCTGCCGCCATGGCGGCCTGTGCGGAATGCGCGTTCGCCCGCTTGGCCGCCGCCTCGGCGGCCTCCGCGGCCTTCACCGCCTCCGCGGCCTTGGCCTCCGCCGACGCGACCTGTTCCTTGCCCATCTTGAGGGCGGCGTTGGCGATGGTGACCGCGAAGTCGGCGCCGACGTCCGTGCCGGCGAACGGTGCGGCGAACGCGATGGCGGTGTTCGCCGGGTCGGCGATGCCCGCCGCCGTGGTACGGGCGGAGGAAGCCGCCTGGACCGCCACCCCGGCCTGTACCTGGGCCATGGCCGCCTCGCGGACGGCCCCGTCGGCCTCCTCCCGCGTACGGTCGGCAGCCTGGAACGCCTGGTTGGCGTGGATCGCGGCCAGCCCGGCCAGCCGGGAGGCCTCGTGGGCGGCGGTGCCCGCCCGGCCTTCCTGCGCCGTGGCCTCGGCGGCCTTGGTGGTGGCCCGCTGGGCCGATGCCCGCGTGAGGGCCGCTTCCCGCTCGGCCGTGTTCGCTGCCGCGTTCGCCGCGAACGCGGCAGCCTCCGCCGTGTTCGCGGCGGCGTTGGCACGCGAGGCGTGCGCGCCGGCCTCGGTGGCCGCCGCCCGCGCCCGGGCTGCCGCGCCCGAGGCCTCGATGGCTGCCGCCCGCGACCTCGTCGCCGCGTCGGAGGCCGAGTTGGCGGCGCTGCGGGCGGCCACGGCCGCCTTCTGGGACTCGTTCGCGTCCGACCGCGCCTGGTCCGCTGCCTGCCGCGCCAGCTGGGAGTCGGACGAGCCGCTCGCCGCGGCGGCCAGGGCCTCGGTGGCCTTGGCCCGTGCCTCGTCGGCCTTGTGCTGCCGCTCCGCCGCGGCGGCGGCGTTCCGCGCGTCGCGGGCCTTGGTCTCCTCGTCCTGGGCCTTCCTGTCCGCGGTGGCGGCATTGCCCTCCTGGGTTGCGGCCCGCGCGCGCATCTCGGCCGCGGTGGCCGCAGCCGCCTGCGCCTCGGCCCGCTTCGCCGAAGCCGTACGCGCGTCGGCCTCGGCACGGGTCCGTGCCTGCGCCGCCGCCTGCTGCTCCCGTTCCGCCCGCTCGCGCGCGGCGGCGGCCAGCTCCCGCTCCCGCTGGGCGATGACACGCTGCTCTGCGGCGGTCTTCGCCTGGCGCTGCGCCTCCACGCGGGCGTCCCGGGTCTTCTGCGCGTGCTCCCAGGCCGTCTTCTCGGCCTGCTCCGCCTGGAGACGCGCCTGCCGGCTCTTGGCAGCCGCGTCCGCCGCGGTCTTGGCCTGCTTCTCGGCCTGGCGGGCCAGCTCGGCCGCGGCCTTGGCGTGCTGCTCCGCGTTGGTGCGCCACGCCTTGGCCTGCTTCTCGTGGAGCTCGGCCTGGTTCTGGGCGTTCAGGCCCGCCGCGTCGGCCGCCGTGGCGTCGACCGCGTGCTGGGCGGTACGGGTGGCCTGCAGCGCGGCGTCGGACGCCGCGGCGATGCCGGAGGCGACATCGGACCACTGCGTGCCGTACGTCAGACCGGTCTCCACCAGGACGTCCGCCTGGACCTTGGCCTGTCCGGCGGCCACCTGGGCCTGCTTGGCGGCGGTGTCGGCGAAGCCCACCTGGCGGGCGACCTCCTTCTTCACCTCCGTGTAGTCCGACAGCCGTTTGCCCGACCGGTCCCCCGCGAGCAGCCGGTCGGCGTCCCGCGAGGCGGCCCCCGCCAGGCTCATGGCGTTGGAGGCGTTCTTGAGGGCCCTGACGGCGTCCCCGTGTGCGGCGATCAGCTTGGTACGGGCCTCGGCGGCGCGGGTCGCGTTCTCGGCGAGCTTGCGCAGCCGCTCGGCGGCCTCCAGCGCCTCCTTCTGCGCCTTCTCGTGTGCGGCGCGGTCGTCGGCGTCCTTCTGCGCCGCGACCAGGTAGCCCTTGTCCAGAAACTCGGCGATCACCTTGGCGTCGTTCGTGGCCAGCGCCGCCTGTGCGGCCCGCTTGACCTCCGGTCCGCCGATCGCGGCGAGCATCTCCACCCGCTTGCGGATCTCCGCGGCGCGCTGCTGCTCGTTCTGCTCGGCGGCCTTGTCCCGCTGCCGGGCGATGTCGGCGCCGAACGCCAGGAAGTCGGCGCGGTCCTGTGCGGTGCCCTTCAGTACGCGCTCGACCTCGGCGTTGAAGTACGGGCCGCCGGTGCCGCGCAATGCCTCGATCGTGCGCCGGTTCTCGACGTCGGCAGCGTTCCGCTTGTCCCTGGCACGCTGTCGCGCCTCGGCTTCGCCGCGTTCCAGGAACTCCCGGATCGCGTTCGGATCGGTACTCTCCAGCGCCTTCCTGGCGGCCTCGCGGACCTCTTCCTCCTCGTCGAACTCCGCGTAGTCCTCGACCAGTTGACGGTCACGCTCATCGCTGATCCGGTCCAGCTCCGAAGCCGCGGCTGCCGGCGGCCGGCCGGGCTGCACGGCGGCGAGCGCCGCGCTCCCCCGCC
This sequence comes from Streptomyces venezuelae, assembly GCF_008642295.1. Classification (GTDB taxonomy): domain Bacteria; phylum Actinomycetota; class Actinomycetes; order Streptomycetales; family Streptomycetaceae; genus Streptomyces; species Streptomyces venezuelae_C. The sequence goes on along the minus strand of NZ_CP029190.1, from coordinate 7,224,948 downwards.
GGATGGTGTCCAGGGTGCGCGCGTCGATGGCCTCGCCCGCCGGCTTCCCGGCGGCGGTCGCCGCGGACGCCGGTCCGGCGCCCTGTCCGGTCAGGCCCACCAGCAGCGCCACGGCCATGGCCGCGGACACGGCTCTGGCGGTGGCTCGGGTCGTGGCTCTGGCGGTGGCGGCGCGCACTCGGCTGCCGGGCCGCCTTCTTCCGGCCCCCGGCCGGAATATCTCTCCCATGAGGAAAATCCCCCGAAATATTGTGAGTTGGCGATAAAAAGGGGTGCCCCGCCCGGTCAGGGGCGGGGCACCCGGGTGTGGCCCGCTACAGCAGGCAGACCGTGAGGGTGGTCAGCCCTTCACACGGTTCTCGCCGTCCTGGGCCTTCCGCAGGATGTCCTGCCAGAAGGCGGCGGCCACGGCTGCGTCCTGCTCCTCCTTGAGCCAGGACTGCCGGTTCTCCGCGGCGGGGCCGGTGAGGTGCTTCCACATCTCCTCGGCCGCGTCCTGGGCGAGCTCCTGGATGCCCCGCCAGGTTTCCGCCTGCCGCGCCGCGTGGTCCCGCTCCGCCAGCCACGCGGTGTCCGCCGTACGGGCGTGCGCGGCGACGGCCTGCCAGGCGCGTTCGGCCTCGGCGCGGGCCGCGGCGGCGTCGGACGCACCGCGCAGCGCCTCCTCGGCCTCGACGGCCGCCTTCAGCAGCAGCGTCAGGGACCGGTGGCGCAGCGCCTCGGATTCCGCGGTGCGCAGCCGGTGGCCCTCCAGGTCCAGGGTGGCGCCGGTCACCCAGCCGAACCCGTAGAACTCCCGGATGTCGTCGTCGGTCGCACCGGGCCGCAGGGCCCACTGCGCCGACACCCGCACCTGCTCGCCCGGGTCGCGTTCGGCCAGGGACCGTACGAACTCCCGGTCGCGCTCCCGTACCGCCTGCTGCTCCCCGGCCGCCGCTTCCCGCGCGGCCCGGTCGCCCTGCTGCGCCTGGGCGTAGCCGGTCTTGACGAAGGCGGCCCGTTCGGCGTCGGTGCCCTTGAGGGCCCGCTCCGCCGCGGCGCGGGTCTGCGGGGCGAAGCCGGCCGGGTGGGTGCGTACCACCCGCTCGCAGAACATCCGGTTGCGGGTACGGGTGTCCCGCAGCCGCTGCTTGGCCAGGTCGTAGCCGCCGCCCGCCGCCAGCCACTCGGTGATCGCCGTGTCGCCGCGGGTGCTGCGCAGTGCGTTCCACGCGGAGGTCCGCAGCTCCGCCGGCAGCCCCGACAGCGCGACCCGCCGCACCTGCTCGCGGGCGCCGGCAGCCGCAGCGTCCAGCGCCGCCTGCGGGCCCTCCGCCGCGTGCGGCGCCTCTGCCGGGTACGACACCGTGTACGGCACGGCTTCCCGGGCATGGGCTGTTCCCGTGAAGGTCCCCGCCATCGCCGCGATCACCGTCGAGGCGGCCAGGATCGTCTGTACGGCCCTCCTCGACGGAGCGTTGGTCCGGGCGCCCATCACGGGGCCAGCGGGGCGGTGATCTCCCACGCCGGGTTGGCGGCCATCAGGGTGCGGCCTTCGCTGTACGGGGTGTCCACGTACAGCTCGTTGCGCTGGTTCGTCTGCACCTGCCAGATCTCGTTGTTCGTCCGGAAGGTGAACCAGGCGGCCGTGGGCTTCGCTCCCACCCAGCCCTTCAGCATGGGGCACCAGGAGGCGCCTTCCCGGAAGGCCTTGGTGTTGTTGTTCGCCGCCAGCGTCACCTGGCCGTTCCACTCCCCGGTGCCCTTGAGGTAGTGGCCGGGCTTGCTCGCCGCCTCGAAGGAGAAGCAGCCGGGCAGCCCCGCCAGCGACGGCATCACGAGCCATGTCGCGCTCTCCCGCCAGGCCTGCGGGCTGGAGGCGGTCACCGGGCCGACGGACGCCGATGTGCCGGCCACCCCGCTGTGGCGGAGCTGCAGCCAGGGCGAGGTCCGGCTGGTGAAGCCCATTGACAGGGACTGCCGCCTGGCCTTCTTCTGGCCCGCCTCGGAGAGGAACTCGGCGACCGCCAGGTCACCGGTGGCCAGCGCCTTCTCGGCCGATGCGACCAGGTTCGGGTTGTACCCGGTCTCCTTGGCCGCGGCGAGGATCTGGCGCGTCAGGACGCGGTTGGCCTCGGCCAGCTTCTCGCGCCGCGCCGCGTCGTCGCGCTTGTAGGCGGCGTCGGCGCCGCCGTAGAGGAAGCCCTGTACATGCCCCGGGTTCATGCTGGCCACAGCGTGCTGGGCGGCCCGGTGGAGCTCGGAGTTCCGCAGGTCCTCGGGAGCCATGCGCAGGATCTCGCGGAGGAAGGTGTCATCGCTGACGTCGAGCAGGCTCTGCGTCATCGGGACCCGGAACAGTGCGGCGACGTTCTTGCGCGCGGCCTGGTTCTTGCGGAGTTCCGCCTCCTTGCGGTCCTTCTCGGCGAGCTCGGCCAGTTCCCTCGCCACGTCCCGGTTGTGGGCCTCGCGGGCTCCGTTGGCGATGAACTCGCGCCGGGCGGCTGCGTCGCCGGTCAGTGCCGAGGTGGCGGCGGCGCGCACCTCGGGGCCGGAGGCGGTGTGCCGCAGGACCGCGCGGATGAAATTCTCGTCGTTGAGCTCCAGCAGCTCGGGGCTGCCGGGGATGCCGATGACCGTCAGGACCTGCTGGCGCGCCAGCCGCGCCAGGCGGTCGGCCTCCGCCTTGTCGCGCTCGCGCTGCTGGTCCAGCCGGTACGCCTCGTGGATGCCGGTGGTGATGTATGTGACGTGGTCGGCGGGCACCGTGCTCGCCAGCGCCTTCTCGGCCGCCGTCCGTACCGAGTCGTACTTCTCCCCGCCGTCGCGGGCCTTCTGCCACAGAGCGTGGACGAAGTCGTAGTCGCTCAGCAGCAGTACGTCCGCGGTCGGGTCCAGCCGGACCACGGCGGCTGCGTCGACGCGCTGGGTCTCGGTGGTACCGATGCCCACTGCCCGCGCTTCCTTGTGCGGCGGCACCGGTACGGCGAACGCCGCGCTTTCGGTGGTCACCGTGCCGGCCGCGAGGACGGCGGCCATGGCGGTGGTGCCGACGATGGTGCGCGTGGCGGCACGGCGGAGAGCCGTCGGCTGATTTCTTCTTCGCATCATGATTCTTTCCCCCGCAGACATTTCAAACGAAAGCCGGCTCACCACGGGACGGATGCATGACAAATAGACCTGCCTTCAGTGACAGGCGAATGCGTGCATGCACGAATACCGAAATCGGTAACTCCACGCCCCGACAAGGTGGTTGGTCAAACTGGTTGGTCAAGCCAGCTACATGAACTCTACCAAGCAGTAGGAGTAATGATCGATGATTATCGGCCACCTCAATGGGGGGCTTGGGTTCCGTTTGTTCGGTGGTGGGTTGCGCGGATCAGGACGGAGCCGAGGGTGAGCGCGGGCGGCGCGGGCAGGTCGAGAACGCGGGCGAGGGCGGCGGTGACGGGGGCGGTGTGGTCGGGCAGGTGGGTGCCGGCCCAGCGGACGGCCAGCGCGAGGAAGTCGGCGAGGTCCCGCTCGACCCCGCCCAGCAGACGGCGAAGTTCCTTGGCGGGCACCTCGATCACCGGGCCGTCGCTCTGTTCGGTGTCGATGACCAGCCGGACGGTCTCACCCACGAGCTCGACGGCCGGGGTCGGGTCATGCCCGAGGAAGGCCGGTCCGCTGCCGTCCACGACGGTGTACCACTCACGCCAGTCCTCCAGCCCGTTGCAGCAGCCGGGAAGCAGCGTGTTGCCCGTGGTGCTGTCGGTGACGCGCAGGCCGCCGGCCGCGAAGGGGGTGTCGAAGGTCAGCAGCCCGTGCAGGAACGATCCGAGCGGGTCGCTCGGCCGGGGCGGGCGGTCGTCTCCCGCGTGCGGATCGGGGTCGATGTCGTTGCACTGGGCGATGCGCATCATCGCCGTCCCCAGCTCGGCTGCGGTGAGTTCACCGCTGAGCGGCAGGTACCCGAACGGCTCGCCCTGGGTGAGGGGCCAGAGGGCGAAGGCGTCGGGAGCGTAGACCTCCAGGACGGGCTGTATGACGATCACCGGCAGAGTGTCCCTCATCCCGGCCTGCACCGCCTCCCGTTATCGGCGGGCAGCGACAGCGGCGGATTGTACGTTCACCGGCCGGACAGGCCCTCGCCGATCGCCTTCCCGGTCGGGGCCGCCGTCAGGTACGGCCGTACGTCGTGGGCCCGGGCGCCGTTGTGGATCGAGAGGTCGCGCACCCGCTCGCCGAAGCGCGGGCCGAGCTCCTTGGCCAGCGCCACGACATCGCCCCGGTCGGCGACGTTGACCCATTGCCGTACGGGGCCGGGCCAGCGGCCCCGGCCCTGCGCGGGCTCCGGCCTGAGGCGGTCGAAGACCAGGTTGCGGACGCCGAGCGGCGATCCGAGGGTCACCAGCGCCACGCCGGGCCGGTGGGGCCGCGCGCACAAGGCCTCGTAGGCGACGACCGAGCCGAGCGAGTGCGCGACGACGACCTCGGTCCGGTCGGTGACGGCGGCGGCGAGCCGTTCCTGGATCCCCTCGCGCAGGGCGGGCTCCGTGAAGTACCGCCTCACCTGCCGGGCCGCTCCGATCATGAGGTGCTCGGCGAGTCCGGCGAAGAAGGCGGAGTGGCTGAGCGCGTCCAGGGCCCGCTGGACGAGGTGCGGGGTGCGCAGCCGGGCCCGGTCGCCGGGCCCGGACACCGCCGGCTCCAGCCGGGCGGCCTGTTCCCACCACTGGAGCAGGAGGTCCCGATCGATCCCGTCCTCGACGTCGGCGGCGTCGAGCTCGGGCGTGCCGAGGCCGCGATGGCCGCGGGGGCGGAACAGGTCCCCGTAGAAGGCCATCGAGACCTCCTCGCGCGGAACACCGGGGTGTCCGGAGAGCGTCAGGCCGTCGCCGAGTGCCGGGTACCACTCGGCGAGCAGGGTCTCGGGGCCCCGTACTTCCTGGGCGATGCCGTGGACGAGGACGATACGGGTCACGGGCGGACCTCCGTCAGGCGCAGGGCGACCACGCCCATGTCGGTGGCGACGCAGATCCGGCCGGCCGGGTCGACGGCGAAGCCGTTGATGCCGCTGCCGATGTGCATCTCGGTCTTCCAGATGGCGCTGTTCATGTCCCACACCCGCATCAGTCCGTGCTGATCGGCGGCGATCAGGGTGGGGACGCCCTGTACGTCCAGGACGCGGATGGCGCTGACACCGGACGAGAACGGCGGCAGCTCGGCGCGCAGGCGCCATCCGCCGTTGCAGGTGTGGATGCGCAGGCTGCCGTCGCCGGCTCCGGTGACCACGATGTCCTCACCGTCGGCCCGGGCCAGTTCGAGGCCGGTCGCGCCGAGTTCGTGGCCGCCGAGGGGCTCGGCGAGCGGACGCCCCGTCTCCAGGTCCCACAGGCGGACGGTTCCGTCGTAGGAGGAGCTGGCGATGGTGCGCACGCCGCCGCGCAGCCCGGAGCGCAGGGCGGTGACCATGGCCGTGTGGCCGGCCATGGGGGCGCCGTGCGGCGACCGGGTGCGCAGGTCCCAGGCGTGCAGGGTGTAGTCCTGGGCGACCGAGACCACGATCTGCCGGTCGCCGAGCACTTCGGTGGCGGCCCGCCAGGCGGTTCCGGTCCTTTTGGTCAGGCGGCGGCGCGGCTCCAGGCTCCACACGTCGGAGTTCATCCAGCTGCTGCGCACCACCACGGTGTCCGCGCCGAGACGGGCCGTGGTGACATGGGCGACGGCCAGCTCGTCGAAGGTCAGTTGTGGGGCGACCTGGCGGCCGTCGGTCAGGTCGTGCACGCGGACGACGCCGTCGCGTCCTCCGGTGACGACCAGGTCGCGTCCGTCCTCGCCGGGGACGATGTCGGCGGACAGGAGGGTCTGTTCCACCCCGCAGAGCGGTTCTCCGACCGGCCGCAGGGTGGCGAGGTCCCAGATCCGTACGTCCAGTGAGCTGGCGGTGACGACCACGGGTACTCCGCCGGCGTATCCGAACACCGGGGGTGTGTCGGCGCCGGCGGGTCCCCGTGAACAGAACACCTCCAGGTGCGGCCCCAGCGGTTCTCCGGTCTCCACGTTCCACACCCGCACGGCGTTGTCGAGGCCGATCGTGGCGAGTACCGTCTCGTCGCCGTTCCGGCCGAGGGTGCCGGCCGCCACGAAATTGGTGTGGCCGAGGAAGGGTCCGGCGATCCGCTTCCCGTCGACCACGTCGTGGACCTGCACGTTGTTTCCGGTGAGTGCGGCGAGGACGACGGCGCGCGTACGGTGGAAGGCGGCGCCCACGATCCGTGCGGACAGCGTCAGGTCCGTGACCTCGAAGTGGGCCGACCGGCGGGCGGAGGGCCCGGCGGCGTCCGGGCCGAGGTGCCAGAGGTAGGCGTGGCCCAGGGCGGTGGCCAGGACGATCTCCATCCCCCGCCCCGCGCGGCGTACGGCCAGATACCGGACGCCGCCCACGTGGCCGGTCAGCGGAGGGCCGACGGGCGAGCCGGAGACGGTGTCCCAGATCCGGGCGGTGCCGTCCTCGCTGCCGCTGACCACGACGGTCCGGCCGTCCAGTTCGCCGAAGGCCAGGCACCGTACCGCGTTGGTGTGCCCCTCCAGCACCATGCCCTCGGCGGGTCCCCGGAGGGGGTCCCACAGGCGGACCGTGGTGTCGGAGCCTCCGGTGGCCACCCGCAGCCGGGCGTCGGCCACCGTGCAGGCCACCGCCGTCACCTGGCCCGTGTGGCCGCCCATCGGAGCGCCCGCCTGTTCCCGGGTGTGCAGGTCCCAGAGCCGTGCGCTGCCGTCCTCGCTGCCGGTGACGACCACCGGGCGACCGAGGCCGGCGCAGAAGGCCAGTGCGCGGACCGGCTGGGTGTGGCCCTCCAGCGGCTGGTCCGCCGTCAGGTCCCAGATCCGGGCGGTACGGTCCGCGCCGACCGTGACGGCGAGGGCCGCGTCCCCGTGGCTCGCCAGTGCCGCTGCCGTGATGTCCTCGACGTGGCCGCGCAGTTGGTGGGCGAGCGGTCGCAGTGTCCGCAGGTCCCAGAGGCGGGCGCTGCGGCTGCCGCCGGTCAGCACCACCGGGTTGCCCGCGAGTACGCCGACCGAGGCGGAGTACACCCCGCTGCTGGTGACATGGACATGGGCCATGACGGGTTCGCCGATCTGGCGGCGGTCGGCCAGGTCCCAGCGGCTGAGCATGCCCGCCGCGTCGCCGACCAGGACCACGGCGCGGCCGTCGGACTCCGCGGTGCACACCGCCGTGACCCCCATCGCCGGCCCGATCAGCGGGCTGCCGTCGAGCCGGGCGTCGCCGCCGTCCAGGACGTCGGAGAGGTCCCACACGTGGACGGCCTTGTCCTCGCCTCCCGTGACGGCGATGGGGCGGCCGTCGAGTTCGCCCAGGTCCGCGGCCTGGACGGAGCGCCGGTGGGCGCTGAGGCTGCCCCCGAGCTGGCGGCGTGCGACCAGGTCCCAGATGCGGGCGGTCCCGTCGGCGCTCGCGGTCAGCACCACCGGATGTCCGCGCACCGCGCCGACCACGATGGACTCGATGCGGTTGGAGTGTCCCCTGAGCGGTTCGCCGTACTCCTGGCCTGCGGAGAGGTCCCAGATCCGGACGGTGCCGTCGTCGCCTCCGGTCAACGCCACGGTGTAGTCGCCGACTTCGCCGATGGCCACGGCGTTCACACCGATCCCCACCGGGAGCGGATCGCCGATCTGCCGCTGCGCCTGGAGGTCCCAGACCAGGGCCGTGCGGTCCAGGCCTCCGGTCACCGCGACGGGCCGACCGTCCAGCAGGCCCACCGCGACGCACCACACCCTGCGGGTGTGTCCGGCCAGCAGCCGGTGCGCGCCGCTCGCGGACCACCAGGCCCAGCGCGCCGACCAGGGCCGGATGACGGCCAGTTCCTCCACCCGGTCGGCGAGCCGGTCGGCCCCGCAGCGCCGGGCCGACAGCTGGAGATCGGCGGCGCGTTCGCCGAGCGACCGCTCGGGGGTCAGCCGGTGGGCGACCTGTTCGTAGGCGCCCCGGATCCTGCGGGCTTCCTCACCTTCGATGGCGGCGAACGCCCGGAGCAGTGAAAGGGGCTCACCGGCCAGGAGGAATCCGGGGTCCTGGACCAGTTCGGCGAGCCGGCCCGCCTCCGCTGCGTGGGTGGCGAGGTGCTGGCGTACGTACGCCACGGCGGCGAACCAGTCCGGATGCCCCTCGGCGGCCCCGGGGACCAGCGACCGCAGCGCGTCGACCACGGACTGCTGGATCTCGGCGGGCGGCCGGTCCGCGGTGGCGCGCAGGTGCTCGGCCAGGGCCTTGTGGTAGAGCCGGTACACCGAGCGCCGGTCGTCGTCCACGACCTCCGCGATATAGGCCTCGGCGACGTCGAGCAGCCAGCTGACGTCCTGTTCCGCGCAGGGGACCCCGGAGATCACCGAGCTCAGGGCGGTCCACACCCGGCCGCGCGGCAGCCCCTTGCCCTCCGAGAAGGCGAGGGCCAGCAGCATGCGCCGTACCCTGGGCTCGTCGGGGCCGAAGCGGGCCAGGTAGTCGTCGAAGGCCTCGCCCACCTCGCTGGGCAGGGCCTCGGCCCAGCGGGGTTTCGAGATGTCCACCGCCGCCTCGTCGGAGCGCAGGGTACGGGCCGTGGTGCGGGCGTACAGGTAGACACCGGCGGCCTTGTCGGCGACCCCGCGCGCGACCGCCCGTGCCAGGTCGGGCCGGCCGCGGTAGGGGGTGCGTACGTCGGCCTCCTCGGCGGCGAGCAGGACCCGGGCGACATAGCCGGTGACGTCCTCGGAGCCGGCCCGGTACTCCTCGCGGTCCAGGTCCAGGCAGACGAAGGTGGGGCCGAGCGGGGTCACGAGCTCGTGGCGGGTGCCGACGAGGAGTCTGACCCCCTGGATCTCGGACATGGGGCGCAGCAGTTCGCGGGTGATGCGGCGGGGCTCTCCATGGCCGCCGGCGTCCGCGGCGGTGTCGGATCCGGCCTCGTCCACGGCATCGACGACGATGATCAGGGGTGGTCCCTGGCGTCCGCGCCGGGTGAGTTCCTGGAGCAGGGCGGCCGATCCGTCGGCCTCGGTGCCGAGGGCGGCGGCGATCCGGTCGACGATCTCCTCCAGGCGCTTGTGGCGCGCGTGGACGGCGGCGGTGACGCAGCCCTCGGGCACGACCGTACGGGGATCGCCGCCGGTCAGGTCCAGGCGGGCCCGGTAGGCCGGGTCGGAGAGGGCGACGATCCGGCCGAGGACCGCCGACTTGCCGCATCCCGGGCTGCCCGTGACGACCCGGCCCCGGCCGTCGCCGTCGGCGGCCGTCAGCCAGCCGACCAGCTCCGACAGCACCGTCACCCGGCCGCTGAAGTACAGGCCTTGCTCCGACTCGAACTCCACGCCGCGGGAGCGGGGCCCGAAGTGCTCGGTGAGGTCGCGGGCGACCACGCGGCGCTGGACTTCCAGGTCGGTGCCGAGCGGGGGTAACTCCTCGCGGTAGCCGGAGTTCGCCAGGAACGGGGCGAGTCCGGTGACCAGGCTGCCGGCCAGTTCCGCCCGCTGGCCGCGGCCGTCGGCTTCGAAGCGCTCGTTGACGGCCTTCACGAGTTCGGTGAGGTCGAGGTACTGCTGGCGCTGCCCGGTGCGTTCGGTCGTGGTGCCGATCGCCTCGCCGAGGGCTGCGGCGAAGGCACCGTCGTCGGCCACGTCCTTGCGTCGTGCGGACGCCAGGAACCAGAGCCCCGCAGAGGCGTCGCCCGCGGCGCCCCGGTAGACGATGGTCTGCAGCGCCACGGCCGAGGCGTCCGCGCTGCCCGCGCCCGCCGCGCAGGTGTCGAGGATCAGCAGGAGGTGGCGCAGGCCGCCCTTGCAGAGGATCCGGACGAGGTCCTCGGTGGCCAGGGCCGTGGCGGCGAGGTCGGTGTCCCGCGAGTCCCAGCACAGCAGGTAGTGCCGGTCGCGGTCCTCGACGGCGCCGTGGCCGGCGAAGTAGAGGACCACGACGTCCTCACCCGTGAGGGCGGTGTCGGCCGACCAGTGGCGCAGCTTCTGGCGGACCTGTTCCGCGCCGTCGTACTCGCCCAGTCCGGGGAGGACCGGCTCATAGCCGAGGGGCCCGAAGAGGGCGGACATCGTGCGGATGTCCGCGGGGACGGCGTCGAGCTGCTCGTCCGGTGGCAGGTGGCAGTACCTGCCGCTGCCCATGCCGATGAAGAACCGTCGCCCCACCCAGCCGCCCCCGCCGCTCGCCACGATCACCCCTGTTGCCCTTCGACCCTAGCGAGCGCCCCGGGGCCGGCGCAGCGTCATTCGCCGACCGTTTCCGGTCTCCTCGGCGGGTGTCCGGGGGTGTCCGGGGGGTGTCCGGGGCGGCGCCGTCATGCTGCGCGTCTCAGCCCGGTGAGGACGGGCCGGTGGTCGCTGCCCAGGTCGGGCAGGACGCTGGTGCTCGTCGGCTCCAGGCCGCGCAGGAGTACGTGGTCGATCCGGACCACGGGGAAGGCGGCGGGCCAGGTGAAGCCGAAGCCTCTGCCTGCGGCTGCCTGTGCGGGGCTGAGATGACGGGCGAGGGGGGCGAGGCCCCGGTCGTCCAGGCTGCCGTTGAGGTCGCCGAGCACCATCACCCGGGCGGACCGGTCTCCGGCTACGCGGTCGGCCAGCTCGGTGGCGGCTTCGTCGCGGCGCCCGATCGTGAAGCCCTCGTTCACCCGGACGCGTACGGAGGGCAGGCGCACGGCGTAGACGGCCGTGTCGCCGCCGGGTGTCGCCGCGACGGCCCGGATCGCATGGGGCCAGCGGCCTCCCAGGTCCATGGGCTCGACGTCGCGCAGTGCATACCGGGACCAGAGGCCCAGGGTGTTGTCGGTGGCATGGTGCTTGTAGGTCCCGGCGAGAGCCTTCTTGTACCTGGCCATGTCCGGCACCGGCACCTTCTCCAGGGCGACGAGATCGGCACCGGTGGCGATCACTTCACGGGCGATCTCCTCCGGGGTGGTGCGTTCCCCGCCCACGTTGAAGGTCAGGGCCTTGAACTCGGCATGGGCGGCACGAGGGGCGCCGGTCAGGACGGGTACGAAGAGACAGCACCAGGCCACCAGCGGAGCCAGGGTCGCGGCCACCCCGAGGGGTGAGCCGCGCATCAGCGCCCACAGCAGGAGCACCGGTATCAGGACGCCGAACCACGGGAGGACGGTCTCGGCGAGGCTGCCGAGCCGGCCCGGACTGTTGGGCAGCAGGTGCGGAAAGAGCAGCACGACGAAGAGGAGGGCGGCGGAGACGGCGATGCGCCTGGTGTGCCGGGACCGGCCGGCCGGTCCCGCGTGCCGCCGGGTACTGAAGGGCATGGAGTCTCGGTCTCGCTTTCTGTCTGCGGGCCGGCGATGCCACAGCGGTCGTGCCGCAGGGGTGGCGCCAGCCGTCGGCCCGGCAGGGTGGAGCGGAGCGGCGGCGCAGCAAGGCGCCGCGGGGACAAGGGGATGAGGGGAAGGTCCGGCACGGGGAACCCGGGAAGGATGTACGGGCACGCCGGGCAGGACACTGCCGGGCTGCCGTGGCCGGGAGGCTGTTCAGCCCCGAACGGAATACGCGGAAGCGGAACTGGGAGGCTCGCCGTCGAGCACAACGACCACCTCCGTCACACATCCTTGTGTCATACGTTCATGAAGTACGCCTGAAGCCGGGCATCATCATGGGAATATCCGCCCGGTCACAGACAGACCATGACATCATTGATAATTCCAGGTCAAATCCGCGTACCAGTCAGAACGGCCAGAACGGACACTGGTTCCCGCTCGCGGAATCTCCGGGAGGGGCCGGAGGTGTGGTGGGGGTCAGGGCGGTGCCGAGCTGTCCCTCACGGGCCGGTTCGGCGGGCTCCCGGCGCGCCCGGCCGCGGGTGTGGAAGGCGGGAACATGTCCGCCACCCGCCTGACCCGCTCGCAAGTCGGCCGCGGCATCCGGCACGTCCGCGACGTCGTCGCCGCGGAGAACCTGACGCCGATCACCTGGACGCGGCGGGACGGGTTCATGTTCTCCGACGACCCGGCGGACTGGATCGAGTACGACAAGAGGCAGTTCCGGCAGATCCTCGGCCGTCTCACCCTGGTGATCACGGGCACGCTCGATCCGCACCTGGCTCGCTACCCAAGGGCTTCGTCGTCCTGCCCCGCCGCTGGAAAGTCGAGCGCACGGTCGGCTGGTGCATGAACGCCCGCCGCAGCGCACGCGATGTACGAGCGGCTGCCCCAGCCCGAAGCCCACCTGAACTGGGCACTCACCACCCTCATGACCAGGCGACTGACTCGCAAGAAGCCCGCCCGCTGAGCCAGCGGGACCGAGTTCGCCACTTCAGCTGACCTGTCGGCTCCCACAGTGTGATGATCGAACCCGTGATCAGCAAGGAGACCAGACCAGCCGGCCACAGTACGTGGTTCGGGATAGCGGCGGCAGCGCTCCCGCTGTACCTGACGATGATCGCCGCCTCAGCTGGCGCTCTGGTCGACACCGCGCTGCTCGGCAACCACGCCACCGCCACCCTCGCGGCCTTCGCCATCGCCATGGCCGTGTTCAGCCCCGCTACCGCCACAGTGGCGGGCGCGCTGCGCGGCGTGATGCCGTTTGTCACGCCGAGCAAGGAGGATCCTGACCGTCTCCTGCCCGTGGTACGCAGCGGAACGTGGCTCGCGATCATCGTCGGCACCATCGCCGCTGCGGCGGTCGCGTCCGTTCCTCTGATAGGCCAAGCGGCCGGGGTCCCCCTCACCACCCTCGACCAGCTGGGGATCTTCCCCCTCTTGCTGGCCGGCAGCGTGCTCGCCATCGCGGTCAGCTCGTCAGCCACGTCCGTCCTGGTGGCATTGGGCCACTCAAAGTTGGTGATGCGGGCCGGACTGCTCGGCACCGCCGCATCCACCACGCTGTCCGTCCTCCTCGTGGGTGGTCCCGGCACGCTGCCCGGTTACGGCCTGACCGGGGCAGGCGTCGCCATGCTCGCCTCCAGCGTGATCAGCGCCTGTGTCAACCAGGTGGCCATCCGCCGCTCTACCGTGCTCAGCGGCCGCTCTTTGTATCCGGGCCGGCCCCATGTGAAGCAGGTCTGGACATTGGGCACCGTGGGGATTCCGCTGGCCGGCACGGTACTCGTCAAGTTTGCGGTCCTGGGCGTATTGACCTTCGCGGCGGCCAGGATCGGGACGGACAGCGCCGCGGTGCACAGCGTCGGCATCTCCCTGGTCAACCTCATCTTCACAGCTGCGGTGGCGGTCGGCCAGGCCACCATCCCCCTGATCTCCGACTACGCAACGAAGCACGACAGCGCGCGTATCCGGCGCAGCGTTCGGGCGGGAATGTGGATGGCACTGGTCGTTGTGGGGTTCATCGCGGCAACGGTGATCGTCCTCAGTTCGTGGGTCGTTCCGCTGTTCACCCAGGATGTCGATGTGCGGCCACAGATCACGGACCTTCTGCCGCTGGTGCTGGCCGTGGTCGTCACCGACGCGCTGCAGGCAGTCGTCGGCTTCGGCCTCATCGGTCTCAAGCGCACCGTGCCGAGTTTCGTGTCAACCTTCATCTGCTACGGAGTCCTGGCCGCTGTCGCCGCTCCGGTAGCCACAGCCGGAGGGCTTGCCGCCCTGTGGACGGCTCTCGCCCTTGCCAACCTCCTCCAGGCAGTGAGCAAGGCTTACTCCTTCTACCGACACACCACATTCACCGAGAACCGCGAACACGCACCAGCCGCCACGTGAGAGAGGGCACCGGCCGGTGCTGCGCTCCTTCCTCGACAGCAATCGAGGACTCCGCGCGGGCGCGGAGGGGCGCCGGAGGGCTCGGTGGACCAGGCACGGTATCCGCAGGCCGGCGCCCGGGCCGTATGCCGGCCGGCGAGCCAGACGCATTCGTGGTCGACGGGGTCGCCGACGAGTTCCGGCAGGGCCAGGTCCCTGCCGAGGGACACCGGACGGTCTTCCTCGGCGGCGAGGGACCGCAGGAGGCGGGCCGGCAGGACGGCACCGTCCTGGACGTGGTCGCCACGGACACCGACCAGCCCGGCCGAGGCATCCCGGAGCGCGGATCGCGCCACGTGTGCGGACGTCAGCAGCACCCCGGGCGCGATGAAGAACGCGGTCCCGACGAACCGGCTCCCGGGCGATGCCCCGGCGATGACGCACACGGTCGCCCGTCCCGCGACCGTCTCAAAGCTGTGCATGGGATCTTCCGGATACCCCAACCCGCCCCCACCGCTCCCCACTTCACATCCCCGAAGCGTGCGGCCAGCAGGCTAGTCCACCGGCGCTCTGTGAGCCCCGCCCGGCCCCGCCGCGCCGGCACAGTGGCCCGGCGCGGCGCGGCGGTGGAACGGTTCAGAGGTCCCGCAGGATGTTCTCGCCCAGGGATTTCCGTACGGGTCTTCCCGCCGCCGAGCGCGACGGCGGCGGGTGCGGCCCGGTTCCGAGATGCCGGTCGGGGGTGGGTTGCAGGTCGGGCGGGGTGCCGAAAAGGGCGGCTCCGGAGGGGGCGAGCACTCTGGGCGGCTCGCCGCTCCCTCTGCTGAGGGTCCCCCAGGCGAATCCGACGATGCCGGCCTGGAGCCGTGACTCCACGTCCAGCTTCGCCAGGATCTGCGCCACGTGGGCCTTGGCGGTGCGTTCGGTGATGGCGAGGCGGACCGCAATGGTCCGGTTGGATGCCCCCTTCGCGAGGAGCTGGAAGACGTCGAACTCGCGTTCCGACAGCAGCGGCACACGAGCCAGGACGGCCTCCCAGGCGCGGTCCTGGGGCACGGGGCCCCGGTCGGTGACGAGGTAGGAGCCCCAGGCGTGCTGGCTCCAGGTGTCTGCGGCGTTCATGGTGTGGTCGGACTCCTGAGTTCTGGACCGTGGGATGGGCCGTCGGCGGTGCCGACGGATCGGCGCAGGCCGTGCGGGGCCTGCAGGTGGCGCGTGACGCTCCTTCACGGACGGCCCGTCGGTGGGGGAACGTCCCTCGGGACGGGCACCGCGCGCATCGGGGGAGCACGTGCGGGGACACATGGAGTTCCGCTCGGATCCGGGCACGCAGGAATCCCCGAGGTGCGGAGGCCGGGTGGCCCGGCCCTCCGTACGGTCGTCGCGTCGCGGCCGTCATGGCGGGCGACGGCCGGTGTCGGCGGTGACGAAGGTGTTGGAGGTGACGACGGTGACGGAGGTGTGGGCGGGTCCGGCCGGGGCCGTGCGGTCCGGGCCTGAAGTCCGGTCGGGCGCGGCGCAGAAGTCCGCAGGCCCCGCTCGTTCGAGGGGGCTGCCGACGGGCTCAGTGCAGAGGACGGACGGCGAGCGCGGACCGGCCTCCGGGTGCGCGGCGGATGCTCGCAGCCACCCGGATCCGCCCCCGCGGGCCGGTTACCGTCGTACGCGCACCGCCCCGGGCGGGGGCAGGTTCCGGGAGGCGGCACAGGCGTTGGCCGGTTCGCACTGCCCGAGGGTGCCGGGGGGCGGCTGCCCACAGGGGGTCCGCGGTGGGCTGAGGTGGGTGCGGTAGCGTCCGGCCTCTTCGAGACGGCAGGAAAACCGGGTTCCGCTGGGGACGGCCGGTCGGAAGTCGCGGGGCATTGCGGCGGCCCGGCGTCGATTATGGACGAGGGTCGTCACGCGTAATTCGGCCGCCTGCCCCATGCCGTTCCCCTTTGCTTTTCCAGCCGGCCGGGCGGCAATTATCGGCCACCCGCTTTTCAGCCATAAAGAGGCACGGTGCGGGACACCGGGGAGATCGCCGTACGGGCTCCCCGGAGCCGCGCATCCGCAGACATGATCATGGTAAAGGTCCGCCAGGTCACAGGGTGCACGCCCCTCGCCCATGACAACTCCCCCGGGTGTCTTGAAGGAATAGGTGGCCCGGACGCAAATGGTCGACGCGTTCTCGGCGACGAAGGGCGTTACTCCCTGGTCACCACGTATGTCACGCTACTCGACGTATTCCTGTGGAGGCAATGTGTGATCCAATATCTGAGACACCATCCGGCTGAAAATCAGCCGTCATCGGTCCGGATTTCTCGCTTTTCTGTTGCGGGATAAACCAGAAACAAAGATGCGCCCGCCGGCGCATGGCCGGCGGGCGCATCGGGTCGGTCCGGCCGGGGGTACGGCCGGGAGCGTGGGGACGGATCTACGGGACTCCGGCCAGGCGCAGCAGTGCCGCGGTACCCGCGGCGGCGAGCACCACCACCAGGAACGGCGCCTTGCGCCAGGCGAGTACGCCGCCGACGGCGACGCCGGCGGGCCGGGCCACACCCGCGAAGTCGGCGCCCTCGGCGAGTGCCGATGTGGCGGCGAGGGCGGCGAGCAGGACGACCGCGGAAACCTCCAGCAACTTCTCCGCCCGCTGCGGAAAGGTGACCCTGGCACGCAGCGCCGGGCCGGAGAGGCGGAGCAGGAAGGTGCCGCCCGCCAGGGCCAGCATCGCGGCCAGGGCCGGCACCACGGGTACGGCGTCGCTCATCGGACGGCCCCTTCGGCTGAATCACAGGACTCGGCAGGATCGGCAGGATCGGCAGGGCCAGAAGGATCAGAAGGATCAGAAGGGTTGGACCCGTCCTGCCGGGCCGACAGGATCACGAACAGCGGCAGCGCGGCGAGCGCGACCAGGACGGGCAGGCCGGCCGGCAGGAACGCGACCGCCGCCAGGGCCAGGGCGCAACCCGCCAGCGCGGTCCGCCGCAGGGCCCGCTCCTTGAGGGCGGGCAGGATCAGCGCCACGATCACCGCGGGGAACATGGCGTCCAGACCCAGGGTCCCGGTGTCCTCCACCACGCTTCCGAGCAGCGCCCCGAGGGCGGCGCCGGCCGGCCAGCAGACCAGGATGCCGAGGCCGCAGGCCCAGTACGCGGCCCGCTTGCGCGGCAGGCCGTCCTGGGCGATGGCGAAGACGACCGTCTCGTCGTTCATCAGGTGCGTGCCGAGCATCCGCCGCCAGCCGCGCCCCAGCACATCGGGGACCGCCAAGCCGAACGGCAGGTGGCGGGCGTTGACCAGGAGACCGGCCAGGAGCGCGGCGATCGGGCTGCCGCCGGCCGCGATGATCCCGACGAACAGGAACTCCGACGACGCGGCGAGGACGAGCGCGCCCATCAGGACGGGGAACCACCAGGCGAAGCCGGCGGTGACCGAGACGGCGCCGTACGAGACGCCGATGACGCCGACGGCCAGGCAGACGAGGGCGATGTCGCGTAACGGACCCCGGTCCAATGTTCTCCATATCGAACGCATGGCGTTTATGATGAACAACACGACCAGCGTTCGTCAAGGCGAACAATCGACCACTGGAGTGAACGACATGCCCGATGCCGATCCCGCCCTCAAGCCCCCGCTCGAAATGATTGCCGCGTCCCTGCGGGCGGAGCGGGTACGGGCCGGGCTCTCCCTCACCGAGGTGGCCCGCCGGGCCGGACTGGCCAAGTCCACGCTCTCGCAGCTGGAATCAGGCGCCGGAAACCCCAGCCTGGAGACGCTGTGGGCGCTGTGCGTGGCCCTGGAGATCCCGTTCTCCCGGCTGCTCGCCGCCTCCAGGCCGCAGGTCCAGGTGATCCGCGCGGGCCAGGGGCCTGCGGTGGACTCCGCGCAGAGCGCCTACCGCGCGACCCTGCTCGCCGCCTCACCGCCCGGCGCCCGGCGCGACGTGTACAGCATCGCGGCCGAACCCGGGCCCCAGCGCTCCTCCGCCGCGCACCTGCCCGGAGTGGTGGAGCACGTGGTCATCAGCTCCGGCCGGGCCATGGTGGGCACCGCCGACGAACCGGTCGAGCTGCACCCGGGGGACTACATCTGCTACCCGGCCGATGTGGCGCACGTCTTCCAGGCACTGGAGCCCGGGACCACGGCCGTGCTCGTCTCCGAACACCACTGAGCGCCGGGCCGGACCCGCAGGGGTCCGGTCCGGCGCTCGCCGCCGCGGCGGCGGGGCGGCTCAGTGGCCCATGCCCAGTCCGCCGTCGACCGGCAGCACGGCGCCGGTGACGTACGCGGCGCCCTCGGAGGCCAGGTACTGCACGGCCGCGGCGATCTCGTCCGCGTGGGCCCCGCGGGCCAGCGGCACCCGGTCCAGCATGGCGGCCCGCTGCTCCTCGCTCAGCGCCCGGGTCATGTCCGTCTCGACAAAGCCCGGCGCCACCACATTGCAGGTGATCCCGCGGGCGCCGAGCTCGCGCGCCACCGACCGGGCGAATCCGACCAGGCCGGCCTTGGAGGCCGCGTAGTTGGCCTGCCCCGCCGAGCCGAGCAGGCCCACCACCGAGGAGACCAGCACGATCCGGCCCCGCCGGGCCATCAGCATCTCCCCCGCGGCCTGCCGGACCACCCGGAAGACACCGGTCAGGTTGGTGTCGAGGACGTCGGTGAAGTCCTCCTCGGACATCCGCATCAGCAGCCGGTCACGGGTGATGCCGGCGTTCGCCACCAGCACCTCCACCGGCCCGTGCGCCTCCTCGACCTCCCCGAACGCCCGCTCCACCGCGTCGGCGTCGGTGACGTCGCAGGTGACGGCGAGGCACCCCAGTTCCTTGAGCTCCGCGGGCGGCTCGCCGGTGCGGTACGTCACCGCGACCCGGTCGCCCGCCTCGGCGAACGCGCGCGCCACCGCGAGGCCGATGCCCCGGTTCCCGCCGGTGACCAGGACCGAACGGCTCATCTCTCCACGCACCCTTTCTCTGTCTCAGGTTCTGTGCCGGCCCGGGCCGCAGGCGCGGCCCACCGGGTCAGGCGATCTTGTGGACCCAGCCGAACGGGTCGGGCCGGAGCCCGGTCTGAATTCCCGTCAGCTCGGCGTGCAGACGCGTGGTGACCGGGCCGGGCTCCCCGCCGCCGATCGTCCAGTCGCCGTCTGCGCTGCGTACGAAACCGACCGAGGTGATCATGGAGGAGGTCCCGCAGGAGAACACCTCGGTCAGCGCTCCCGACTCCGCGTCGGCCCGCCACTGCTCCACGCTGATCCGGCCCTCCTCGGCCTCGTAGCCGAGTTCGGCCGCCAGGGCCAGGACCGAGTCCCGGGTGATGCCCGCCAGCAGGGTGCCCGACAGTTCCGGGGTGACCAGCTTCGAGCCGTAGACGAAGAAGAGGTTGCTGGTGCCCATCTCGTCCACCCAGCGGCGCTCCGCCGAGTCCAGCCACACCACCTGGTCGCAGCCCTGCTCCCGGGCCTGCGCCTGGGCGACCAGGGTGCCCGCGTAGTTGCCGCCGCACTTGGCCTCACCGGTCCCGCCGGGCGCGGCCCGCGTGTAGTCCCGGGACAGCCAGACGGTCAGCGGCTTGGCCCCCGCCGTGAAGTAGGAGGCCGCGGGCGAGGCGATCACCATGAACCGGTAGGCGGCGGACGGCCCGTAGAAACCGATCGTGTGCTGCGTCGCGATCATGAAGGGGCGCAGGTAGAGGCTGTGCCCCTGCTGCTCCGGGACCCAGTCGCGGTCGGCGGTCACCAGCAGTTCCAGCGCCTCGACGAAGGTCTCCTCCGGCAGGGCCGGCATGGCCATCCGCTCACAGGAGCGGTTGAACCGGGCTGCGTTGGCGTACGGGCGGAAGGTGGCCACGGTCCCGTCCGGACGGCGGTAGGCCTTCATGCCCTCGAAGACCTCCTGGCCGTAGTGGAAGACCTGGGCCGAGGGGTCGAGGACCAGCGGGCCGTAGGGGTGCAGACGGGCGTCGTGCCAGCCGCGTTCCCGGTCCCAGTCGATGCTGACCATGTGGTCGGAGAACACCTCGCCGAAGGCGGGTGCCTCCAGGCGGGCGGCCCGCTCGGCGGCGGGCAGCGGGTCGGCCGGTTCGATGGTGAAGGTGATGGTCATGGCTCGCTCCGGAGCGTCGCAGGGATACCGGTTCGTTTCTCGGGTCGCCGTGTCACAGCGGGGTGTTGGCGTGTTTGCGGTTGGGCTGCTCCGCGTGCTTGGTGCGCAGCATCCGGAAGGAGCGGATCAGCACCGACCGGGTGTCGGCGGGGTCGATCACGTCGTCCACCAGGCCGCGCTCGGCCGCGTAGTAGGGGTGCATCAGCTCCGAGCGGTAGTCCTTGACCATCCGGTCCCGGGTCGCCTGCGGGTCGTCGGCCGCGGCGATCTCCCGGCGGAAGATGACGTTGGCGGCGCCCTCGGCTCCCATCACCGCGATCTCGTTCGTCGGCCAGGCGTACGACAGGTCCGCGCCGATGGAGCGGGAGTCCATCACGATGTACGCGCCGCCGTACGCCTTCCGCAGGACCAGGGAGATCCGCGGGACGGTGGCCTCGCAGTACGCGTAGAGAAGCTTCGCGCCGTGCCGGATGACCCCGCCGTGCTCCTGGTCCACCCCCGGCAGGAACCCGGGCACGTCCACCAGGGACAGCAGCGGGATGTTGAAGGCGTCGCACATCCGCACGAAGCGGGCCGCCTTTTCGCTGGCCCGGATGTCCAGGACGCCCGCCAGCGACACCGGCTGGTTGGCGACGATGCCGACGGGCTGGCCGCCCAGCCGGGCCAGCCCGCACAGGATGTTGGGCGCCCAGCGCTCGTGGACTTCCAGGAAGTCTCCGTGGTCGACGATCTCCTCGATGACCTTGCGCATGTCATAGGGCAGCTTGCCCTCGGCCGGCACCAGGGACAGCAGGGCGTCGCAGTACCGGTCCTCGGGGTCGGTGGCCGTGGGGGCGGGCGGTTCCTGCTGGTTGTTCGAGGGCAGCAGGGACAGCAGGTAGCGGACCTCGTCGAGGCAGGTCCACTCGTCCTCGTACGCGAAGTGGCACACCCCGGACAGCTCCGCGTGCACGTCGGCGCCGCCGAGCCGCTCCTGGGTGACGTCCTCGCCGGTCACCGCACGGACCACGTCCGGTCCGGTGATGAACATCTGCGAGGTGCCGCGGACCATGAAGACGAAGTCGGTGAGTGCGGGAGAGTAGGCGGACCCGCCGGCGCACGGTCCGAGGATCACCGAGATCTGCGGGATCACCCCGGAGGCCCGGACGTTGCGGCGGAAGATGCCGCCGTAGCCGGCGAGCGCGGAGACGCCCTCCTGGATACGGGCGCCGGCGCCGTCGTTGAGGGAGACCAGCGGGGCGCCGGCCGCGATGGCCATGTCCATGATCTTGTGAATCTTCTCCGCGTGCGCCTCGCCGAGGGCACCGCCGAAGATCCGGAAGTCGTGGGCGTACACGAACACGGTCCGGCCCTCGACCGTGCCCCAGCCGGTGATCACACCGTCGGTGTGGGGCCGGCGCTCCTCGATGCCGAAGCCGACGGCCCGGTGCCTGCGCAGCTGCTCGATCTCGTTGAACGACCCGGGGTCCAGCAGCAGTTCGATGCGTTCGCGGGCGGTCAGCTTGCCCTTGGCGTGCTGGGCTTCGGTCGCCCGGTCGCTGGGGCCCCGGAAGGCCGCCTCCCGGGTCGCGTGCAGCTCCGCCACCCGCCCGCGGGCGTCGTTGCCCGGCTGCGGCGCCCGGCGGGGGGATTTCTGCTGGACGGTCATCTACTCTCGTTCTCCTTCCGGGGAGGCCGGCACGGCCGGTACGGCGAGGGCGGTGACGAGTACGCCGCCCGAGACCCGCCAGCGGCCCGTGAGCCGGGCGGGCACAGCAGGTGCACCGGGCACCTCGGCGGAGAAGGTCCCCGCCGGCGCATCGAAGCGGACCCGGGCCTGCCGGAAGCCCAGGAAGCGCCCGGTGGCCGGGAACCACGCCTTGTAGACGCTCTCCTTGGCGCTGAACAGCAGCCGGTCCCAGCGCACTTCGGGCCGGCCGGCGAGCAGCTCCGCCACGTGCGCGCGTTCCTCGGGCCCGGCGACGAACTCCAGCACCTCGGCGTCCAGCGGCAGGTGCGGCTCGGCGTCGATGCCCAGCGCGGCGATCTCACCGCGCCGGGCCACCGCGGCGGCCGTGTAGCCGCGGCAGTGGGTGATGCTGCCGACCACCGAACGGGGCCAGCTCGGCGCCCCGCGCTCCCCCACCGGGATCGAGCCGGCGGGCGTACCGAGCCGTTCCAGGGCGCGGTGCGCGCAGTACCGCCCGTTGCCGAACTCCCCGCGCCGCCGCGAGGCGGAGCTGAGCAGCGAGGCGGTCTCGGCCCGGTGGGGCACGAACTCCGGGTGGTCCTGCGAGGACTCCCAGGCGGCCACCGGCGGGGGCAGCAGGTCCGCGATCACCACCGGGCCTCCACCAGGTCCCCGGCCGCCGGTACCACGGCGGGGCGGCAGCGCTGCCGGTGTGCGCCCAGGCCCGCCACCTCGGCCTCGACCAGGTCCCCGGCCCGCAGGTACGGCTGGTCCGGCCGGCCGAGGGCGACTCCGCCGGGGGTGCCGGTCAGCACCACGTCGCCGGGGTGCAGCACCATGAAGCGGCTCAGGTACCAGACGAGGTGCGCCACGTCGAAGAGCATGTCCGCGGTGGAGCCGTCCTGTACGAGCCGGCCGTTGACCTTGCAGGTCAGCCGGAGCGCCTGCGGGTCCCCGGCCTCGTCGGGGGTCACCAGGTACGGCCCCAGCGGGCCGAATGTCTCGAAGGACTTGCCCTTCACCCACTGCCCGCCGCGCTCCAGCAGCCAGCTGCGCTCGGAGAGGTCGTTGGCGGTGGCGAATCCGGCGATGTGCCCGGCGGCGGCTGCCCGGTCGGGCAGGTAGCGGGCGGTCCGCCCGATCACCACCGCGAGTTCGACCTCCCAGTCGGTCTTGTCGCCGCCCGGGGGCAGCAGCAGGTCGTCGTGGGGGCCGACCATCGTGGAGGGCGCCTTGCTGGAGACGATCGGCTCGTCGGGCAGGGCCAGCCCCGCCTCGGCGGCGTGCGCCCGGTAGTTGAGTCCGATCGACAGCAGGTGTCCGCCGGGGCGGACGGGCGGCCCGATCCGCTCGGCGGCCGGATCGACCTCCGGCAGCCGTGCGCCCTCCCGCTCCAGCCGCGCCGCCAGGCCCCGCAGCACGTCCGGGTCCAGGTGGGCGCCCGTCCAGTCCGGCACCCACGCGGACAGGTCCCGGACGGTGCCGCCGGGGCCGACGGCGCAGGGCCGCTCCCGCCCCGGCGGCCCGATCCTCAGCAGGCGCATGTCAGCCGGCCGCCGGGCTCTGCTCGAGGTACTTCTCGAAGAAGTGGATCTCTTCGTCGGTCAGCCGCCGGGGCCGTCCGGCCCGGTAGTCGAACGGTGCCATCACCGTGGAGGCGGTGGCGTAGACGGTGTCCCCGTCCCGGACGACGTAGTCGATGGCCACGGTCGCCGACTGGAGGTCGGAGACCCACATCTCGATCTCCACCGGCTCGTGCCGGTGGACCAGCTGCCTGCGGTAGCGGATGGAGTGCTCCACCACCACCGAGCCGTCCCGGAAGAAGGCGTCGCCGTCGGTCGGTGCCATCCGGAAGACGAAGTCGACCCGGGCCTCCTCCAGGTAGCGCAGGTAGGAGACGTTGTTGACGATGCCGTAGACATCCATGTCCGACCAGCGGATCGGGCAGGGGTAGGTGTGGCGTGCCATCAGGACCGGTCTCCTTCCGCGGCGGCCGGGCCGTGGGCGCCGGTCTGCGCCTGGAAGGCCGTCACGTAGTCGTCGGCGGCGATCGGCGCCCGGAGCAGCTGCGGGGTGAGGCCGAACCCGTCGGTGAGGGTCTGTACGTACGGAAGCAGGTCCGCGCAGAGGGCGTCCGTCTGGGCGGCGATGTCCTCGACCTGGGCGGCGGTCAGCACCCCGCGCGCCAGGTACCAGCCCGCGTCCCGGCCGACCTCGGTCAGTCCGTACAGCGCGGTCAGCAGGTCCAGTGCGGCGCGGGACTCCTCGGTCTGCGCGGCGTCGGCCGCCTCGGCGAGGCATTCGAGCGCGGTGCGGACGCCGCGCGCCCGGGCCATTTCCAGGCCGGTGTTGATGGTGGCGTTCCACGCCTCGAAGTACGTCCGGTCCACGGAGTCGTCGGCCATGGCCGTGCGGGCCCGGCGCAGCAGCTCCTCTTCACGGTGGCGCAGGGCGGCGGTCAGGAACCCCGCGTCGCGCAGGTCGCGGCCGTGCGGGTCGGGCGCGGCGGCCGGCTCGGTGTCCGCGTCGCCGCCGGCGATGATCTGCCCGGCGGTGGTGGCCAGCAGCACCTGGTTGTCGCCCTCCGCGGTGACCAGGCCCTGGAGCAGGGAGCCGTAGTCCGCGATCCGGTTGACGCTGAAGATGCCCTGGGCGCCGCAGCGTTCCCGGCATACGGCGATGACGTCGGTCATCTCCCAGGTGGACAGGGCCTTGGTGATCGACACCAGGTGGTTGAGCTCGGCCGGCACGGCGTTCCGGGGTGCCTCGGTGAACTCCCGCTTGGCGTGGTTGAGCAGCAGTGTCATCGCGTACGTGCGGGCCAGCGCGGTGAACAGGGCCAGCTGGTGGCTGCGGTACTCGATGACGGGCAGGTCGTTGCGGCCGGGGGCGTTGGTGAGGCGCTGCACCGCGTAGCGCAGGGCGATGTAGACGCTCGCCCGGCCGGCGCCGGTCGCGGCGCTGGAGACGCACAGCCGTCCGGGCAGGATGCGGCTCATGGCCCGCAGGAAGCGCTTGCGCTGGTTGCCGGAGGCGGGGCGGAACACGCCGTCCTCGCCGAAACCGCCCATGTCGCCGTGGAGCAGGTTGCGGCGGGGAATGCGTACGTGGTCGAACCAGGTGAGGCCGTTGTCCAGGCCCTGCACCGGCTTCTCGGGGCAGGGGGCGGCGTGGATGCCCCCGCACAGCGTGGTGCCGTCGCTGATGCGCACCAGGAACGGGAACACGCCGTGGTCCTTGCCGTGCGCCTTCAGGCGGGCCATCACGACGGCCAGTTTGGGGATGTCCTGGAAGCCGCTGTAGGACATGTACTTCTGGGCGAGCGCGTCCGGGGTGTTCAGGACGAAGGTCTCGGTCTCGGGGTCGTAGACGGCCTCGGTGCGCAGCGCGGCCACGTTGTTGCCGTAGCCGAGTTCGGTGGCCATGTAGGGGCTGAAGGAGTCCAGCCGGTCCAGCTCGTCGACCAGGTCCTTGAGGTCCTCACGGTCGCCGTGCTCGACGACGGTGCCGAAGGCAAGGTTGTAGTGGACCATCAGCAGGGAGAACGTCGATACGTCCACCAGCGAGGGCCACTCGGCGAGGGCGAAGAGCCGCCACGGGTCGGCCAGGATCTGCCGCGGGCTCTCCAGGGCGCCGTGCACGGCGCGGGACCGCTCGTAGGCGAGCTTGCCGGCACCGGTCATGTCCAGGCCCTCGCGCGGGTCGAACACCGGGTCCAGCAGGAGGTCGTGGAGGTCCTTGTGGGTCTGCTCGTACCTGCCGTCGAAGAGCAGCCGCGTGAGGTCGGCGGAGGCCGACGAGGTCATCTGAGGGTCCTTTCCAGCGGTTCGGATCGTGCGGTCGGCCGGCCGGTGGGCGGGCGAAGTCGGCGGGGCGGGGGTCGGTGGCCGGATTCCGGTCCACCGCCCCCGCGCCGCTCGTACGTGCGGTCGCCGCCGTGGGTGCCGTCGGTGCCGTCGGTGCCGTCAGGCGGACGCGATCAGCAGGGCGGCGTTCTGGCCGCCGAAGCCGAAGGAGTTGCTCAGGGCCACCTCCACCCGGTGGTGGCGCGCGGTGCCGTGGACGACGTCCACCTCCACGCGCGGGTCGACCTCGGTGGTCCCCGCCGACGGCGGGATGACACCGTGGTGCACCGTGAGCGCCGCGAACGCGGCCTCGATGGAGCCGGCGGCGCCCAGCGGGTGCCCAGTGACCCCCTTGGTGGAGCTGACCTGGACGTCCGACCCGGCGACCCGGCGGATCACGCCCGCCTCGATCACGTCGTTGAGCGGGGTGGACGTGCCGTGGGCGTTGACGTAGCCGATGTCACTCCCGGTCAGCCCGGCGTCGGCGAGCGCCGCCCGGACCGCCAGTTCGGCCCCCTTGCCCTCGGGGTGCGGGGAGGTCACGTGGTGCGCGTCCGCGGAGGCGCCGTACCCGATCACCCGGGCCACCGGCCGTACGCCGCGCGCCCGTGCGTGCTCCTCGGACTCCAGTACGACCACACCGGCGCCCTCGCCGAGGACGAAGCCGTCCCGGCCCGCGTCGAAGGGGCGCGAGGCGGTCTGCGGGTCGTCCAGCCGCCTGGACAGGGCCCGCATCCGGGCGAAGGAGGAGACGTACAGCGGGGTGATGGGGGCTTCGGCGCCACCCGCCACCACGATGTCGGCCAGTCCGGAGCGGATCAGCTCGCGGCCGAGGCCGATCGCGCTGGCGCCCGCGGCACACGCCGTGCACGGGGCCATGCAGGGGCCGTTGGCGCCGATGTCGATGGCGACCTGCCCCGCGGCCATGTTCAGCAGGCCCATGGGCAGGGTCATCGAGGAGACCTCGGAGGGCCCCTCCTCGATGAGCACCCGGTGCTGCTCCTCCAGCGTGGCGGTGCCGCCGGCCCCGGAACCGAGGATGACGGCCACCCGCGAGCTGTCCGCCCACTCGCCGGGGGTGAGCCCGGCCTGCGCCAGGGCCTCGCGTGCGGCGACGATGGCGAACTGGGAGTAGCGGTCGAACTGCCAGGCGGCGCGCAGGCCCTGGGTGCCCGGGTCGAAGTCGGGCACCCGGCAGGCCATCGTCACCGGCAGGCCGGCGAGGTCGGCGTGGTGCGCGGCCGTCGCCCGGCCGTCGACCACCCGGTCCCAGCTCTCCTTGACGCCGACCCCGGCGGGCGTGACGAGCCCGATGCCGGTGATGGCCGTGGCGAATCCGGTCATCAGACCGCGGCGCCCTTCTGCTCGACCAGGGCGACGATGTCCGCGACGACGGAGACCTCGGACAGCTCCTCGTCGGTGATGGCGATGCCCAGGCGCTTCTTCAGGGCGGTGGCCAGCTCGATCTGGGAGAGCGAGTCGAGGCCGAGGTCGTCGAAGGTCGCGTCGGCGACGACCGTGGCGGGGTCGAGGTCGAAGCGGGCGACGAAGACCTCGACGACGGAGTCGTGGACAGAGCTCATGGTTTCCTCCTGGAAGTGGGATGGATCGATGCTGGTGCTGTGCTGGTGCTGGTGCTGGTGGTCAGTCGACGGGTTCGGCGGAGATCTCGGGCCAGACCAGGACGGTCGAGCCCCAGGACAGGCCGGCGCCGAAGGCGGAGAGCAGCACCCGCTGGCCCGCCTTGAGGTCACCGCGGGCGGCGTAGTCGTTGAGCAGCAGCGGCACGGACGCCGAGAGGGTGTTGCCCACCCGGTCGATGTTCACCGCGACCCGCTCCTCGGGGACCTCCAGCTCCTCCGCCACCGCCGCGACGATGCGGATGTTGGCCTGGTGGCCGACGAACCAGTCGACGTCGGCGACGGACCAGTCGGCCCGCTTGAGGACCGTCTGCGCGGACTGCGTCATCCGTTCGACGGCCTGGGTGTAGAGGGCCCGGCCCTCCATCCGCAGGTACCAGTCCTCGGTGGGGACGGAGGTGTGGCCGAGGCCGCCGCTGGCGGACCGCTGGCGCGAACCGCCGGCCGGGATGGCCAGCAGGTCCGCGAGGGCGCCGTCGCTGCCGAGGTCGAACGGACCCAGCGCGCCGGGCTCGTCGGGCTGCCCGCGGCGCAGCACCACCGCGCCCGCCCCGTCGCCGAAGATCGGTGCGGTGGCCCGGTCCGCGGGGTTCACCAGGGTGGTGAACGCCTCGGACCCGACGAACAGCACGGTGTCGGCGGTGCCCGACTCGATCAGTCCGGCCGCGGTGGCGAGCCCGTACAGGAACCCGCTGCACGCCGATGTCAGATCGAAGGCGGCGATCGTGCCCAGCCCCAGCCGGGAGGCGACCTCCGGAGCGACCGCCGGGCAGAGCCGTTCGGGCGAGGTGGTCGCCACGACGAGCGCGTCGACACCGCTCAGCCCGGCCGAGCTCAGGGCCCGGGCACCGGCCCGTACCGCGAGTTCGCCCGTCGACAGACCCTCGGAGACGACCCGCCGTTCCCGGATTCCGGTCCTGGTGCGGATCCACTCGTCGGTCGTGTCCAGCGTGCGTGAAAGATCGTCGTTCGTGACCGCGCTGGGCGGGAGGTACCCCCCGATCCCGGTGACCACTGCCGCCATTGACCCACCCCCTCGTAGAGGCCGCATACACGGCCCGACCTGGCGTCCACAGACTTGCCGACACGGCTGTCACCAGGCAATTGGCCCTTGGTACACCCAACCTCGAGCGCGTATCGAGCGTGTACCAAGGGCCAATTGACCCCCCGGTCGGGCCGGTGCGAGCCTCCCGGCTATGAGCACGACAACCTCTGATCTCACCGATCTCGCCGGGCTCCTCGCCGCACTCCTCCCCGCCGGACGGGTGGTTACCGACCCGGTGCGGCTGGCGTCGTTCGCACACGACGAGGCAGCCGGCGCCCCGTACGTCCTGCCCGCGGCGGCGGTGGAGCCGCGCGACACCGCCGAGGTCGCGGCCGTCGTCGCGTTCTGCGCCGAGCGCGGCGTGCCCGTGGTCGCCCGTGGCGCCGGGACCGGCCTGTCCGGCGGGGCCAACGCCATGGCGGGCTGTGTGGTGGTCTCGTTCGCGGCCATGAACCGGATCCTGCGGATCGACGCGGACGAGCGGCTGGCGGTGGTGCAGCCGGGAGTCGTCAACGACGACCTGCGGGCCGCCTGCGCCGCCGAGGGCCTGTGGTACCCGCCGGACCCGGCGAGCGCGCCCTGGTCGACCATCGGCGGGAACGTCGCCACCAACGCGGGCGGGCTGTGCTGCGTGAAGTACGGCGTGACGCGCGACTACGTGCTCGGCCTGGAGGCGGTCACCGGCCGCGGCGAGGTGGTGCGGCTCGGCCGCCGGACGGCGAAGAGCAGCGCGGGCTACGAACTGGCCGGCCTGCTGGTCGGTTCGGAGGGCACGCTCGGCCTGGTCACCGAGATCACCGTGCGGCTGCGCGGGCAACGGGCGCCCGAACACACGGTGGTCGGCTCCTTCCACGACCTGCCCGCCGCGGGCCGGGCCGTCGCCCGGGTGGTGGCCTCCGGAGTCGTCCCCAGTGCGCTGGAGCTCGTCGACCGCTACTGCCTGCGCGCCGTGGACGAGTGGAAGAACACCGGGCTGGGCGAGACCGGCAACGTGCTGCTGCTGGCGCGCTGCGATGCGCCCGGCGAGGCCGGGGTGCAGGAGGCCGACACCGTGCTGTCCTGCTTCCGGGCCGCGGGTGCCACCTGGAGCGCCCGCTCGGAGGACCAGACCGAGGCGGATGCCCTGTTCGCGGCACGGCGCCTGGTCTACCCGGCGCTGGAGCGCCAGGGCCTGGTGCTCAGCGAGGACATCTGCGTACCGCGCACTCTCGTTCCCGAGATGCTGGCCCGGCTGGAGGCCACCGGCCGCGAGCAGAACGTACGGATCGCGGGCCTGGCGCACGCCGGCGACGGCAACCTGCACCCGATGATCGTGGTGCCGCGCGGCGACGACCGCGAGCTGGCGCGGGGGCGGGAGGTGTTCGAGACCATCGTCGAGGAGGCGGTCGCCCTCGGCGGCACGGTCACCGGCGAGCACGGGGTGGGCCTGCTCAAGATGCGCGGGCTGGTGTCCGAGCTCGGTCCGGGGGTCCTGGACCTGCACCGGGGCATCAAGCGGGTCTGGGACCCGGCGGGCATCCTCAATCCGGGGAAGGTCTTCACCGCTCAGCCGTGAGGGGGCCGGTGCGGGGCGGGCCCGGATGGCGGGTCGCGGCCTCGGATGGCAGCCTGGAGGAGAAGCCACAGGGGCGGGCCGTGCCACGTGCCGCACCATGCGTTGCCGTGGCACCTCCCTTGCCGGAAACCATGCCGGTATCCACTGCCGGCATCCGCTGCCGGCATCCGCTGCCGGAAACCCCTGTCCGTGTCCGCGGGAGGTGGACCTCCTTGAACAGGCACCCTTCGCTCACCCTCACCGGAACCGCCCGCGGCCTCGCCGTGGCCGGCGTCCTGTCGGCCGTACTGGTACCGGTCACGGCACCACCGGCGACGGCCGTCACATGCAGCGTTTCCGCTTCCAACCGAGCCCCGAGCAGCAGCAACGACAGCGCCTCACGCAACGCCGTGATCTGCCTCATCAATGCCGAGCGCACACGGCGGGGCCTGCCCGCACTCACCGTCAACCAGGCCCTGACGACCGCGGCGCAGCAGCACTCCGCCGCCGCCGTGCAGCAGAAGTGGTGGGGCCCGAACAAGGACTCGCACCGCAACCCGCAGACCGGTTCGACACCCCTGAGCCGGATCAGGGGCGCGGGCTACTGCCCGAACCCCAGGTCCTGGGGCGTCGCCGAGATCACCTACAACGGCTGGGGCGGCTCGGGCACCCCGAAGGCCGCGGTCAACTGGTGGACGAACGTCAGCACATGGGGCCACCGCGAGAGGGTCCTGGACCCGTCGATGCGGGAGATCGGCGCCTGGGCCCAGCCCGGCGCGGCCGATCCGGCCGGAGCCGGCGCGAGCCAGGCCGGAACGTACGTCGTGACCTTCGGACACTGCCGGCAGTGAACCGGCCGAATGCCCGGCCCGGACTCCACCGTCGATTGTCAGTGGTGGGTGCGAGGATCGGAGCATCGAGTCGGAAAGAGGGGGAGCGGCCATGTCCGGAAACCAGAACTACATCAATCACGTTGCTCTTGTGCTGGATGCCAGTTCGTCCATGTCACATCTGAGCGGCAAGGTCGTCGAAGTGGCCGACCAGCAGATTGCCTATCTGGCCCGCCGATCGCAGGAACTCGACCAGGAAACGCGCGTCACGGTGTACGTGTTCGCGGACCAGGTGGAGTGCGTCATCTACGACAAGGACGTGCTGCGGATGCCGTCCCTGAAGCAGCTGTACCGGGTCGGCGGAATGACGGCACTGCTGGCGGCCACGCTCACGTCGCAGCGGGAACTGGCGCAGACGGCCCAGCTGTACGGCGACCACAGCTTCCTGACGTTCGTGCTGACCGACGGACAGGAGAACGCAAGTCACCGCTGCCCGGACGCCCCCAGCAGGAACCCGCGTGAACTGGTGCAGGCCGTCGCCTCGTTGATCGAGACCCAGGAGGACAACTGGACCCTGGCCGTGCTGGTGCCGGACCAGATGGGCAAGCGCGAGGCCATGCAGTGCGGTTTCCCGAAGGACAATGTGGCCATCTGGAACGCCACCAGCACCCAGGGGCTGGAGGAGGCCGGGCAGGTCATCCAGGAAGCCACCGAGAAATTCATGGTGGGCCGCACCAAGGGTATTCGGGGATCGCGGGCGGTGTTCTCCACCGGTGCGGATGCGGTCAACGAAAACACCATCAAGGCAGCCGGCCTCACCCCGGCGAATCCGTCGGATTACCAGCTGATTCCGGTGGCGCGCGAGGCGGCGATCCGGGACTGGGTCATCGAATGCGGGCACACTTATCGCACCGGTGGCGCGTTCTACCAATTGAGCAAGTCGGAGAAGATCCAGGCGCGGAAGCAGATTGCGGTGCTGGAGAAGAAGACGGACCGGGTGTACACGGGGCCGGAGGCCCGCGCCCTGCTCGGCCTGCCGGACAGCGAGGTGCGCATCAAGCCGGACCACAACGACGGGTTCACGATCTTCGTGCAGAGCACCAGCGTGAACCGGAAGCTGGTGCCGAACACCCGGCTGCTGCTGATGAGCTGACGCTGATACTGGTCCTGACGCTGACGCTGACGGTCACTTCTTCAGCTTCCCGCAGGCATCCGTGCGGCTGCCCGCGGGAAGCAGTCGGCGTTCGCCCTCGGTCAGTGCACGGGCGGCCAGGTCGCAGGCACGCTTCCGCCAGATCTCCGGGTCCAGCAGCAGCACCTCCACGGCCGAACCCTCCGACCAGGCGAGCCGGCTGCCGTCCGCCGACCAGTCGCCCGCGGCCCCGTATCCGGGGGTGAAGTGGAACAGCTCCTTGCCCCGCTTCACATCCCAGAAGGTGAAGGAGTTGGCCGTGGCCACCGTGCTCAGCCGGTCCGGACTGGGGAAACCGTTCAGCCACTGGACACCCTGATAGGCCAGGGTCTTCCACTTCTTCCGGTCCATGTCCCGGACCCTGAGTGCGCCGGAGGTCGTGACCACGGCCAGCTGCCGGCCGGTCTGGTCGAAGGCCATCTGCCGGGGCACGCCCTGGTCGGAGGTGAAGGTGTCGACCACCTTGCCCTCCTTGAAGTCCCAGATCTGGATCTCGTCTCCCCCGGTGCGCACCGCCGCCTGTTCGTGACCCGTGCGGGCCGAAGCGAAGACGGTAGCCGCCCGCGTCGAGATGTCCACCAGCTCCTGGACCGGCGGCTGGTACGTCTTGCCCGCCCGTGCGCCGGACCGGAGGTCCCAGCGGGACACATAGGAGACGGCCGAGACCACGGCGTGGTCGTCACCGTCGAACCAGACGTTGACCCCGGCCGGGGTGCGGCCGGTACGGGGATCGGCGCGGGCCGGATCGATGCCCGGGGGCGCGGGCAGCTTCAGGCGGCGGACCTCGGCGAGTGCGGGGCCGCCGCCCGCCGCGTTCAGGTCCCAGACCAGCACCCCGAGACCGTCCGCCGTGACGGTCAGCAGCCGCTTTCCGTCCGGGCTGAACAGCGGATGGTTCCGCGCGAGCGGGGCCGAGGGGTACAGCGCGGCGAGCTGGCGGCGCGATGCGAGGTCCCACAGGCGCAGGGTCTTGCCGTCCGCATCGATACTGGCAACCCGGCCGTGGTCCGCGTCCATGGTCCGGATCAGGCTGGTGAGCATGGCACTGTCGAAGCCGGTCGGCCTGGGCACCTTGGCGACGACCACGGTGGCCCCGACCTCGACCGCCACCTTCATGGCGTCGGGCGGTCCGGCGAGACTGATGGCCGGCAGCTCGGCGGAACCGGCGATGACCTCGTCCTGCTGCGCGGCGGCGGGCAGGTCCAGCGTGGCGGGCAGCCCTTCCTGAAGGTCCATCACCAGGAACCGGTACCGGCCCAGAGTCGCCCCGAACCGCTGCGCGGGATTGAGCAGGAAGCGGCCGGTGCGGTCGAGCCGGGGCACATAGAGCGGGCAGACCAGGCCCAGCTGACTGATGCTGTACTGCTTCTTCACCTTCGGCTGCCCGGTCAGGTCCCAGGCCTGCAGTACCCCGTCGGCAGTGCACCGGACGAGCGTGGAACCGTCCCCGCTGACCGAGACCGGGCCGGTCTCCTGGGTGCCCCAGGTCTGGTCGTCGCGGCGGCCGTCGGAGAGCTGCCAGCGCGCCAGCCTGCCGTTCGCCCCGGCGGCAGCGCCCTCCGGGACGATCCGGCCGACCACGGTGTCGCCGCCCGGCCCGAACCAGGCGTGCAGGACGTTCCAGCCGGCGGGCGGTGCAAGGATTCCGCCGATCCGGTTTCCCTCGGCCGCCTCCCACACCGAGACCCCTTCTCCGGGGACGGCGGTGAGCACCCTGCGCCCCGAGTCGTCGAAGCGGAGGTCGGTGGCTGCCCGGGCGTTGTGCTGAGCCTGCTCCGCGGTACGCAGCTTCACGGTCCGCCAGCTGCCGTCGGCCGCTTGGACGCCCGTGGTGATGAGGCCGATGGGATTGGAGCCGGCGACGGTGCGGCCGTCGGGTGAGGCCGTGGACAGACGGGCGGTTCCGGTCCGGATCTGGGAGAGACGTGGCGCTCCCGTGCCGAGGTCGGCCCTCAGTACATCGCCGTCGTGCAGACCTATGGTGACCCGGCTGCCGTCTGCGCTGAGGGCCGCGTCCCGTACTGCGCCCCTGCCCTCCAGCGCGATCTGTTCCACGTGCCGCATGCGGACGTACTGCTCGAACAGGGCCGCTTCCGCCTCGGGCCCGGGAGCCGTGCGGTAGGCGGCGGCGCTCATCAGAGCCGATGCGGTGAGCGATACGTCGTCGAGCCGCCCCGCCAGCTGTGCGAGCTGCGGGGAGGCGGCGCGCCGCAGGTCCTCGTCGAGCTTGCCGTTCGCCCCGTAGAGCAGCCAGGAGGCGAGGACGGCGATGACCAGCAGGATGCTCAGGACGGCGAGGGCCATCTGATTGATCTTCCTGCGCCGCACCGCGTGCGAGGCCTCCAGAGCGCGGCGCTCCAGGCTCGCCTCGAGGAACTCCCGCTCTTCTGCCGTGAGTTCATCGCCTCGGGTCCGGGTGTGGGCGACGGCGTCGTCGAGCGGCACCCCCGTCAGGAGCTGGTCATGGGCCCGGTCCAGCTCGTGCCAGCGGTCGAGGTCGCGCCGGAAGCCCGCGCGCCAGATGAGGAACTCCCGGTCCTGCGCCACCTGGTGGGCCAGGGTGGGCCAGGCGCCGATCAGCGCTTCGTGGGCCAGCTCGACGCTCTGACCGCGCTCCGGGTCCCCGCCGACGACCAGGATCCGCCGCTCCGCGAGCCGGCCGGCGATCCGCCACCGTTCCTCCCCCGCATCGGCCCGGGTCAGTACCCCGCGCAGCGGGGCCTCGCTCCCCGGCAGGAACCGGACCAGCGCCGTGAGCAGGCGCAGGGCCTCGTCCCGCTCGGCCTCCTCGACACAGTCCCGCCAGGCGGCCTCCGCGTGGCGGCCCAGGGCTCCCCGGACCCCGCCGATCTCCTCGTAGGAGTCGAACCTCAGCCGCCCCAGGGCCTGTTCGTCCCAGAGCCGGGCCAGGACGAAGCCCAGCAGCGGCAGGGCCCCGGGCTCGGCACCGGCGTCGTCCAGCATCCGGCCGACCAGGCCCGGGTCGTACGACAGGCCGGGAGTGCGGGACAGCGGGCGCAGGATCACCTCGGACATCTGGGCACGGCTCATGGGCAGCAACGGCCGGACGGCGGCCCGGTCCAGGGCGGGGCCCAGGACCGGGTGCGCCAGGGCCGTCTCCAGGAAGTCGGCCCGGAGCGTGAGGAGTACCCGGAGCCCTGGGGGATGCGGCTCGGGGAAGAGCAGCCCCGCGGTGTCGTCGTCCGTGCGGCCGGGGTCCGCGAGCATGGCCTCGGCCTGGTCGAGTACGACGAGCAGCCGATCGGCGTGGTCGCCCAGGGCGAGGCGGGCGGCGACCGCCAGGCCGTGGCGGGCCAGGGATTCCTCCAGCTCCCGCAGTTCCGTCGGACCGACGCCCGGTTCCGGACCGGTCTGCGGCTCCGGGCCGGTGCCCCGTGGCGGCCGGGTCAGCCGGGCCAGCTCCGCCGCGAGGGCGGTGCGTACGGGGAGGCCCTCGGCGGCCCGCACCACCAGCACCTCGTGGCCCCGGGCGCGGAGCCGCGGCGATACCCCGGCCAGGGCGAGGGAGGACTTCCCGCAGCCGGAGGGCCCGACCAGGGCCACGCAGGGCCGGGTGCCGGAATCCAGGAGGGCGGTGACGTCCGCGGCCTCGGCGTCCCGGCCGAAGTACACATCCGCGTCCGCCTCCCGGTACGCGGCGAGGCCACGGAACGGGGAGACTGGGCTGAGGACGGGTTCGAGTGCCGGGATCTCCGCGATCAGGGTCCGGGTGGGGATCATAAAGCTCTGGCGGGCGCCGGAGAGCTGGGCGGCCACGACCATCCCGACCACGGCCCCGGTCTGCTCGTCCCAGACGGGGCTGCCGCTGAAGCCCTTGTCCACGGGGACGTCCTGCCGGTGGGCACCGGAGAGCTGCACCCAGCCCTCGGCGGTCGGACCGCGCAGGCGGCCGGCGTGCCAGATGCCGCCGGGAGAGGAAGCGGGGAACCCCGCCACCCGCACCGGGTGCTGCCATACGCTCGGCGGCGAGGCCATGGCGAGGGAGGGCTCGCCGGGGAGCGGGGCGCGCAGCCGCAGGACGGCGATGTCCCCGGTGCCGTCCGCCCGTAACGGGACCCAGTGCGCCACCTCGGCCGCGCCCGGACCGGCGGTGCTCGAGGTCCCGGCAGCGCCTGAGGTCCCGGGGGTCCCGGAGAGCGGCCGGTCGAGGGTCAGGGCGCCCGTCGGCGCCGGGACCTGTTCGCGCGGCAGTCCCAGCGCGTCGGCGACGACATGCGCGCAGGTCAGCGCGAGGTCAGGGGCGACGAGGAAGCCGACGCCGCCGACCTTCCCGTCCGGGCCGGCGATACGGACGATCGCGGAGCCCAGCGCGGCGTCCGGGGTCGGCGAACCTCCTGTGGTGGTCATCCCGCGCCCCCTAGGCGTTGTCCTGCGGGGCATCGGGGGCGGGGGTGTCCTGCGGGGTGGGGGCCTGGGAGTTCCAGGTCAGGGTCACCGAGAAGTTGGCCTGGGTGGAGGTGCTCGCGATGACGATGTCCGCGTCGGCGGACAGGGAGACCCCGAACTCCAGGGTGATCTCGTCCGGCCGGTGCACGAGCCCGGTCAGCCGGCTCACAAAACTGTCGGCGACCGGCCGGATGCCGTCCACCATCTCCCCGAAGGTCCGCGACGCCCGGGTCACGGCACCGCCGCCGCGCCCGACCCGCGCCAGCGACTCGTCCACCTCCCGGATCTGCACGCGCAGTACTCCGTCGGCGCCGTCTTCCAGCGGGACCTCGACGGTACGCACCTCGGTTCCCATGACCGATCACTCTCCCCCGTCACCCAGCAGCTCGATGTGGTGGCAACTCTTGCACGGGTGACCGGAGTTGAGGCAAGCCCGGGGGGCATGTGCACCGGAGATGGCCGAAACCGAGCCGCCGCGTGGGCGCGCCGGATCACTGAGGGCGGCCGGCGCACCTATCCTCGCCGCATGGCATCCCGGATCAGCGAACTCGTCATCGACTCGGAAGACCCTGACCTACTGGCCGCATTCTGGTGCGATGTCCTCGGCTACGTCGAGCGGGAGCGCGACGCTGACGGCATCGCCGTCGGCCCGCCCGGCGAAGGGTTCGGCGGCGCACAGCCCACCCTGGTCTTCAACGCGGGCCGCGACCCCAAGCGGGGGAAGCTCCCGCTGCACATCGATCTCAGCCCCACCGACCGCGACCAGGAAGCCGAGCTGGCCAGGTTGCTGACACTGGGCGCCGTCCCCGTCGACATCGGCCAGACCGGCGAGGAGAGCTGGCACGTCCTGGCCGACCCCGAGGGCAACGAGTTCTGTCTCCTGCGCACGCGGTTGAAGCCCCTCTGACCTCCCACGGCCCCTCGGGCGGGGTGGGTGGGGTGGTGAGGCGGCGTCAACCCGGTACATCCGCACGCTCATCCCATCCGGGGAGCGAAGCGGGCTGTCCGGGCGCTGCGGGGGTGTGTACGGCACGGTGGCAGCCATGCGCCGCTGGTCTCTTCCGCTGCTCCTCGCCGCCCTGTTGGCGGCTTCCGGATGCATGACGGTCCACCCTGCCCCCGCCCCTGCCCCTGCTCCTGTCCCGGCCCCGCCCACCGGGCCCCGCGCCGAGGCGCCGGCGGACCGTACGGCACTGCCGCTCTCCCGCCTGCCCGGGCCGGAGCCCGAGTCCTCATCCGAGCCCGAGTCCGAGTCCGCCGCTGCTCCGGACCCCGCGCCCGCCCGCCGTCACCGCGCTGTGCCCCCGGCCCGTAAGGCATCCGGCGCGGACCGGCGGTATGCCGGACCCGCGCCCCGCCGGGGCGCCCCGCCGAGGCCGGCACCGAAGCCCCGGCCCCAGCGGGCCGGGGCAAAGGGGGCCGGGGCAAAGGCGCGGCCGGGCGCCCGGACACCCGTACCGCACCGCCCGGTACGGCCCGCCGCCGGGGGCGGTGCCGTGGACATGGCCGAGCTGTGCCGCGCGGCCCGCGGCATCACCGGCCCCGCCGTCACCGCGCTGTGCCACCGGACGTACGGCCGGTGACCCGGCACCGGGGGCGGACCGGCACCGACGGACGGCAGCAGGCGTCCCAGGGTCAGACCCCGGTGGCCGCCGCAGCCGCCCGGCCGGCCTGTCGGCCGGAGAAGATGCAGCCGCCGAGGAACGTGCCCTCCAGGGACCGGTAGCCGTGCACCCCGCCGCCGCCGAAACCGGCGACCTCGCCCGCCGCGTACAGGCCGGGTACGGGGGCGCCGGAGGCGTCCAGGACGCGGCCCGAGAGGTCGGTCTGGAGTCCGCCGAGCGTCTTGCGGGTGAGGATGTTGAGGCGTACGGCCACCAGCGGGCCGGCGGCCGGGTCCAGGATCCGGTGGGCCGAGGCCGTCCGGCTGATGGTGTCCCCGGGGTAGGCGAGGGCGTTGCGGATCCCCATGACCTGGACGTCCTTGGTGTAGGGGTTCTCGATCTCGCGGTCCCGGGCCTCGATCTGCCGCTTGAGGCCGTCCAGGTCGATCAGGTCGTCGCCGGTCAGCCGGTTCATTCCGGTGACCAGGTCGGGCAGGTTCGTGGCGACCACGAAGTCGGCCCCCCGCTGCTTGAACCTCTCGATCGGCTCCGGGCTCTGCCAGATCCGTGACAGCAGCTTCAGGATGTCCTTGTTGGTGAGATCGGGGTTCTGCTCGGAGCCCGAGAGGGCGAACTCCTTGGCGAGGATCTTCTGCGTGGTCACGAACCACGAGTAGTCGTAGCCGGTGTCCGTGATCGACTTCAGGGTGTGCAGGGTGTCGTAGCCCGGAATGTCCGGCGTGCCGAAGCGCCGGCCCTTCGCGTCGAACCACATCGAGGACGGGCCCGGCAGGATGCGGATGCCGTGACCGGGCCAGATCGGGGCGTAGTTGCGGAGCCCCTCGGTGTAGTGCCACATCCGGTCGGGGTTGACGATGCGTCCGCCCGCGCGTTCCGTGATGGCGAGCATCCGGCCGTCCACGTGCGCGGGCACGCCCGTGACCATGCTGGCGGGCGGGGTGCCCAGCCTGGCCGGCCAGTTCCGGCGGACGAGTTCGTGGTTGGCGCCGATGCCTCCGGAGGTGACCACGACGACGGGGGCGCGCAGTTCGAACTCGCCCACGACGGTACGGGAGCTGGGCGTGCCGCGGGCCGCGCTGCTGGGTTCCAGGATGGCGCCCCGTACGCCGGTGACGGCTCCCGCGGTCGTGACCAGCTCGTCCACGCGGTGCCGGAACTTGAAGGTCACCTTCTTGTTCCCGACGGCGGCCCGCACCTTCTTCTCGAACGGCTCGACGACCGCCGGGCCCGTCCCCCAGGTGACGTGGAACCGCGGCACCGAGTTGCCGTGGCCGTCCGCGAGTCCGCCGCCGCGCTCGGCCCAGCCCACGATCGGGAACCACTGCACGCCCAGTGAGGACAGCCAGGACCGCTTCTCCCCGGAGGCGAAGTCCACGTACGCCTCGGCCCACTTGTACGCCCAGTGGTCCGGGCCGGCCGGGTCGTCCACGTCGCGGTCGAAGCCCGCTGTGCCGAGCCAGTCCTGCCAGGCGAGGTCACGCGAGTCCTTGATGCCCATGAGGCGCTGCTCGTGGGAGTCCGCGAAGAACAGTCCGCCGAAGGACCAGAACGCCTGCCCGCCGATGCTGGCCTCCGGTTCCTGGTCCAGGAGCAACACCTTCCGCCCGGCCGCGGCGAGTTCGGCGGTGGCGACCAGGCCGGCGAGGCCGTGCCCGACGACGATGGCGTCCGCGTGGTACGACTCGGCGGCGAAGGCGGGGAAAGCGTGGGCGGCCAGGGCGGCCCCGGCGAGTACACCGCCGGTGACGGTGAGGGCCCGGCGGCGCGTGACGCCGGGCGGCTCCCCGGTGTTGTCCTCGCGCCGTGCCTCGGACGTGTTTCCGGCGTTCACCATGACGGCCTTTCATCCCAGGGGGTGAGGGTGGGGTGAGGTGGGTGTGGGAGCTGTGAGCACCGGACGACAGAACATTACCGACCGGTATTACCGACGGTAACCCACGGGCGACCGGGCCTGCCAGCCCCCTGCACCCACCACTTCCCGCCAACCACGCCGATCACTGACGCAGTCTCACATCACCGGGAAACAAGGCCTGTTGATGCATCTTCTGTTGATCGAACGGGGAACCGGGATCAGCCGGTGCCGGTGTACACGAAGAGCTGCGGGGACCAGGAGGTGCAGTTGCGCCCCTGGGCATCGTCGATCGCCTGGGCGCACGCACGGACCTTGAAGTTCCAGCTGCCGCGTTCGGGGTTGTTCCAGGTCATGATGCGGCGTTCACCCATCTGCCCTCGCTGGCTGGTCCACTGACGCGCGGTGGGATAGGTGTACGAGATCTCGTAGTAGGACCAACGGGGGCTCGCATAGCCGCCGTAGTACAGCTTGAGGGTGCGGGCGCAGCTGTCGTACCGGCCGCCGATGTACGGGGAGGAGCTGAACTTGTACTTCGCGGGCGTGCCGCCGACGCTCGTGTTCCGGGCGGCCGGCGGATAGCCGTCACGGACGATGCACTGTTTCGCCGGGGCCGAGGCCACGGCGGAGGACGGGGCCCCGGCGGGGGCCGGAGCCGCGGTGGCACCGGGCGCCACCGTCAGACCGGCCGCGATCACCAGTGCCGTACCGAAGAGGGCCGGCGTGCACCGCCGGCTGTGGATGTTCATGGTGGCTCCCTTCGTCACCGGAGGGTCTCGCGGGTGACGATGGCGGGACGGACGGTCCGGACCGGCCCCTCCTGCACTGCGGAGGCCGGGGGCGGTCGCGGTGGTCCCTCAACATCGAGAGTAG
This sequence comes from Streptomyces venezuelae, assembly GCF_008642295.1. Lineage (GTDB taxonomy): Bacteria > Actinomycetota > Actinomycetes > Streptomycetales > Streptomycetaceae > Streptomyces > Streptomyces venezuelae_C. The sequence goes on along the minus strand of NZ_CP029190.1, from coordinate 7,184,701 downwards.
CGGGAGGAGCTGGACGCCACGACTCGGCGCAGCCGAATATCGCGTGCACTGCCCCGGGCGTACGTAGCAGACTCCCGGGCATGGTCGACATGCGCAGGTTCCGGGACGAGGTCGCAGGCTGGGCGGGCGGGGGCTCCGGGGAGCCGGCGCGGGAGCTTGCGCAGCTCCTCGGGGTGCACACCGTGGTCCTGCTGGAAGGGCTGAGCGACCTCGCGGCCGTCGAGGCGCTGGCCGCCGGGCGGGGCCGCGACCTGGCCGCCGAGGGGGTGTGCGTGCTGTCGATGGGCGGGGCGATGAACGTCGGCCGTTACGCAGGGCTCCTCGGGGCGGCCGGTCTGGGCCTGCGCCTGGTCGGCCTGTGCGACGAGCGCGAAAAGCCCTTCTTCGACCGGGGCCTCGACGCGGCCGGGGCGTCGCGGTCGGGGGTCTTCGTCTGCACGGCGGACCTGGAGGAGGAGCTGATCCGTGCGCTGGGACCGGAGCGGATCGAGCAGATCGTCCGGGCCGAGGACGAGCTGCGCGCCTGGCAGACCTTCGTACGGCAGCCGGCCCAGCTCGGCCGGCCCCGGCACCATCAGCTGCGGCGCTTCATGGGCACGAAGAAGGGCCGCAAGATCCGCTATGGCCGCCTCCTGGTCGAGGCTCTCACCCCCGACCGGGTGCCCGCGCCGCTGAACGGCCTTCTCGCCGGCCTGTGACCCGTTGAGCAGTTGAGCAGTTGAGCACGGCGTCTACGGGGTTTCCGTCGGGGTGAGCTTCGTGAGGATCAGCAGGGTGTCGACGAGGTCCACGGCCGGGGCGCCGGTGGCCAGCCGGCGGAGCTGCTGCCCGAAGACCAGCGCAACGGCCGCGCCGGCCAGGCGTTCCGGGTCCGGTACGCCGAGCTGGGTCAGGATCCGGGTGGCCAGCAGGTCGTAGGCGGCGAAACACTCGGCTGCCGCGGCGCGCAGCCGTTCGTCGCGCCCGGCCTGGACGTACAGCTCGAAGGGCGCGATGTGGCGGCTGTCGAAGGCATTGCCGCCCGCGACCTGCGCCACCACCTCCGCCGCCTGCCCGATGTCGAAGTGCTCGTCGGAGCATGCGTCGGCGAGAGCCGTGAAGTGCCGGGTCTCCTCGGCCACGAAGTGCAGCATGCTCTCGCGCAGCAGCTCGTGCTGCGTGGCGAAGTGGTAGGTGACGGAACCGAGGGAGACTCCGGCCTCCTTGGCGATCCGCCGGTTGGTGACGGCGGCGATGCCGTCCTGCCCGATGATCCGCAGTACGGCGTCGATGATGCTCTGGCGGGTGTCGGAAGCATGGGGCATATCGGCATTCTGCCCCATCGGCCCGTGCGGCCACCCGGGCGGGGCCGGGGAGTTGGGGACGTACGGGGTGTGGACAAGGCGCGGAGCGATCCCTACTGTTCGTTCGAACGAACAACAGAAGACGCCACACGGGAGTCGTCGTGGAGATATCCGGATCGAACGTTCTGCTCACCGGGGCCACCGGCGGCATCGGTTCCGCCCTGGCCGCACGCCTGACCGCCGAGGGGGCCCGCCTCACGGTCACCGGGCGGCGGGAGGAGGTCCTCAAAGCCGCTGCTGAGGCCTGTGGCGCCCGCACCGTCGTCGCCGATCTGGCCGACCGGTCCGATGTCCTCCGCCTTGCCGAGACCTGTGCCGACGTGGACGTTCTCGTCGCGAATGCCGCCCTGCCCGCCAGCGGCGACCTCCTCGACTACACCGAGGAGCAGCTCGACCGCGCCCTCGACGTCAACCTCCGCGCTCCCGTTCTGCTGACCCGGCTGCTCGCGGCGCGTATGGTGGCCCGCGGCCACGGCCATATCGTCCTGGTCGGTTCCATCTCCGGCAAGGCGGCGACCAAGTCGACCTCCCTGTACAACGCGACGAAGTTCGGGCTGCGCGGATTCGCCCTCGCCCTGCGCCAGGAACTCGTGGGAACGGGGGTGGGGGTGTCCCTGGTCCAGCCCGGCTTCGTCCGCGACGCCGGGATGTTCGCGGCCACCGGTGCCGCCACGCCGAGCGGTATCAGGACCGTCACGCCCGGCCAGGTCGCCGACGGTGTCGTACGGGCCGTCCGGCGCAACCGGTGTGAAGTCAATGTGGCGCCGCTGGAGCTGCGGCTGCTGAGTGCCATCGCCGGGCAGTTCCCCGGGTTCGCCGAGCGGATCCAGGCCCGGGCGGGCGTCGACGGCTCCGTGCGACAGATCGTCGAAGCCCAGCGCTCACGCCGTTAGAAGCGGGCGGTCCCGCACCGCCGGGCGGGACCGCCCCGCACCCGTATGCCCTCGCACCCGTATGTCCTCGCACCTGAACGCCTCCATGCCACTCACCCCTGTGAACGGAGAGCACCATCGTGCCGAGTGAACACCTCCCGAACGCAACTCCCGCCCCCGGCCCGGGTGTCGAGCGCAGGTCCCTGCTCCGGTTGGCGGGCCTGCTGGCAGCCGCGGGCGGAGCCGCCGCGCTGGTGCCGGCACCGGTCGCGCAGGCCACGACTCGGGGCCAGGGCACCGGCACCGTGACCACCACCTACCGGGGCCGCTCCCCGTACGGAAACGCCCCATGGGCGTACGTCGCCTTCGACGTCCCCGCCGGAGTCCAGCGGATCTCCGTGGCCACCTCCCACGACGCCACCGCCGGCATCCTGGACCTCGGCATCTTCGGCCCGTCCGGCTTCCGCGGCTGGTCGGGCGGCGCACGGTCCGGGTTCACCCTCTCCGCGGCGGACGCCACTCCCGGCTACCTGCCCGGGCCTGTCGAGCCCGGCGGCTGGTCCGTCATCCTGGGGCCGATGGTCCGGAGCGCCGGCGGCATGGCCTGGCAGGTCGATGTCACCCTGCACCACGGAGACCCGCTGCCCCAGACCCCGTACGAGATCCTGCCGGCCTCGGTCGCGGGGCGGGGACCCGGCTGGTACCGGGGCGATCTGCACCTGCACAGCGTGCACTCGGACGGCCAGCGCACGGTGGACGAGATCGTCGCGGCAGCCCGCCGGGAGGGGCTGCACTTCATCGCCACCTCCGACCACAACACCAGCTCCACCGGGGTGACATGGCAGGGCAACGTCCCGGCCGACCTGCTGGTCCTCAACGCCGAGGAGGTGACCACCCGGCACGGCCACTGGCTGGCCGTCGGCCTGCCGCAGGGCGAGTGGGTGGACTGGCGCTACGGTCCCGCGGACCAGGGGGTGTTCGAGGGCCATGCGCGGCGCGTGCACAGTCTCGGCGGCATCACGATCGCCGCTCATCCGCTCACTCCGGCACCGGGATCCTTCTGGGAGTTCGGCCTCGACCGGGTGGACGCGCTCGAGGTGTGGAACGGGCCGTGGACCCTGGACGACGCGGCCAACATCGCCGCCTGGCACGTCATGCTCTGCCTCGGCAAGCGGGTCGCCGCCGTGGGCAACAGCGACGCCCACAGCCCCTCGGACGCCGTCGGCCGGCCCCACAACGTGGTACGCGCCACCAGCCTGTCGGCGCCCGCCGTGCTGGACGCACTGCGCCAGGGCCGGTCGTACGCCGTCGAATCCGCGGCCGTGACCGTCGACTTCACCGCCCGCGCCGGCGGGGCGGTCGCGGGGCCCGGCGAGGAACTGCCCCTGTCGCTCTTCGACACCGTCGATGTGAACCTGGAGGTGACGGGCGCCCCGGACAGCATCGCCACGCTGTACACCGAGTGGGGCATCATGGCCGCCACCAGGATCGACGGCCGCGGCCGGGGGCGGCTGCACTGGCGCGGCTGGGGCAAGGCCTCGCTGTTCGCCCGGGCCGAGGTGCGCCGGCCCAAGCCCGCCTCCACCACGCTGGACCAACTGGTGGCCCTCACCAACCCGGTGTGGTTCTACTCCGCGCAACTGCCTCCGTACGACATCGAGCGGCGCGCGCTCTTCCACACCGTGCGCCGCCCCGACGGGTCGTGGAGCAGCATGCGGCCGTTGCCGGGCGCCGCCGCGGGCACCGCCTCGTTCTCGGGGGTCCAGTGCGCCTCGGCCGGCCTTGCGGACGGCTCGGTTGTGGTGCTGGGCATCGCGCCGGACAACGGCCTGTGGCTCACGGTCGTACGGGGACCGGCCACCCTCGAGCCGTGGCGGCGCCTCGCCGGGCCGGACGGGTCGACCGGTGCGGCCGGTGCGGCCGGCTCGACCGGGTTCGCCGTCCGTGAAGCGGATATCGCCGCCTTCCCCGACGGCACCTGCCAGATCGTGGTGACGGCCATGGACGGCACCACCTACCACCAGCAGCGCCGCGCCGACGGCGGGCTGACCGGGTTCCGGGCCGTGCCCGGCTTCACGGCGAAGAGCCACTGGGGCGCGACGAAGGTGTCGGTCACCGCGATGCCCGACGGGTCCGCCCAGCTGCTCGGTTACGGCACGGACGGCGCCATGTACCACTGCACCCGCGGCCGTGACGGTGCCTGGACGGCGTGGAGACGCCTGGCCGGCTACCACGGGGCCCCGACGTTCTCCGGCCCGGCCCTGGCGATCACCGGTATGCCCGACGGTTCCTCCCAGGTCCTCGCGATCGGGCTCGACGGGATCGTGTACCACCAGGTGCGGCGGCCCGACGGCTCCTGGACCGGGTTCCGGTCCCCTCGGGGCGTCACCACCGCCACCATGGGGGCCAGTGCCATCGGCATCGCGGGGACCCCCGACGGCTCCGCCCAGGTCGTGGCGGTCGGGCTGGACGGACGCATCTGGCACAACATCAGGAAGCCGGACGGCTCCTGGACGCCGTTCGCGCAGATACCCGGCCCGAACGGGAGGGACCCCTTCCCGGCGGGACAGGTCCGCATCACCGCCCTGCGGGATGGCAGCACCCATGTGACCGCCGTCAGCTCCGGCTAGCGGAAGGCACCTCAGGCCCGGCGGCCGGTCACCACCAGGTTGCCGTCCGGGGTGCGTCGGGCCTGGTCGCCGGTGCGGAAGTAGCCCTCGGGGGTGAAGGAGCGTGCATTGTGGGCGGGCGACCGGTAGTAGCCCCGCAGGGTGTACGGGCCGCGGGCGAGGAGTTCGCCGGGCTCCCCCTCGGGCACGTCCCTGCCGTCGGCGTCGACGATGCGGATCTCGTCGTCGGGTGACAGCGGCCGGCCCTGTGTGGTGAGTACGGTCTCGTCCGGATCGGCGGGCCGGGTCAGGGTGAGCAGCCCCTCGGCCCTCCCGAAGACCCGCTGCAGGCGACAACCCAGTTCGGGGCGGATGCGTTCGGCGGTGGCACGGTCCAAGGGCGTGTCACCGCCGATCTGTACCAGGCGCAGACTGCTCACGTCGGCCCGGACGGCCGGAAGTGCGTCGAGCCAGAGCCGGGCGGCGGCGGGCTGCAACGATGTGACGGTGACCCGCTCGCGTTCGACGGCCGGAAGGCACTCGGCGGGTTCCTGGCTCTCGGCCAGGACGACGGTGCCGCCTGCGGAGAGGGTGCCGAGGATGCCGGGGCAGCCGAAGGTGAAGTTGGACTCGGCGGGCAGCGCGGCGAGATAGACGTCGTTCTCGGTGAGCGACACCAGCTCGGCGGCGGCCTGTGCCTGGTAGGCGTAGTCGTTGTGGGTGCGCGGAACGATCCTGGTGTCATCGGCGGACAGCAGGAACGCCACCTGGTCGGCGCGCTGCGCCCGCCCCGCTGGCTCGGGCGGGGCGTCCACGGAACTCAGCGTGAAGTAGTAGCAGTTCGACGGGTCGGTGGTGAACCCGCCGTACGGGGACGAGGTGCCCGGCTCCTCCAGGGTGAACACCCGCCGCAGAAAGGGTCCTTGGGCAGCGATCTCCGCCGCCGTCGCCGTGTGGTCGAACCCCTGGTGGGTCGAGGGGGCGACATAGCCGGTGGCCTCGGTGAGCTGCACCAGTCGGGACAGCTCGGGGGCGCGGTGGGTGATCGGGCAGAGCACGGGAACCACACCGGCGCGCATCAGCGCGAAGACGGTGATGACGAATTCGGGGACGTTGGGCAGCTGGACGACGACCCGCTGCCCGGGCCGCAGGCCGAGCAGCTTGAACCCGGCGGCCATCCGGTCCACCCGGCGGTTCAGGGCGGCATAGGTGATGCGGGTGCCGCCGGTGCCGCCGCCGTCTACGAGCGCGGTCCGCGGTCCGTACTGCAGGGCCCAGCCGCGCAGCAGGTTGTCCAGCGTATTGCCATGCCAGTGGCCGGCCGCCCAGTAGCGGTCGACGAATGCCTCGGGCCAGGGCGTGCAGCCGTCCAGCATGGATGTCATGCGCTTCCTCTTCGACCTCGACCGCGATCTTGATCCAGACCTGGGGAATCCAATCCTTCAACTGCCCCGTGCACAATGTGCTGTCCCAACCAAGGACGCCGGATCCCCTCAGCGGAAAGACCAACCCTCGGCGTCGTCCGCGGCCCCGGCGGCGGCTGCCGCCGCCAGCAGGGTCCAGCCGTCGGCCTCCACCGCCCGCCGCTCGTCCGGCTGCCGGCCGGCTGCGGGTACAGCGTCAGGGTCTCGCGGCAGTCTGCGGACCGGCCGCCGTCCGGCGCACGGTGACGGTGACGCAGCGACCACAGGTACGTCCGCCCGTCGGCGACCAGGCGGCGGGGCTTCTTCGCTTTACGGGGCACGGAGCCGAGGGTATGCCAGGACCCGCCTCAGATCCGGCCGAGTTCCGCCCGCAGGTCGTCCAGTCCCAGGGAGCCGAGGGACAGCGCGGCCATGTGCCACCGCTTGAGGTCGAAGTCCGCGCCCTGCCGGGCTCGGGCCGCCTCCCGGCCCTGCAGCCAGGCCCGTTCGCCCAGCTTGTAGGTGATCGACTGGGCCGGCCGGCCCAGATAGCGGACGATCTCACTGTCCAGGTACTCGGACGGGCGGCCGGAGTAGCGGCCGAGGAACTCCCGGGCCAGGGACGGGGTCCAGCGCCAGCCGGCGGCGTACGGCGAGTGCGCCGGGATCTCGAACCGCAGGTGCATGCCGAGATCGACCACGACCCGCAGCGCCCGGATCATCTGGGCGTCCAGGTGGCCGAGCCGGTCCTGCGGCTCGGTGTAGAAGCCGAGTTCGTCCATGAGGCGTTCCGCGTACAGCGCCCAGCCCTCGGTGGTGGCGCTGATCCTGCCGACCTTCGTCTGGTAACGGGAGAGGGAGTCGGCGACGAGCGTCCAGTGCGCCATCTGGAGGTGGTGGCCGGGCACCCCCTCGTGGTACCAGGTGGACACCAGATGGTGGGTCGGGAACCGGGTCCGGCCGAGCGTCGGCAGCCAGGTGCGGCCGGGGCGGGAGAAGTCCAGCGAGGGCTGGGTGTAGTACGGGGCTGCCGCGCCGCCCGGCGGCGCGATCCGGGACTCCACCTGCCGTACCGGTCCGGCCATGTCGAAGTGCCTCCCGTCCAGCACCTCGACGGCCTCGTCCATGAACGACTGCAACCACAGCCGCGTTTCCTCCTCGCCCTCGATGGCGCGCCCGTGGTCGTCGAGCCAGGCGAGGACCTCCCACGGGTCGTCCGCTCCGGGCCGGATCCGCCGGGCCTCGGCGCGCATCTCGGCGAGCAGCCGGTGGAACTCCGACCAGCCGAAGGCGTACGCCTCGTCCGGATCCACCTCGGCACCGGTGTACAGCCGGGCGAAGCGGGCGTAGCGTTCGCCGCCGACCGCGTCCGGCTGCCCTTCCACCTGTCCGGCGTACACCTGGGTGAACCAGTCGCGCAGTCCGGCGACCGCCTCGTTGGCCGTCCGCGCCGCCGCCTCGACCTCCGTACGCAGGCCGTTCCCGGGAGCGTCGACGGCCTGTCGGCCGAAGCCGCCCGTGCCCAGCCACTCGTTCAACTGGGTGATGTTCTCGGAGACTTGGCGTGGCGCCGCCGACAGGCCGTGCCGTACGCCCGTGTCGAGCGAGGCCCGGTAGCCGGCCAGGGCGGCGGGCACGGCGTTGAGGCCCCGGGCGATGGCCCGCCAGTCCTCTTCCGTCGCCACCGGCATCAGCGGGAAGGCCTTGCGGATCTGGTGCAGCGGCGAGGAGATGTTGTCGACGGCACGCAGGTGCTCACCGGCCTCGTGCTGCGCCAGCTCGGCCCCGAGCCTCTCCTTCAGCAGCGTCGCGCACCGCCGCTCGACGTCGCTGTCCGCGCCCGGTGCCCGCTCGGCGGCCCTGAGCTGCGCCAGGGTCCTGCGCGCGAGTTCGGCCAGCGCCTCCCGGCCGTCCGGGGAGAAGTCGGGGAGCGCACCCGAGGCACCGGGCAGGCCCAGGGTGATGCCGACGAGCGGATCCAGCTCGACCAGGGCGTCGACGTAGGCGTCGGAGATCTCACGGGGCAGGGCGTCCGGTTGGCTCGGCATCCGCAGCACCTTCCCGCCCCGGACAACACCCAGTCCCGCGGCACCGCAGAATGGCCGATACTGGCTCGCTCGCCCCGGGCCCGGAGCGAGGGGTGTCGCACCCCCTAGCGGCCGGCGGTCTCGTAGGCCGGCGGGACGCCGTCACGCATCACCCGGTGCGCCACCGCATCGGCGGACGGCCGGAGTTCGTCCTCGATGCGGGTCCGGGCGGGCTCGTCGACCGTGACCGCCGCGGGGCGGTCCGGAGCGTCGGCCAGGCGCTTGACGCGCGCGGCTGCGGCGGGTTCAGCGGACGGGCCACCGTCGCGTTGTTCGCGCAGACCCGCCGTATGAACGGCCACCCGGGCCCAGAGGTCCTCCGCCGGCAGGGCCGTGGTGGAGCGGGCGCGGACGACGGTCCTCGCCTCGATGACCATCCGGTTCATTTCGACGATGACCGCGCGGGCCAGGCGCCGGTCGCCCAAGGCGGCGATAACGGCTTCGGTGGAGGCCGTGCGCGCCGCGGTGTCGTCCGCCGCCAGCCGGGCGCGCCGTGCGGCCGGCCGGGTGAGCCACAGCAGCAGCCGGGCGGTGGCGGTGACGGCCACCCTGGGGAGCCACAGCGCCCACTCGCTGGCCCGCGTACGGGCGTTGAAGCGGAGGGCTCCTTCGGCCAGGTCGGGCGCATGCCGGGCGACGTCCGGCCCGGTGCTGAGGACGGCACCCCGGCCCGCGGGCTGCATCAGGTTCGCCCCGGCGGTCAGCGCCCCCAGCGCCGTGCCGATGACGGCGCCCCGCCGGACATGGCCGGGATCGAGGTCGGCCATGGCGCGGGCCAGGACGGCGACGCGTTGCTGCGGGGAGTGGGTGGCCCAGAGCGGAACGCCGAGGACCAGGCGACGCCTGCGGAGGAGTCCGTACGGGACCACGGTGGCGGCGAACTCCGCGGTGAGCTGCACCGCGTCGAGGCGGCGCACCCCGACCGCCTCGGCGATGCGGTCCAGCAGTTCGAACAGGGTCGGTGCATCGGCTCGGTACAGCGTCGGCAGCTCGGGATCCAGCCGCCCCAGGCGCGGGCGCACCACCAGGGCCATGACGACCAGCGCCAGGCCCAGCATGGGCTGGACGACGGTCGTGAAACCGAGCACGATCAACAGCACTCCGCCGAGGAGCAGTCCTGCGGTCAGGAGATGGACCGCGCCTGCAACCAGGTATGCGGCGGCCGTCGCCACCCTGATGTGCACGGCGCCCCCCGACCCCGTGCGACGGTCTTCCTCCACCGGCTCCCCCTCCACGACGACTGAGACGAACGAACAGACTATGGTCGGCACTCACTCGGCGGTGAGGTCGATGGCGTACGCCGCCTCCCGGACCTCCGTGTCCTGGTGGTGGCGGAGGGAGTGGACCGCGTCCGTCCAGGGTTTCGGCCAGCCCAGGCCGGGGCCGAGGGCGGCTGCGAGGGCTGCGGCGAACAGGCCGGCGGCCTGGCCCGCGGCCGACAGGGCCCGTACGGCCGCCAGCGGCACCTCCGGGTCCTGCACGGTGCGGGAGGCATGGCGGTGGCGCCGGTACAGCTGCTCGGCGCAGCGGCCCGCCAGTACCGGGCGGTCCGCGACGGCGGCAACCAGTTCGCGGCAGGCGGCGGTCAGTTCCGGTTCCGGTGCCGCCGGGTCGACGGCCCGGACGAGCAGGGAGGTGCGCAGGCCGGTCAGCCGCGGATCACCGGCCAGTTGCCGGGCCAGCGGGGCGCACAACCCGCGGTGCACCGTGCCGCCGGAATCGCCGAACATGCTCTCCAGCCGGTGACGGGCGGGCAGGTCGAGGCCGTCACGGTCGCTGTCCGCCGGGGCATCGGTTGCCAGGGCCGCCAGCAGCCGCGCCACCGCTGCGTGGAGCAGGCCGACGGCGGCAGCCGCGTTCGCCCGGCCGGGCTCCTCCGGTCCCGCCGATGCCGCGATGCCGAGCAGGACCTCGGCAGCCGACTGCCATGCGAGCGGGGAGGCCAGGTCGGTGACGATCTCCGCGAGGGTCTCGGTGACGGCGGGGGTGTGCGCGGACCAGTCGCTCAGGGTCCAGAACACGAACTGGGACGTGGACTCGTCGGCGGTGGCGAGCAAGCCGACGATCAGTCGGCCATAGCGGGACCGGTGGGCCTGATCCACCTCTGCCGGACTGCGCAGCACCGCGCGGCGGGCGCTTTCCGGGCCCTCGGCGACAGCGGACTCCAGCAGCGCCCACGCTTCCTCGGCGGGGAGCAGGGCGGGTGCCATGGCCACAGCCGCAGCCCGCAGGTCCGGGTGCGCGGCAGTGCCGAGTGCCGCCCCGGCCAGGAGCGGTGCGGCGTCCGCCGGCGGGAGGTGGCGGGCGGCGAGCCGCGCCGCCGACTTGGCGGCGGTGACCTTCACCCCGCTCTTCCGGGTCAACACCTCCTGCAGCAGCCCGGCCAGGGCATCCGGGCGGGCGTGCAGTGCCACCCGGTCGGCGCCCGCCCAGGCCGCGGCGGCATCGGCTGTGCCGGCCCGGTCGAGCAGGAGGCGGAGGGCGGCGTCCGGGTCTTCCGCTGCGGCGGCGTTCACCAGCGCGGTGGTGTCCGCCCCCGCTTCCTCGGCGTCGGCGTACCGCCGGACGAGCTCGTACCCGTACCCCGGGACGGCGGCCACCTCGCGGAGCAGGGCGGCGCGTTCGTCCAGGGGCCGGCCGGGATCGGCGAGGGCTGCCTCGGCCAGGCGTACGGCGTTCCGCTGCTGGCGGGGCAGCCACCGGTCGGCGTGGCGGAAGCGGGGCAGGGTTCGGGGCGTGCCGGGGGCCGGGAAGCGGCCGGTGGGCGGCGGGTCCGCGAGGGCGTGGTCCAGCAGGTCGGTGCGGTCGGCGGCGAGCACGTCGAGGACGGGGCCGGTGCCCGCTGCGGAGGGGTCCTGCTCGATCAGTACGGCGACCCGCTCGGCGCGGGTCGCCGGGTCGGCCAGCCAGGCGGCGGCCAGGCCGGCGAACGCACCGTCGGAGCAGTTGCGCAGGGCGTCGGCGAGGCGTTCCTGAAGTTCGGGGATCCGGTGCGCCCGGGTGCCGAACGCCTCCACCAGGGCGAGCAGCGGGGCGTGGTCGCCCCGCCCGGCCGCGGTGTCCAGCCAGGGTCGTACGGCTTCGAGCAGGGCGCGTTCCCGGCCGGGGCGCAGGGCCCGGTCCAGCCGGGTGAGTGCGACCGAGCCGGTGTGGGCAGTGAGCGCCTCCATCAACTGCACGGAGAGACAGAACAGTTCGTCGTTCGCCGAGGTGTTGAGGAGGGCGACGGCGAGGGTGTGGACGGCGGTCCGGGTGGCGGGTGAGCAGTCGCGGGCGCGCAGGGCGTTCCGGCAGAGGAGTTGCAGGTCGTCGCGGGCCTTCCGGCCGGCGGGCCCGGCCGGGGCCCCGCCGAGGGCTGCCGCGAACAGCGGTGCGGGCAGGGCGGTGAGGGCTTCCAGGGCGGACCGGCGGACCGGGTCGCGTTCGTTGCCCAGCCGACGGGCGGCCAGGTCGAGTACGGCGGCCAGTTCCGCCGGGGCCGCCGTGTAGCCGGCGTTCTCCACCAGCGCGCGCCAGGCCAGCGCACGGTCGTCCGCGTCTCCGGACCCGGCCGCGGCGAGGAGTTCCGGCCGGGCTTCCGCGGGCGGGAGCAGTGCCAGGGTGGGCCACAGGTCGTAGGCGGCCCATCGTTCGGTGCGGCCCTGCGCGACGTACGCCCGGACCCTGGCGTACCGGTCGGCCGGCGGCAGCAGCGCCAGTACGGCGTCAGGGGGCACGGGGTGCCGGGCGGCGGTGGCGACTGCGTCGAGGAAGGCTGCCCGGCCGGCCGGCGGCACCGCCCGCACCATCGTGGGGAAGGCGCCCCGGTGGGACCAGCGGGCGGCGAGCCGGTGCAGGGACGGCGGGGCGGCCTCGACCAGTCGGCGCAACACGGCCGGGGAGGGGGTGCGCTCCCAGCGGGCACTGTGCCGGCCGGGGTCGGCGAGCCACCGGGCCACCCGCTCGGGGCCGGCGTCGACCAGGTCGGCGAGCCGGTCGTGCAGGGGGCCGGGCAGGTCCGCGGGCCCGTACCGCTCGAGGAGGTCCAGGACCCGGGCCGGGTCTGCGGGCAGGGCTGCGGCGATGCCGTTGGCGCGATGCGGCCACCAGCCGTTGCGCTGTCCGGGGGTGAGGGCGGCGAGCTCCCGCTCGACTTGGTCGAGTACGACTGCCGGATGGCGCCGGGCCAGCAGGCTCCAGCCCTCGAAGGCGACGGCACCGGAGAGCCCGGGCAGCATCCGGGAGGTGAACTCCGGGGAGCAGCCCGGGAGCAGCAGGGCCGCGTCCCGGTCGCCGCGTTCGGTACGCAGCCGGAGCAGCAGGCGTTCGGCGAGAGCGGGGCGGCTGCCGTCGCGCAGCAGCCGGGCGAGGTCGGCGCGGACCGTGGCGGGGGCGTTGTCGTGGGCGGCTTCGATGGCCCGGTCGGGTACGGCCGAACTCCGGGCGCCGCGCAGGGCGTAGCGGCGGACGACCGGATCGGGGTCGGCCAGGCGGGCTGCGAGGTGGCTGCTGTCCCCGCCGGCCAGGGCGGCGAGCGCGGCGAGCCGTCGTTCGTACGGGCCGAGCCGGTCGAGCGCGGTGAGCAGCGGCCGGAGTTCGCCGCGGGCGGCCAGCCGGTGCGCGGTGACGGCGGTGTACCGGAGCCGGGCCTTGTGCGGGAGCGAGTCGAGGGCGGAGAGAAGCTGTTCGACGGTGGTGATCATCGAGGTGGATTCTCACAGACCTCTCTCCGCGGTCCTACCGAATATCCGCGCAGGACCGTCATGGGATCTCCGGGCGGCGGCGGAGCAGCAGCAGGGCGATGTCGTCGGCGCGGGGAGCGGTGATGCGGGCGTGCCGGAGGAGGTCGTCGGCGACCGCGGCCAGGGGTTGGGCGTGGATGCGGTCGAGGTGCCGGGCGGCGGCGCGGGTGGAGTCCCCGATGTCTTCGCCGCGGGCTTCGACGAGGCCGTCGGTGTAGAGGGTGAGGAGGGTGCCCGGGGTGAAGGGGATCTCGGTGGTGGGGTAGGTGGCTTCGGGATCGATGCCGAGGACCAGCCCGGGGGTCAGGTGCAGGATCTCCGCGGGGCCGCCGGGAGGGAGCACCAGGGGCGGGGGGTGGCCGGCGGTCGCCAGGCAGGCGGTGTTCCGGGCCAGGTCGAACTGGACGTAGAGGCAGCTGGTGAAGAGCCCCGGGTCGAGGTCGGTGACGAGCCGGTTGGTGCGGGCCAGGACTTCGCCGGGCGGAGCCCCGGCGGTGGCGTGGACGGCGGTGCGGACCTGCCCCATGAGGGCGGCGGCGTTGACGTTGTGGCCCTGGACGTCTCCGATGGCGGCGGCGACCGTGGTGTCGTCGATGCGGATGAGGTCGTAGAAGTCCCCGCCGATGTCGAGGCCCTGGGCCGCGGGGAGGTAGCGGGCGGCCACTTCCAGGGCCGGGACCTCGGCCAGGGTGTGCGGAAGCAGGCTGGTCTGCAGGCTGTGGGCGAGCTGGTGCTTGGAGTCGTAGAGCCGGGCCCGGTCCAGGGCCTGCGCGATCAGGCCGGCGATCGAGGTCAGGACGGCGCGTTCGCCGGGGGCGAAGGGGTGCGGGTGGTCGTAGGCCAGGACGAGGGAACCCACGGGGTGGCCGGAGGCGATCAGCGGAAGGAAGACCCAGGCGGCCATGTCGTCCTGGACGACGGCCGAGGGATACGCGGCCGTGAGTTCACCGGCGTCCGCGAAGAACAGCGGCTCGCCGGTGCGCAGCACACGGGTGGTCGGGGTGTCGGAGGTGACGGGTTCGGCGTCGAACCGGGCCATCAGTTCGGCCGTGTAGCCGCGGTAGCCGACGATGCGCAGGCGCTGCTCCTCGACCACGAGCAGGGCCATCGCCTGCGCGCCGAGCGCGGGCACCAGCTGGTCGGCGGCCTGCTCGACCACGTCCTGTGCGTGGGCGGCCTCGGTGAGGGTGGCCGCGAGGTGCATCAGCTGGTACAGGACGGTGGCCCGGCTGGGCATCGGTGCGGTGCTCGCCGACGGGGCCGGCACCGGGGGCGGCCCGGGGTGGGCCCCGGTTCCCGTTCCCGCTCCCCCGTTCGTGCCTTCGGCGGCGGCTGCGGTGATGCGGACGCTGATGCCCGTGTCGTCGGGGAAGAGCTCGAACCGCACGGGCTGGTCGGGGGGCCGTAGGGCGATGAAGGAGCGGGGCAGCCGGCTGATGACCGCGGCCCGGTAGTGGTCCTCGATCACGGGGGTGTCCATCCACGGCAGCGCTTCCCACGGCAGCGCACCGAGCAGCTCGGAAACCGGCATGCCCAGCAGCTCGGCCGCCTCGGCCGTGATGAAGATGATCTTTCCGGTCAGGTCGAGGGCGCAGCTGCCGCCGGGCAGCCGGCGGACGAAGGCCAGCGCTGCCGCCGCCTCCAGGGGGCCGGGCGTGGGCGGCGGCAGGGGGCGCAGCATCACCGGGCGGGCGGCCGGCTCGATCGGCTGTCCCTTCTCGGCCGCCTTCCGCAGTACGTCGGCCAGGCCGCGGCAGCCGGTCTCCATGGCGTGGCGTTCCTGCCGGGACAGGTGCGGTGGGTGGTTGCCCGGCCACAGCAGCACCAGGCCGCCGGGAGCGGGGGATCCGCCGTCCGGGTGGCCGGGCAGGGGGCCGGCGGCGAGGGCAAAGTCGTACGGCAGGACCAGGCCGAGCCGGGGGTAGCGGCGGGCCGCCTCCTCACGGCCGCCCAGCCAGACGAGCCGCAGCTCGCGTACGGCATCGGCCACGGGGATGGCGTCGTCCAGCCACACCCGGGACCAGGGGGCGGCGAATTCCCGGGCAACACCGCAGGCCAGGGCGAGGTAGAGGACCCGCCGGTCGGGTCCGCGCAGGTAGACCATGCCGATGGACGCGCCCGTGGTACGGACCACCTCGTCCAGGGCCGTCTCCAGTGGCCGCCGGCCCGACGGCTCGGCCCCGGCGGCAGGTACATCCTGCACCTGCCCATCGTCTCCCACGCTCGGGTGCGAAGCGCGGGTGCGGGGCGCGGGGGCCGCTCATACGGTGGGAGGTGGACCCCGAAAACCCGGAACAAGCCCGGAACCCGGAACCCGGGAGGCGTCGTGGCGTACCGGTTCTGCGAGAACGAGCAGTTCGATTTCGAGGTGCGGGCACTCCTCGGAGCCGCCTGGCAGAAGGGTTCCGATCCCGGGGAGGTACTGGCCACCGCCGGTGCGCTGAGCGACGCCGACGGCCCACGGTGGTTCGATGCCTGGACGGCCCTGGCCCGGCGGGTCCGTGCGGACGGCGAGCGGGCGGCGGCGGCCGGCCGCAAGGTGAGCGCCCGGGATGCCTGGCTGCGGGCGGCCGGGTACTTCGGGGCGGGGCTGGTGGCGGCGGACGCGCTGGCGGACGAGGCGGTGCTGCTGGAGGTGTTCCGCGAGCACCGGGAGTGCTTCGACCGGTTCGCGGCGGCCTGGGAGCCGGCGGCGGAGCGGGTGACCATGCCATACGAGGGGACCGGGCTGCCCGGCTACCTGTTCCGGCCCGCAGCAGGCGGGACGGCGGCAGGCGGGACGGCGGCAGGCGGGACGGCGGCAGGCGGGGCGGCGGGCTCCCCGACGATGATCGTGAACAACGGCAGTGACGGCCCGGTGGGAGCGGCGTGGACCATGCTCGGGGCGCCGGCGGTGGCACGCGGCTGGAACGCCCTGCTGTTCGACGGTCCGGGGCAGCAGACGATGCTGTTCGAACACGGGATGCCGTTCCGGCCGGACTGGGAGCACGTGATCACACCGGTGGTGGACTTCCTGCTGGCGCGCGGTGACGTGGATCCGCAGCGGCTGGTCCTGGCCGGCATCAGCCAGGCCGGCTACTGGGTGCCACGGGCGCTGGCCTTCGAGCACCGGATCGCGGCGGGGGTGGCGGACCCGGGCGTGGTGGACGTGGCGGCGAGCTGGTGGCGGAACTTCCCGCCGGAGCTGCGGGCCCTGTTCGACGCGGGTGAGCAGGAGGCGTTCGACGCAGCGCTGCGGGAGGGGCTGGCGCAGGACGCCGGGTTCGCGGCGTACTGGCGGTGGCGGGCGAAGCCGTACCGGATCGACTCGCCGTACGACCTGCTCACCGAGGTGGGCCGGTACGACCTGACGGCGGTGCTGGACCGGATCACGGTGCCGCTGCTGGTCACCTCGCCGGAGGGCGAGCACTTCTGGCCCGGCCAGTCGCGGGCCCTGTACGAGGCGCTGCCCGGGGAGAAGGCGTTCGTGGAGTTCACGGCCGCGGAGGGCGCGGACCTGCACTGCGAGCCGCTGGGGCGGGCCCTGTTCGAGCAGCGGGTGTTCGACTGGCTGGACGGCCGCTTGGCGGATCGCCCGGCCGGCTGACCGTCGGGCGACGGGTAACGGGGGTGACGGGTGACGGGGGTGACGGGTGACCGGTGACGGGTGCGTTGTCGGCCGTTCCGCGCCGCCATGGCGGAGGATCGCCGCATGCAGAGTCGATCGGCTGGTGCCCTCCGCACGCGGGTGGTGTGGGCGACGGCCCTCGCCCTGGCCGCGGTCACCGCGCTCCTCGGGACCGCGCCCGCCGCCGCCCCGGCGCCGGCCCCCGCCGACGACCCGCCCGTTCCCGTCCTGACCTGGGGCCCCTGCGAGGACACGGACGCCGGCGCCCCTGACGACGGCTTCGAGTGCGCCACCGCCCGGGTGCCGCTGGACTACCGCCGGCCCACCGGGCGTACGATCCCGCTCGCCGTCACCCGGCGGACCGCGGCCGACCGGGCCCACCGCACCGGGGTCCTGCTGCTGCACCCCGGCGGTCCCGGCAACTCCGGTGTGGACTTCGTCCGCAACAGCCACGCCGCGCTCCCCGCCTCCCTCCGTGACGCCTTCGACGTCGTCGGGTACGACATGCGCGGCGTCGCGCGCAGCGGACAGGTGGAGTGCTGGAACGACGAGGAGTACTCGGCCGCCGTCGGCGCCGCGCGCGGCGTACCCGGCCCGGGGGCCCTGCACGCCGCCGTCCGGCAGGGCCTCGAGTTCGCCACCGCCTGCCACCGGCGGGCCGGGGACCTGGTGCCCTACATCGGCACCGGCTCGAACGCCAAGGACATCGACCTGCTGCGCCGGGCCCTGGGCGAGAAGACGCTCTCCTTCTACGGCCGGTCCTTCGGCAGCCACGTCGGCACCGTCTATGCCGCACAGTTCCCCCGGCGGATCCGCGCCATGGTCCTGGACGGGGCGTACGATCCGCACCGGTACGCCGACCAGCCGTACGCCTATGACGCCGCACAGTTCGCCGCCCTGGACGCGGCGGTCGGCCGGTTCCTCGACTGGTGCGCGCAGAACGCCACCACCTGCGGATTCGGGGAAGGCCGGCCGCGGGAGGCCTTTGAACGGCTCAAGCGGGCACTGGACGCCGCCCCGGTCGTCACCGCGAGCGGACGCCCGGCGACCGGCTACACCCTCGCCTACCGCCTGATGTTCAACATCAACGCGGGCCGGGAGATCTGGCCCCACCTGGGCCGGGCCCTGCGGGCGGCCCAGGCCCGCCGGGGTTCGTTCCTGCTGAACCCGCTCTCCCCCGGCACCTTCGACTTCCTCACCGTCAACACGGCCGTGGAATGCGCCGACCGCCGCTACCCGGCCGCGCGCCCGCTCCTGGGCGCGCTGGTGGGCGCCCGCGCTGCCGCCGCTCCGCTGCTGGGACCCCCCATCGGCCTCGGGCCGCCCTCCTACGACCACAACCATGCGCCCGCCTGTGCCCAGTGGCCGGCCGAGCGGCCGAGCCGCTTCGAGGGCTCCTACCGGGCGGCCGGTTCCGCCCCGATCCTGGTCCTCGGCACCACCGGGGACCCGGACACCCCGTACCAGGACGCAGTGGCGCTCGCCAGGACGCTGGCGAACGGACGGCTGCTGACCTTCGCCGCCGAAGGACACACCGCATACAACCGGAGCGCCTGCATCAGCGCCCTGGCCACGGCCTACCTCGCCACCCTGGCGCTGCCCGCACCGGGCACCGTCTGTGCGGACGAGCCGCCCCCGGCCGCGTCCGGCCGCCACACCCCGATCGCGGACCTCGTGGTCGACGAGACCCGCGATGTGATCCCCGCACAGCGGACTCGAACAGTCGGCTGAGGCCAGATCGAGCCGGAAGAGACGGCCCCGGCAGCCCCCGGGCAGCCGCGGACCGTGGATCCGGACACCCCGCGCGTCCGGCTGCGCCGGCGGCCCGCGGTACCGCACCGGCGGATCTTGGCCCTGAAGATCAAGCGGCGGTTCCCCGGAGAGCGCCGGGCGGACCCGGGCGTGCTCCGGCCCTGGCATGACGCCGCACCTGGTCAGCGGCATATGTCCGGTTGTCGACGCATGGCGAGTTCCCCTCGGTGTCGGCCTGCCGCCGAATGCGTACCGTCACCGATCAGCCACGCAGGGAGGTCGGAGGAGCATGGGAGAAGCAAGCGCGCGGAACGAAGTGGGCACGGCGTACATCAACGATGTGTTTATGCGCCACCCCTTGACCACGCGGAACCAAGAGGAACTCGACATAGCCGCCAGGGCCGCCGGCATCCTGCAGCGGAACCAACTGCGGCATGTGCTCAAGCGGACCCCCGAGGGAGGGGGTGAGGCCATCGACCCGATCGGGTTCTCCCTGAACAAGGTGCGTTACGGCGGCTTTCCCCAGAAAGAGCAGACCGCGCACGAGCGCGGCTGGCGCGCCTATATGAATGTCGGCGTACCGGTCGTCGAAGAGCGGAGCGACATCCAGCAGCCCCCTCCCGACATGATCTCCAAGCAGACGTACATCAATGGCACCGACCCGATCACCATCACCGTGACGGACACGGTCGAGTTCGCGATCTCGAACACGATCAGCTGGTCGCTCCAGGGAGAGGTGAAGCTCACCTTCGGGGCGAAATCCATCGCATCGCTCCAGCAGCAGCTGGAGAAGAGCATGGAGCTGAAGCAGTACCAGAAGACCACCCTGCTCAACAGCAAGGACAACCAGGGCGTCAACACGGAGTCCCAGACGGAGGCGACCAGCAGGACCGCAGCGACGAGTTCCGTCACCGGCACCGGGGAGTTGTGGGGCGAGCTCCTGCTCGGGATCACCGGCTCCGTCAGCGGTTCACTGACCACCGAATGGAAGCACCAGTCCACCGTCAGTTTCCAAGTCAGCAGCCGGGCAGATGTGATGGCGACGACACGTCGTCAGATCCGCCAGTTCGACTACGAATTCCCCGTCACCTTCGGCGGCTGGGTCGCCTTGTACTACCCCGAACCGGTGGCGGTGAAGGAGACTCCGCCGCAGGCCGCCGACCCGAGGTTCTCCCGGGTCATCGCATGGAAACTCGGCGAGTCCGCCTTCGATTCCAGTCGCTTCGACCTGGCTGACGAAGGAAAGAGGTTCATGCAGAAGGGGACGGCGGAAATCGTGGCCGTCCGCACCGGAGAGCACCGGGTTTTCCAGCCGGAAGTACTCGATTACCAGAACCAGAAGCAGCCCCTCTAGGGATCGGGAGGGAAACCCATGTCCTTCAAGAACATCTTCGACAACGGCGGCAACGAAGCCGGTTCCGCCGACACGTCCGCCCAGGCGCTCAACGAAGACACTCCGGGAGCCGGGGACATCTCGGAGGCCGTGCGCAAACTGGAGAGCGAACGCGATCCGTGGCTCGTGCGCCAGACCGCACACGGGGCCTTCGACGTCATGGGGTTCCTCGGCCCGCTCTTCCGGAACACCCGGAGCGCGGCTGCCGCGCAGCGTCAGACCTCCGAAGACCCCGGGTCGACGTCCAGCATGGCCTCGGCGACCACGAAGGCGTTCGGACCGCCGAAGGTGGACATCGGCGACGAAGACATGCCGAAGCTCGAAGACCTGTCGAAGCTCATCGCCGACAAGAGGAGTTACACCCTCATCGCGACGGGTCTGGGAACCTCCGAAGGTCTGGCGGTGGACCCGGCGCAGAACACGGCGTACGTCGCCGACCGCGGCGGCCAGAAACTGTACGCGGTGAAGGTCGGCACCGGCGCCCAGCGGGTGGCCGCGAGCGGCCTGGGCGACATCGGTGATGTGGCGGTGGACGGCCGGGGCACGGCCTACACCACCGACTACGCCGGTGGGCGCCTGCTCGCGGTGAACCTGTCCAGCGGCTCCTCCGCCAAGATCGCCGACGTCACGGGCGCGTACGGTGTCGCGCTCGAGGCGGCGGGCAGGGCCCACGTCGCCAACTGGAACGACGGACAACTGATCCCGGTCGACCTGCCGGGCGGCCAGAAGGGCACGATGACCACCGGCCTGGGGCAGGGCATCGCCGGAGTGGCACTCGACGGGCGGGGCAAGGCGTACGTCGGCCGGAAGGACGGCGGCGGCAAGCTGCACGAGATCGACCTGGCCAACCGCACCCACCGGGTCGTGACGAGCCTTGCCGGGTCGAGCACCATCCGCGTGGCTCTCGACGGCGCCGGCCGGGCGTACACCATCGACCACGTGACCGGGAGCCTGTACGAGATCACGCTCGCGGACGGCGCGCAGCGCGTGGTGGCCACCGGTCTGGGGACGTGCGAGGGCCTGGCGCTGGACGGCGTCAACGGCTGGATCTACGTCAGCAACCGTGAAGGCCAGCTGTGGCAGATCGACCAGCGCGCCGCCCAGGCCCTGGGGGGTGTCGGCAAGGTCGTGCCCTAGCGTCACCCGGCCGGCGGTGACGGCGTACTGCTCAAGGGGGCACCGGGCGGGCCGTGACCATGGGGGCCATGCGGACCGTCCGGGCCGGCGGGGCCTGAGGGGCTGTTCGAGCCGTGGGCGGTGCCGGATTCGATGGTGCCGCCGAGGCGTTCACGCAGGCCCGGGAGTGCGGAGTCCGGGTGGGCGGTGACCACCCAGCGCTCCCCGACCAGGTAACTGCCACCGTACGCACGGGCCTCCGTCAGCCACGCGTCCCGGCCTTCGGGCCGGGCGAAGCTGAGCATGCGGTACGAGGTGCCCTGGCCGGTGCGGCACTCCCCCTGACGCAGCTCATCCGCGTCCACGCTGAGCGCGGGCGTACAGCCGATGGCTTCGGCCATCCCGTCCAGTGGGCCGGGGCCGGCGGGGCCGACGGCGGGGTGGGCGGTGCCGGTGGGGATGGTGGGGCCGGCCGAGCAGGCTCCGTACAGCAGGGCGGCAGCGAGGGCACCGGCCACCGCCCCTGCCCGCCGGCCCCGGGCGGACGGCCTCCTACCCACCGGCCTTGGCCTTCTTGCCGGTGTCGGTGACGGCGAACCAGAGACCCTGCTTCGCATGTCCGTTGGTATCGCCGGGCTGCTTGTCGCCGGTGAACCGGTAGACCGGCCAGCAATCGACCGTCAGCTGCTCCGAGCCGTCGGGGCGCTGCACCGTTCCGATGAGTTTCCCGGCGATTCCCGACACCTTTGCACGGTCGACCGGTGCGGCCGGTTTCCAGGTGTTCAGGCAGTCGTCGAGACAACCGATTTTCATCGGCCAGGCACTGTCCTTGTCGAACCGGTAAAGGGTCATCCCCGCACCGTCCGTGATGATGTTTCCGAGTTCTTCGTCACGGGCGACCCGGAGTTCCGCGCCGGCCTTCTCCTGCTTCTCCTCCTCCTTTTCCTCCTCCTTTTCCTCCTTGCCCTTCTCCTCCTTCTCCTTCTGCTCTTCATCGAGGGAGATCACGTGCCAGGTGTCGCCGACCCCCTCCCCAAGGGTGTCTCCCGCTTTCCGGTCCTTGGCGTAGCGGTATACGGGCCACCCCTCGATGGTCAGCTGGCGGGTGCCGTCGGAGCGGACCACCTCGCCGAGGAGGTCGGCGTCAATGCCCCCGGAGGCCGAAGCGCCCTCGGCGGGGACGGGCGGCCATGCGCGGGCGCAGTCCCCGTCGCAGGTCGATGTGGAGGGCTCGGCCGTGTCGTTGTCGAAGCGGTAGAGGGTGAAGCCCTTGCCGTCGGTGACCACGCTGCCGAGGGCCTGAACCTGCCGGACCGCCAGCCGGCCGGCCGGGCCGCCCTTGGCCCCCGCGCCATCGTGCGCCGGCGCGGCGCCGCTGCCACTCCCGCTCCCACTGCCGCCGTAGGCGTCGTCCGCGCCGTAGCCGGGTGCGATGCTCTGTTCGCTGCCCGCCGGCCTGACGGCATTTCCCACCGGAGCCGAATTCGTGTCCCCGCCGCTTCCACATCCCGCGGCGAGCAGCACCACCGCGACTGCCGATCCTGCCGATATTGCGCGCATCTTCTTGTTCTTCACGTGAGCTCCTTCGGGACGTTCGCGTGTACGAGGAAATTGATACGGGATCGCGGGTGATATGAGGTCGCCTCCACGGGATTTTGTCGGATCGCGCCAAGGAATGAACTCGCAACGGCGGCGGGCCGTACGCCACCGCCCCGCTCACTACCGCTCACTCCTGCATGCGCAGCGCGAGTGCCGGGCAGCGCCGTACCGCGCGCAGCGCCCTGGGCCGGAGCCGTCCCGGCACCGGCATCGACGCCTCCGCCGGATAGCCGTCCGCTCCGAGCCGTACGACATCGGGGAGGATCTCCTGGCACAGCCCGTGCCCCTTGCACAGCGTCCAGTCCACGACCAGCCGCTCCGGGCTCTCGTCCTCCGGCAGGGGCAGGACACCGTGTACGCGCCGGCCGCAGCCGCGGCCCAGCGCATGGGCTTCGAACTCCTCCGGGAACACGGCGAGCGCGGAGGCGACGAACTGCGCCGTGCCGTCGGGGTGACTGCAGGCCCCACGGCCCTTGACCGCTCGGGTACGGGCCGCCACGGCGTCGAGGGCGGTCCGCCCCCCGCCGGCCAGGGCGTCCTCCAGGACGGCCGCCAGCGAGGGCAGCCCCCGTACGCAGGGCCCGCACTGGCCCGCCGATTCCTCGGCGAGCCAGCGGGCCACCCGGGCCGCCTCGCCGGCCGGGCAGGTGTCCTCCGGCAGCGGCAGGACCGCCCCGGCGCCCAGCACCGCGTCGAACGAGGCCAGGGACTGCCGGGATACCAGTGCGCTGCGGGCCGCCTCCGGTCCGAGCCACCGCCCGTGATACCCGCCGACCAGGACCCCCTGTCCGGGACCGGTACCGCACACGTCCAGGACGTACGGCAGCGAGGATCCGGTCGGGGCTTCCACGACGGTGGTTCCGGCGACCGTCAGCAGGACGGTGCCGGGCTCGGCGGGCAGGCCTGCCGAGCGGTAGTCCAGTGCTCCGAGCCGGGCGGCCACGGCGAGCTGGGCGAAGGTCTCGGTGTTGGACAGCAGGGTGGGCAGGCCGGTCAGCCCGCGGTCGCTGGTCCGCACCTTCTGCCCCGACGGGCGGGCCGCGCCGCCGTTGAGGCCTCCCACCAGGGCGGTGCCTTCTCCGGTGACAAAGCGTTCGGGCAGCCGGGTCACGCGCACCCGGCTGCCGTCCGGGCCGCGTTCGGCGACCGCGGCGCGCACCGACTGCTCCACGTCCGTTCGGGTGACACCGACCACCACGTCCTCTGCCGACAGGGCGGCAGCCGCCAGCAGGGCCCCGTCGAGCACCAGGTGCGGAACGTGCAGGAGCAGCGCGGTGTCCTTGAGGCAGGCCGGCTCGCCCTCGCTGCCGTTGACCACGACCGCGCTCCGCCCGTCCCGGGCGACGGCCGAGCGGGCGACCGCCCGGAGCTTGCGGGCGAACGGGAAGCCCGCTCCCCCGCGCCCCCTGAGATCGATGTTCTCGGCGAGGGCGGCGAGTTCGTCCGGGCGGTACCGGGGCAGCGAGCCGTGCCGGGTCAGATGGGCGACGCGGTCCAGCCGGGCCGCCGTGTCGAGTCCCGCGAGCAGGCGGGGCGGACCCACCGAGCCGAGCGCGGGCCGCGGACCGGGGATCACGGCCACCGCCCGGGGGCGGTCGCGCTGTCCTCGGATGCGGCTGCGGGGCTCGGTATGTACGCGGAGAGGAAGGGAGGTTGGGCGGGCGGGGGCGGGGACGGGGGCATCGGCGGGGGCGGCGGCGGGGCCGCTGCCGGGCGGGCAGCTGCCGCCCGGGCCGCCGTGGGCGGGGCTGCCGCTGCCGGGCGGGCGGCGCCGCTGCGACGCAGCCGCGACCGCAGGCGCAGGGCGAGTAGCACGGCCACGGCCAGCAGGCACATCGCATAGGCGACGGTCACCCAACCGTCCGCAGAGCGCCCGGACTTGAGGCCGTGGACCAGTGATGCGCACCACGCCGGGTAGGCCCCCGTGTGCACGGCCCGCCACCACCGGGACCGGCTGCGGGTGGTGGCGAAGGCACTGCGGGCCGCTCCGGAGACCGCCACGCCCAGGAAGAGGTAGCCGGCCAGCGTGCCCAGCCCGATGAGCAGGGGCCGGTCGCGGTCGGCGAAGGGTACGACCACGGACGCGGCGCCCGTATGGTTCTCGGCCACCTTGACCCAGACGTGGAGTACGAGGAATCCCAGCCCCGCCACGGCAAGGCCGCGGTGCACTCCCTGGGCCAGGAGCCGGTGGCCCGACCCGAGCACCAGCCGGTCGGTGGCCATCAGCCCCCACAGGACGGTGGCCGTCAGGGAGACGAGCGAGAGTACGCCCGCGCCGAAATCGAGGAAGGCCCACATCCGGGTGAGGGCGCCCGCCCGGCCCGCCACGACCAGGGTGAGCAGGAGGGCGAGCCCGGCGGCGCCCGCGTACAGCGCTGCGGGGCGCCGTGGCCCGAGGGCGGGCAGCAGGGGCGGCCGGCGGACGGCCCGCCGTCCGGCCGCGGCCGGTGCGGCTCCGGCATGGCGTCTTCTGGGACGGGCCCGATGAGAGCGGGGTGCATGCATCTGGGACAGGGGCATCGAGTTCTCCCGTGCACCCGGGTTCCGAGGCTCCACCTCTTGCTCGGCACCCGGGGATCGTGGTCGGAACTGCTCGGCGGCGCTCTGACGCGCACGCGGCGGGGCCGGTCGGGCGGCACTCCGGTGACAGGGGTCCGGCGGCGGCGAGGGGTCTCCTCTGCGGCGCGGGGGCCGGATTGCCAGAAGCATCGTGGAGCTTCTCAACACCCCCACAGGATTTATCGAAATGTGACAAGTTCTGGTGCCCGCATCGCCACCCCATCGTGTAGCAGCGGAGGATTCCCCTCCAGTGGTGCGGGTGGGGCGCCGGACGCCTCATGTGTCGCCCACTCCCTTGCCGGGCAAGGCAATCGGCACGAACGAGGTAGCGATGTGCGAACTTCTGAACCGCATCTGGTCCCGCCCCCGCGGCGAGTGGACCCGCGTCC
This sequence comes from Streptomyces venezuelae, assembly GCF_008642295.1. Classification (GTDB taxonomy): domain Bacteria; phylum Actinomycetota; class Actinomycetes; order Streptomycetales; family Streptomycetaceae; genus Streptomyces; species Streptomyces venezuelae_C. The sequence continues at coordinate 7,159,251 of NZ_CP029190.1, read as the reverse complement.
TACGCAGGGAACTCCCCACGCTGGCCGCTGAGATAGTGGAGGAGCTCCTGCATGGAACACCCGGATTCTCCGTGTTCGCCGAGGACGTCGACGACGAACTGCTCAGACACGCAGTGGAGTTGGCACTGGTCGGCGTCCTGGGCTACCGGTCCCGGGAGCACGGCCACCACGAAGTCGACGTGCACGGCCACCACGAAGTCGACGTGCACGGCCACCACGAGGTCGACGTGCACGGCCACCACGAAGACGAGGTGCGCGGGCATCACGAGGCGCCGCTCGACCGGGCCCGCCAGGGCCTCTTCAAGGCGCTCACCCGGGACCGGAGCCCGGCCGAGGACACCGTGGCCGAACTGGCCCGGCAGGCCGCCTGGCCGGTACCGGAAGCGGTTCGCGCCATTGCCCTGACCAGCCCCGGAGAGACCCAGCAGCTGGCCGGGATGCTGGACGACGGTCTCGCCGGCATGGCCGGAGGCCAGCCGTGCCTGCTGGTGCCCAGCCACGACGGCGACACCCGTACTCCGCTCGAGAACGTGCTGCGCGGCCGGCTCGCCGCCGTGGGCCATCCCGTCCCGCTGCGCGACACCGCCTCGTCGCTGCGCTGGGCCCTGCGCCTGCTCGCGCTGACCCCGCCCCGGCCCGGTCCGGACACCCGGGCGGTCTTCGTCGACGACCACCTCTCGACCCTGCTGCTGCTCCAGGACGAACCGCTGGCGCACGCACTGGCGGCCCGCCGGCTCCAGCCGCTGGCCGATCTGACACCGCGCCAGAGCGAGCGGCTGGAGGTCACGCTCCTCGCCTGGCTGGAGGGCGGCGGCGCTCCGGAGGCCGCGAAGGCCTTGAACGTGCATCCGCAGACCGTGCGGTACCGGATGCGGCAGCTGGAGAAGCTCTTCGGGTCCGACCTGCGGGATCCCGGCACCCGTTTCGAACTGGAGATGGCCCTGCGCAGCCGCCGGCTGATGGCCCAGCGGCGCCAGTCCTCCCGTACCGGACGCCGGGGACGGCCCCCGCTCGCCGCGGAGTTCCGTCCGCTGGGCATCGGACGGATGGCGCGCGTCAACGGACTGTGACCGGCGCCGACGCAGGCCGGCCCCGGTCTTCCCCTCCTGCCGACGAGGGGAAGACCGGGGCATCCGGGATCTAGCGGCAGGCGCGCCCGCTGTTGATGCAGCGCACCGCCCTGGCCATCAGACCGTCCGACATCACGTTGATGAAGTCGCCGTGGTCGGTCACCGGTTTGTGCAACTGTTCGGGGAAGCTGTCCACGGCGAACCGGGTGCCTGCCGGGACGTCGTAGACGATGCGCTGGACGAGCTGCGGCAGGGCGGTGAACCCGTTGGGGCACCGGCCGTTGCGGTCCGCGAAGGCCACATGGGTGCGGTGGTTGGCGCTGTCGGTGTTCCGGCCGTCCCAGCAGCTCTGGAAGTTGAAGGTGCGCACCACGTCACTGCCGCGCGGGCAGAGCGGGTACTTGTCCTTCAGCTGCCGGTTCTCGAACCCGGTGCAGCTCCAGGAGGCGTTGGCGTTGGCCGTGCCGTTGGTGAAGGCCTTGGCGTCGCCCGTGATGATCCGCAGGAAGCGCGGCATGGCCTGGACCCGGCCGACCGGGCTGCCCTTGAACTCGATGGTCACCTGTTCCGGCCGGAGGATCGTGCCGACGTTGCCGTCCGGGCCGCCGCCGGGCGCGTTGGCGTCCCGTTCCGCCCGGCCGTCCCGCAGGCGCAGCACCGGCCAGTAGTAGCTGGACCGGTCGCCGTTGCTGCAGGTGGTGCCGGCCGCGGCGAGACTGTCGTTGGTGGAGAAGGCGTCGGTGGAGAGGTTGCCCACGTAGTCGTGCATATGGTGGGCGCCGTTGCTGATGCCGGGTGCGACGATCACGTTGTCCGGGTTGAAGTGGCCGTTCTCGTTCCGGCCGCAGCGGACGCTGAAGGAGCCGGTGGAGGCGCCGGCCGCGGGGGCGGGTTTGCGTACGTTGGGCCGTACGGAGGTGATCGGGGTGAAGTCGCCGCGCGCCGGACCGCCGGCGGTGCCGCTGCCGCTGCCCCGGCCGAGTGTGCCGGTGCCCTGGCGGGCGGCGGCGCTCGGCTGCCGGTCCACCGCCGGATCGGTCAGGGCCTCCTTCATCTCGCAGGCGCTCAGGTCCTCCAGGCCGGCGGGCGCCCCGGACCCGGCTCCCGACTGTCCGATCGCTCCGGACAGCTCGGCTATGGACTTGCCCCGCTGCTTCTCGAGCTCGCCGAGGAGCGGAGCTTCCTCGGCGGTGCCGTCCGCCAGCTTCCGGTAGGCGTCGGCGACCTGGACGTCGAGTTCCGCGAGTTTCTCGTCGACCTTCGGTCTGGCCGGGGCGGGGACGTCACGCAGCCGGTCGCCCACGTCGGGGCAGTCGATGGTGGCCGTCACGATGTCGCCGCCGCTCTGTGCGTCCCGTCCGGAGATACCGGCGGATGCCGACTCCGCGACGATCGCGATCCCGCCGGCGCCCACGATGAGGGCGGAGAGGAGGGCGAGGGAACTGCGGGACAATCGACGGCGTTTGTGGCCCTGTCGACTCATGCGATCACTTCACTTCACTTCATCGATCGGACGTCGGAACGGCGGACGGGGGACGGGGACGCGGCGGTGTCGGTCAGCGACTCGAAATCGACCAGCCCGCTGTCCTCGAGGACGGTGATGTGGTCCAGCACGGTGGTGTTGGCGTCGGTGGCCAGGTTGCGCACCATGGAGTTGCGGGTCTGGGCCCGGACTTGGGCCACAAGGGCGAAGACCTTGCCGTGTGCCCGGCGCAGGAGCTGGATGAACAGCCGTTCGTAGGCGTCGCCTTGGGCCCGGGTCAGGTCGGCGAGCCAGCCCTGCTGTTGTTCGGTGGGCTGGTTGGGGAGGTCCAGCCCGAGGGCCTGGCCGACCTCGATGGCGCGCCGGTCGAGGTCGGTGTGCCCTTCGACGAGGTGGTCCCCGGCGGTGCGCACGGATTCGCGGCTGCCGCGCTGCTGGGCCTGGCGTCCGGCCGGCAGCTCCCACAGCCCGGCCAGCCGTACCTTGCGGACGAAATCCCGGTCCTGGGGGGTCAGCGGCCCGTACGGCGTACTCATGGTGCCGAGACCGTCGTCATCGCCCGCGAGGGCGGCGGAGGCGGATGTCCGGCCTCCGAACGCCTCCACCGGGATCAGCAGCGCCAGCAGGGTGAAGGCCAGGGCGCCGATGACGGCGGCGCTCGCGGTCACATATCTCGCACCGGCCGAGAGGCCGACGCCGGACCTGCGACGCAGTGACAGCACAGTGCCCTCCTTGCTCCGTGGTATGGCAAGGAACGCTAGTGCCGTCGGGGTGCGCGGCCGGGAGCCCGATCACCATCGGACAAATTCCCGGGCGCCCCCGGAAAACCCTGCTACATTCCGCCGCGGCCGGCCAGGCGGCAGCCGAGGCATTCGGAGTGGCCGGTGCGCGCGGCGTGGTCGCGGGTGCCCATGCCCCAGTGCGGCGTCGGGCGCGGGCCGGGTGCCTTGCCCCAGCCCGCCAGGTGCAGGGACCAGGTGAGCAGGGCCGCCGCCGCGAGGATGCCGAGCCCCAGCCAGATCCCCGGCGTCCAGCCGCAGATGCCCACGCCGGCCGTCGCGGCCCCCACGGTGGCCACGGCCGTTCCCGCCCATCCGGCGACCGTGTGCCCCTCGTCGTATCCGTGTCCGCTCAACCGTCGGCCCTCCCGGCTGCCACCTATGATGTCTTAGCTGGTAAGCAAATTTATCTCACGCACTAAGGGATTTTCAATGGAGGGCACCACCCGTCCCGCCGCCTCCGTTCCGGACGCGATCCACGCGATGGACCACCTGATCGCGACGAGCATGGTCGCCCAGCAGGAGTTCGCCCGGCACCTGGGCCTGAGCCCGACGGATCTGATCTGCTTCGCGTACGTCCTCCAGGCGGGCGACTCCCCCGTCACCGCCGGCGACCTCGCCGCCCGCGCCCATGTCACCACGGGGGCCGTCACCGGGATCGTCAACCGGCTGGAACGCGGCGGGTACGTGACCCGGCAGCCCGACCCCGCCGACCGCCGCCGCGTCCGCGTGGTCGCCGTCCCCACCGCCGCTCAGCGCGTCCGCACCGTGTACGAGCCGTACTACGCGCGCCTCGCGGAACTCTTCGCGCAGTACACCCCCGCGGAGGTCGCGGTGCTCACCGACTGGTTCGACCGCGCCGGCACGCTGGCCGTCACCTACCTCGAGGAATCCTGCGACACCTGAGCTCCCCGGCATGCCGGGCCGAGTCGCTTCCCCCATCATGACTGCTGTGCATGACACGCGCGGGAGTTCCATCGCCCTGTCCGTCGTGGTCCCCGTCTTCAACGAGGAGGAGGCCCTGCCCGCTCTCGCGGCGCGGCTGCGCCCGGTCCTGGACGCGTGCGGCGAACCGTACGAGGTCCTCGCCGTGGACGACGGCTCGACCGACGGGACCCCCGGTGTACTGGAGGATCTGCACGCGCTGTGGCCCGAGCTCCGGATCGTGACCCTCCGGCGCAACAGCGGCCATCAGGCCGCCCTCACCGCCGGGCTGCACCGTGCCCGTGGCGCCCATGTGGTCAGCATCGACGCCGACCTCCAGGATCCGCCGGAAGTCATCCCCGAGATGCTCGCCTTGGCCCGTTCGGACGGTCTGGACATCGTCCACGGCGTCCGGATCGACCGCTCGGCCGACACCGGGTTCAAACGCCGGACGGCCGCCGTCTACTACTGGCTGATGCGCCGCCTGGCCGGCACCTTCGTCCCCGCCCACGCCGGCGACTTCCGTCTGCTGTCCCGCCCCGTAGTCGACACCCTCAAGACCCTCCCCGACCAGCAGCAGGTCTACCGCCTGCTCATTCCCTGGCTCGGCTTCCCCAGCGGCCAGATCGCCTACCGGCGCGCGGAGCGGGTGGCGGGCACCACCAAATATCCGGTGCGCAAGATGATCCTCCTGGCATGGGACAGCGTCACCAGCTTCTCGGTGGTCCCGCTGCGTCTGGCGACCGCGATCGGCGCCTTCAGTCTCGTCGTCTGCCTCGCGTTTCTCGTCTGGACCCTGATCGTCTACGCCGCGGGCAGCACCCTGCCCGGCTGGACCTCCCTGATCATCACCGTCCTGTTCTTCGGCGCGGTCCAGCTCTTCTGCCTGGGAATGCTCGGCGAGTACGTGGCCCGCATTCACACGGCCGTGCAGGCCCGGCCGACGTATTGCGTCGCCCGCGACACGGACGAAGTACCGCAGTAGGTTTCTCCGCCGGTCACACCAGTACGCCGCCGAAGAACATCACCGTCAGCAGGACGTACTGGATCGAGCAGCATGCCAGCAGTGCCACCTGAACCCAGCGGGGCATGCGCCTGACCAGAACCAGCCCGACGAACATCTGCGCATGGTTGCGGTACCACGACATCTCGGCGCCGGCGAGGAAGGGCAGCAGAAAGATTTCCACCACCAGGACCAAGGCAGCCCATTCTTCGACCTCGAGCCGACGGTTCCGGACCAGTCGCACTGCGGCCGTCGCCAGGATCAGCAGGATGAAGGCGATGTTCAGCCAGAGTTGGGGCCGGTGCGCGGCAAGGCTGTGCTCCACCAGCCAGGACAGCTGCCCCTCGGGCCGGTACCAGTCGCTGAACGGAAATCCGTACGCCTTCCCCATCTCCTCGAACGGCCGGCGCAGCTCGCCCTGTCCGTAGCTGGACTCCTGGATGACCTCGTACGCGTCCCAGCGGCCCGTCGCCCGCCACATCAGCCATTTGACCCAGATCAGCCCGCAGCCGGCGACCGCCGCCGACAGTCCGGCCTTCGCGAGCCTGCGCGGCCACGGGTCCCCTTGCCAGGCGAAGAAGGCGCTCAGGAGGAGCATGCCGATGGCGACCGCGCCAACGGGATGGCAGGCGACCGCCACACAACCACCGGCAGCGGAGAGCGCCCAAGAGCCGCGCTTCACACCGGCGATACAGACCAGCAGCGCCAGCGTTCCGGTGGCGATCGGGAAGATCGCATGGAAATAGACACCACCGGGAAACACCGTACCGATGGCGAGGGTCAGGCCGGTGGACCAGCCGAGCCGGGCACCGAGCAGCCACCACAGCACCGCGAACATGCCGAGCAGGGACAGCTCGGCGATGAGTACGGCGGAAAACTCGTAGGACAGACCGGTGGCGGAAACGACCCGGACCGACATCGGGTAGCCGGGAAACCAGGCAACGTTTCCGCATATGACGTCGCGAAAGTCCGGATGGCGTTCCCGGCACCAGAACATCTCGTAGCCGGTGTGGGCGATCGACAGGTAGTGGGCGGAATCCCAGCGGTCACGGGCATCCGTGGACCAGAAGGCCACCGCGGATCCATCGGCGGCAACCGATTGTTTCGCGACCAGCCAAGTGACGAGGTTCGCGATCACCCATGCGACGACCGGCGGCAGCAGCCGGTGGACCCGGTCGCGGCGCGCCGGCCGGGCGGGTTCCACCGGTGTCGCGGAGTCAGGCATCCGGGGTGAAGACGTCCTCGTGAGCGTCCTCGAGCACAAACCCGTTGTCGAGGCGGACCCGGACCGTCACCCGGGGCTGTTGCTGCTGGTGGGCGATCCAGTCCGGCTCCAGGGCGCCGATCTGCTCTTCGAGCTGCTTCCTGCTCGCCGGGGGCATCTGGTGGCCGAAGTCGTCGAGAAGCGACTTCAGCCGTACGTATTCGCCGACCTCGTGGCTCTGTTGCAGCTCCTGGGGCTCGTCCACACGTTCGACGGTGCCCTCGGTGCCGGAGGCCAGGGAGAGAGAGCCGACCCCGGCCGCTACGACCGACCCGGTCAGTCTCAGATCTGCTGCCAGCTTCACCCGCTGGCCTTCTTCGAGCGTCATCGGTCCATTGTCCCGTCGGAGGCTGCGGGCTTGAGGGTCGGGACCAGGTGGTCGAAGGCCAGGCCGCTGGAAACCTCGCCGCGGCCGGCCCCCCGGCGGGCACTCAGCCAGACGGTCACCCGGCCGTCCTCCCCGCGGGTCCGGTTGAAGGCCACCGTCAGCCGGGAGCCCCCCTGGGGGACCTCCTCCTCGTTGACGTAGTAGGACCGCGGCCGGGCCGGCGGCAGCACGTCCAGGCCCTCCCGCAGCAGCTCCGTCCGGGGCCGGACCGACGTACGGTCGACAGCGTGCGGCATCGCGGCCCGCTGGAGTCGTACCGAGCGGCGGTCCTCGCCGGTGTGGACGGCGATGAAGGGGATCCAGTGCTCGGGCACGGAGTTCATCGCCCGGTACGCCACCGCGGCGCGCGGTGGGGTCCCGGGCGCCGGCGGGTCCTGGAGGCTGCGTCGGTGTGCCGTGCTCTCGGCGGACATCTCGCTGCCCCGGCGGGGTTCGCCGGTCGCCGTGCGGACCGTCTGCTCCAGTCCCCAGACCAGGTTGGCCTGTTCGTCGCGGACCAGCAGCACCTCCTCCAGTACCGGTCCGTCCGCGACGGCGGGCGCTCCCGGCGGCAGCAGCAGGTACCGCGGGCTCTCGACGGCCGGGGGCACCGGCTCCCCGCCCGGCCCGGCCGGGACCTCCACCGGGTCCAGGGTGAACATCGACCAGCGCCGGCGCGGGTCGCCGGTCGCCGTGGCGGCCGGGTTGATCCACTGCTTCATGCCGAACACGTCCGTCACGCACAGCCCGCGCACCGACGCCAGGGTGCCGGAGGGCAGGTCGCACGGCAGCTGGTACCAGTCGTTGCTGTAGACCAGGGCGAACTCCAGGAAGATCAGCCGGGCCAGGTCGGTGCTGTCCGGACGGACCGCCGCGAAGTTGGTGCGCCCGTCCTCCACCGCCCACCAGCGGGGCAGTGGCATCCCGGAGAACCGGACCGGGGTGGGGAACACCGTGCGGTGGACGGGTGCGGGGGCGGGCGGGGTGCCGCCGAGCGGTTCGCGGTGGTCCACCGAGAAGGCGTGCCAGTCCAGTTCGCCGCCCGGGTACTCGGGGGCGGTCAGGACCTGTTCGCCGTCCGGGGTCGCGGCGGCGACGGAGAACCGGTGTTCGAGACGGGCGGGGTCCCAGGCCGGTGCGGCGGCCGGCTGGTCGATCAGGGCGTCGAACCAGGCGGTGAACTCCCGTCCCAGTGCGTTGAGTTCCGCGTAGTGGAGGTGCAGGACGTTGACGATGCCGTCCGAGGCCTGGTGGCCGCTGCCGTCCTTGAGGTGCCGGTAGAGCAGATAGCCGTCCATCTGGCGGCCGGCAGCGGCCTGGAGGGTGGCCCACACCTGCGGGTGGGCGGCCCGCGGGGTGTCCGCGGGGTCCTCGGGATCGGGCAGGGCGACCGGGTAGCGGGCGACGTACTGTCCGCGGAAGTCCTCGACCGCGGCCAGCTGCAGATCGCGGATCATCTTCAGCCAGCGGTGGCCCATGGTCAGCCGCAGATCGAAGGAGACCGGGTCCGGGCCGAAGCGGAACGCCAGGCTTCGGCGTTCGGCCACGGATTCCAGCGGCCGGCCGTCGGGCAGCGGTTCCACCGGGCCGGCCGGCGGCCGGTACCGGGTGGGCGGGGCGGCGGCCACCGAATAGGTGGCGGTCACCGGTGAGCCGGCGTCCGAGGCGCGGAATTCGCCGAGCTGCCACTGCCGGGTCAGCAGCCACAGCGGGTCGCGGATCTCCGCCCGCAGGGCTGCCGCGAAGTCGGCGGTACGGGGCCGCCCCTCCAGGCGGTTCCAGATGCCCACGGTGGGCTCGTGCCGCTCGTCCAGGGCGAGCGGGAACTCGATCCGGGCCGGTTCAGTCATGGGCCGTCGCCTTCCAGCGGAGGTTGCCGAGCGCCAGGTCCGTGCTGACGGTGATCGGTTTGCGGGTCGCGGACAGGACCGTGGCGGGCAGCAGCTGGGCGTACGCGGTGTCCTCCAGGTGGGCGGGTTCCACGGCGCGGGCGCGGGTCAGGTCGAAGGTGTCGGTGATCGCGGCGAGCAGGTCCCCGGTGGTCCAGTCGCCGTCCGGGCGCGGCGGTGCGACCAGCAGCATGGCCTGCGGGGGCTCGGAGTCCGGGCCGTCGTAATGGACGGCGATCCCGGTGGTCTCCTGGCCGGCCGGGACCATTTCGGTCCATTCGTCGAGGAGGAGTCCGCAGGCTTCGGGGGCGCGGGGCCGCGGCTGCGCGGTCGGGGCGGCGTAGTGCGCGGTGTACAGGACGCGGTCCTCGGTGAGCGGCCGGCGCCGCCGCGGGTCCCGGGGGAACTCCATGGCGAGCCAGTGGTCGTCGGGGCGGTGGGGCAGCTGGACGGGGATCAGGCGGGGCTCCTCCCGGGTGACGGTGAGGCCGCCGTAGCCGTTCAGCGCGTCCGCGAGGACCACCGTCTTCTCCCAGAGCCGGGGGGCCTCGCGGATCCGGGCCATGCCGTGCAGCCAGTCCTCGACGGGGAAGCTGCGGGGTGCGGGCGGGTCGGTCCGGAGGTGGGCGAGGAGCCGGTCGCTGTATTCGAGGGCGGTCCGCCAGTCCTCGGCGAGCGCCTCGGAGGGGGTGAACTCCGGTACCGCGAGCACGTCTTCGCCGAGCTGGGCCTTCAGTGCGTCCAGTCCGGCGCGGACCCGGTCGGGTCCGGTGACGGCCGCGTCATACGCGCGGAGCGCCTCCTCGGCGCCGCCGATGCGGCCGGTGATGTCCTTGAGCAGGTCCTGGCTGCGGGTGAGGAGCTCGCGGGCCTGGCCGACCACCCGGTCGCCGTACGGGGCGAGGTCGAGCCCCTCGTGCTCGAAGGCATCGAGCGGCAGCAGTGCGGAGACCTCGGCGAGCAGGCCCGACAGGGTGGTGCGGACGGTCCGCTGTACCGCGGCGAGGCCGGCCTGCCGGTCGGCGAACTCCCGGCGCCGGGAGAGCAGGAGGGACCGGAACAGGGCGGGGGTCGCGGGGGTGGGGTCGGCCGGGACGGTGGTCAGCAGCCGTTCGACCCCGCGGAGGAGGCGGTACCGCTCGGCGTCCGGGGTGCCTCTGGGGAGCTCGTCGTACTCCCCCAGCAGGACGTCGGCCCGGTGGAGGGCGCGGTCCATCCGGTCGGCGGTACGGGCGGCAGCCGCGAGCAGCTCGGTGAAGACCTCGCGGCGCCATGCGGCGAGTTCGGCCCAGCCGCTGCGGAGCAGGCCGAACCGGCCGGCTCCGGCGGCGAGATCCGCGTACCGGCCGAGGAACTCGTCGATGAGCCTCAGCAGTTCGGCCCGGGCGGCGGGGGTGGGGTCTGCGGTGGCCGGCAGCAGCGCCCGGAGTGTGTCGCGGAACTCCTCGGTGCGGTTCCCCAGCGCGGTGAGGGATTCCAGGACCTTGGCGGGGCGTTCCCGGTGCAGGTGCACGGCCTCGTCGGCGGTGCGGTCCACGGGGGCCGTCCCGGCTCCGGGCACCAGGTCGGTGGCGCACAGTGGGCGCGAGGTGGTCAGCAGGGTGCGCAACGCGCCGATCAGTGGCGACAGTTCGAAGAAGCCGATCTTCTCCGGGATGCGGCGGGTGTAGTGGATGACCGGGCGGGCGTCCGGCCGGGGCGGGGCGGGAGAGCCGAGGACCTCGCGGACGATGCGGTCGTCGAGGTCGCTCATGGTGGCCTCGCCGGCCGGCCGGACCGCCCAGAGCAGCTCGATCGCCTGGAGTCCCAGCTCCTTCTGGGTGACCACCCGGTCGCGCGGGGCGCCGGAGACCGGGTCGGTCCAGGTGACCAGGGCGGCCACGTCCTCCGGGTCCGGCAGCAGACCGGTGAGCCAGTCGTTGACGGCGGGTTCGGCGCGGGCCCGGGGGCTGTTGCGGCCGGCTGCGCCGGCGCCGTGGTCGGGGCCGAGGCCGGGGGTGAACTGGAGGGCCAGCCGGTGGGTGAGGGTGGTGCCGCGGCGGGGTGTCCGTACCACCTCCGGCTCCGGCGGGAAGCCTTCCTTGGCGTATGCGTCCAGGGTGGCGGCGGCGCGTTCGGGGTTGCCGAGCAGGGTCTGGTGGGTGCTCTCGGCCACGGCGAGGTCGGCCAGTGCGTCGTGGAGGTCGAGCAGGTTCGCCAGCTCCGCGTCCATGGCCTCGCGCTGGGGGTCGGTCGCGTCCTCGGGCAGGCCCTCGGCTCCGTACGGGTAGTGGACCAGGCCGTCGCGGGTGGCCCGGCGGACCAGTTCCAGGCCGTCCACCACGGTGCGGGCCTCCACGAGCCCGATGTCGTCGGGGGTTGCGGAGCCGGGCGAGAGCCGGCCGGCCCGCAGCGGGAAGGCGCCGCGCAGCAGCGGGATGAACCGGTCGAGTTCCACCCGGGGATGGCCCTCGTGGAGGCCGCGTTCGAAGATGCGGCCGAGCATCGCGCCGGGCGACTGGCCCTGCCGGAGCCCGTCCAGGAGGGCGAGGGCCGTCCGTACCCGCCGGGAGCCGAGGTCGACGGCGAAGGCGGCGGTGCCCTCCCGGTGGCCGTTGGCGAGGTAGCCGGCGCGCAGCACGGCCGCGGTCGTCGCCTGGGCCGGGGAGGGGGCGTGGATCCAGCCGCCGTTGCGGGGGTCGTGCGGGAGGGTGTCGGCCTGGAAGACCGGCCGGAGTTCCTCCGGGACCGGGACCTCGGCCGGCGGCTCGGTGCGCGGGACGACGTCCTCCAGCCAGCCGTACGCCCCCAGGTGGAGGCCGCGGCGCGGGCTGCCGGTACCGGTGCTCGTGCCGGTGCCGGTGCTCGTGCCGGTGCCGGTGCCGGTGCTCGTGCCGGTGCCGGTGCTCGTGCCGGTACCGGTGCCGGTGCTCGTGCCGGTACCGGTGCTCGTGCCGGTGCCGGTGCCGTCCGTTCCGTAGCGGAGGTCCATCAGCTTCTCGGTGGCCAGGCCGAGCCGCCAGGCGTCGAGCCGGTAGGTGGCGCAGTCCAGGTGCTCGGTGAGGAGGCGCTCCAGCCGGGCGGTGGGGAGTCCGGCGAGCAGCTGCAACGCCTCGACGATGTCGGCGAGTTCGGCGGTCGCGGGGTGGCCGGCGGCCAGTGCGCGGGGGATGTGGCGGTGCAGCGGCTCGCCGTTGCCGGTGATGTCCGGTGCCGGGGCGTAGAGCTGGCGGTACCGGCTCTCGCTGGGCAGCCGTACCTCGGGGTGGGCGGGGTCGTCGGCGATGTGGACGAACGGCGGGTCGGCGGGCGAAGGGACGGGCAGGCCCTGCGCCCGGGCGAGCCGCCGGCCGGTCTCCACCCAGGCCAGCAGGACGGCGTGCCGCAGCAGCAGGTAGAGCAGGGCGGCCGGGCGGGCGTCGCCCTCGAAGCCGGTTTCCTGGCGGACCGCCTCCAGGTCGGTGCCGGCGTGCTCGGCGAGCCAGTGCAGGTAGTTCCGGGCGGGCGCGGTGGTGTACGGGCGTACCGGCCGGGTCTCGGACGGCGGCCGGTCGTCGACCAGCGGGCCGAGCAGCGGGTGCTGGCCGTCCACGAAGAGCCGGCCGAGCAGGTCGGGGTCGGGGGCCGGGCCGGTGCCGCCGGCCCCGAGCCGGGTGAGCAGGGCCCGGACCGGTTCGGCCATCTGCAGCCGTTCCAGGGCGGAGACGACGAGGTGGCCCTGGCCGCCCAGGTTCTCCCGGTTGAACAGGTCGTCGACGGACTGGGCGTAGCGCTGGTGGAACTCGGCCGAGGCCGGGTGGAGGGCGAGGATGTCCAGCAGCTGCCGGTGGGTGTCGTGGGCGGCGGTGCCGAGCCGGGCCACCTTGCCGGTCGCCTGCATCCAGTCCGCGGCGGCCGTGGTGAGCATCCGGTGCAGGCCGGCCCGGTGGGTGTCCGGGGCGGGCCAGGTCAGTTGGCCGAAGGCGGTGGTGACCAGGATCCCGTAGGGCTGCCGGCCGATGCGGACCACCGGGAGCGGGCCGCGGCCGGAGACGTTCCGGAGGAAGAACGCGCGGGTCTGCTCGATCGTCTCCTCGGCGATCAGCGGGTGGAGGGTGGTGCGCAGGTGGTTGCCCCAGGTGGCGGGCCACAGGGCGGTGTTGGCGGCGCGGGCCTCGTCCAGGTCGGTGTGGTCGGTGTGCGGGGCTCCGGCCAGGGTCGCGGGGTCGATGCCGAGGAGTTCGGCGAGCCACCGGCCGTCGGTGCGCGCCGCCCGGCCGCCCGGGTCGGGGCCCGCGGCGGCGTCCGGGCCCGCGGCGGCGTCGGGGCTCGCGGCGGCGGTGCCGTGGGCGGCCCGCCGGGCCGCCTCCGCCTCCCGGCGGGGGTCCGGCCCGGCCGCCGCGTGTTCGCTGTTGTTGGTGGGGGTGCCCTGTGGGAGCAGGGCGAATCCGGCGGGGCTGCGGATCTGGTGGCCGATCAGCTCGGCCAGCTGTTCGGCGGATTCCTCGGCGGTGGCCCCGGTGCGCAGGCCCAGGACCACCAGCCGGTGCAGGCCCTGGCGGAGGGTGTCGTCCAGTGGGATGCGTACGGCCATCCCGGCGGCCACCGCCGCGTCGAAGTCGGTGAGCCAGGCCAGGGCCGGCGGCACCCGCAGGGCGCCGGTCGCCTCGTTCACCTTCAGTTGTTCATCGCGCTCGGTGGCCGGGTCCGGGCCGACCGCGAGGGGGCCGCTGACCGGGGCACCGGTGGCCCGGCAGACCAGCCGGCCCTCGCGGTAGCCGAACACCTCGAACCGGTCGGGCAGCAGGACGGCTTCGGCCGCCCTGGTCCAGGACTGCGGGGCCACCTCGGCGTCGGGTGGCGGCGCCAGGACCAGGAAGGCCACGGCGACCCTGTCGGCGGCGGTCAGGGGGGCGGCCTCCAGGCCGGCCGGCGGGCGGGCCCGGACGGCGGCTGCGCGGCCGGGCCCGACGGCGGCGAGCAGGGCCGCGTCGGCGGCCCGGACCCGGACCCGGTCGCCGTGCGCCTGCCAGACGGCGGTCCAGTAGGCCACGGTGGGCGGCCGGTCCTCGGCGGGCAGAGCACCCGCACTTGTGATCACCAGCACGGTGGTGCCCTCCTGGAGCCCGGAGGGCCGGTCGGAGGGGTTCGCGGGCACATGGGTGCGCAGCAGGTGCGCGGCCCGGCCCTGTGCCACCCGCCGGGTCAGCTCCTGCCACGCGGCCCGCTCGGCCCCGGGGTCGCCGGCCGCCCGCCAGAGGGCGGTCCAGTAGGCGGTGACGGCGCCGAGCTCGGCCCGGGTCGGCAGGGGCTGGAGGCTGTCCACGGACCACTCGTCCGGGAAGATCCGCACCAGCAGCTCGGTCGCCGTGAACCGGGTCTCCAGCCGTACGGGGCCCAGCAGGACCGGGTGGGTGCGGGTGAGCTCAGCCACGGGGCAGCATCTCCTGTGCGTGCACGGCCATCAGGACCGGGGCCTGGAACAGCATGTAGGCGACATCGGCGGAGTCGAGTCCGGCGTGCCAGGAGCTCAGCTCGGTGTCCTCGCCGTGCTGGCCGGTCTTCTCCTCGTCCTCCGCCGGGTCGTCGAGGTCCTGCAGCAGGACGACGGGGGTGGTGGCGTCCAGGGCGATGAATCCGCGCCGGCCGCCGGGGTCCAGGTCCTCCCAGGTCAGGTCGTTCCACACCTCCACCCGGACGGGGGGTCCGTCGTCGGCGCCGAACCGCGGCTCTCCCGGGCGTTCCTGGAGTACGAAGAACCAGCCGGGGTCCGTGGCGTTCCCCTTGGCCTCGGCTTCGGTGAGGTCGAAGCCGAGCAGGGTGATGTCCGGTTCGACCCGGGCCTCGTAGATCGGCAGCCGGATCTCCTGGGCAGTCGGCCGGTTCGGGTCGCGCGGGGTCACGGGGCTCCGCTCCCGCCTCGGGTCGGGGTTCTCGTTGCTGGGGTTCCAGCGGGCCCGGTGCGCGTAGACCGCGGTGTTCGGGTACTTCTTGAGCAGATCGCCGCGGATGACGAGGACGAGCTCGTCCCGCTTCCGCGCCGGGTCCGGCTGCCGGTGGTCGTGGGCGCCGAGTTCGCTGTCCGGCGTCCAGCGGTGGACCGGCGGGATGTCGTACAGCCGTTCGCGGCGGGCGGCCGTGGGCTCGTCCGGCACGGAGGCGGCGGCGCGCGGGTCCCAGAACTGCCGGAAGGGGGTGCAGCGCTGATCGGTCGGGTACTCCCGCCACAGCAGCTCGCGGGCCAGCTCGTGGTTGAGGCCCACCATGAACGCCTCGATGAACTCCTGGTCCGTGTCCAGGAGGGTGACCGTGTTGACCGGGATCCGGTCGAGGTGGGGCACGAAGGACTCGACCGAGAGGCCCAGCAGCGCCTCGTACATCGGCAGGTCGATCACCGGATAGGCCATGACCTCCAGGAACCGCTCCGCGAACGGAGCCAGTGCCGGGGCCTCCAGACGGACCGTGCTCAGCAGGGCGTGCGGCACGGTGGTGGCGGCGTCGAGTCCGCCGAGCACCCGCCCGGCGGTTCCCTGGACGTCGAGCGGGCCGGGCACCGGGGTGCGGGCGGAGGCGGCGGCGGTGCCCCAGCCCTCGTACAGGTCGGTCAGGCCCTGCTTGAAGCGGCGGGCCTGTGGGCTGTCACCGGGTTCGACGGGGGTGGCCGGGTCAACGGGGGCACCGTCGGCGGCCGGCGTGGGGGGTACGGGTGCGGTGCCGTCCGGGCGGCGCAGGACGAAACCGGGGCTGACCGGAAGGGATTTCACCGGGTCGGGCAGCGGCTGCGGCCGGATGATCCGGTCCACCTGCACCGGGGTCACCACGGCGGCCGGAACGGTCTTCCCGGGTGCCGCGGTGACCAGGTCCGGCTCGGTGTCCATCCGCGGCAGCAGCGCCTCGGGCGGGTGCTGCTCGGGGAAGTCCAGGGTGCGCATCAGCCGGGATCCGGGCCGGGTGATCCGGCGCATGGCCGCCGAGACCGGGGCCGCGGCGATCCGGCTGACGGCCACCTTGAAACCTGCGGTGACCTGCTCGGTCAGGTCCTCCGCGGCGGCGACGGCGAGACCGGTACCGGGCGCCGGGCGGGTCAGCGGGACGGTGACCCGGGGGTGCGCCGGTGCGGTGAGCGCCAGCGCCCGGCCCGCCGGGCGGACCGTCGCCCGTACCGCGCGGAGGCCGGGCCCGCCACCGGGTGGCGGGGGCGGCGGCCCGAGGTGCCGGTCCTGGATCCGGAGCCCCACCTCGCAGGCCAGCTGGGCGGCCCGGATCCGGTGGTTGACGTCCACGAGGTCGCCGACCTGCGCCCAGGCGGCGGCCATGAACTCCTCCTGCCGGGCCTGTACGACCTGGGTGCCGAAGTTCGCGGCCACCCGGAACCGCGGGTCGAGGTTGAGCCGGTGCACCCAGTTCCGGTCGTGTGGCAGCCGGCTGCCGTCCGCAGCCCGCAGCAGCCGGGAGGTGCGGGCGGGCCACCGCCCGTACAGCGGCGGGGTGATCACCGGGTCCACTTCCTCGGCCGGGTCGGCGGCGGCAGCGGCGGCCGGGCCGAGGGCGGCGGCCAGCGCAGCGTGCGCCTCGGCGGGCGGCCGGTGCGGGTAGTCGTCGGCGAGGTTGACCAGGGCAGCCATGGCCTCCTGGAACGGGTGCGGGTACCGGCCCGTGGGCGGGCGGTGTCCCTCCGCCGGGGTGAACCGGCTGTCCCAGTTGTCCCAGTCGTCGTGCGGGCGTACGGCCTTCAGCGCTCCGCCGAGCTTGAGCACGCCGCCGATGGACGGAGGCGTGTCGATGGGCGGCAGGCCCGGACCGGCCTCTTCGTGGACGTCGATGTCGCGGCGGCCGACGCCGGGGTCGGCCTCGGCCGGGTCGAGGAGCCGGACCAGGTACTCGAAGTCGCCGGCCGTGCCGGTGTGGAAGGACCAGCGGTGGTAGTAGGGCAGCCGGGTGTCCGCCCGGCCCGGCTCCCAGCCCGGGTCGGTGGCCCCCACCCCGTCCTGGGCGATCCCGAGCCCGGCCCGCCGCCCGGATTCGAAGGCCGGTACCAGGAAGGCGTGGTAGGTGGTCAGCGGCTTCAGCCGGCGCGGGCAGATCAGCCGCGAACAGGCGTCGTCGGGGCTGGTGCGCAGCAGCCGGCCGAGGGTGTCCAGGGGGCCGTCCATGGCCTCGGTGCGTACGCCGCCGGTGCCCGCGAGGTCGCCGTTGACGTGGACGTGCGCCCAGGCGCCGAGCTGTGCGACCGGCGGCAGCGTCCGGACGTCCGTCACGGTGATGTACGGCAGCGGCCCCTCCGCGGGCCCGCCCTCGCGGAACTCGCCCCCGGCCGAGTCCTGCGGGTCTGCGGCAGCGGCCAGCACGATCAGCGCGAGCCAGGGGCAGAGCCGGTTGGCCTCGTCGGGCACGGCCGGGCTGTACTGCCAGGGGAAGTCCTCCTCGTAGAACTCGATATGGGCGAGGAAGTTGGGCTCCGCATTGGTGACGGAGGGCTGCGGTTCGGTGCGGGAGATCGCGCGCGGGTCCACGCCCACCACGTCCCCCGGGCCGTAGAGCTGCACCGGCTGGGTCACCGGGCGCTCCCGTACCGGCTGCCCGGGGACCTCCCCGGTCAGCCGCAGGGTGACCGGGATCCGCGGGCGGGGCCCGGTGTCGGCGGCGGTCTGCTCCGCCGTGATCCGGGTGGTCAGGCCGGTGCGCAGCCAGGGCAGGAAGGAGTACGCGTTGGAGGTCACGAGCCGTCTCCGGTGCGGAAGATCTCGGTGGTACGGGTGAGGTCGTCGGCCTGCGGGCCGGCGGCGGCCAGGCCGGACCGTACGGTTCCGCCGGTGACCAGGACCTCGGTGCCGGACAGCGCGGCGGCGGCGAAGGCCCAGCGGCCGGTGGCCAGTCCGGCGGCGGGGGCCCAGGCGTCCCGGGCGGTGTCGTAGACGAGCACGCTCTGGTAGCCGGCGGCGTCCTCGGTGTCGCCGGTGCCGCCGATCACCAGGACCCGGCCGGTCCCGAGGGGCACCGCGCGGTGGTGGCCGCGCCCGCCGCGCACCGCCGTGCGGGGCGTCCACTTCTGGGTGGCCAGGTCGTAGAGCTCGGCGTCGATCAGGGCGTACGGGTCGTAGGTGCCGTCGCCGGGGACGCCGGGGGTGCTGCCGCCGATCACCAGGGCCGTGGTGGCGGACAGGTGCAGCGCCTGGTGCCGGCTGCGCGGCCGGGTGAGGTTGCCGGTCGGGGTCCATGCCGGGATGGCCGGGGTGTACAGCTCGCAGAAGGCGAGGGCGGCCTCCCGGCCGGGGGCGATGGGTGCGGTGCCGCCGCAGACCAGGACCCGGCCGTCCGGGAAGGCCAGGGCGGTGTGTCCGCCGCGGGCGTCGTTCATCGGTTTCAGCGGGGTCCAGCTGCGGTCGCCCGGGTGGTAGAGCTCGGCCGAGGCCAGGGCCCGGGCGGAGTCCTGGGACCGGACCGTGTAACCGCCGCAGACCAGCACCTTGTTGTCGGCGGTGCGGACCGCGGCATGCCCCCAGCGGGCCTCGTGCAGGTCGTCGGCGGGGGTCCAGGTGTTGGTCTTGGGGTGGTAGACGGCGGCGGACTTCAGCGCCGGGGACAGTCCGGGCGCGGCGGTGCCCCCGGTGACGAGCACATCGCCGTCCGCGAGGAGGGTGGCGGTGTGCAGCCGGCGGGCGCCGCCCGGGACCTGGCCGGCGGCGCTCCACGTCCCGGGGGTCTCCGGGGTGGCGCCGGGGGTGAAGAGCCAGGCCTTGGCGAGGGCCGCGGACCGGCCGTCGGCCCCGGCCACCACGAGGACCTGCTTCTTCTCGTTGCCCAGCGGCACGGCGGTGTCGTACTGCCCGTACCAGGAGGCCGCTTCGGGCAGGTCGCCCTGGGCCGTCCACTGCTCGGTGGCGGCCCGGGGGGTGGTGGTGGTCATGAGGTGGGTTCCTCCGTGGAATGGGTCGCCGTCACGGGACGAAGAGTTCGGTGCCGGCGGTGGCCACCGCAGCCTCGGGTCCGGGGGCCGCCGGGCCGGCCGCGACCAGCCCGCCGGCCGCCAGCACCCGGCCGTCGGCCAGGGCGAGGGCGGCGCATTCCGTACGGCCCTCGGCGAGGGCTCCGGTGGCGGTCCACCGGCCGGTGGCCGGGTGGTAGCGGAGCGCGCCGCGGTGACCGGCGGTGGCGGAGGGGCCGCTGGTACCGCCGAAGACCAGGACCTCGCCGGTGGGCAGCAGCACGGCCCGGTGCCCGCCCCGGCCGGCCGGCATGTCGGCGACCGGGGTCCAGGCATCGTCGGCCGGGTCGTAGACCTCGGCGGAGGCCGGGCTGCGTCCGCCGATCCGGCCGTCGTGGCCGGGGAGCCGGGTGGGGCCGCCGCCGGTGACCAGGATCCGGCCGTCGGCCAGGACGGTGGCCTGGTGTCCGGTGCGGGGGGTGTGCAGGCTGGCGGCCGGGGTCCAGGTGCCGGTGTCCGGGTCGTAGCGCTCGCAGTAGGCCAGGGGGACGCTGCCGTCCCCGGTGGCCAGGGCGCCGCCGACGACCAGCAGCCCGCCCCGGGGCAGCGGGACGATCCGGTGGCCGGACCGGGCCCCGGTCATCGGCGCCACCGGCTGCCACCGGTCGGTGGCCGGCTCGTACACCTCGGCCGAGGCCAGCGAGCGGCCGTCGCGGGTGCCTCCGGTGACCAGTACGACGAACCCGGTGCCCCGGCGCAGGAGGTGTGCCGCATGCTCCGAGCGGCCCGCGAGCGGGGCCCCGTCGGTGGCCCGCCAGGTGCCGGCCACCGGGTCGTAGAGCTCGGCGGAGGCCAGTGCGGCACCGGTGGCGCCGGTGCCGCCCACCACCAGCACCCGGCCGTCGGCGAGCCGGGTGGCCGAGTGGCCGCGGCGGGCGGTGGTCAGCGGGCGGGCCACGGTCCAGGCGGTGGTCACCGGATCGAACAGGCCGGCCGTGGCCACCGGGGCTCCGGCGCCGTCGGCGCCGCCGGCGAGCAGCACCGCGCCGCCGGCCAGCAGCACCGGCTCCGCTCCCCGGACCGCGGCGGGTGCAGGGGTGGCGGCTGCGGTCCAGGTGCCCGATGTCTGGGGCCGGACACGGGCGTCGGAGACGGGGATGACATGCAGCCGCCCGGAGAGGCGGGGATCGGAGTCGGTCCACCGGGCGAGTGCGTCGGCCGCCGCGGCGGGGCTGCGGAAGTCGGCGGCGGTCGGCAGCGGGATGCCGGGGACCTGGGGCGGGAAGGCCTGGGCGTTGTTGCGGTGGTACGCCACCACGTACCGCGGTCCGGCCGCCCGTACGGTGTGCTCCTGCGGCAGCGGCCGGCGGCGCTGCGCCTCGGTGCGGGAGAGCGGTGAGCGGCTGGTGCTGCTGCCGTCGAGCAGCCGGCCGAACACGGCGGGGCTGAGGCTGACGAGCTTCCGGGCGGGCTGCGGCGCGGGGTCGGCGGCTGCGGCTGCGGCCGGGGCGGTCCCGGAAGCGTGGGCGGAGCCGGCACCGGGGCCGGGCGGGGGTCCGGTGGTGACCTGGCGGGCCTTGCGGTCGACGACGATCTGTTCGTACCGGGCGCTGCGCCGGACCACCCGGGGCGCGGCCAGCACGCCTTCGGCTGCGGCGAGTTCGAGTCCGGCGTCCTGTTCCTCGTACGCGGGCCGGGAGAGTTTCACGGCGTCGTCCATGTCCTGGAACTGGGCCATGGGGAACTTCTCGCCGGTGTCGGAGATCTTGTCGAGACGGCAGACGGGATCGGGCTCGATGAGGAACCGCTGTCCGTCGCTCGCGCGCTGGGCGCCGATCTTGTCGACCCGGACGTCGAGCGGGACCACCCGCTGGGCGAGGAACAGGGTGCCGCGGGGGTGCAGGACCAGCCCGTCGGCGGCGGTGAGGTCGCGGAGGGTGACCAGGGTACGGGTGCTGCCGTCCGGGGGCCGGGTGCTCCAGCCCTCGGGCCGGCGGACCTCGTTCTCCAGCAGGGCGAGGACTTCGACGGGCGGCAGGGTGGTGTGGTGGGACTCGCCCCATTCGATGTCGAAGTCGGCGGAGATCTCGAAGAACAGCAGGGAGATGGAGCCTCGGCCGTGGGCCCGCCAAGGGCAGGTTCCTTCGAGGGTGAAGTCGAGCGAGATGCCGAAGAGGCCGACGCCGAAGGCCTTGAGGGAGACGTGGGCGGAGACCTGGATGACGAAGGCGAACGGCGAGAACCGGAACAGTGCGTCGAAGGAGAGTCCGCCCTCGATGCCGAAGTCGTCGAAGCCGAGGCGGAGTTCGGCGCGGGCTCCGAACTGGACGGTATTGCTGGTGAGCGCGAGGTATGCGGAGACCCGGAGCAGTTGGCCGGGCTGGTTGAGGATGTCCACCGAGATCCGCTCGGGGACCGGGAAGGGCAGGGCGGGCGGCCGGAAGGAGGGGTGGAAACCGCCGACGGAGAGCACGAGTTCGGGGTTGTCGCCCCAGGAGAAGAGCAGGCCCATCCCGCCGTTGACGGTCAGGCTGAGGATGCGGGAGTCGAAGAGCCGGGCGAAGAACCAGAGCCGGGACTTGTCGACCTCCAGGGCGCCGACGAACTGCACCTGGATGACGACCAGGGGCAGTTGTTCGGTGGGCAGGACGCAGCTGAGCACCCCGAGTACGGCGATGTTGCCGGGCGGGATCTCGATGACGATGCCGAGGGAGATCCGCAGCAGTGCGGGGGTGCCCCAGCCGATCTTCGCCATCGGTCCGACGAGGAAGGTGCCGTCCTCGGGCGGGAAGAAGGCGCGCAGGTCGCTGAGGATCCGGGGCGCGTTCGCGACGATGTCCTTGGGGAACATCACCGATTCGATGGCTCCCGAGCGGACGCCGTTGCCGAGGGCTTCCAGGTCCATGCCGCGGTTGAGGCCGATCAGCCCGCCCACCGCGAGCAGCGAGAATCCGAAGCCGAGCTGGATCCCGCCGCCGCCGAACTCGGCGGCGATGATCACCAGCAGGGAGAATCCGCTGCTGCCGTCGGGCATCCGGGTGCTGATGAGTCCGATCGCCTTGACGGCGACGATGCCGGCGAAGTCGAGTTCCAGTGCCCCCGCGTACTCGCCGCGGTCAGGGTCGAAGGAGAGGTATCCGCCGCCCTTGACGATGCCGGCGTCCACGGAGAGGCCGGCGCCCTTGGGCGGTTTGAAGCCGAGGTCCAGGTCGACCGGGCCGAGGTTGCCGTCGTGGTCCGGCCGGAACGCCAGCAGGGCGGTGAGGCCGATCTCCTCGACCACCGCCTGTACCGGGCCGAGCGCGGCCCGGAAGGTGGCGCCGAGCGCAATCGGCAGGGCGTCCGGGGAGGGGGTGGCGGAGATGCCGAGGGCCTGGATCCGGACGGGGCCGAGTTCCAGCCGGGTCGGGATCCGGACCTCCAGGGCCGCGTTGCCGCGGAAGGAGAAGCCGTCCCGGTGGGAGACGGCCACCGTGAGGTCGGCACCGAGGGTGAACCCGTCGCGGGGCAGGACGGACGCGATGAATCCGTCGGCGTCTTGCGGACTGAGGACGAACTCCAGGCCGTGGAGCCGGAGTTCGGCGTAGACATCGGTGCCGCCGGAGTCCAGGCGCACTCCCCCGCCGCCGGCGAGGCCGCGGAACTGCAGGCGGGTGCCGTCGGCCGATCCGACCAGGAGGACGGGGTCGCCCTCGGTCCGGGTCCGTTCGACGACCGCTTCGACGGCGCCGTCAAGGCGTGCGGGGGTGCCGTCCCCGGCCTCGAACCCGGCCAGGGTCTCGATGGGCTCGCCGGGGCGGATCCGCAGGGCCACTCCGCCTTGCAGGTCGAGTTCGCTGCGCACGGTCAGGGTGAGCTCGGGGCCGAGCTCGATCCGTACGCCGAGCTGCCCGGCGTACGAGGGCAGCAGGGCCAGGCCGCCGGGCCGGTCGCCTTCGGGCGGCAGCTCCAGCATCCGCACCACGGCCGCGGTCTCGGCCTCGCCGGCCTCTCCGGCCTCGCCGTCGGGGTGTTCCAGCAGGACGGCCCGGAGCACCGGGACGGGCGGGTCGGCAGGCTGCCGCTGGGTGCCGTGGACGGACTGGGCGGTCCATTCGTCGGCGGGCCCGCGGGTGGTGGACGCGCCGAGCGAGAGCAGCAGGCTGTCGAGCTGGTCGGCGAATTCGTCGTAGGCGAAGCCGGGGCCGCCCCAGCCGTGGGCGTCCCTGAGGACGGCCGCCGGATCGGTGAGCGCCCGGGGCAGGTCGGCGAGGTCGAGGGAGTGGTGGTGGTGTCCGGGGCGGTTCCCGGCCGGGGGCACGTAGCGGGTCCTCACGACACCGAGGGCGCGCAGCGCGAACCCGAGGGAGGGCCGGTGGCGCTGGAGGTGGCCGATCACCAGGTGGTCGAGGAGCTGTTTCGGGAAGTGTTCCCGGAAGCCGTCCGCGCGCAGGTGCTCGGGGACCGCCTCGTCGGGCGCCCCGGTGATGGCCCTGATGCCGCCGACCAGTGCCTGGAGCGCGCCGAGGACGCGGGGGACGTCGTCGGCTCCGAAGCCTCCGTCGGTCAGGCCGCGCAGGGTTTCGGCGAGGGTGTCCACGCCGGGCCTCAGGGCTGCCAGCGGCTGCGGGATCTCCGGGGCGTGCCAGCCGAGTTCCCGCAGCAGGCCGGCGCAGCTCTGCGGGGAGGTGAGTGCGGAGCGCAGCGGGACCAGTGCGAGGCCGATCTCGGCGAGGAGGGTCTCGAAGCTGCCGGGCCGGCTCATCGGCGCCGTCCCGGGTAGAACCTGCGGCTGATGGTGGCGTGGTGGGTGGGGTCGACCCGGTTCACGATCAGCCACATGCAGACGAAGCAGAAGGATCCCGCCTCGCCGATGCCGGCGCCGTTGCGCATCTTGCACGCCCCGGCGGGCCGGTAGTGGGCTCCGGCGTAGTGGTGGGCACCCTCGAAGATGCCGACCAGGGTCTGGCGGAGTTCGTTGGGGGCGAGGCCGGGGATCCGGTGGGGGAGGTCGGGCTTGTGCCTGGGGATCTTGTTGTTGGTGTTGTGGTTGAGGGGTTTGCGGTTTCCCTGGAGGAAGGTCAGGACGCGGCGGTCCACGACGGTGAGGGGGGTGCCGCCGCCGTCCTTGAGCGGGACGTAGAGCACGGAACCGGCGCCGAACACGGTGGTGGGGAGGTTCGGGCCGGTGAGGACCAGGACGCCGGTGCCGTCGGCGATGGGGTCGATCGTGAGGCCCTCCAGCAGCACACCGTCCAGCGGGAGCTGTTCGCCGGACTCCAGGAGCTTGAACTGGCGCAGGCTCACCGTGTTGCGGCCGGGCCCGGCTTGCCGGACCGCCCGCCAGACGTCGAGCTGGTCGGTGTCGACGGTGACCCTGAGCTTCGGCGGGGTGCCGAAGAGCTCGCTGTCCTTGACCAGTCGTGCCGAGTGCTGCATGCGGGGCAGCTGGAGCCATTTGACGTTGGCCATGTTGAGGTCCCGGCTCGTGGGGTTCAGGCGGGCGTGGCCGAGGCGGGTGAGGTTGTCCGCGATCAGGTCGCCGGGCGTGTTGCCGGGGCCGTCCTCCTCTTGCTCCTCGTACTCGTCCCCGAGGTTGAAGGTGTGGCCGAATTCGTGGGCGACCATGTCGACGACGTCGCCGAGCCGGAACCCGGCGGGGTCGGGGGCGGGCACCGTGCGGTGCATCAGGGCGGGGTCGATGGGCGAGGCGGTGTCGTACTGGAAGTACGTCTTGGTGTTCTGCTCGAAGGAGTTCAGGGTCATGGTGCGGCGGTTGGTGTTGACGCCCCGGCCCGCGTAGTCGTACGTGACGACCGCGATCAGGCCCCGGCTGCGCCGCAGGCCGGGGGTTTCCGCCGCCCAGACCTGGCCGATGTGCCGGTGGACGTGGGAGAACGGGTTGACGTAGCCCAGTGCCTTCGCGTAGGTCAGCACGGAGTTCAGCGGATTGGTGTGTCCGGGGGCGTAGAGCTCCGGGGGGTGTCGGCGGGGGTCGAGCACGAGCAGCCCGGTCGGCCCGTTCGTCCAGAACTCGTAGAGCTGCTTGACGAAGGCCTTCATCTCGGGGCTCGCCGCGTCCTGTGCGGGCTTGGGCGCCGGCTCCTCCTGGCCGATGGTCCGGTCGGCCGGCCGGCGGCCGGCCATCACGCCGAAGAAGCTGTTCTTGGTCTGGAGGATGCCCAGGGAGCGGTGGGTCTTCCAGGCCTTGATCAGCTTTTCGTTGACCCGTTCGGGTTTGAAGTCGTGCAGCTGCTGGCCGCTCCAGTGCTGTACGAGGTCGGTCCGGGTGTTGATGCGCGGCGGCAGCCCGACCCGTTTGACCAGCTCCGCCATCGCATAGCGGAGCGGGCTGCCGGGCCGGATCACCTCGACGGGGTTTTCGTACGGGATCAGGGTGCCGCTGGGCACGGCCGGGTCCAGGGTGTCGGTGACCCGGTTCCCGCAGGTGAGGCCCCGTTCGAAGGATTCCTCGAAGGCGCTGAAGACATTGAACCGCTCCTTCAGCGTGCCGTAGGGCTCATGGCGGCGGCGGCTGAACAGCTGGAAGGTGATGGCTTCGGCCGCCTGGGTGAAGACGGCCCGGTCGGCGGCGCTCCCCTCGAATCCCTCGGCGAGGATCAGGACGTTCTGCATGTCGTCGAGGTCGGTGAGGTTCCACAGCTGGTGGTCGACCAGGATGCGGCGTTCCTTCCGGTAGTCGACGACGCCGACTTGGAGGGTCCGCTCGGGAAGCGTGCCGAGGGTCCCGGCGACGGAGGTGGCGGGGAGTTCGCCCTCGGGCGGCTTCGGCGTCTCGACCAGGCCTCGCAGCCGGCCGTTCGGAGTGACCGCCACTTTCCGGGGGTCCTCGGAGGTCAGCGTCACATAGCCGTGCCCGGTGATGTCTCCGATGAGGTCGGCGGCGTTGTTGTCGTCGCTGAACCGGGCGTAGAGGGTGGGCAGCGCGTGGCCGATGTCGGGGTCGAGGGCGGTGGTCAAGGACGCGTTCCCGAACCACCAGTTCTCCAGGCGCCGGTGTACCTGGAGCCGGCCGACCAGGTACTGGGTGCCGACGGCGACCCTGAAGAGGTACACCCCGGGCCCGCCGGCGCCGGGGTGGACGACGCCGTTCCCGTCGACGGTCGGCACCCCGTCGAAACGGTGGCCGGTGTCCTGGTACGGGGCCATGAACGCGTACGAGCAGTCCGCCGGCGGAACGGGGGTGAGGGTGTACGGGGCGGTGACGCCTGCCGTGCCGGTGCGCTTGAACACGCGGAGGGTGAGGGGTGGGGTGCCGGTGAGCGCCATGTGGAGGTCGCAGTGCGGGAGGAGTACCAGATCGTCCAGCTCATCCGCCATATCGGCCCTCGCAGCCCGTCGTCGTCCCGTACGACTCCGACACTGATCATTCAGGAGGCCCAGGGAACAGGTCAAGACATACCCGATAGATGTGATGATCCGCCCGTATGTATGCATTCAGTCGATTCAGGGTCGACACACAAAGAGGGGCAAAGCGGAAGATCACATTCAGCCGTGCGGTGGCCGGTTGGCGCATACGATCATGCGCAGATCAACGAAACGTCATCGCCACGGAGGGGAACCATGTCGGGAATTTCACGACGCTCGCTGCTGGGCTACTCGGGAACGGCCGCGGCGGGAGCGGCACTTGCCGCCGCCGGCACGGCACAGGCGGCGGACGGGACGGCCGTGCAGGCGGGTGCCGCCGCAAGCAGCGCGGCGCAGGGCAGCCAGTCCGCGCCCGTATTCCCCTCGGGGACCCAGTTCAAGGGCAGCACCGCCCTCCCCGGCGGCGAGGGTGAACTGCAGATCACCTTCAGCGTGTCGGTCGTGGACGCCCCGGGCTCCTACGTCGTACCGCCGATCGAGGTGGCCAACGCCCTGAACGCGCTCGCCCAGACCCACGGCTGGTCGCCCGTCACCTTCTACGGCACGCCGGCACCGGCTCCGCTCACCTCCTGAGCCCTGCACGACCCGCCGGGGCGGGCGGGCCCGCCCGCCCCGGACCCCGTCCGGCCCGGGACCCCGGCTGCGGCGGTGTCGGTGGCGGCGGCTAATGTCCCCCTGTTTGTTCGGTCGACACAAGCGACGGGGGGCCGCCTTGAGCGGGCAATTGAGGGAAACCGCGGTGGAATTGGCGGAAGTCCTGTGGCGGGAGCACAGTATCTACCGGGACCGGGCGGGCGGGGTGGTCATACAGGGCCCGCACGTTCAGCGCTGGATCAGCCTGACTCCGAGCGCCGGACGGGACGAGGTGCTGCTGCGGGCCGGCCGGATCCTCGAGGGCGGTACGACCGCCCCCGCACGTTCCGAGGCGGTCGCGAGCCTGTCCGCCGGGACCTCCGGGCTGGCCGCGGTCTGCCGCGGCCTGCTGGCCGAGGTCGCCGCGGGTCCCTCCGCTCCACTGCCGGGCCGCAGCCCCGGGAACGCCGAGCGGCGCGGGCAGCGCAAGCGGCGCGGCGGACGGCCCGCGCGTACGGGCAGGCACACCGGCATCGCGTCCTGGGTGGTGGTCATCGCCGTGGTGGCGGTCGTCGGGCTGTACGTCGCGAGCGTGACCGGGGCGCTCTGATGCGGGGCCCCGGCCGCGAAGGGCGGGGCCCGCACCCTGGTGGTCAGGAGGTGCGCTTCAGGGTCCACGCGTTGTGGTTCAGGCTCGGTACCGCGGAGTAGCGGCAGCCGCTGGAGTAGTAGCTGCTGACGATCGTCCACCCGGCGGGCGGCCAGGTGGAGCCGCAGGCGTTGACCTGGGTGCCGACCGGGAATCCGGTGAGGTCCTTTATCTGCTTGGAGTTGGGGTTGAAGCCGGAGCCGCAGCCGGCGCTGTTCCACCACTGGACGTCCACCCAGCCGGCCGGGGTGAGGGTGCTGCCACAGACGTTGAGCGTGTCACCGGGAGCCGCCGAGGCGGGGCTCGCGCCGAGCGCGAGGGCGGTCACGGCCACGGCGGCGAGAGCGGCGATACGGGTGCGGATCACGGGAGGAATCCCTTCTGGGCCTCCTGGACGTGCCACCGACCGTCGGCGGGCCGCTCCAGGTCCCGCCCCATTGCTATCCGACGCCGGCCGAACGCGGACAGTCATGTTTCAGGCATAACCCAGGGGCCTATTCGGCCGGTGTGCCGGGAGTGAAGGTCACCGGCAGGCTCAGCGGCCCGCGCAGTCCGCCGGGGCGCCAGCGGATCTCGTCCGGCGCCACGGCGAGGGCGAGCCCGGGGAGCCGGCGCAGGGCGGTGCCGATGGCGATCTGTCCCTCCAGCCGGGCCAGCGGCGCACCCAGGCAGTAGTGGATACCGTGCCCGAATGCGAGGTGGGCGTTGTCCTGGCGCGTGAGGTCCAGGCGGTCGGGGTCGGCGAACCGTGCCGGGTCGCGGTCGGCGGCGGCCGAGGCGATCAGCACGGTCGCACCGCGCGGGATGGCCACGCCGGCGATCTCGAGGTTTTCGCGGGCGAACCGGGCGATGCCCGGGTTGACCGGGCCGTCGTAGCGGAGGAACTCCTCGATCGCGCCCGGGAGCAGCTCGGGGTCGGAGCGCAGCAGGTCGAGCTGGCCGGGATGGGCGAGCAGCATGGCGATGGCGCTGCCGATCAGGTTGACCGTGGTGATGTAGCCGGCGGCCAGCAGCAGGAACACCATGGCGATCAGCTCGTCCTCGGTGAGCTGCTGTTCCTCGTCCCGGGCGGTGATGAGGGCGCTGAGCAGGTCCTCGCCGGGCCGGGCCCGTTTGTCGCGGATGAGGCCGGTCACATAGCCGCGCATGTGCTGCCACGCCTCGTTGACCACGGCGGGGTCCGGAGGCTCCGTACCGCGCATGACCATGCGGTCGGTCCAGCGCTGGAAGTCGTGCCGGTCGTCCACCGGCACGCCGAGCAGTTCGCTGATCACCGTGACCGGGAGCGGCAGGGCGAAGTCGGCGATGAGGTCGGCCCGGCCGGCCCGCACGACCGCGTCCAGCAGCCGGTCGGTGACGGACTGGATCCGGGGCCGCATCCCGGCCACCCGGCGGGCGGTGAACGCCTTGGAGACGAGGCGGCGCAGGCGCGTGTGGTCGGGCGGGTCGCTGCGGAGCATATTGCTCACCATCGACTCGCGCTCGGTCTCGGGCAGCTGCTGCAGGAGGCGGGGGTCCGAGGCATCGCGGAGGTCACTGCTGAGCCGGGAGTCGGAGAGGGCCGCGAGTCCGTCTTCGTAGCGGGTGACGAGCCAGGCGCTCAGGCCGCCCGCGATGACGACGCGGTGCACGGGGGCTTCCTCGCGCAGCTGCCGGTACAGCGGAAAGGGGTCCGCGAGGAAGGCCGGATCGGCGTAGGGCAGAGGGACCGGCTGCTCGCGCATCGTGTTGGCCTCCGATCACGATATGTATAAGGCATATGTAAACCTGCGGGCGAAAAGCGCAGAATCATTGGTGTCACAACACTCGCTGCTCTCACTCCGGTGGGGGCCAGGAGGTGGGCTCGATGTCCGTTTCCGTGCACGTCCGGAGAGCGTCTGTCGCGGCTGCCGCTGCGGGCGTCCTCGCCGGTGGCACCGCCCTCGGGGCTGCGGCCCCGGCGATGGCGGCGCCGCCACAGCAGGTCGTGACGGTCTCCTCCATCGTCGAGGACCCCGGCAAGCGGTGCGACTGGAAGAAGGGGCATTGGAAGAAGACGTGGGAGAAAGGCCACTGGGAGAAGAAGTGGGTGAAGGACCACCGCGACGGCCGGCACGACAACAGGAAGAACCACGACAACAGGAAGGACGATGACCGGCGCTGGAACCGCGACGGCCGTCACAACAACGACAACGACGACCGCGGCTGGAACCGCGACGGCCGGCACAACGACCGGGGCGACAGGGGCGATGGGGACAACAGGGGCAGCCGCGGCTGGGACCGTGACGGTCACTGGAAGTGGGTCTACGTCCCCGGGCACTGGGAGAAGCACTGGGTGAAGGGCCACTGGGACTGCTCCTGGAAGAGCCGCTGGTAGCGTCCGTATCGCCGGCACGGCCTACGGAACCGGCGAAGGGACCCACCAGCTGGATTCGCCCGCTTGTTCGATGACCGGCGGGATGCGGCACCCGCCGGTCGAAGAGCTCCGCCGGCCGAAGGAGGCCCGCCATGCCTGTACAGGGAACCGCGAAGCAACCCACGACCGAGCTCGACGCCCGTTACAGCTCTGCGCTCAATCCCCGCCCGGGTGCCGCCGAGGTCACGGCCACCGAGTGGGCCGAGGCCCAGCGGCAGCTGGAGGCCGCCGAGATCTTCTGGGCGTCCACGATCCGGCCCGACGGCCGGCTGCACGTCACCCCTGTGATCGCCGCCTGGCACGACGGGGTCCTGTACTTCTCCACCGGGAAGGGCGAGCAGAAGGCGAAGAACCTCGCCCATGACGGCCACTGCGCGCTGACCACCGGGGGCAACTCGCTGACCGAGGGACTCGACCTCGTGGTCGAGGGCACGGCGGAGCCGGTTGCCGATGCGGCGGCGCTGGAGGAGGTCATCACGGCGTTCGAGACGCAGTACGGGCCGCACATCACCTCGCCCGAGGGCACCTTCCACGGGTTGGGGGACGAGCTCCGGAAGGGGGACGCGGTGGTGTTCGCGGTGGCCCCGACCACGGCGTACGGCTTCGGCCGGGAGGACGGGGTCTACACCCACACCCGGTGGGCTTTCTAGCGGGCGGAGCCAGTGACGCTGGGTCACGCGCCGCTGGTCAGAGCTGTGTTGTCAGTGGGCCGCGGTAGCGTCGTGGGCAGTGGAAGGACCGCCTCTCGACAGGAGTGTCATGACCGTGAACCGCGAGCAGCAGCCGCTCAGGGTAGTGCTGACCGACGTCAACCCGGACGTGGTGGAGGCGTGGCGGGCCGCATTCGCCGACACCCCCGGGATCGAGATCCGCACGGGGTCGATCCTCGACGAGGAGGTCGACGCCTGGGTCAGCCCGACCAACTCCCGGGGGCGGATGGACGGCGGGGTGGATGCTGTGATCAAGCGGTACCTGGGAGCGGGTATACAGCTGCGCGTGCAGCGGGCGATCCGTGACCGGTTCGCGGGAAGGCTTCCGGTGGGCAGTGCGGTGTGCGTTCCGTCCGGAGCGACGAACCCGGGGTTTCTGATCTCGACGCCGACGATGGAGACCTCGGCGCAGAACGTGAGCGAGACCCTGAACGTGGCGCTGGCCTGCGCCGCGTCCTTCCAGGCGATCCACCGGCAGAACGAGGAGGCGCCGGGCAGCATCCGGTCGGTGGCCCTGGTCGGCATGGGCGCCCGGACCGGCGGGGTCCCGGCCCGGGTGTGCGCCAACCTGATGTGGACGGGCTACACGTTGTTCACCGAGCACCGCTTCGAGGATGACGACGACCTGCGCAGCACCATCGTTGCGCAACTCGACGACATCGAGAGCGCCCCCCAAGAGAAGCGGGTCCGCATCACGCCGCCCAAGCGTCCCGTCGCCGCCCGTCGCTGACCTGGGGTCAGCCCCTCGAGTACCACGGAGCTCCGCCAGAATGAGCGATTCCCACACCCCTGCCATGCCCGACCCGAATGACCCGCTGGCCCTCGCCGAACTGTTCAAAGGGGGCGGAGAGCCCTGGCTTCCGCTGCTGAAGCCGGTCATCGAGGCGCAGCCGGACGCCGCCTCGTACATCGGTCCGGGCAGGGCACCGGATGTCGTCCCCGTCCGCGAACTGACCTTCCAGGCGCTCAAGCCCCACCCTCCGCACCAGTGGAAGGTCGTCGTCTTCGGTCAGAACCCGTACCCGCGGCCGGAGAGCGCCACCGGCATCGCCATGTTCGACAACACCTTCCACAACTGGAAGGACAGCCAGTTCGGCAGGGTCGTCAGCATCCGCTGCATCATCAAGGCAGCAGCGATGTGGAAGTACGGCATACCCAAGAAGACCCCGATCGCGGACATCCGGGCGCTCTTGAAAGAGCAGGACACCGTCCAGCCGCCGGAGTGGTTCCAGGCGATGCTGACGCAGGGCGTCCTGCTGCTGAACGCGGCACTCACCGCCGGCAGTGGCGGGTCCGCCGGGCCCGACCGGCACACGTCGTTTTGGCGTCCGGTCGCCGAGCGGATCATCGAAGACATCCTCAAGGCCAAGCAGAACGCCGGCGAAGAGGACCGCGGGGTCGTCTTCGCCTGGTGGGGCGCTCATGCACGCAGTCTGAAGAAGGTCGTCCTCCGGCTGGAGAAGAAGTACCCCGAGGTCGAGGTCCGGCACATCGACCACGCCAACCCCGCGGCGCAGGGCGACATCTTCTGCGAGGGCGACCATTTCGGCATGGTGAACGACGCTCTGGCGTCCCTGGGCGCCGACGAGATCGACTGGCTGCCGAGCAAGGGGTGGAACGAGTCGTCCTCGGAGGGCGGCGGGGCGGACACGGCCGACGTCGCCGAGCGCATGGGCGCGTTCATCGCGTCCACCATGGAGCTGCACCAGCTCTACCTCGAACGGCTTTCGAGCGTCAAGGACGAGGGGCTCGTCCTCCCCGCGATCACGGGTGTGTTCGACACCCCCCTGTGGGACTTCCAGGACGCCGTCAGCCCGGTCGCCGACCTCCTGTCGGGCCTCGACCGGCACGTCAAACGGTCGTACGAGTTCGGCAAGAGACGGGCGGACGAAGCGGCCGGCGGCCTGTCCGCCGAGGCGATCGCCGCGCTCCACCTCTACACCTGTGAGTCCGCCTTCTACCGGGAGATCAACGCAGTCCTGCGCTCCCCGGACCGGGCCAGGGTGGTTCCGTACCTCCCGTATCTGCGGCTGCTGTTCTCGGCGGTCTCTCAGCTGCCCGCCCGCACGGAGCCCTTGTGGCGGGGGGTGTCGCTGGACCTTCGCGCCCAGTACCCGCTCGGCCGGACCGTGACCTGGTGGGGCGTGTCCTCGTGCACGCCGAGTCTCGGGGTGGCGCGGGCCTTCCTCGGCAGCCGCGGCAAGCGGACGCTCTTCGAGGTGGTGCCCCGCCGGGCCGTGGGCATCCGCAATTTCTCCGCGTTCACCGACGAGGACGAGTTCATCCTTTCGCCGGGCACACAGCTCAAGGTGACGGAGGTCAAGGCCGAGCGGGGCGGTCTGTGCACCGTACGGCTGAAGGAGCTGGAGGAGCAGCCCCTCGTGTCCTGATACTTCCGGGGGAGGCGTGGCTCTGGGGTATGAGAGGTGGAGTCCTTCGTTGTGAGGACGCCGCGGCTGATGGGCGCGCATAGGTTCGAGTGCATGAACTCTTCACGAACCGCCTTTGCCGCAGCCGTTGTTGCCTTGACCGTTCCGCTGGCCGGTGTGGCGGCGAGTCCCGCAGCGGCAGCAGCGTCCGCTCCTGCCGCTGCCGCCGTTTCCACCGCTTCCACCGTGGGTGAGAAATCCGTGCTGAGCCTGCCTGCGCCTGCGGGGCGGTTCGGTGTCGGGCTGGACACGCTGCATCTGGTGGACCGGGAGCGGACGGATCCGTGGGTGGCATCGGGGCCCCGGGAGTTGATGGTCACCCTGCGGTACCCCGCGCGGCGCGGTACCGGGGCGCCCGTGGGGTACCTGCGGACCGACGAGGCCCGGTTGCTGATCGAGGACCGCGGGCTGGAGGGGATGGTCGCCCCGGAGGTGCTCGCCGGCACGAAGTCCTCCTCGCGGGCGGGGGCGCTGCCGCGGGTCGGACGGTTCCCGCTGGTGGTCCTCTCGCCCGGGTTCACGGTGCCTCGGGCGTCACTGACCGCGCTCGCCGAGGATCTGGCCTCCCGCGGCTATGTGGTGGCCTCGGTGGACCATGCGTACGAGGCGTCCGGGGTGGCGTTCCCCGGCGGGCGGATGCTGACCTGCCGGGCGTGCGAGCAGATGAAGGAGAAGGAGGACTACCGGAAGGTCAGCGACGGCCGCGCCCGGGACGTCTCCTTCCTGCTGGACCGGCTCACCGGCCGTCACCCGGCCTGGCGCCATGCGTGGATGATCGACGAACGGCGCATCGGCATGGCCGGGCATTCCATCGGCGGGGCCGGGACGGCGGCTGCCATGGCCGCAGACCGGCGGATCCGCGCCGGGGCCGATCTCGACGGCACCCTGTTCACTCCGGTACCCGAGAACGGTCTGGACGGGCGGCCCTTCCTGCTGATGGGCACGGCCGAGGACGATCCCGAGCACTACGAGAACTGGGCGGGGAACTTCGGCCGGCTGGACGGCTGGAAGCGCTGGCTGACGGTCGAGGGATCCGGTCATTTCACCTTCACCGACTTCCCGGTCCTCGGTGAACAGCTGGGCCTGCCCGATCCCGAGGTCCCGTTGTCCGGTACCCGTTCCGTCGCTCTGACCAGGAAGTACGTCGCGGCCTTCTTCGACCTCCAGCTGAAGGGGGTGCCGCAGCCGCTGCTGGACGGCCCCTCGGCGGACAACCCGGAGGTCCGCTTCCACACGCCGTAGCGTCCGGGGGCGGGCGTGGGATGATCAGCCGATGACCATCTCATCACCGCTGCTGCCGGACGGATGGAGCCTTGAGCGGCTCCGCGCGGTCTCGGGCGTCCCGAGCGCGGTGCCGCTCTCGCTCGACCGGGTCGTCGTCGAGGACTCGGGACAGGGCGAGGCCACACCCCTGCGCCCCGACGCGGTCCTTGCGTTCCACGACCTGTGCCTCGTACGCGAGGACGGGGACTGGTACATGGGGCATCTGCACGAGGACGGCTCGGTGAGCTGCTGGGCGTCGTACGGGCCGGATCTGGAGGCCGCCATCCGCGCTCTGTGAGGGGGCCGGCCGGGGGCCCTCAGTGCTGCAGGGCGACCTTGAGCACGACGATGATCAATCCGAGGAGGAGGTTGATCACACCGGCGATCACCATCAGGCGGCGCGAGGCGCCGGCCCGGCTGGCGGCCACGGTCGCCCAGCCGACCTGCCCGGCCAGAGCCACCACCAGTGCCAGCCATACCGTCCCGTGCTCCCCCAGTCCGAAGAGCGGGCTGACGACCACGGCAAGGGCCGGCGGGACGGCGGCCTCGATGATCGGGCGCTCCTCCCGGCACGTCCGGCGGACCGTGGCCCAGCTCAGCTGTTCCACGATCCGGACCCCGAAGAGCCGGGAGAAGACGTGTGCGGCCCAGAACACCACACCGGTGCACAGCAGCAGCATGACGAGTTGCAGCTTGGGGAATGGTCCCGGCGTTCCGGCACCGACCACCACGGAGGCGGCGAGCAGCGAGCCGTAGACGGCGCCGGTGTAGTCGCCGCGGGCTTTCGTGGCTTCCGGGGCCCCGGAAGCCCCCCGCGCTACGCCCCGGCCTCGGTCCGCGCGGTAGGCCATTTGAGTTCGATCTCCAGTTCGATCTCGCCGTCGCCGACCTCGACCTCGACCTCGGTGCGGATCTCTTCGGGGATCCGCATGCTCAGCGTTCCGGGGCCGAATTCCAGCTCGGCGTTGCCGCCGTGTCTCAGCGCCTCCGCCAGCGCGGCAAGCTGATCGGCGGCTTCCAGGCGGGACAGGGATTTCTTCTGCTCAAACTTGAGGTCCTTCACGGATGTCTCCACTCCGCTGCGAACACCACCGGCTAAGGCTCATTGTGACGCCATCGGGCCGGGCGGGCATCGTCACGGCCGGCCGAAGGCCAGCACGGCGACCTCACGCCAGCGCACGGGCGGGTAGGACGCCGGGGCTCCCGGGCGGACCTTGGGCACCCGTACGCGCAGTACTCCCGGGCGGATGGTGCAGATGACGGGCACCGGCATGGTCAGGGCCTCGCCGTCCACCGCGACCGGGATGGTCTCCGCGTCCGCTCCGATGCTGATCCGGTGGGCGGTCAGGACCTGGAGTCCGGCCGCCCGGGCACCCCGGAGTGCGACGTCGGCCGCCTGGGCCGCATTGGTCACCCGGATCCCGACGACACCCAGCACTCCGCGGTCGAGCCGGGGCCGGCGGCCTCCCGTTGCCATCGGTTCGGGAGTGGCGTACGGATTGTTGCTGATCAGCAGCGCCTGCTGGTCCTCCAGACGCCTCTGGTCCGTCACCGCGTCGAGCAGGTGACCTGCGTATCCGAGCAGCAGGTCGGGCATGGCGTCGAGTGCCGAGCCCGCCTTGGCGTCCCGGTAGTCCGGGCGCTGCACGACCTCCGCGTAGACGCCGAACGAGGCCGTGTTGACAAAGGCATGGCCGCCGACGACGCCCAGGTCGACCCTGAGCTCCTCCCCTTCGACCAGCGCGTCCAGGCAGCGGGCCGGGTCGTCGCGGTCCAGGCCGAGGTCCCTGGCGAAGTGGTTCCTGGTGCCTGCGGAGATCACCAGGAACGGCAGGCCGTGCTCGGCCGCCACCTCGGCCACCCGGGCCTGGGTGCCGTCGCCGCCCGCCACACCGAGCAGGTCCGCCCCCTCGGCCACCGCCTGGCGGGCGATCGCGGCGACGTCCGTCCTGACCGCGGTGTCCAGCAGCACGACCCGGGCACCCAGCGCCTCGGCCTTCTCGACCAGGCCGAACCGGCCGACCTTGCCGCCACCGGACTTGGGGTTCATGATCAGTACCGGGCGGCGGGGCGGGGCGGACTCGACCGCCTGCATGCGGTCGGGCCGCCGCGCCCCTCGCAGCGCCGACCCCGCACACACCAGGGCGGCTCCCCACAGCACGACGGCGGTCAGCGCCGCGGGCCACAGGTCCGCCCGGGCGTACATGATCAGGACAGCCAGCGGTGCGGCCACCATGAGCAGAGCCCCGGCCAGCCGCACCGCCCCGTGGTGGGACAGGACCCACCAGGTCCCCATGGCCGTGAGCACCGCACCGGCCGCCGCCACCACGAGGATGAACAGACCGCCCAGTCCGCTCGCCGCCACCAGCGCCACCAGGGCGCCCAGGGCGCAGACCAGGGCCAGCCGGGCCGAGAGCCGAGCGCGCCGCGGCACCACAGAAGGAGGAAATGTGGTCATACCCGATCATCTCCCTAATGGGAGCGGGCGTCGACGCGGTCGGCGCGCCGGGGCTACGGCGGCGGACCGCGGCTGCGTCAGCGGGCCGCGCCGAAGACCTGCGTCCAGTAGGAGTTCGGCTGCGCGAGGCCGACGCCGATCTCCTTGAACGAGCAGTTGAGGATGTTCGCCTTGTGGCCGGGGCTGTTCATCCAGCCCGTCATGACCTGCTCGGGGGTGCTGTAGCCGTACGCGACGTTCTCCCCGTACGTACGCCAGGTGTAGCCGGCGCGGGTGATGCGCTGGCCCGGGTCGGAGCCGTCCGAGCCGGTGTGCGACATGTTGCTGTGGGCGGCCATGTCCTTGCTGTGGTTCTGGGCGGCCGTCGTCAGCTTGTCGTTCGCCGTGAGCGGCGAACATCCGGCCTTGGCCCGCTCCTTGTTGACCAGGTCCACGATCTGGCCGGCCACGCCGGTCGGCACGGACGGCGCCGGGGCCGTGGCCGTGGGCTTCTTCGTGGCGGTCGGGGCCGGCGGCTTGGGCGTCGTCGGCTTGACCGGCTTCGTGGTCGCGGTGGAGGGCCTCGGCTTCTGCGGGGTGCGCGTGGGCTGCCCGGCCGTCGGCCAGGTCCCGTCACGGCCGTCGTTGACGACGGTCTGGCCCTGCTCGCCCTCCTGGCCCGTCGGGCTCGTCGGGCTCGTCGGCGGCGTCTGGATCTGCACGCCCAGGGGGGAGGTGTTGGCGGAGGGGCGCAGGTCCTGCCGGCTGTCGGCCCGGGAGCCGCCCCATTCCTGAGAGTCCAGGCATGCCATTGCGGTCGTGGGTATGCCCACGATGCCGACCGCGACTGCGCCGATGGCTATCTTCCGGTAGTGAGTCTTCTTGCGGTGTTTCTGCATGCGGGACCTCACTCGATGTCTGCAAAGCGTCGTCGCCCGTGCCGCTCGAGCGCCGGGCGGGCCGCCATTCTTAGAAGCCGCGTCATGGCCTGGCAAGTCACGTTGCGAGCCTGCGCAGCGGGTCCCGGCGCACCGACTTGAAAAGGGCGTCCGGTCGTGCCGGAGGCTCCGCCGCCGCCCGCGAGATGGTGCGTGACAACCTTTCAGAATCTCCCTGACCTGGCATGTTGCCGCCCGCCTTCACACGTCCCGGGGTGGACATTTCGCCGGATAGGGGAATGTCGAGCCGCAAGCGACAAATCCCGAGATGTCGGCGAGACCTGAGCGGTCGTAATGGTTCCGTGATCAGAGTTCCTGCTGTGATGCATGTCACCGTTTCCCGAGGGTTTTCCGTCGGCGGAGGAGCGTCACAGGGGGTCGCCGAGGGGGCCGTACTCCTCTTCCAGGTTCCTGGCCCAGTGGGCCGCGAAGTCCGGCTGCGCGCCGTCGGCATCGGTGAACCCGTACTCGCGGTACAGGCCCCAGGTGGCCAGCGCCCGTCCGGTCTTGGTCATGATGTCCGGGTCGGCTGCGAGTGCCGCGACCGCACGGCCGAGGTAGGCCGGGGTCTCGGAGTGGGCGAAGTTCGGATCCTGGACCACGGCGTCCCGCCAGTTGGACTCGGTGACGCCGAAGTGCTCCAGCAGCGCCTCCGAGCGCAGGAAGCCGGGCGTGATCGCCACGGCCGCGACCCCGTGCGGCTTCAGCTCGGCGGCCTGGGCGACCGCGAGGCGGATCACCGTCGACTTCACCAGGTCGTAGAAGAACGAGCCGCGATAGCGGGCGGTGTTGCCGTCGGTGACCTCCACGACCAGGCCGCTTTTGCGTGCGACCAGCAGCGGCAGCGCGAACCGGCTGGTGATCACATGGGTCTCCACGGCCTGCCGCATCAGCCGGAGCCCGGTTTCCAGGTCCTGCTCCCACAGGGGATGTTCCCAGTCGGTCAGCGGGTCTCCGCCCCACACGGAGTTGACCAGGACGTCGAGCCGTCCGTCCTGTTCCGCGGCGATCCGGTCGACCAGGGCCCGGACCTCGTCGGGGCGGCTGTGGTCGACGCGGGCGGGGATGCCCAGGCCGCCGGCGGCGGTGACCTTCCCGGCGGTCTCCTCGATGGTCTCCGGGCGGTCCAGGTCGGAGCGTCCGGCCGTGCTGCTGCGGCCGGTGACGTACACCGTCGCGCCGGCAGCCCCGAGCTCGACGGCGATACCCCGTCCGCCGCCCCGGGTGCCGCCGGCGACCAGAGCCACCTTGCCCGCCAGCGGGCGTACGTCGTTCGTCATGAATCCTCCGGATCGTCGTCGGGAAGGTGCGGGGACAGCACGGCGGCGAGCTCTTGGCGGAGCCGCTGTTCGAGGGTGCCCTGGCGCTCGAGGGCCCAGATCAGGCCGGCACCGGCGGTGATCGCCAGTACGGTGCCGGCCAGCGCGGCGACATCCGTACCGGCGCGGAGCTCGCCCGTGTCGGCCGCCTCCGCCAGCAGTGCCTCGATGACCCGTTTCCGGGCCTGGTGAACGGCCAGGGCCCGCTCGTGGAGCTCCGGATCGCCCAGATCCGTACACAGGAACGCGAGGTGGTGGGCGAAGGTCTCCGGCGTGGCCATCACGGCCACCGATTCCAGCGTCAGCGCGGTCAGGGCCCCGAGCGCCGATGCGTGCTCCCGGCGCACGCGCCCGGCCTGCTCGGCCGCGTCCTGTGCGGACCGATCGGCGAGGGCCAGCAGCAGACCGCGTTTGGATCCGAACCGCTGGACGAGGGTGCCGGGCACCAGCCCGACCTCACGTGCCACGGCGGCCAGGGTGAGCCCTGCGGGGCCCACCCGGCCCATGACCTCGGCCGCTGCCCGCAGGATGGCCGCATCCTCGATCCCCCGGGGACGTCCCACCGTTTTCCCACCCCTGCGCCCGTTAGTAAATGCACGTTCATTTATTAAATCGCGCGGCACCGTCCGCGTCAACGGCCGCAGCGTCCGGGGCGGGCCGCGGGCGCGGGCGCGTGGTGGTCGACTGTGCCGCATGGATCTGGGCATGGACCTGGGCATGGACATAGACATGGACATGCCCCCGGAATCCCGGCCCGTCTCCACGGCTCGGGCCGCGCCCCCTCTCGACCCCGAACTGGGCATGGCACTGGGCGCTTTGGGGGACGGGGCGCGCGAACCGTTCACTCCGGAGAACCTCGCGGCCCGCCGAGAGCGGGATGCTGCGGCACGGCCCAGGCCCACGGTCCGGGATCTCCGGGCCGACGGTCGCTTCGAGGTGGCGGAGCTGCGTGTGCCCGGAGCCCCGGGCGGGCCGGACATCACGCTCGTGAGCGCACGGCCGGCCGGGCTCACCGGGCCGCTGCCGCTGCTGTACTACCTGCACGGCGGCGGAATGATCATGGGTAATGCGTGGTCCGTCCTTCCGCGGCTGCTGCGCGAATGGGCCCTCCCGCTGGGGCTGGCGGTCGTCTCGGTCGAGTACCGGCTGGCGCCGCAGGCGCAGTACCCCGCACCGCTGGAGGACTGTTACGCCGGCTTCCTCTGGGCGGCCGAGCACGCGGCAGGCGGGGCGGCAGCCGGACCGGGCATCGACCCGGACCGGATCATCGTCGGGGGCAAGAGCGCCGGCGGCGGACTCGCCGCGGCGCTCGCCCTGCTCGCCCGTGACCGGGGCGGGCCCACGCCGATCGGGCAACTGCTGCTGTGCCCGATGCTCGACGACCGCAACGACACCTGCTCCAGCCGGCAGATGGCGGGCATCGACACCTGGGACCGCACCTCCAACGCGACCGCGTGGCGGGCGCTGCTGGGCGACCGGTACGGGTCCGCGGACCTGCCGCCCTACGCTGCTCCCGCCCGCGCCACGGATCTGTCCGGGCTGCCACCGGCCTACCTCGACGTCGGTTCGGCCGAGACCTTCCGGGACGAGACCGTGGCCTACGCCGATGCGATCTGGCGGGCCGGTGGCCAGGCCGAACTGCACGTATGGCCCGGAGCCTGCCACGGCTTCGACACCTGGGCACCACGGGCAGCGGTCAGCCAGGACGCCCGCCACGCCCGTACCCGCTGGCTGGGACGGCTCCTGGCACAGGCGGGTCCGGGCCGCGGACCCGCCTGCTGACCGGGCAGGAGCCGCTGCGGCCGGGCGGCTGCGCGCGGGTCAGCCGGCCGCAGCCGCCAGGATGACGTCCACGAGCCGGTCCGCCGCGTCCGGCCGGCCGTACGCCCGGGCCCGCTCCGCCATCGCCGTCCGGCGGGCGGGGTCGGTGAGGAGCGGGCCGACCGCGTGCCGGAGGGTGTCGGCGTTGACCTCGTCGAGGAGCGCGACGGCCGCCCCGGCGTCGGCCAGGTGCCGGGCGTTGTGCGCCTGCTCGTTGCCCGCCGAGGAGGCGAGGGGAACGAAGACGGCGGGCTTGCCGAGCGCGGTGAGTTCGGCCAGGGTGCCGGCCCCGCTCCGGGACACCACGACGTCGGCCAGCGCCAGGACATCGGGCAGTTCCGGACCGACGAACCCGGTCAGGTGGTAGCGGCCGGCCAGCACCGGGTCCAGGCCCGCGGCGGCGTGCCGGAGCTCCTCCACGTTCGCCGGGCCGCACTGGTGGATCACGTTCGCATGGCTCAGGAGCCAGGGCAGCACGTCCCGGACCGTGCCGTTGATCTGCTGCGCACCCTGGGCGCCGCCGGTCACGTAGACCGTCGGCAGACGCCGGTCGAACCCGAAGAGTCCGAGGGCCGCGACCGCCTTGTCCGCATGGCCGGTCAGCACCTCCGGCCGTACCGGGTTGCCGGTGACGACCGCGATGTTCCGTACCGTCTCGGGCAGCAGCGGCAGGGAGGACTCGGAGGACACGGCGATCCGGGTGGCCGAGCTCGCCAGCTTACGGTTGGCCAGGCCCAGCCGTACGGTCTGCTCGTGCAGCACCAGCGGGCGTCGGCACAGTCGCGCCGCCAGGCCTGCCGGGACGGCCACGTACCCGCCCGTGGCGAGCACCACGTCCGGCTGGAAGTCGGACACGATCTTCCGGGCCTGCGCCACGCCGAGCGGGACCCGGGCCATGTCCTTCATGTTCGCGGCCGACATCATCTTGAGCGGGTTGCTCGACCGCCGGATCTTGCCGGTCGCGACGGTGGTGAAGGCGATGCCCTCCGCGGGCGCGACGCGCGCCTCCAGCCCGTCCGGGGTCCCGATCCACAGGACGTCCAGGGTGCTGCCCGCGGCGGCGAGCCTGCCGTGCAGCGTACGGATCGCCGTCAGGGCGGGGTAGGTGTGGCCTCCGGTACCTCCCCCCGTCACAATCAGGCGGAAGGAACGCGGGAGCGGAGAAGTGTTCATCCGTTGAACCCTACTGTCTCCCCTCCCCCGCCGAGCGGGGCGGGTGGCGGTCCAGGGTGGTCATCTGGTGGCCTTGAAGACCACCACGCTGCGGAGTTCGGTGCGGGTGACCTCGCCGAAGATGTTTCCGAGGGTGCCTTCGATGCGGTTCAGCTTGTCGTCCGGGAGGCGGAGTCGGCGGGCGATGCGCCCCGGTGAGGTTCCTCCGTGCCAGGCGATCACCACCGTGCCTCCGGGGCGTACCACCCGGTGCAGCTCGCGCAGCCCGGCCTCCAGGTCGGGCCAGATCGCCACGTTGTTGACCGAGACGACCCGGTCGACGCTCTGATCGGCAAGGCCGGTACGGTCCGCCGTGCCCAGGCTCAGGGTGAGGCGGCCGGTGCGGACCGCGCCGCGGTTGGCCCGGGTTGCGGCCTGGCGCATTTCGGCCGAGGGGTCCACCCCGCGGATGACGCCCGCCTCCGTACGGGTGGTCAGCAGCCGCAGCAGGCCGCCCGGGCCGTACCCCACCTCCAGCACCCTGTCCTGCGGCCGGACGTCCAGGACACCGAGCACGTCTTCCTGGTCCTGCTTGTTGGTCCACCGCATGAATCGTCCGGCGGCTCGCCCGCGCACACCGCTCG
Organism: Streptomyces venezuelae; assembly: GCF_008642295.1. GTDB lineage: Bacteria > Actinomycetota > Actinomycetes > Streptomycetales > Streptomycetaceae > Streptomyces > Streptomyces venezuelae_C. The sequence continues at coordinate 7,116,891 of NZ_CP029190.1, read as the reverse complement.
GACGGGCGAACGGCGAGGTGACGGGCCCGCCGGTGGCCCAGGAAGCCGGGTTCGATCCCATGGCACCAGCCTGCCCCGCCCACCCGGTCCGCAGCCAACTCGGACTCGCCCTTCCGGGCGCCGCGTAACTCGTGATCTTGGCGGGCGTTGGTCGGCGTGGGGCGGTCCGCCCGCCGGGCCGGCCCCCGACCGATCGAACCGATGAAGCAGCTGGAGGGCACCGCCATGCACCACCTCACCAAGAAGTTCGCCTCTGTGATCGGGGCCACCGCTGCGGCGCTGGGATGTGTCATCGCATCCGGCCCGCCTGCCGCCGCCGCCGGCAAGTGGTGCAACCACTCGGTCTGCATCGAGACCTACGACACCGGGACCTATCTGGGCAGGGTCGAGGTGTCCGTCACCAACACCAACCAGCCGAACCGCATCTCCGCCCGCGTGTGGACCACCGACGGCTGGAGCGCCCACACCAAGACCGAGGACGTGGCCAAGTTCCGCACCTACCGGGACCAGGCTTACCCGCAGCGCCACTTCCGCCCCGGCACCCGGCTCTGCGCGGAGGGCTTCCGCGGCGGCGCGAGCGTGGGTCTGCCCTGCGTCACCATCACCGGATGACGGCCGGGCCGGGCAGCGGCTGTTACGCGGTGGTGAATCCATTCGGCGCAGTGTCGGACCGCGGGGTGGCGGGCTGGTGCCGAGTTCACGGCCGGAGGGCGTCAACACGGGCTTGACAGGTGCCCTTTGAAAGCAAGAGTTACAGGAATATCCGTATTTGGAGACACGACCCGATTGTGCCGAGTTTGCGGGTTGTTGCGGGCCAGAGTGTGGCTTCCCGGCAGATCGCCGGGAATCGTTCGGAGCCCTTCCGGCCTGTACGAGGTCGCGCAGGGCTGATCGTTGAAAGGGTCGTCTCCATGTCTGTCTCTCGCACCACGCGCCGTGTCCTTGCAGCGTTCCTGGCCGCCGGGACCGTGATCGGCGCAGCCGCCCTGCCGGCTGCCGCCGACGGCGACCACCGGCGCGACCACCGGGGCGCGAAGTCCTCGATCGTCATCGGTGACGTCCAGCACGACAGTTCGGGTCGTGACAACGGCCGGGGTGACCGCGGCGACAACCGCTCCAACCGAGCCCTCAACGCCGAATGGGTCGAGGTCCGCAACACCGGCCGCCACGGCGTCAACCTGCGCGGCTTCACCCTCACCGACCGCGATGGCAACCGCTACCGGTTCAACGGATTCCGCCTCGACGGCCGCTCCAGCGTCCGGGTCCACACCGGCAAGGGCCGTGACACCCAGCACGACGTCTACCAGGACCGCCGCCGCCAGATCTGGGACCGGCACGACACCGCCACCCTCCGCGACCACCGCGGCAATGTCATCGACACCGAAACCTGGGGTCACCGCGGTCACCGCGACCACCACAACGGCCGCTGATCCCAAGCGGGCGGCTGCACCGGCCATCACACGGGTGACCTGCCGCCCCTAGCCTCCGCAACATCCGGCGTGCCACGGCAAACCAGCCGTGGCACGCCGGATGCATGCTCAGATGATCGTCGACTCGAGCTGGTGCGGCATGTTCCAGCCCTTGGCGAGTCTCGACGGGTGAACGTTGTGTCCAGCGCCGAAGAACTCGCAGAACTTCATGATCAGCGGGTCCCAGCCGACCGGGTCCACGTAATGGGTTCCGGGGATGACCAGGTCCTCCTCGACATGGGCGCGAAGGACCTCCACCTCGAAGGCGGTGGTGTGCGACGCGGGACCGCCGAAGGGATGGGCCGAGACCACCCTGCACTCCAGCTGGACCGGACATTCCGCGACTCTGGGCGCCCGGACCAGGTCCGATGCCTGCTCGGTCAGTTGTGCGACCGAGAACTTGTCCGGCTCGTACCGGTAGCCCTGCCGCACCTTGGAGTCCGGCATGGCCGGCTTCCCTGTGGTGAGCGCGATCCGGTCGACGGCGTCGACCATCGCCGACGAGGGCAGGTTGAGCACGCACTCGCCCTCCCGCAGCAGGTTCGCGGTGGTCTGGGCGCTGTTGCCGAGACCGAGCATGCAGGACTGGTTCAGCCACCACGCCGAGGACATCGGCGCGAGATTCGCCGTGCCGTCCTCGTTGAGTGAGCTGATCAGCACCACGGGAGTTCCGAAGTACAGGACCTTGAGCCCGGGGACGAGGTGCATGGCTGTGCCTTTCGCGGAGTGCCGAACGGACAGACCCGCGACCAGGAACACGAGCCTTCGCCGACTCTCTCGTGAGCGAGACCACCGACGCTGGCGGAAATCCGGCATCGCGCTGCGGAGGACCGGGGCGCGCTCCTAGTGCTGTGACCGGAAAGGTTTGCCGGTGGGCCCGCGGCGTCCGGTGCATGGGGCCTCCCCAGGCCCGCAGGGCCTAGGGGACGCATCGCAAGGCGGAGGGCCACGGCTCGTACTGGACGTACTTGCGTGGCCCGACAACGCTGGGGGCACCTCCCAGCGGTAGCTGGGGGACGAGGTGCCGTGCCGGGCGCCACGAGCCGGTGAACCTTTCCGGTCACGGCACTAGCACCAGCGGGTGTGTCGGCACGGGCTCCAGCCGCTGCCACCGCCCGAACCGTCGGACGACCCGCCCGATCCTCCCGAGCCGCCGGATCCTCCTGAGCCGGGGCGGCCGTTCGGGAAGGCGCTGGTGCGGTTGCGGTCTCCGGGGTAGGGGTCACGGTAGTCGGGGTCGCCGTCCTCGTCGCGGTCCGGGAGCCGCGCGCCGGTGCCGACTCCGCGGTCCCCCTCCGGGCAGCCGTTCTTCTCGGCGGTCAGCCGCAGTTCCGCGTAGTCGTCGGGCTGGACGGCCACCCCGGCGGCGGGGTCATGGGCGCACACCCGCCAGTCGTCGTACTCGCCTTCGTCGGGCAGGGTGTCGTTGAGGTAGGCCGCCCGAGCCTTGATCCGGTCGGGGCGCACACCGAGAGCGGCGACCTCGGTGTGCGCCGTCCGCCACGTCTTCCACACCAGGTCCGGCATCTTCGGCCAGGGGACGGGGTCGCCGTCCCGCTGCGGACACGGGGAGCCGTTCAGTACGACGCCGAACTCCGCGGTCGGCTGCCGCCCGTCCCAGCCCGTCCGCTGGAAGCAGACCGTCCATCGGGAGCGGCCTCGTACGAACCCGTCCTTCTCCGAGGCGTCGTGCTGGTGGACGAGGAAACCGGCCTTGCGCGCCTGGTCGAAGGCCGTCTCCAGGGACTGCCCCCGGTAGTCGGCGAGCGGCGGAATCGTGGGCGTCGGCGAGGACTTGGCGGTCGGGACCGCCGTGGCCGCGGCCTTCGCACGCGGGGGTCGCGGCGCGTCGCCGGCCGCGGCGTCCTTGGGGCGGTCGGGCAGTACGGCGCCCAGCAGGGCCATGGCGGCCACGGTCGTCACGACCTTCCCGGCCTTGGGCCAGGCCTTGGCCCGCCATACCGCGACCAGCGCGGCGATCAGCGCCGCGCCGCCCAGAGGGGGCTCCAACAGGCCGAGCACCGGCACCGCGGCGATCAACCCGAGGCGCGCGGCGTTCGTCCGCCACCACGCCGGACGCGCCTCGGTGTCCGGAACGCCGGGAGCCTTGGAGGGCGCGGGGCCGGAATGCGGGCCTGACATGGCGGCCCCTTTCAGATTCGTACGGTTGTGCGGGGTGCATCCTAACCGGCGATCTCTGTTCCGCTTCCAGGCGGAGGACGGGGCGGGAGGGCCGGGGCGCGATCCCGGACCCGTCCGCCCCGTCGTGGGCCGCCGTGTCGTGTCGTGTCAGTGCAGGGTGAGGAGGGGGCTCTTGTCGCCGAACAGGGTGCGCAGCTCGGGGATGCGTTGCCAGGGCAGCCGCAGCGCCCGGGCGGCGAACCGGTAGGTGGCGTGGCTCGTGCCGCCGGCCTCCGCCCGTACCTGTGCCCGCGCCCGGGCCGCGTCGACCGGGAACGGTACGGCCGGCGGGGTGGGGGCGGGAACCGGGTGGCGTTCGCGGGCGATTTCGTGGATGCCGGTGAGCCGCGCCGAGACATCGGCCGCTTCGTCGACGGTACGGGGCAGCAGCTCCAGCAGGCCCCGGGCCACGGGGTTTTCCGCCACGGCGGCTGCCAGGCCGGTGCCGTGGACGGAGGCGGACGCGTCGGTGAGCGGTATCGCGCGCCCGACGGTCCGTACGGTGCCGCGTATTCCGCACACGGCCGCGGCGAACAGCGCCGAGGCTTCCGAGGGGTGCCAGGCCAGTGCCCGGTCCACGGTGGCTGCGTGCCGGGCGTCTGGGGCGAACGGGTGGCCCGCCGGACCGGCCGCCGGACCGGGCACCCCGGCCATCGCGGCCATCCCGGCCAGCCTGGCCAGCCGGTCGAGCAGGACGTCCTGGGGGATCTCCCCGTCGGTCCCGGGACCGGCGATGTGCACGGTGGCATCGACCCCGGCGAGGGTGCAGGCGGCCAGCACCAGCGCGTCCACCAGCGGGCTGCAGAGGGTCTTCTCGTCCCCGTGGGTGAGGATGTCGCCTCCGACGTCGACGATCCGCACCCGCCCGGAGCCGGCCGCGGCCAGCCGCCGGATCTGCCCGGCCAGACCGGCGAGCCCCTCGTACGGGTCGAGCAGCACCAGCCGTACCGGCAGATCCGCGGCGAGCCGGGGCAGGGTGGAGCCGGCCGGGGTGACGGCCCGTGTGGCGGGAGTCAGCACCCGGCCCTCGGGGCGGTGGAGGAGTCCGGTGAAGTCCCGTACGCCGAGGGGGCCGGGGGTGGGGTCGACCTCCGGGCGTTCCCAGGAGTAGGTGGCCACCACGGGTAAGACGGGCCCGGCGGTGGCCGTCGCGAACGCGCCGCTCATGGCGCTCGCGGTGATGGCGGTTCCGATCGGGTCGCCGCCGCCGCCCGCCGCGATGAACAGGTCGCTCACACGGTCTCCCGCACACCGGTGATTCCGGTGATGCGCACCGGAGTTCCCATGTTCCGGCGGGCCCGCGCGTTGGCCTCGTGCAGCCCCTCGTAGTACTCGCGGTCCAGGTCCTTGACCCGGCCGGAGTAGAACATCCAGGACAGGATGTCGCGGTACTTGAACCCCTTGGGGGTGAGCTGGATCCGGCGCGGTCCGACCCGGTGCACCAGGCCGTTGGACTCCGCCGCCGCCAGCACCGCGTCGACCTCGCCGGCGATCGCTTCGAGGCCGAACCGGTCCAGCTCGGCCAGGTCCAGGTCGAAGGCGTCCAGGACCAGCCGCTTGCGGACGATCTCCTCGGGGGTGAGGGCGAAACCCGTGGTCGGGCGGAGGCTGTGCGCCTTCGCCTGCTCGATGTACTGCGCCACCTCCGTGAGGGACGGTTTGACGCTTCCGGTCATGTAGTCCAGGACCGTGGTGTACGAGCGGGCGCCGACGCCGAGTCCGAGCAGCGGGACGCCGTGGAAGGTGAGGACCTTCTGTACGTAGCCGCCGCGGCCGGGCTTCTTGTAGCGGACTGAGCCCTCCTGGACGTAGCCGTGGGCGGTGAACACCTCGCGGGCGTAGTCGTAGCGCTCGTACAGCTCGGGCTTCCACATGTACTGATAGGCACCCGTGCGGGAGAACCAGGCGTCCGGACGCACCGTCAGGAAGTAGGTGGAGATGGTGGTCGGGGCCAGCTTGGCCAGTTCGTCCACCGAGTGGCGCCAGGATTCGGGTGTCTGTCCGGCGAATCCCATGATCAGGTCGGTGGACAGGTCGGGCAGCCCCAGCTCGTGGGCGATCGCGACCGCGCGGCGGATGGTGTCCTCGCCCGCCTGACCGCGTCCGGCCTCCCGGATCTCCTTGGGCACCAGGGACTGGATGCCGATGTTGGCGCGGGTCAGGCCCAGTTCGAGGAGGCGGCCGAAGCCTTCGGGGTCCGCGACGATCGAGTCCGGAGTGGCTTCGACTGCGACCTCCTCGACGGTGGAGCGCCAGTTGGGGTAGACGGAGCCGAGGGTGTCGAAGATCTGCTCGAAGTGGCGGGTTCCGAGGAGGGAGGGGGTGCCGCCGCCGATGTAGACGGTGCGCAGCCGGCGCGCCTGGATGATCTCGGCGTGGTCCCGGATCTGGGTACAGAGGGCGTCAGTGTAGGCGTCGTACAGCTCCTGGTCGGTGGAGATGACCGTGTAGAGGTTGCAGAAGCCGCACTTGTAGCGACAGAAGGGCACGTGCAGGTAGAGGTTGAGTTCGGGTGTCTGGTGGTTCTCCAGGTCGCGGGCCCAGACCTGGCGGGCGTCCCAGGCTCCCTCGTCGAGGGGGCGGTAGGTCGAACGGGGCGGGTAGGAGTACTGGTAGGGCGGGATGACGCCCTGCTCGATGAACTGGGCCAGCTCGTTGTGCAGGTTGCTCACGATGGATCCCTCATGTCGGGTCTGCCGCGCCTGGTTACCTTGCGCAGGCATTCGAGCACGCAACATTTTGTTGACGCTATCGGCCGTGCGCACCAACTCGGGCTGGCTGAAAGCATGTTGCGTTGGACGGTCCTCCAAGGGGGGTGTGTTCTGGGTGAGTTGTTTTCGGAGATCAACCCGATAGACGCTCCACCGCCCCGGCGGGTCCACTGGCCTCGTGACGATGAGCGAGGTACCGGGCGCCGGCAGCACCGGTGTGCTGGTGGTCGAACCGATGGGGAACGCCGGGCCGTTCCTGGCTGCCGCCGCCGAACGGCTCGGGCTGCGGCTGTACGGCGCCACGCACCGGGAGATCCACGGAAGGTACGCCCCGTGGCCGACCGGGGAGTTGGCCGGGGTCTGCTTCACGGATCTGACCGACCCGGACCGGGCCCTGGACGACATGGAGTCCTATTGCCGGGAGCACCGGATCGGCGCGGTCGCAGCCTGCTGGGAACTGTTCACCCCGCTGGTCGCGGCGCTGGCGGCGCGGCTCGGCCTGCCGGGCAACGACCCGGCCCTCGCCCATGCCGCCCGCAACAAGATCGCGATGGCCGGGGCGTTCCGTGCGGCCGGGATCCCGGTCCCGCTCGACGCGGTGGCCGAGGATGCCGCGCAGGCGCGCCGGGCGGCCTCCGAGGTGGGGCTGGGCTGGCCGCTGGTGGTCAAGCCGGCCGAGCAGGGCGGCTCCTGGGGGGTCAGCGTGGTGGCCGGACCCGAGGACCTGGACGAGGCCGTCGCGGCGGCCCGCCGGTTCACCCGGGCCATGCCGCACGGACTGGCGCTGGACCCGCGGGTGCTGCTCCAGGCGTATGTGCCGGGCCCCGAGTACTCGGCCGAGACCGTGGTGCTGGACGGCGTCCCGTACGCGCTGCCGGTGGTCGCCAAGGACACCACCGCCGGGCGGTACCGGGTGGAGACCGGGCACTCCTGCCCGGCCGGACTGCCGCCGGATCTGACCCGCGCGGTGCAGCACGCCGCGGCCCGCGCGGCGCTCGCCGTCGGGGTCCGCAACGGCATCGCGCACACGGAGGTGAAGATCCCGCCCGGATCGGACACCCCGGTGGTGATCGAGACGGGGGCCCGGCTGCCCGGTGACAACATCTGCGAGATCGTCGAGGCCGCAACCGGAATCAGCGAGGCGGTGGCCTACCTCCAGGCCGTGACCGGCCGGCTGCCCGAGACCGGGGCGGTACGGGAGGGGGCGGCGGCCATCCGCTTCCTGCTGCCCGGGCGGGGCGGCGTACTGGACCACGTACGCGTGCCGGAGGTTCCCGGCACCCACAGCGAGATCGGGCTGCGGCCCGGTGACACCGTCCCCGAGCCGGCCGACAGCTCCGGCCGCATCGGCCATGTGGTGGCCGTGGCCGACTCCCCCGCGCGCGCCCGTGCCCTGGCCGACCGGGCGATCGCCGGCACCAGTCTGAGAGTGAAGTGAACCAGCCGTGAGCGGAACAGAGCAGAGAGCAGAGCGGAAGCCCGTGCAGAAGATCGCGTTCCTGAGGTCCGTCGACATCCAGCGCGCCGACCCCTACATCCAGCGCACCGTCCGCGAACTGGCCGGCCAGGGCATCGAGACCCGGCTGTTCCACACCCACGGTGAGGCCGGGGAGGAGGACTTCCCCGGCGGCCGGCAGCCCGTCGATCCGGCCGTCACCCCCGGCGAACTGGCCGCGCTGGTCACCCGATGGGGAGCCGACGCCGCCATCTCCATCTCGCTGCCGTGCGAGAACGCGCTGCGCGACGCGACCGTGAAGGAGCTGCTCGAGGCCGAGGGCGTACCGACGGTGATGACCCCGCTCGCGGCCACCGCACTGCTGAGCGACAAGTGGGAGACCAAACAGCTGCTCATCCGGTCGGGCCTGGACGTGCCGCGCGGGATCCGGGCCGACTCCGACCTGCTGGCCGGCCGCGGCCTGCCGGTTCCCGCCTACGGCGATGCGCTGCGGGCCGGGGCGGCCCGGATCGGCTACCCGCTGCTGTCCAAGCCGCTGTGGGACTCCACCAGCATGGGCATCCGGGCGCTGCCCGACGCCGCCGCGCTGGACGCCTACCTCCTCGACCCGCCGCCCGTGTCGGCCGTCATCGAGGAGTGCATCAGCGGGGACCTGTGCTCCGTGGACATCGTCGGCGAACCCGGCGCCTACCGGGTCCTTCCGGTGTGCTGGACCGGCACCGCCGGCCCCGAACCGGTGTTCACCTTCGCCGGGCTGCGCTGGTGCGGGCCGCGGCCGGAGGCCGACGCGGCGTTCCGGCCCGTCGCCGCCCGGCTGGTCACCCTCTGCGAGGCGCTGGGCGTACGCGGTTCCGTGAACGTGGACATGATCTACAGCGGCGGCCGGTACGCGGTCCTGGAGATCAACCCCCGCATCGGCGGCGCGACCACGCTCTCCTGTGCCGCTTCCGGCAGCAACACCTTCACCGCGCTGGCCGACATGGCCCTCGGCCGGTACGCCCCCGGGGAGGTCCACCGCACCGGCTGGGCCGTGGAATTCCTCTCCCCCGAAGGGCTGCCGCCGGGTGCCCGCGAGGAGCTGGCGGACCGGCTGGACCTCGTCACCGCGCACGAACTGGTCATCGACGGCGCCGGTCACGGCGAGATCGTCGTCTTCACCCTCGCCGACGGCGAGGAGCAGCGGACGGTCAAGGCCCTGGAGGACCTGCACGCGGGCACCGGTTTTCCCCGGCAGGAAGTGCTGGACAAGATCCGGGCCCTGCTCACCCCCGCCGCCGGTGCCGCCACCCGTGACGCCTGATACCTCCGCCGACCCCGCCGACCCCGCCACCTCCGTGCCCGTGCCCGGTCGCACTCGGCGGGGCCGGCTGGTGCGAGTGCTGGGGCTGCCGGCCGTCCGCGGGCACGGCCGGTTCGTGACCGGCAACCTCATCGACTCGGTGGGCAGCGGCATGCTGCTGCCCCTCGGGCTGCTGTACTTCACGACCGTGCGCGGTCTGACGCCCGCCACCGTCGGGGCCGCCGTGACGGCCGGTCAGCTTGCCGCGCTGCCGGTGGTCTTCCTCGCCGGCCGTGTCATGGACCGGCGGGGGCCGCGACCGCTGACCGTCGTGGCGAACGTGGTCACCGCGGCCGGGTTCCTGGCCTTCCTCCTCGCCCACCGTCCGTGGCAGATCGCCTGCGCCTACCTCCTGGTGCAGTCCGGGGTGAACGCGTACTACACGGCGCAGCGTTCACTGATCACGCAGGCCACGCCGGCCGGTGAGATCCGCGCCTGGTTCGCGTTCACCGGGAGCCTGCGCAACATCGGCATCGGCGCGGGCGCGGCGCTGGCTGCGGGTGCACTCGCGCTGTACGGGACCGGGGCCCTGACCGGTCTGCTGCTGGCCGCCGCACCGCTGTACCTGATCGCGGCGGCCTGCTTCGCCCGCGTACCCGTGACGGCGCCGCCGCCCGCGCCACCGCCCTCCGCGCCACGGGCGGAGCGCGGTGACGACAACAACCGCCGCTATCTGCTCCTGGTCGTCTGCGCCCTCCCCTTCGTCCTGTCCCAGTCGATGCTGGCCGTACTCATCGCCCTGTACGCCACCACCACCCTGGGCCTGGCCGCATGGGCGGCGAGCTTCCTGCTCATCCTGAACACGGTGCTGGTCTCCACCCTGACCACACCGCTGACCGCCCACCTCGCCCCCGCACAGCCACGGCACACCATCGCCCTCGGCTACGGACTCCTCACCGCCGCCATGCTGGCCTTCGCCGCCCCGGCACTGCCCTGGAGCGGGCTTCCCACCTGGCCCTCGCTGGTGCTGGCGATGGTGCTGTTCAGCCTGGCCGAGATCTTCTGCTCCCCGGCCCTGAACGAACTCTCCGTCACCCTCACTCCGGGTGCCGCCCGCGGCGGCAAACAGAGCCTCTATCAGCTCTCCTGGGCAACCGGGAACATCGCGGCGCCCGTGCTGTTCACCACCCTCCTGGCCGCCGGGGGCCTCGTGCCGTGGGCGGTTCAGGGGGCGGCCTGCCTGCTGGCGCTGCTGGCCGTCCCCGCCCTGCGGCCGGTCCCCCGCGGCACGCCTGCCGACACCGACACCAACGCCGACACCGACACCGACACCGACACCGTTCGCACGGAGGGCCCGACACCACGATGAAAGCCCACATGGCCACCACCCTCCGCGACATACCGGCGGACGACTGGGACCGGCTGGCCCGTTCCGCCGGCCTGTACCTCTCCCACCGCTGGCTGTCCGGCGAAGAGTCCGACCCGACCGCGACCGCCTCCTACGCCCTCGTCCGCGACGGGGACGGAGACGGGGACGGCGCACTGCTCGCCGCCGCTCCGCTCTACCTCGTCCACAGCGAGCCCAACGCCTTCTACGACCCGGACCACCTGGACCTGTCCGGGCCACCACGACCCCGCGTGATCGCCGGCGCCCGCCGCGGCTACCACAACGCGCCGTTGACCGACCCGGCCCTGTCGGCGGAGCGGCGTACCGCCTGTCTGACCCTGCTGCGGGACTGCGCGCGCGAGCACGCCGAGCGGCACGGCACCACGCACTGGTGGCCGTACCTGACCGAGGCCGCCGCGGGGCAGCTCGGCGCGGTGTACGACGGGGCGGTGCCACAGCGGCTGGAGGCCGACGCGACCATCCCGCTGCCCGGCACCGGCTTCGACGACTACCTCGACTCTCTGCCGTCCAAGCGCCGGGTGGTGGTGCGCCGCGAACGCGCGGCGTTCCAGGCCGCCGGGCTGCGCATCCGCCACCTGCCGCTCGGCGAGTGCCACCGGGATGCCGGGCGGCTGCTGGCGGTACTCCAGTCGGCGCACGGCCACACCGGCGACAACGCCGACCTGATGACCCGCCTGCTGGGCCGGCAGGCCGAGGCGATGGGCGAGCAGGCCCGGGTGACCGCCGCATACGACGGCCGGCGCATGGCCGCCTTCAGCCTCTCCTACCATTTCGCCGGCACCACCTGGCTGCGCGCCGTCGGCACGGACCCCGCCTGCTCGGCCCCGTTCGCCTACTTCAACCTCACGTACTACCTGCCCATCGAAGCCGCGTACCGGGAGGGCACGACCGCCCTGCACGCGGGGATGAAGGCCATCCACGCCAAACGCCTCCGCGGAGCCGAGATCACTGACCTGTACGCGCTCCGCTAGGGCTTGTCAGTGGCCAGTGCTAGCGTCCGGCCGTTCTGGAAAGGCTGGATGGGGAGGGTCACATGGGTGCGTCGGGGTGGGAATACGCCGTGCCGTATCAGGAGGATCTCGTCGGGGCGTTCGAGGGGCTGCGGCGGAAGGTGTTCGAGGAGCGGGACTACCACTGGGGTCCGGGCGGCGACTGGAGGCCGGAGGAGGAACGGCTGCCGTGGCCCGAGACCGAAGAGGAGTTGTGGGAGCACGAGCTCGTCCAGCACGACGGGACTCACTCGATCCTCGACATCTTGCGGATCACCGGGCCCGACGAGAAGCCGGACTACTGCACGATGAAGCCGGTGACCGAGGAGGAGGCGCTGCGGGTCCTGGGCGCGCGGAAGCTCACCAGGGCGCACGTGCCGAGGTTCGGGGAGTTTGACCACGGGCGTTGGCACGGGCGGTGTGCCGTTCTCCATGACGGTCAAGGGGAGCCGGCGGAGATCTACTTCTGGGGTTCCTCCGGCGACTGAGCAGGAGGTTTCCCCGGTGCGCGCCCCGCCGTCCTTGACGGCCGGGGGCCGGTGCGTCAGCGTTGGCGTCGGCTTCGATGTACCGGTCAAGGGAGGGTGTCCGTGGGGGAGAATTACCAGCGCATGGCGGCCGGCGACTGGTACCTGCCGGACGACCCGCAGCTCGCGGCCGACAGCGCGCGCCGCGCAGAGCTCTGCGCACGGTACAACGCGCCCGGCCCGCTCCCGCCCGAGGACCGCGAGGCGATCCTGCGGGAGCTGTTGGGCGAGGTCGGCGACGGGGTGCGAATCCGGCCCCCCTTCCACTGCGACTTCGGCCACCACATCCGTATCGGCGCCGGTACGTTCGTCAACTTCGGGGCGGTGTTCCTCGACACCGCCCCGATCACCGTCGGCGCGGACGTGCAGATCGGCCCGAACGTTCAGCTGCTGGCACCCGAGCACGCCCTGGACCCCGATCTCCGGCGGGCCGGCTGGGAGCGGGGGCTGCCCGTCACCATCGGTGACAACGTCTGGCTGGGCGGCGGAGTGATCGTCTGCCCGGGGGTGACCATCGGCGCGAACACGGTGGTCGGCGCCGGATCCGTGGTCGTCAGGGATCTCCCGGCCGGGGTTCTGGCCGTCGGCAACCCGGCCCGTATCGTGCGGGTCCTCGGCCCGGAGGAGTCCGGACCCGGCCGCTGACCGGCGCTGACCGGATCTAGGATCGGGTCAGGGGGATCGAGCGATCCGGAGGACGAGCACATGACGGACCAGCGCCTGACCGATGCCGACCTGCGGCACCTGCGCCGCTGTCTGGAGCTGGCGGCGGACGCCCTGGAGGCCGGCGACGAGCCCTTCGGTTCCGTCCTGGTCGCCGCCGACGGGACGGTCCTCGCCGAGGACCACAACCGGGTGTCCGGCGGAGACCGCACCCGGCATCCGGAGTTCGAGCTGGCCCGTTGGGCCGCCACCCGCCTGACCCCCGAGGAGCGGGCCGCCGCCACCGTCTACACCTCCAACGAGCACTGCCCGATGTGCGCCGCGGCCCACGGCTGGGTCGGGCTCGGCCGTATCGTGTACGCGGCGTCCTCCGCCCAGCTCGGCGGCTGGCTGGCCGAACTGGGTGTGCCGGCGCCCCCGGTGCGTACCCTGCCCATTCGGGAGATCGTCCCCGGCCTCCCGGTCGACGGGCCGGTGCCCGCGCTGGCCGACGAGGTCCGTGCCCTGCAGCTCCGCTTCCACAGCCGCTCCTGAGCTGCTGAGATTCTGAGCTGCTGATGGACCTCGTCGCACTGGAACACCGGGCCCGCACGCTCGCCGCCTCGGGTGGCCGGCGGATTCTCGGGATCGCCGGGCCGCCCGGCGCGGGCAAGTCCACGCTCGCCGACCGCCTCGCCGACGCGCTCGGTCCCGGCCGGGCGGCCGTCGTACCCATGGACGGTTTCCACCTCGCCCAGCGCGAACTGGTCCGCCTGGGCCGAGCCGACCGCAAGGGCGCCCCCGACACCTTCGACGCGGCCGGGTACGCCGCCCTGCTGCGCCGGCTGCGCGCCCCGGATCCGGGCACCGTCTACGCCCCCGCCTTCGACCGCGCTCTGGAGGAACCGGTCGCCGGCAGCATCCCGGTCGAGCCCGGAGTGCCCCTCGTCATCACCGAGGGGAACTATCTGCTGTTCGAGGACGGACCGTGGGCGGCGGTGCGTCCGCTGCTCGACGAGGTGTGGTTCCTCGCGCCCGAGGACACCGTACGCGTCCCCCGCCTGATCACCCGTCATATCCGGCACGGCAAGGACCCTGCGTTCGCAGCCGCCTGGGTGTCCCGTTCGGACGAGGCGAACGCGGCGCTGATCGCCCCGGGGCGCGAGCGCGCCGACCTCGTCATCGAATGACCGCGCCAAACCGTGCTGCTCCCGCGGCGAGGGGCATTGTCAGACCCGTGTACGAGGATCTTTCCCATGAAGACCCTTTCCGCCGATGAGGCGCTGTCAGTCATGTCCGGACGCACCGCATACGAGGCCGCGCTCGGCCGCCTGCGCGAGGCCTCGCGGGCGTACTACGGGGACGGCGACAGCCCGATGGACGACGCCTCGTACGACCTGCTCCGGCTTTCCGTGCTGGCCTGGGAACAGGCGCACCCCGACGAGGTGGCCCAGGACTCCCCCACCGGTCTGGTCGCGGACGGTGCGGCTCCGGCAGGCGATGTCGCGCACACCACGCAGCTGCTCAGCCTGGACAACGTCTTCGACCCGGCCGGCCTCACCGCGTGGGGCGCCTCCCTCCGGCGCCGCCTGGGCCAGGAGCCCGTCGGCGGGTTCACCGTGGAGCCGAAGATGGACGGTGCGGCCGTGGCCGCCCGCTACCGTGCCGGGCGGCTGGAGCGGATCATCACCCGGGGCAACGGCACGCACGGCGAGGACGTCAGTCATGTCATCGGCACCATCGAGGGCCTGCCCGAGACGCTTCCGGTGCCTGCCACGTTCGAGGTGCGCGGCGAAGTCCTGTTCACCCAGCAGCAGTTCGAGACGGCCAACGAGGTCCGCGCCGCGCACGGCGCGCCCGTCTTCGCGAACCCGCGCAATGGGACGGCCGGGACGCTGCGGGCGAAGGACCGTCCGTACCGGCTCGCGATGACGTTCTGGGCGTACGGGGCGGTCGAGCTGGACGGCGTCGCCTTCGTCCCCGCCGGGGCCACGCACGCCGAGGTGCTGGCCGCCGTCGCGGAGGCGGGCGTACAGACCACGGCCGGCACCCCGGCCGGTCTGCACGTGGTCGCCACCCTCGCCGAGGCACAGCAGAAGGTCGACGAGATGGCCGCACTGCGGCCCGGCCTGCCGTTCGGCATCGACGGGGTCGTGATCAAGGCGAACGATGCGGCCGAGCAGGCCGCGGCCGGGTTCGGCAGCAGGTTCCCGCACTGGGCGATCGCGTTCAAGCTGCCGGCCGTGGAGCGGCAGACCGTACTGAAGGACGTGGTCTGGGAGGTGGGCCGTACCGGTGTGCTCGCCCCGACGGCCATCCTCGAACCGGTGGACATCGACGGTTCCACGGTCACCCGGGCCACCCTGCACAACCCTGCGGACATCCGGCGCCGCGACCTCCACCTCGGGGACACCGTGACGGTCTACAAGGCGGGCGACATCATTCCGCGGGTTCAGGCCGCCGTGATCGCGCGGCGCCCGGCCGGTGCGCCCGAGGTGCCGCTGCCCACGGCGTGCCCCAACTGCGGAGGGGAGATCAACAAGGAGCAGGAGCGGTGGCGCTGCGCCAAGGGGTCCGCCTGCGCGCTGCCCGCCCTGATCGAGTACGCCGCCGGGCGCGACATGCTCGACATCGACGGCCTGGGCAAGACCTACGTCCGAGCCCTGATCGAGGCCGGCGCCGTCACCGACGTCGCCGACCTGTTCACCCTCACCGAGGAGCAGCTGACGGCCGCCTCCGGCAGCGCGAAGCGCGGGGCGAAGCTGGCCGAGCAGATCGCGGCGGCCAAGTCCCGGCCGCTCAGCCGGGTGTTCTGCGCCTTGGGTGTGCTGGGTACGGGACGCAGCATGTCCCGTCGTATCGCCGCGCACTTCGGCACGATGGACGCCATCCGGCAGGCCGATGCCGAAGCCATGCAGGAGGTCGAGGGCATAGGCGGGGAGAAGGCGCCGGTCATTGTCGAACGGGTCGCCGCGCTGGCGCCGGTCATCGAGAAACTGGCCGGGGCCGGGGTGAACATGACAGAGCCGCAGCAGCCGCAGCAACCGTCGGGGCCGCAGGCGGCGGCCGGTGAGACCGCTCCGGGCCCGCTGGCGGACGCGACCGTGGTCGTCACGGGGAAGATGAGCGGCCCGCTGGAGGGACTGGGGCGGTCGGAGATGAACGCGGTGATCGAGAAGGCCGGTGGCCGGGCGGGCAGCAGTGTCAGCTCCCGGACCACCTATCTGGTCTGCGCAGCGTCCCCGAGCGGGAAGCCGAGCTCGAAGGCCCTGAAGGCTGCCGAGCTGGGCGTCACGGTCCTCACCCCGGAGGCCTTCGCCGAACTCGTCACCGACTACCTGACCTGATCCCGCAAGCACGGTCAGAGGGCGAGCAGGACCAGGACGAGGGCCGAACCGACCGTGGCGAGGCCGAAACGGGCGAGGACCAGGGGCCTCAGCCAGGAGGGGAAGCCGGAGTTCGCGGCGGCGATCAGGGCCGGGGCGTCGACGGCCCGCACCGCCGGGTCCTCTGACTTGGCGAAGGCGGCCCGGGTGTAGGCGGCGGCGAAGACCTGGCCGGTGGTGATGAAGCCGACGACGAGCAGCACAAGCGGCTCGATGATCCAGGACAGCAGCCGGCCCGTGTCGTGGCCGGCGAGGTTGAGCCCGCCGAGGACTCCGAGGGTGGCGCCGACACCGAGGGCGAACACGAGCTCCCAGGTCTTCTCGCGGAACGCGATGCCATGCCGGGCGAGCACTTCGGGCCCGTGGCCCTGCCGCCGCATCTCGGCTTCGGCGCTGAGCTGGGCCCGGCCGCCGGTGTACCAGACGGCGACCGGAATGACGAAGAAGGTTGCGGAGAGGAGGAGTTGGAGGACTGCGGCGAGCGTCATGAGGGCATCCTTCGGTTCCGGGCGGTACTTGCACTAAGTTCAACCCTTGGTCTTCGAGTACGGTAGGCCACCACTTGCACATTGTGCAAGTGGTGGCCTCAGGCTGGCTGCACTGCTTCCGTCGTAGGCTGAATCCCGTACGCAACGGACAGGAGGTGCGGTGGCCGAGACGGCGTTGGCCGAGGTCATGACCCAGGTCATGGCCGAGCTGGCTGAGCTCGAGGACCCGAAGACGCGCAAGGTGAACGAGAAACACGGTGACGACCACGGTGTGAACCTCGGCAAGCTGCGCGCACTCGCGAAGCGGCTGAAGACCCAGCAGGACCTCGCGCTCCGGCTCTGGGAGACGGATGACTCCGCGGCCAAACTGCTGGCGATCCTGATCTGCCGCCCGAAGGCCTTCGAGCGGGACGAGCTGGACGTCATGCTCCGCGAGGCGCGCACACCCAAGGTGCACGACTGGCTCGTGAACTACGTGGTGAAGAAGAGCCCGCACGCGGAAGAGCTGCGCCTGGCGTGGTTCGCCGATCCGGATCCGGTGGTCGCCAGTGCCGGCTGGGCGCTGACCACCGAACGCGTGGCGAAGCGGCCCGAGGGCCTCGACCTCGACGGACTGCTCGACATCATCGAGGCGGAGATGAAGGACTCCCCGGACCGCCTGCAGTGGGCGATGAACCACTGTCTGGCTCAGATCGGCATCGAGCATGCCGAACACCGCGCCCGTGCGATCGGCATCGGTGAGCGCCTTGAGGTGCTCAAGGACTACCCGACTCCGCCGGGTTGCACCTCACCGTTCGCACCCGTCTGGATCTCCGAGATGGTGCGCCGGCAGCACAACGGATAACGGTGGAGGGCCGGCCGCGGGTGCGGCCGGCCCTCCGGTCCAACTCCGGTTCAGCCCTCGCCTTCAGGGGTGGCGGCAGCCTTGGGGCAGGTCACCTTGGCGAACTTCGAGGTGACGGTGTACGTGTCGTTGGGTACCCCGGTGAACTCGAAGAAGCCGTCCTTGATCGTCAGGAACGTGCCCACGGTGGCGCCCTGGGAGTTCTTCAGGGTGACCGTCTCGGCCTCGGGGAAGCCCCTGCCGGACACGCCGAAGGTCTGTCCCGGCCCCTTGGTCACGGTGCACTTGATCGCGGCTTCCTCGTCCGTGACGAACTTGGGGCAGACCGCTCTGCCGGACCTCCTGCCCACGGCGGTGTAGGTGTCGTTGGGCAGTCCCGTGACCTCGAAGAAGCCTCCGGTGATCGCCGTGGTGGTCCGCACCGTGGTGCCGCTCGAGTTCTGTACACGAATCCGTTCACCCGGCCTGAATCCGTCGCCCGACACCCCGAAGCGATTATTGGGGCCTTCCGACAACATGCAGGTGACACTGGGTACGGCTCGCGCCGCCCCGTCCGCCGCATCGGCCGCGTCCGCCGTCGACATGCTGACGGCGGTCCACCCGCTGCACGCCACGGCCGTCGCCACCGCGGTCGACAGGATCTTCCTCCTCATGAGCTTCCCCTTCCCTCGGCAGGCCGCGGCGGCGCAGTCGCATCCGCGGCATGCCGGTAGGCGTTCGGAAACCGTGGCGAACGGGGATTCGCCGGGCGGGCCCCGTTGAAGCTCTTTGGCTCGGTCGCTCACACACCCCCGGGCACCCGCACCCGATCACCACTATGACACCGGATGCACCGTGCCGCATGTCAGCAGATACGGGGCAGTTGTTCGCCGAGCGGCAGGTCGACCACCCGGGTACCGCCGAGGGCGGTACGGGCGACCACCATGCCCGGGTGGGCCTCCACCGCCTCGCCGATCACCGCTGCCGCCGCACCCAGGGGGTGGGCGCGCATGGCGTCCAGGACGGCGTCCGCGTGCTCGCGGGGGACGAAGGCGACGAGTTTGCCCTCGTTGGCCACGTACAGCGGGTCCAGACCGAGGATGGCGCAGGCGTTGGCCACGGCCGCAGGGACCGGCACGGTGCGCTCCTGGATCACCACCCCGGTGCCGGAGGCCGCGGCGATCTCGTTGAGGGAGGCGGCCAGGCCGCCCCGGGTCGGGTCACGGAGGACATGGAGGTCCGGGGTGACCGCGAGCATGGATTCGACGAGTCCGCCCAGTGCCGCGCAGTCGCTTTCGATCTCGACCCCGAATTCCAGCCCCTCGCGCACGCTCATGATGGCCACCCCGTGCAGGCCGATCTCCCCGCTGACGATCACCACATCCCCGGGCCGGACCCGCTGCGGCCTCAGATCGACCCCCGCGGGGATGAGCCCGATCCCCGAGGTGGTGATGAAGATGCCGTCCCCGTGGCCGGATTCGACCACCTTGGTGTCCCCGGTGGCCACTTCGACGCCCGCGGTGCGCGCCGCGGCACCCATGGCCTCGGCGACCCGGGCGACCACCTCGACCTCGACGCCCTCCTCCAGGATGAAGGCGCTCGACAGGTAGGCGGCGCGGGCGCCGCTCATGGCCAGATCGTTCACGGTGCCGTTGACCGCGAGATCGCCGATGCTGCCGCCGGGGAAGAAGAGCGGCCGGACGACGAACGAGTCGGTGGAGAAGGCCAGTCGGGCACCGCCCACCGAAACGGCGGCGGAATCGCCGAGCTGGGCGAGCGCCTCGCCGCCGAAGGCCGGTGCGAAGACGTGCTGGACGAGTTCGGCGGAAAGCGTGCCGCCGCCGCCGTGCCCCATGACCACCCTGGGGTGGTCGCGCAGCGGTACCGGGCAGGACCATGCCGTGAGGTCCGGGGTGCGGAGCTGGGTGGACTCAGGCAACGGGGCTCGCCTCCAGGGATTCCAGGGTTGCCGGGGGTGCGGTGGCGGGTTCGAGGCGCCGGTAGAGGTAGTACGCGGCACAGGCGCCCTCGCTGGAGACCATCGTGGCCCCGAGCGGATTGCGGGGGGTGCAGGTGGTGCCGAACGCCTCGCACTCGTTCGGCTTCAGCAGGCCTTGCAGGACCTCGCCGCTGCGGCAGGCGGCGGGCTCGCGGGTCTTGATCCCGGTCACGGCGAAGCGGTGTTCGGCGTCGTACTCCCGGTAGCGGGGCGACAGCCGCCAGCCGCTGGCGGGGATGACCCCGATGCCGCGCCAGGCCCGGTCGGTGACCTCGAAGACGTCCTCCAGCATGGCGAGGGCGGTGGGATTGCCCTCCGGCCGGACTGCGCGCGGATAGGCGTTCTCCACCCGGTGCTCGCCGCGCTCCAGTTGCAGCACGGTCCGCCGTACGCCTTCCAGGATGTCCAGCGGCTCGAATCCCGTGACCACGACGGGGACCCGGTACCGCTCGGCCAGCGCCGGGTATTCGCCGGTGCCCATGACACTGCAGACGTGTCCGGCCGCGAGGAAGGCCTGGACCCGGCAGTCGGGGGACTGCATGATCGCCTCGATCGCCGGGGGGACCCGGACGTGGGACACCAGCAGGCTGAAGTTGCGGATGCCGAGGCGACGGGCCTGATGGACCGTCATGGCATTGGGGGGTGCGGTGGTTTCGAAGCCGATGCCGAAGAACACCACCTCGCGGTCGGGGTTCTCCCGGGCGATCCGCAGGGCGTCGAGCGGGGAGTAGACCACCCGTACGTCACCGCCTTCGCCGCGGACCCGGAACAGGTCCCGCCCGGTGCCGGGGACCCGGAGCATATCGCCGAAGGAGCAGAAGATCACCTCGGGCCGGGAGGCGATCTCCAGGGCCTTGTCGATGAGTTCCAGCGGGGTGACGCACACCGGGCAGCCCGGACCGTGGATCAGTTCCACGGCGTCCGGCAGCAGTTGGTCGATGCCGTGCCGGATGATCGTGTGCGTCTGTCCTCCGCACACCTCCATCAGGGCCCACGGCCTGGTGACGGTGGCGTGGATGTCGTCCAGCAGGCGCCGGGCCAGTTCGGGGTTCTGGAATTCGTCGATGTACTTCACCGCTTGGCCTCCTGCGCCGCCTCGTTGCTCTCGGACCACTGCGGTCCGCCCGCACCCGTGGCCGCTTCCCACGGGTCGCCGAATTCCTCCTGCAGCAGCCCGAGGGTGGCGAAGAGGTCGAGCGTCTGCTTCGCCGACTGTTCGTCCAGGCGCTGGAGGGCGAACCCCACGTGGACGATGGCGTATTCGCCGACCTGGAGGTCCGGCAGGTACTCCAGGCACACGTCCTTGACCACACCGCCGAAGTCGACGGTGGCCATGCGGGTGCCGTCCCGTTCCTCGATGTCCAGCACTTTTCCCGGTACCGCCAGGCACATGGGGGTCTCCTCGCTAGTCGGCCGTCCGGCATGCGGATCCGGTCGCGGATGCGGCGATCATCAGTTGGCCCAGGGCCAGGCCCCCGTCGTTCGGGGGCACCCGGTGGTGGCGCAGCACCGTGAAACCGTCCCGGCGCAGTACGTCGGTGCACGCCTCGGAGAGCAGCACGTTCGCGAACACCCCGCCGGTCAGGGCCACGGTGTCCGGTCCGTGCCGCTCCCGCGCCAGGACGCAGAGGCGGTGGACGAGGCCGGTGACCGCGGCGTGGAAGCGGGCCGCGACGACCGCCGGCGGCGTACCGGTACGTACGTCCGCCGCGGCGGCGGCCAGGACCGGCGCGGGGTCCGCGGTCAGCGGGTCCCGGGAGTCCGGATCGGCGGCGGAGACCGCGAAGGCATAGCCGGCGCCGGGCGCGTTCGCCGCCGCGGCGGGGGCGGACAGCGCTGCGGCCTCCAGCTCGATGGCCGCCTGCGCCTCGTACCGCGACCGGTGGCACACCCCGGCGAGGGAGGACACGGCATCGAACAGCCGGCCCATGCTGGAGGTGGGCACGCAGTTCAGCCCGGTGTCCAACTGCCGTGCGAGTACGCGTCGTTCCTCCGGCGGGCAGGCCGCCACGCAGGGCAGGCCGTCGGGCCATCCGAGGCCGGCCGCGCGCAGGTGCGCCAGCGCCATGCGGTAGGGGCGGTGCACGGCGGCGTCGCCGCCGGGCAGGGGGACATAGGCGAGGTGGGCGAAGCGCAGGTACCCGGCGTAGTCCGCGAGCAGGATCTCTCCGCCCCAGACCGCCCCGTCGTCGCCGTATCCGGTGCCGTCGAAGGCGATGCCGATCACCGGCCGGCTGCCGTCCGCCCCGTGTTCGGCCATCGCAGCGGCGACATGGGCGTGATGGTGCTGGACCCGCTCGACCGGCCGGCCGGCCGCGTGCCGTTCGGCCCACTGCCCGGAGCGGTACCCGGGATGCCGGTCGGCGGCCAGGACCTCCGGAGCCACCCCTGTGATGGTCTCCAGGTGCCGCTCGGCGCGCTCGAAGGCGTACTGCGTGGCGAGGTCGTCCATGTCTCCGATGTGCGCCGACAGCCAGGCGCGGCGCCCTTCGGCGAGGCAGAACGTGTTCTTCAGGTCCCCGCCCACGGCGAGGGCCGGGCGGCGGACCGGCAGCGGCAGGGTGATCGGCAGGGGGGCGTAGCCGCGGGCACGGCGTACGGTCATCGGTTCCCCGCCGCACACCCGCACCACGGAGTCGTCGCAGGGCACATGGATCGGGCGGTCGTGGGTGAGCCAGGCGTCGGCCAGGTGGGCCAGCCGTTCCAGCGCCTCGCCATCGTCGGTGACGATGGGTTCGCCGGCGGTGTTTCCGCTGGTCATGACGAGCAGGCGGGGTCCCGGTGGGTCGCCTGGGAGGCCGAGGAGCAGATGGTGCAGGGGCGTGTACGGGAGCATCACGCCCAGGTCGGGGCTGCCCGGTGCGACGGCCTCCGTGGGGAGGGGGCCCTGCTGTTCCTGCGGGGTGGCGGCGCGGCGGCGGAGCAGGACGACGGGCCGCGCTCCCCCGGTGAGCAGGGCGCGTTCCTCCGGGCCGAGGTGCACAAGGTGTTCGATGTCGGAGACCGAGCGGGCCATCAGTGCGAACGGTTTGTCGCCACGGGCCTTGCGGCGGCGCAGCAGGGCGACGGCTTCGGTGTGGGTGGCATCGCAGGCCAGGTGGTAGCCGCCCAGGCCCTTGACGGCGAGGATCGCGCCGGCGGAGAGAAGCCTCCGGGCTTCGGCGACCGGGTCCACGCCGACGGCTTCGACGGGCGGCCCACCCGACTGCCCGCCCGACGGCCCGCCCGACCGCCCGCCCGGCTCCGGGCGCAGCAGCCGGAGGCGGGGGCCGCAGGCGTGACAGGCGACGGGCTGTGCGTGGAAGCGCCGGTCGGCCGGATCGGCGTACTCCCGGGCGCAGTCGGGGCACATCGGGAAGCCGGCCATGGTGGTCCGGGAGCGGTCGTACGGCAGGCCGGTGGTGATGGTGAAGCGCGGGCCGCAGTGGGTGCAGGTGATGAAGGGGTGGCGGTGGCGCCGGTCCGCCGGGTCGGCCAGTTCGGCGAGGCAGGCGGCGCAGGTGGCCGTGTCCGGGGAGACCAGGGTACGGGCGGGCCCCTCCGTACGGGAGGCGGTGATGGCGAAGCCGCTTGAGCCGGCGGCGGGGACCTCCCGGTGGTCGACGGACTCCACGACGGCCAGGGGCGGTGCCTCGGTGGCGATCCGGTCGCAGAACAGCGCCACTGCGGACGCTTCGCCCTCGACCTCGACGAGGACGCCGTCACCGGTGTTGGTCACGTGCCCGGACAGGTCCATGGCGGTGGCGAGGGTGTACAGGAACGGCCGGAAGCCGACGCCCTGGACGACGCCCCGTACGGTGATCCGGCGGCGGCGTCGGTGCGTATCGGGTGCGAGGGTGCCGGGAGGGCGAGTGGTCACGCGCGGGGCCCGTGGCCGGGTGCCGCGACCTGCTCCAGGGTGTGGTGGTCGTGGTCGTGGGCGTGGTGGTCGGCGTGATCGTGTTCGTGATCGTGATCGTGGGTGTGGGTGTGGGTGTGGTGGTCGTGGTGATGGCGGGCCATGACCGGTTGGTGCACCGGGCCGCCGGCTGCGACCGCCGTCGCACGGTCGAGGAGCACACCTGTGCCCTCACCCCGGCGCGCGGAGGTCAGCACCACCTCCACCCCGGGGTTGACCTGTTCGACATGCGCCCGGAACGCCGCCTCGTCGAACCCGACGGCCTCGGCGATATCGGTCTTGGTGACCAGCACCAGCTGGGCGAGACCGAAGGCCGTCGGGTACTTCAGGGGCTTGTCCTCCCCCTCGGTGACCGAGGCGAGCACGACCCGCAGGGTTTCACCGAGGTCGTAGGAGGCGGGGCAGACGAGGTTTCCGACGTTTTCCACGAACAGCAGCCGGGTGTCCGCCGGGAGCCATCCTTCCAGGTGGCGGCCCAGCATCCCGGCCTCCAGGTGGCACAGTCCGTCGGTGAGGACCTGCTTGACCGGAACGCCGGAGCGGGCGAGCCGGGTGGCGTCGTTCTCCGTGGCGAGGTCGGCGGTGAGGGCGGCGACCGGCACACCCCGCTCCCGCGCGAGGAGCAGTTCGCTCTCCAGCAGGGCCGTCTTCCCGCTGCCGGGGCTGGAGAGCAGATTGACCACCGTGGTGCCCCGGGCCGCCAGTCCGGCGCGCAGCGCGTGCGCGGTGGCGTCGTTCTTGGCGAGGACCGCCTGCTGGAGGTCGACGACTCGGCACATGGTTCAGTGCTCCTCGGAGATCGGTTCTCGGGTGCGGTCGGGGGCCGGGCCGTCCTCCCAGCGCACGCTGACGATCTGCAGCTCACGGCCCGCGAGGAGTTCGGCGGTCGCCGCCCCGCATTCCGGGCAGCAGAGCGCGGGCGGCATGCCGACCGCCCACTCGTGCGTGCAGGCGCCGCAGCGGGCCCGGCCCGGTACGGCTTCGGTGACCAGTTCGGCGCCCTCCAGGAGGGTGCCGGCGCAGGCGAGTTCGAAGGAGAACGCCAGGGCGTCGGGGACGACTCCGGCGAGTTCGCCCACCCTGAGCCGGACGGAGGTGACGGCGGTGACCCCGCCGGCCCGGGCGGCTGCCTCCTCGACCTGGCCGACGACGGCCATGGCCATGGACATCTCGTGCATCGGTCTCCGTCCTGGCGGAGGCCGATCGACGCGCGGCCCGTCCGCCGGGCACCATTACACGGCGGGCCGGCGGAGCGGAGTCCGTGGCTCGCCGGTACCGGCGGCGCGGATACGCCATTCGGTGCAGCGGCGAGCCCGGAGGGCGTCACATGCTGCGCATCCGGAGGTAGCGCCGGAGGTCGGGCAGGACCTGCTTCATCATCGCGACGAGGGCGACGAGGGCGACGGCCACGCCGACACCTTCGAGGGCGGACTTCTTCATGATGTTCTCCTCACTTCCCGGCCGGACCGGTGGCCGTTCCGGGTACGGACGCGGGGACCAGCAGATCGAGGACCCACCGCACCGCCTCGGGCACGGCCGCGGCGACCTCGGGGCTGAGTCCCACCCCCTCCTCCACGGAGGCGGGCTCGCAGCCCACCACGAGCGTGCGCCGCGGCGGGGTCGATCCGGTGCCGGCGCACAGGGTGTCCAGCAGGGCCAGTACGGCATCGGGTGACATGTGGTGGCCGTCGAGCACGGCAGCCGGGGGTTCGGTGCCGCCGGGTTGGCCGGCTTCGATCAGGTACAGGGTTCCGGGGTCGCCGCCGCGGGCGGTGGCGTCGATCAGGATGAGCGTGTCGTAGCCGTCGAGCAGCTGGTATGCCAGGTGTACGCCGCGTACGCCGATGTCCACGGCCTCGACGCCGGGCGGCAGTTCGTGCGCGGCGAGGGCGCGTACCGCTTCCACGCCGAAGCCGTCGTCGCCGAGGAAGATGTTGCCGACACCGGCGACCAGGGTCCGGGTCGTGGTGGTGGTCGTGGTGGTCGCGGTGGTCACGTGTCCTCCAGGGGGGCGAGTTCGTCCGGCCGGAAGTACAGGAACCGTCCCTGTTCGCGGCGGATGTCGGCGCCGGGGTCCCCCTCGACGGTCACCGCGAGGTGTGTTCCGCCGTCCACGTCGTGGAGTACGGCTTCCACCCGGGCGTTGCGGCCGTGCAGGAACAGGTCCTGGGCGTCGGTGCGGCGCAGCCCGGGGCGCAGTTGCACCCGGCTGCCCGCGGTGACGTGGCGGCCGTCGACCAGGACGTGGTCGGTGGCGGGGTCGAAGCCGGCATCGGCGGCGGGGTCCCACCAGGGGGTGTCGGGCGTGCCGGGGCTGTCGGCGAAATGGGCGGGGGCCGGCGGTCTGCCGGGTTCGGTGATCTCCCGGAGGGCCCGGACCGCTCCGTGCAGCCGTTCCAGTACCTCGGGGGGCATCGAGTCGGCGAGGTCGATCACGGCGGCGGCCTTGGCGTCGGTCCCGCGGGCCTCGCGCTTCTCCCGGTCCGTGAGGGCGGCGGTGCGCAGGGCGAGGATCTCGTCGATCTCGGTGGCGTCGTAGAGCGCTCCCGGGCTTTCCGGGGCGATGGCCGGGTGGTCCTCCAGGATGATCGGCGAGGACAGCATCAGGTCGGCGCGGCCGGGGTCGCCCGCCAGTACGGGCCAGGTGTTGCTGTTCCGGCAGGAGGCGACCGCCGCCTTGGCCCACTCCGGCGGGTCCGTCATGGAGAGGAAGGAGCCGGCGCCGAGGCACAGCAGGAGGTGGGTGGAGACCAGGGAGTGCGGCAGGGCGGCGTCCCGGTCGGCGTAGCCGTTGCCGGTGCCGGTGTTCTCGACCACGGCCGTCAGCTTCAGCACCCGGTAGGGGCCGTCGAGTTCGGTCGCGGACAGCCGCAGGACCCCGGTCACCTCCTCACCCCGGCGGACCAGTCGGCCCACCAGCCGGCCGTCGGGGTCGTGGACGGGCTCGTACTCCTCCGTCGCCGGGCGGCTGAAGGGGACGGCGATCCCGTCGCCGGCCAGTTCGGCGACGGTGGTGAGGACCTCGACGCGCTGCTCGTCCCCCTCGTCCCAGGGGACCAGGACCCGGTCGGGGAGGTGGAGTTCGGGCACGGTCTCGAAGGTGCCGTCCGGCCGGGCCTGTTCGACGGTACGCCGCCGGGCGTGCAGGAAGCGCACCTCGGCCGCCAGGGTGGCGTCCGCCCGGGGTTCCATCAGGACCTCGGTGCGCTGGAAGGCGTGCTCCGCACCATCGGTGCCCCAGGCGGGGGGCACCAGGACGCCGAACTGCCAGCGCAGCCGGTTCTTGGCCGCGGACGCCCGGTACGGGTACAGCACATAGCCCTCGAAGAGGACGGCGTCGGCGACCTGCCGGGCGGTGGCGAGCCGGGACTCCGTCTCGGGTCCGAACACGGCGGTGGTCATGTCGCGGTCCTCTCGGTGACCCGCGGCAGTAGTGCCGTCGCGGCGCCGTCCTCCAGCAGCGCGCGCAGCGTCGCCTCCCAGGACGGCAGGGCGTGCCGGGAGCGGTAGGCGAGCAGCGCGTCCATGGTGTCGCGGGGCAGCCGGATCCAGCCGCAGCCGGGGAAGTGCTGTTCGATCATCTCCCGCCACACCGCGACGGGCATCCGGCAGGTCGCCTCCCGGTCCCAGGGCACGGGCTGGACGCGGAAGCCTCCGGGTCCGGTGAACGCCGTGCCGGAGAAGAGCATCAGCAGGGGCACTTCGCCGCCTGAGAGGGCCTCGAAGTAGCGGGTGGCGGCGATGTCCATGTCGTAGGTGCAGGGCACCACGAGGTCGGCCTCGGTTTCGCCGGTGAAGCCGGGGACCATCAGGGGGACCTGGGCGAACTGCACGGGCTGGAGGGTGGTGCCCCAGCGTGAGCGTTCACCGAAGAGGTCGGCCAGTCCGGCCGCCTCCCGGTCCTCGTAGCTCCGCCGGGCCGGTTCGATCCGGATCTGGCAGCGCAGCGCCAGGGCGTGGACCGGCTCCTGCGGTGGTGCCGTGATGCGCAGCCGGAAGACCAGGGTGGGCCCGGCCGCGTAGGGGTCGGCGCGTACGCCGGTGCAGCTGAAGGCGAGTTCGGTCATGACGGTTCCGCCTCCCCTGCCGCCCTGGCCCGTTGCCGGACCTGTTCGAAGAATTCCGTCAGCGCGGCCCGGGCCTCCGCTCCGCCGTCGAATCCCTGCCACAGCAGGCGCATCCGGCCCACCAGTTCGTAGCAGATGTCGACCGGGACGAGGTGGCATTCGGTGCGGCCGTGTTCGCGGTGCAGCAGCAGGGCCTCCACGTCGGGTTCGAGCAGCCGGGTCAGGCGGCTGCCGCCGAGTACGGACTGCCAGGTCGACGGGTCGAGTTCGCTCTCGGTGGCGCCGGCCGGGCTGGGGTAGAGGGCGACCAGCCGGTCGAGGGCGGCGTTGCGGAAGAAGAAGGCGACGCCGACCGGAATCTGCAGGCGTTCCCAGGCGGTGTCGTCGAGGGTGTGGTCCGGGTCGGTCAGATAGCGGTCCGGGACGGTGCGGAACCGGCCGCCCGCGGCGCCGGGCCGGGTGAACAGCAGGGCGCAGGGGGTGCATGCGCAGGTCAGGGCGCGCTGCTCGGTGTCCACCAGGTGCCGGTGGTCGTGTTCGGCGACCGGTCTGCCGCACAGTTCGCACCGCTGCTGCTCCGGCGGTCGCGGTGCGGTGAACCGGCGCAGGCCCGTGGCACCGGGGGCGGCGGCGGCAGCCGGGCGCTGCCGCGCCGCCTGGTGCGTACTCACGAAGCCGTCGCCGGCGGACGGGTGCCGATCTGGAGCAGGGCCGGCTGCCGGGAGGAGGCAGTGGGCTGTTCCAGCTCCACCCGGTTCACCTCCGGGGCGAAGCCCGCCACGGCGGTTTCGACGGCCTGCCGGACGGCTTCGCCGGTGCTCGGGCATCCGCAGCCCGAGCCCGCACCCGACGGCTCGGCGGAGCGGAGCCGCAGGGTGCCGGTCGTGGTGTCGAACTCCACCACCTCCACGGGGTGTGGGACGCCGTCCAGGGCGCGGGCGATCCGGGTGGCGGTGTCCTCGGGGTGGAGGTCGTGCAGGACCAGCAGGCCGGAGACGAGTTCGTCCTCGAGCAGCCGGGGCAGCGGCGACTGCGGGGTCTGCGGGGCCTGGTCTTCCAGCAGTTCGACGATCCGGGCCAGCCCGGCTCCGTAGAAGTCCATCAGCACCCGGACGAGTTCCTCGGCCGAGGCTGCTGCCCGGTGGTCTCCGGCCGCGGCCAGGCGGTCGAGGATCTCCTCGACGCGCCGTCCGGCCTGCTCCGCGTTCGGGGCCTGCCGGGCCGTGGGGCGCGGCGCGGTCGGGGCGCTCATCCGCCCAGGCCGCTCAGTCCGGTCGGCACGTGCATCTTCTGCACGGTCTTGCCGCCGCCCACGTACATGTGGACCCCGCAGGGCAGGCAGGGATCGAAGCTGCGCACGGCGCGCATGATGTCGATGCCCTTGAAGTTCTCCGGCGGGTTCTCCTCGAAGATGGGGGTGTTCTGGACGGCGTCCTCGTACGGGCCGGGGGTGCCGAAGGTGTCGCGGGTGCTGGCGTTCCACGGAGTCGGCGGGTAGGGGTGGTAGTTGGCGATCTTGCCGTCCCGGATGACCATGTGGTGGGAGAGCACACCGCGTACGGCCTCGGTGAAGCCGACGCCGATGGACTCGTCCGGCACCTCGAACTTCTCCCAGGTCTGGGTGCGTCCGGCGCGGACCTCCTCCAGGCCCTTCTCGGCGCAGTGCAGGGCGACGGCGGCGGCGTACGCCTGGAAGTAGGTGCGCGCGCGGTTGCGTTCCAGCGCGTTGCTCCACTGCGGGATCTTCCACTCGAAGCGGGTCTCGGGCTTGGTCATGGTGCGCGGCAGGGTGATGACCACGC
This sequence comes from Streptomyces venezuelae, assembly GCF_008642295.1. Classification (GTDB taxonomy): domain Bacteria; phylum Actinomycetota; class Actinomycetes; order Streptomycetales; family Streptomycetaceae; genus Streptomyces; species Streptomyces venezuelae_C. The sequence goes on along the minus strand of NZ_CP029190.1, from coordinate 7,087,766 downwards.
TGTGGCCGGTGGCCTTGACGTACCCGATGTCGACCAGCCCGGACAGGGCGGTGGACCACAGCCGGGCGATGGGGCCGCCGCCGGTGTCCAGTGCCAGGTGGTCCTTGCCGTCGAACCAGCGGGGGGACATCACCCAGCTGTACTTGTCGTCGAAGTTCCGCTTCTGCGGCGCCGGGATGGTGTGCTGGTTCCAGGGGTGGCGCGGGTCGACGGGGTTGCCGAGCGGATCGCGGGTGACGAACTGCTCCTGGCCCTCCCAGTCCTCGTAGTAGGAGCTGCCGAGCAGGATCCTGATGCCGAGGTTGATCTGGGTGAGGTCGTTGGTGACCAGTTTTCCGTCCACGATGACGCCCGGGGTGACGAACATCTTCCGTCCCCAGTCGGTCATGTTGGCGTAGGTGAAGTCGCAGTACTCGGGGTCGTTGAGCGCTCCCCAGCAGCCGAGCAGCACGCGCCGGCGGCCGACCTCCTCGTAGCCGGGGAGGGCCTCGTAGAAGAAGTCGAAGAGGTCGTCGTGGAGCGGGACGACCCGCTTCATGAACTCCACGTACCGCATCAGGCGGCTCATGTAGTCCGTGAACAATTGGACGGAGGCGATGGTGCCGACGCCACCGGGGTAGAGCGTGGAGGGGTGCACATGGCGGCCCTCCATCAGGCAGAACATCTCCCGGGTGTAGCGGCTGACCTGGAGGGCTTCGCGGTAGAACTCGCCCTCGATGGGGTTGAGGGAGCGCATGATGTCGGCGATGGTGCGGTAGCCGTGTTCGCCGGCGTGCGGGGCCTCGGTGCGTTCGGCGAGTTCCAGGACTCCGGGGTTGGTCTCGCGGACCATCTTCTCGCAGTAGTCGACCCCGACCAGGTTCTCCTGGAAGATGTTGTGGTCGAACATGTACTCCGCGGACTCTCCGAGGTTGATGATCCACTCGGCGAGGTGCGGGGGCTTCACCCCGTAGGCCATGTTCTGCGCGTACACGGAGCAGGTGGCGTGGTTGTCGCCGCAGATCCCGCAGATGCGGCTGGTGATGAAGTGCGCGTCGCGGGGGTCCTTGCCGCGCATGAAGACGCTGTAGCCGCGGAAGACGGAGGAGGTGCTGTAGCACTCCGCCACGCGCTTCTGCTTGAAGTCGATCTTTGTGTGGATGCCGAGACTGCCCACGATCCGGGTGATCGGATCCCAGGCCATCTCCACCAGACCACTGCCGTCGCCGGGCTTTGTCTTCGGTGCCATCGTGTGTGCTGCGCCCTTCTTCAGGTCATCTTTGCTGGGGCTCGGGTCACGCGGGAGGGAGGCCGGCCGGGTCACCAGGGCGGCCGGTAGCCGGTGGTCAGCCGTTCTCCGGTGCGGCGCCACTTCGGTTCCTTGTCCACGGTCCGGATGGTGATCTCGCGGAGCCTGCGGACCACGGCTCCGTACGCGCCGCTGGCTTTGCTGGAGACCTTGGCGCCGGCGGGTTCGTCCATGAACGGCATGAACTTGTCGGGGAAGCCGGGCATCGTGCAGGCGATGCAGATGCCGCCGACGTTGGGGCAGCCGCCGATCCCGTTCATCCAGCCGCGCTTGGGTACGTTGCACTTGACGACGGGGCCCCAGCAGCCGAGCTTGACCAGGCATTGGGGCGAGTCGTACGCGGTGGCGAACTGGCCCTGCTCGTAGTACCCGGCGCGGTCGCAGCCCTCGTGCACCGTGGCCCCGAACAGCCAGGTCGGACGGAGCTTGTCGTCCAGGGGGATCATCGGGGCGGCTCCGGCGGCCTGGTAGAGCAGGTAGGTCAGCGTCTCGGAGAAGTTGTCGGGCTGGATCGGGCAGCCGGGGACGCACACGATGGGGATGCCGGCCTTGGACTTCCAGTCCCAGCCCAGGTAGTCGGGCACTCCCATGGCGCCGGTGGGGTTGCCGGACATGGCGTGGATTCCGCCGTAGGTGGCGCAGGTGCCGATCGCGACCACGGCGAGCGCCTTGGGGGCCAGCCGGTCGATCCACTCGCTGGTGGTGATGGGCTGGCCGGTCTCCGGGTCGTCCCCGAACCCGCACCAGTAGCCCTCGGGTTTGATGGACTCGTTGGGGATGGACCCCTCGACCACCAGGACGAAGGGGTCGATTTCCCCGCGCTCGCCCTTGAAGAACCACTCGATGAACGTGTCCGCGCCGCCCACCGGGCCGCACTCGAAGTCGATCAGGGGCCAGTGGACGGCGATCTTCGGCAGGCCGGGCAGTACCCCGAGCACGATCTCCTCGATGCTCGGCTGCATCGCGGCGGTCAGGGCCACCGAGTCGCCGTCGCAGCTCAGCCCCGCATTGATCCAGAGGATGTGGATGGGGGTCTCTTCCTCGGCCGAGGCCGCAGCGGCTCCGGAGGTCTCGGTCGTGCTGGTGGTGGTGGTCGGCGTCGCTGCATTCATCGCGCAGCCTCCTCAGGGAGGAATCCAATGAAAATAGGAGTTATCGTCCTTCGCACTTCTTGATAGCAGGCGGCCGGTCACCCCGCGACAGCACGCCACCGGGCCGCCCGGGCAGCGTCGCACCGATGTGCGGAGGCGTTCCGCCGGCCGGCTCCTTGCGTACGAACGCCCGGCGCAGCGCGTGGTAGGGGGCCTCCGGGTCGAAGAAGGTGCGGTGCATCCGCGCCAGTTCTTCCTCGCGGTATGCGGCCAGCGGCCGGTCCGCCTCCTGCCGCTCCCGCTCCCCCTTCTTGGCGGCGGTCCTCGCCTGGGTGGCGGGTGATGCGGCCAGGTGGGTGGCGAGCCGGCGGACCTCCCCGGCGAACTCCTCCGGCGGGCAGGCCAGCGTCCGGTCCACCAGGCCGAGCCGCTGCCCGGCCGCGGCGCTCACCGGCAGGGCCTCCCGGGTGAGCCGGCCGGCCGCGGCGGGACCGACCCGGCGGGGCAGGGTGTGGGTCCAGTACTCCGAGCCGTACAGGCCCATCAGGCGGTAGTGCGGGTTGAGGACCGCCCCCGACCTGCACCACACCTCGTCGGCGGCCAGGGCCAGCATCACCCCGCCGGCGGCTGCGTTGCCGCCCACGGCGGCGACCACCAGCCGGTCGGTGGTCGTGAGGACGGCCTCGACGAGGTCGTCCATGGCGTTGATGTTGGCCCAGGATTCGGCTCCCGGGTCCTCGGCCGCCTCGATGACGTTGAGATGGATCCCGTTGGAGAAGAAGTCCCGGCTGCCGCCGAGCACCAGGACCGAGGTGGGCCGGGAGCAGGCCGCCCGGTAGGCGTCCAGGAGGCGGCGGCAGTGCGCGGTGCTCATGGCCCCGCCGGGGAAGGAGAAGGAGAGGAAGCCCGCTCCGCCCTCCTCCCGGTACCGGATGTCGGACCAGGTGCGGCCCCGGCGCGCGGAGTCGTCCACGGGTGCCGGGTGTTCGCGCAGCCCGGGCACCCGGCCCAGCCGTTCGGCGCCGAGTGCCAGGACGGCCGGGAGTTTGACGGTGGCGGGACCTCCGGGGGCGCGCCGGGCCCGCATCTCGGGGATCCACACGGCGCCGTCGGCCGTGGCCCGGCAGACCGCCCCGTTCCTGGTGGCCAGCAGCTCCCCCGGGCGGCCGGTGAGTTGGTCCTCGGGGTGCCCGCCGTGCAGGAACCACTGGCCGTCGAGCAGTTCGTCGAGTACCCCGGGCCGGGAGTCGGCGGCGCGCAGCGTGCGCAGGACCGTGTCGGTGCCGTCCGCCTCCCAGTCGATACGGCGGAGCCCCTGGCTGAAGTACGGCCTGGTCCGGGCGGTGACCGCGGCGACCCCGGTGCCCGTGCCGCCGCGCTGTGGGCGGGGGATGTACGTTCCGGAGGCGAACCGTTCCACGGCCGAGAGCACCGCTGCCACGGCGGCGTCGGACACCTCGTTGCGGTACAGGTCGCTCTTGCCCACGGGCGGGACGGGGCAGGCCTCCGAGGCCCATACGTCGCCCGCGTCCATCTCGGCGTTGGCCTGGAGCACGGTGACGCCCCAGCGGGTCGCGCCCTCGTGGACGGCCCAGTCGAGGGAGGAGGGCCCGCGGTCGCCCACCGGGCCGGGATGGACGACGAGGCAGGTGTGGGCGGCCCATACGTCTTCGGGGATGGCCCGCTTCAGCATGGGCGCCAGGACGAGGTCCGGTGCGCAGCGGGCGACGGTCTCACGGAGGGACGCGTCGTCGTGGGCGAGGCACACCGTCAGGCTGTGGCCGTGGTCGCGCAGTTCGGCGTGGACGCGCTGGGTGAGGCTGTTGAAGGCACTTGCGACCAGCAGGATGTGCATGGCAACCCCTCCGTGCCGGCAGGCGGCCCGCTTGTGGCGGTGACCGGACGGGCTCCGGCCGCTTGCGATTCTGCGGCACCCGGCGGCGAATGCGGCGACCCCGGGCGGTCAGGTCACACGAACGCCGAGCAGACGGGCGCCCACCGGCGCTGCGAGCAGCTGCGGCCGGGGCGGCGGACCTAGCATGCGGTCCATGGCCGCTGCTTTGTCCGACAAGATCCGGGGCGCCCGGGTGCAGAGCGCCCTGCAGGTGGCCGAGGACGCCATTCACCTGGTCGTCGCGGCGTTCCTGGTGCTGCTGGCCGCCCTGCTGGCGTTCGGAGTCGTCAGCGATGTCGTGAACGCCATCAGAGGGCCGTACGACGAGCAGGCGATCGTGTTGACGGCGCTGGACAGCAGCCTGGTGCTGTTCATCGTGGCCGAGCTGCTGCACACGGTGCGCCTGACCATCCGCAACCGGACGCTGAACGCGGAACCCTTCCTGGTGGTCGGCATGATCGCGGGCGTCCGGAAGGTGCTCATCGTGACCGCGGAGTCGGAGCAGTCGTTCCAGTGGAAGGTGCAGGGCATCGAGCTGCTCATCCTGACGGGGCTGATCCTGGTGATGGCGCTGGCCCTGTTCATCTGGCGCCGGGCGCTGGCGGAAGACGACCGTCCGGAGGCGGCCCTGCAGGACAGGTGAGGGCGAGGGCGGCGGCGGGGGCGCGGGGCCCAGCGGGTGCGGGGTTGGTCCGGATGGGGGAAGCTGGGCATGGCCGTGACGGACGGGCGAGGAGGGTCCCGTGGACACTTCAGGAGACGGCAGGCCCACACGCACATCCCGGTCGCGCACATCCCGGTCGCGCGCATCCCGGTCGCGCGCATCCCGGTCCGCGTCCGCGCTGCGGACGGCCGCACTGCTCTGCGGCGCCGCGGCGGTCCTGACCGCGGGCGCCGCGCCGGGTGCCGCGCAGACGCCCCGGCCCGCCCCGGCGCCGGTCGTGGTCGTCGACTGCTTCTCCAAACCCCAGGTACGCCCCGAGCAGTACCTGCTGGCCTGCGGAGACGGCAACAACCAGCTCGTCCGGCTGCGCTGGGAGAACTGGGGGCCACGGACCGCGACGGCCACCGGCACCGACCTGGTGAACGACTGCCGCCCCTACTGCGCAGCGGGCCGCTTCCACCCCTACCCGGTGACGGTGACCCTGGCCCATCCGAAGCCCTGGCCCGAGCACCCCGACACCCTGCGCTTCACCACGATCCGGCTGCTCTACACCGACACCGCGCCCGCGCCGGTCCCGAAGGACGTCACGTACTCGCTCGACTACTGACCACGGTGACGACCACCTTGCCGAGGGCCCGGCGGTCCGCCAGCCGCCGGATGGCCTCGGGGGTCTCTTCGAGCGGGTACGTCCGGTCGACGACCGGTGTCACCCGCCCGGACTCGATGAGCCCGGTCAGGACCAGCAGGTCCTGGTGGCGCTCCGCCGAGACCAGCACCCGCAGCCGCTGACGCACGACCGCGGACAGCAGCGGGGCGCGGAGCAGCCGGTCGGTGCCGCCCAGCCAAGGACCGCCGTCACCGCCGACGAGGACGAGCGTGCCGGTGGGGGTGAGGGCCCGCCGCAGGCGTGACAGCCGGCGGTTTCCCGCGATGTCGAGGATGAGGTCGTAGCGGCGGGTGCCGTCCGTGATGTCCTCGCGGGTGTAGTCGACCACATGGTCCGCGCCGATCGAGCGGACCAGCGCGGTCTTGCCCGTGCTGCACACGCCGGTGACCTCGGCGCCGAGCGCCCGGGCCAGCTGTACCGCGTACGTGCCCACTCCCCCGGCGGCGCCGATGACCAGGACCTTCGCGCCCGGGCGCACCTGCCCCCGGTCCCGCAGGGCCTGGAGGGCGGTGAGGGCGGACGCCGGGACCGCAGCGGCCTGTTCGAAGGTGAGGCCGGCGGGTTTCGGCGCGAGTTTGCGCTCGGGGGCGCAGGCGTACTCGGCGAAGGTGCCGCGGCCGATCCCGAACACCTCGTCGCCCGGCCGGAACCGGGTGACGTTCCGGCCGACCGCCTCGACCCGTCCCGCGAGGTCCATGCCGGGGGTGCGGTGACGGGGCCTGCGCAGTCCGTAGGCCGGCCGGAGCAGGCGGGGCAGACCCGTCATGAGGTGCCAGACCCCGGCGTCCACCCCGGCTGCGTGCACCCGGACGAGGACCTCGTCGTCGCGGGGTGCGGGCCGGTCCACCTCCGCGAGCCGGAGCACGTCCGCGGAGCCGTACACGTCCTGCACGATCGCCTTCACGGTGACTCCTCCTCGTCGTTCACATGGTCCGGGTACTGGAAGACCTCTTCGAGGGAGACCTTGAAGACCCGGGCGATCTGGAAGGCCATCTCGAGGGAGGGGGAATAGCGGCCCTTCTCGATGGCGATGACGGTCTGCCGGGTCACGCCGATGTGCTCGGCCAGTTGTGCCTGGGTCATCTCGCCGTGGGCGAACCGCAGGGACCGGATGCTGTTGGTGATCCTGGTGGACTTCACCACGGCTGGAAGCCCCGGCGGTATGCGAAGATTCTGGCTGCGGAGCCGAGCACCGCGGACAGGGCAAAGGCCAGGTAGACGGCGTTGGCGATCCAGAAGTGGTCCACCTCGGCCATCGCCATGACCAGTGCCGCGACCGCGCCGATGACCACGAACGCCTGGCCGGCGTGTTCCCCGAACCGGCCGATCTCCCGGTCCCGTTGGTCGGTCTTCTGCCCGCGCTCCCCCGAGGTGAGGTCCAGCACGATGTGGATCAGGATCGAGGCGCCGATCGCAGCGCCGATGGACGACAACATCGGCGATATATAGGGAAGTTGCGTGAAGCCGGCGTCACCGTCCGTCCGGCCGAGGACCGCCGCCAGGTAGCCGAGGTAGGCGGCCATCGTGACCAGGCCCATACTCCAGGCACGTTTCTCTTCGAGGGGCATGAACGCTCCCGCTGCCATGTAAAGAACCTTTGACACCTTGAAAGTAAGCAAGGCTTGACATGGTGTCAAGGTTTCTTGACATGGCGCGAGGAGCACCGGTCCCGGACCACTGTCGCTGGACGCGGGAACCTCCGGGTTGGAATGATCACGGAATGACTTGGTCCACCCGTATTCCCGTTTTCCGGCCTGCCAGTTGGGCCGCCGTGCTGGCCGCGGCGGTCCTCGCCGTTCCGGTGGCCGGCTCCCCCGCGCAGGCCGCCCCGGGCGACCCGGCCGTCGCCTCCTCCTTCAACCTCAAGCCCGGGCCTGATCTGAACGGCCAGGTGGCCGCCCTGAAGGCGGCCCTCCCCACGCAGGGCGTCCAGGCCCTTCTCGACCAGGGCAACCGGGTTGCGAAGACGGGCACTTCCTGCACCGCCGACCCCTTCGGTACGGGCGACAGCGGCACGGTCCTCGCCCCGGCGCGGAAGTTCTGCTGGGACGGCGGCGACTCCGACACCCGGGAATGGATACCCCAGGGCATCACCGGTGTTTCGGACGCCCAGGCCGACGAACTCTGGGGCACCCGCAAGCCGTTGGTCACCGCCTGGTACGACAAGGCGGGCCAGGCCCTGTGCGAGTCGGACCCCGCCACCTGCCACGACAAGGGAGTCCGGCTGTCGTTCCTCGACCCGGAGACCGCGGTACCCGGCGACCCCGAGGGCCGCCGGTACCGCCATGTCCTGCTGGTCGAGCCGTACTACAACTCCTACCGGCACATCTCCTACCGGGCCGTCGACGTCCACGCCGGAGGCATCGCCTGGTACAAGAACCACCTCTACGTCGCGGACACCCTGAAGGGCCTGCGGGTCTTCGACATGCGTGCGGTCCTGGACCTCAACCCCGACCAGGACGCCTCGGCGGACGACACCACCCTCGACGGACTGAAGAGCAACGTCCGGGACGAGACGAAGATCGGCCGGCAGAACAACGTCTACTACAGCCACACCTACCGCTATGTGATGCCGCAGGTGGCCTCCTACACGTTCGCCGGCGCCCAGGGCAACACCTCCGACGGGACCTGTGTGGCGACCGGCGCGCCGAAGGCCTCGTACATATCGGTCGACCGCAGCGACCCCGCGGCACCGGCGCTGATCATGGGCGAGTACTGCAACTCCGACGAGAACCACCCCGAGAAGGGGCGGGTCGGTGCGCTGCCGATCGACGACACCACCGGACTGCTCAAGACGGTGAACGGCACGGTCGCCGCAACGAGCGCGTTCCACCTGCCCCGTGACCTCACCCAGGGCGCGGCCCGCTACAACGGTGTGTACTACTTCAACCGCAGCTACCTCAACAACAGCGGCAGCCTGCGGCGCGCCCAGGTCTCCGGGGCCCGGCTGGTGGACCTCGGCGGCAACATCACCAATGCCGTCGGCCCCGAGGACCTGTACGTCGAGCACGGGCAGAGCCGGCCGGGCGGCGGCACACAGTACCTCTGGTCCCTGTCCGAGCACCGGATGGACACCGCGGACGCGACCTGCACGGACACCGGCTCCCCCTGCGGGCGGGTGATCTACGCGCACCGGATGGCCGACATCCTGGCCCGGCCGTAACCACTGCCACCGCCACCGCCGCAGCGCTCAGCAGGGGCCGGGCGGAGCCGGGCCCAGGGTGGTGGTGCCGATGGCGGCCCGGTGGCCCAGGCCGGTGCGGTACGCGTCGAGGGCGGCCTCGGTCCGGCCCGCACGGCGCAGCAGATCACCCAGGAGCCGGCACAGGTCGGCGAGGTCACCGGTGGCCCCGCTGCGTTCCAGCAGGGCCAGGGCACGTACGTAGTGCTCCTCGGCCGCTTCGGTGTCACCGCGCTCCTCGGCCATGAGGCCGAGGAGCCGGTGGGCCCCGCCGGCGTGCACGGCGCCGTGGTGGTCGTCCAGGTCCAGTACGCCGGACAGGAGCTCGGCGGCCTCCCCGTGCCGGCCGAGGCGGCGCAGGACATCGGCCAGCTCGACCTCCACCTGTGCGGTGTAGAGGGCGGCCCGCCGGGCGGCGAGAATACTCCGGGCCGTACGCAACTCCTCCTCGGCAGCGGTGAGTTCTCCGCTCTGGGCCTTGACGTAGCCGCGCATCCAGTGACAGTGCGCGAGGTCGGTGGCCAGCCGGAGCTGCCGGTACATCGACTGGGCCTTGGCGAGCGAGGCGTCGGCGTCGGCGGTGCGCCCCTCGGCGAGGAAGGTCCGGGCCACCTGCCGGTGCATCCCGGCCACCAGGGCGGGATCGCCGACCTGCGGGGCCAGGGCGAGGGCCGTTTCGGCGGCATGGGCCGCGCGGGCGTGCGCACCCATGTCGATGTACGGGCTGATGACGGCCGCGTACAGCATCACCAGCGCCTCGGGGTCGGCCAGGCCGCGGGCTTCCAGCTCCTCGATGGTCGATTCGAGCAGGTAGCAGGCGTACCGGAGCTCCCCCGCGAGGAGGTGGGCGACGGCCCGGCCGCGGATGGCGCGGGCCCGGCGCGGCAGTGGTTCGCCGGACAGCAGCGCCTCGGCCGCGGCGAAGTGACCGCGTGCCGCGGGAAGTTCACCGGATTCCAGGGCGCAGTCGCCGAGGCCCAGCTGCGCCTCGGCCTGTTCTGCGGGCAGTTCCAGGCGTTCCGCCTCGGCGAGCAGGCTCCGGTAGTGGCCGGCCGCCTCGTCGGCCGCGCCGGTGGCCAGTGTCCGCTGCGCGTCGGTCAGGGCGAGCCTGAGTTCGGTGGCCAGGTGGGCGGGGCGGCCGGTGGCGAGTTCCTCGTAGGTGGTGCCGAGGCGGGTGGCGAGGAAGCGCAGCGCCGTTTCGGAGGGACGGACGCGGCCGGACTCCAGGGTGGAGATGTAGGCCGCGCTGTAGGCGGGCTCGGCGAGCTGCCGCTGGGTCATACCGCCGCGGGTGCGCAGCTGCTGCACCCGTCGGCCGATCTCGGCCGGTTGGTCCACCGGGAACCCCCTGTTCGTTCAACTCCCCCGACATTCACCAGTATTCATCAGCATTCGAAGGCGCGCGATCATTGCGCGGCCCCCCGGCCCCGCCCTAGTTTAAGCGGCTGGTTCAGTTCGCTTAACTCGCTGATTAACTTCGTGTCCGGGGAGGATCCCATGCGTACGACCCAGCGTCGCCGCCATGCCCTGCCGTCGTCGGCGAGGGTGGCCGCGGCCACCGTCGCCGCACTCGTCACACTTGCCGCACTCGCCGCCGGGCCCGGTACCGCCTCGGCCGGACCGCCGCCGGCTCCTCGGGCCGAACCGGGGCCGCACGCCTTGGTGGAGGTGGAGATACCCGGCCCCGAGAACGGCACGGCCGCCGGATCGGGGCACGCCCTGGTGCCCGCCGCGGGCCGGGGCGTGCCCACCGGACGCCTGTCCGCCCCGGCCCGGGAGGCGGACGGCACGGTCGCCAAGATGATCGACAACGGTCCCTCCGCCGACCGGCTCGACGTGGTCGTGGTCGGGGACGGCTATACGGCGGAGGAGCTGGCGCGGTTCCGTGCCGACGCGCAGGCGAAGTGGGCGGAGCTGGCGGCCGTCGAGCCCTACACGACGTACCAGGGGCTGTTCAACGTGTGGACGGTCGATGCGGTCTCCCGCGAGTCCGGGGTGACCGGCGACCCGGCCCGGGACACCGTGCGGGACACCGCGCTGGGCTCGTACTTCTGGTGCGGGGACATCGAGCGGCTGCTCTGCGTCGACCAGGAGAAGGTCGACGGGTACGTGGCCCGGGTGCCCGACGCCGATCTGGTACTGGTCCTGGCGAACAGCGCCAAGTACGGCGGGGCCGGCTACAACGAGGCCAGCCAGAGCCTCGGTTACGACGGCATCGCGACGGCCTCGGCGCGCAACCCGAAGTCCGGGCAGGTCGCCGTCCACGAAACCGGCCACTCGCTGGGCCGGCTGGCGGACGAATACTTCTACCCCGGTCTGCCGGACTACGAGCGGTACACCGGTCGCGAACCGGCCGAGCCGAACGTGTCCGTACAGGACGCCGCCACGATGGCCGAGCGCCGCGAGAAGTGGCATCGCTGGCTGGGCGAAATCTCCCCGGACGGAGGCACGGTCGGTGCGTACGAAGGCGGCGGCTACTTTGTGACCGGGCTGAACCGACCCACCGAGAACTCGCTGATGCGCGTGCTGGAGCGGCCGTTCAACCTGCCCGGGGTCGAGGCGATGATCGCCGGCTTCTACCGCCACGCACGGCCGGCCACCGCCCTCACCCCCACCGGACGCACGCTGCGCGGCCACCAGGCGGCGGCGGTCGCCCTGCCCCGGCTGCCGGCGCCGGCCGCGCAGCGGTTCTCCGTACGCTGGTACCTGGACGGCCGGGAGCTGCGGCCCTTCGCGGGCCGGACCCGGGTGCGGGTGGCCGAACTGGGCCTGTCTCTCATCGACTTGCGGACGCACCGGCTGTCGGTACGGGTCGAGGACCGCACCCCGTCGGTGCGGGACCCGGAGATCGCCCGCACCCTGGGCACCACGGTCGAATGGCGGGTCCGCCTCTGACGAGCATGGCCGGATGTGACAGATTGCCGTCATTGCAGTCGTCAGGGGCTGCGGTGACGATGGGTGCATGCCCACTCCCCACCGAGTCGTCATCGCGGTCTTCCCGGATGTCGACCTGCTCGATGTCACCGGCCCGGCCGAGGTGTTCGCCCTGGCCAACCGGGAGACCGGGGGCCGGTCCGGGTACGAGGTCCGGCTGGCCGGCCCCGATGCCGGACCGGTCGTCACCTCCGCCGGCGTACGGCTGCTGGCCGACCTGGCCTTCGCCGACGTGGGCGCCGCAGTGGACACCCTGCTGGTGCCCGGCGCGGTGGACCTGCACCCGGACGGCCCGGTGGCCCGGGTCGACGAAGCCGTGGTGGAGTGGGTACGGAACACCGCCCCCCACGCCCGGCGGATCGCATCCGTGTGCGTGGGCGCGCACCTGCTCGCGGCGGCCGGGCTGCTCGACGGGCGCCGGGCGACCACCCACTGGTCGACCGCGGCACAACTCGCCGCCGAGCACCCCCGGGTGCGGGTGGACGCCGATCCGATCTTCGTGCGGTCCGGACGGGTGTGGACCGGCGCGGGCATCAGCACCTGCCTGGACCTGGCGCTGGCCCTGGTGGCCGAGGACCACGGCGAGGAACTGGCGCTGAGCGTGGCCCGGCAGCTGGTGGTCTATCTCCGGCGGCAGGGCGGCCAGAGCCAGTTCAGCGTCCCGCTGAGCCGGCCCGCACCGGCCCGCAGGGACATCGACGAGCTGCGCACCTTCATCACCGAGCACCTCGACGAGGATCTGTCCGCGCCGGTGCTGGCCGGTCACCTGTGCCTGAGCGAACGCCATTTCGCCCGGGTCTTCCGGCAGGAGACCGGCAGCAGTCCGGCCGCCTATGTGGAGGCCGCCCGGGTCGAAGCGGCCCGCCGGCTTCTGGAGACCACCGACCGGTCACTGGAGCAGATCGCGGCGGCCACCGGGCTCGGTTCGGTCGAAACACTGCACCGCGCTTTCCGGAAGCAGATCAACACCACGCCGGCCTCCTACCGCCGCCGCTTCCGCACCACTTCCTGCACCAGCTGAACCCCAGCTGAACCCCAGTCGGAAGGAACGACCTTTCCATGACCGCCTCCCTCACCCTGCGCGCCCTCAGCGGCCTCGACAACACGCTGCCCCGCCTCGCCGACACCACCCTGATCATGATCGATTTCCAGAACACCTACCGCAGCGGCGTGATGGCCCTCGAAGGCGCCGAGCCCGCCCTGGCCGCCGGGGCCCGGCTGCTCGCCGCTGCCCGCTCGGCCGGCACCCCGGTCGTCCACGTGGTCAACGACGGCGGCGAGGGCACTCCGTACGACATCCGCGCGGAGATCGGGGCCATCAGCCCCGAGGTGGCGCCGGCCGACGGCGAGCCGGTCGTGGTCAAGCGGTTCCCCAACGCCTTCCACGCCACCGACCTGGAGAAGACCCTGCGCAGCCTGGACGCCGGACCCGAGCTGGTGCTGGCCGGGTTTATGACCCACATGTGCATCACCTTCACCGCCCAAGGGGCCTTCAACCTGGGCTACCGGCCCACCGTCGTCGCCGAGGCGACCGCGACCCGCTCCCTGACCGCCCCCGACGGCAGCACCGTACCGGCGGCCACCCTCCAGACCGGGAGCCTGACCGCCATCGCCGACCTCTTCGGCCCGGTGGCCCCCACGGTCGGGCACCTCATCGGCTGACCGGGTTCAGATGCTGCCCAAGTCGGCGGAGAGCCAGTGCTCCGGGCGCATCCGGACGGTCTGCTGGGGGCCGTATTCACGGGCCGAGAGCTCCAGGTAGGCCTCCAGGGCCGCCGGGGGCAGATAGCGGGCGGCGACGGTCCGCATCTCGTCCTTGGTGGTGGGCGCGGTGGACACGATCGCGCCCTCGACGGAAACGTAGCGGATCGTCGGAGTGACGCGTTCGGCCAAAAGGGAGAAGCGGCCGGCCCCGGCCAGCAACCGCGCCTTGACGGAGTCCACAGCGGTCACCACCCACAGGTCGCCGCCGGGCTGGTAGACGTACCAGATCGGCACGACCAGCGGGGCCCGGTCCGCGTCCGGGCGGGCGACGGCCAGGGATCCGATGTGGGGTTCGGCGAGGAAGGCCTCGCGCTCTGCGATCGACAGGGCCATGACGATGTCTCCACATCGCTCGGAGCCGGTCCTCGGACAGGGCTCACGTTAGCCGCTGGATCGCGACCATGGCGGCGTCGTCCCCGAGGAACCCGCCCACCGCATGGGCGAGCAGATCGCTGCGGAGCCGGTCGAGCAGGTCCTGCGGGCCCGTGCAGGGGAAGCCGGCGAGGCGTTCCACGAGCGGGTAGAACCGGCCGGCCTCGTCCCGTGCCTCGAGTACTCCATCGGTGCACAGCAGTACGAGGTCACCGGGCTCGAAGGCGAACTCCTCGGCGGTGACCCGGGACTCCACCAGGCCGGCCAGGCCCAGGGGCGGCGCCGGGTGGGCCACGTCCAGGGTCAGGACCCGGCGGTCCCGCAGCAGCAACGGCGGCGGGTGGCCGCAGCTGACCAGCCGCAGCGACGGCTCGTCGTCGGGGACGTCGAGCACGGCGGCGGTCACGAAGCTCTCGCCCGGGGCCGCCGTACCGCTGCTCAGGACGTCGGCATGGTCCCAGTCCGGTGTGGCCGCGCGCTCCAGATAGGCCACCAGCCCCGGCAGATCGCCCTCCTGGTGGCCGGCCGCGCGGAAGGCGCCGAGGACGAGGGCGGCATCGCCGACCGCGTCCAGACCCTTGCCCCGTACGTCACCGATGATCAGCCGGGTCCCGCGGGCTGTCCGGGTGGCGGCGTACAGGTCACCGCCGATCTGCGCCTCCGCCTCGGCGGCCAGGTACAGGGAGGCGATCCGCAACGGGCCGAGCCGTTCCGGGAGCGGGCGCAGGACCACCTGCTGCGCGGTCTCCGCGACCGTGCGCAACTGCAGCAGTTCCCTCTCGTGGACTTCCCGGAGATGGGCGAAGAAGGTGACGATCACGGAGATCAGAATGAGCGCGGTGATCTGAAAGGTGTGGTTCAGGTCGGTGAGGCTGGTGCGCACCATCGCGACCACGACCTGGGCCAGGACCGCGATCGCGCCGACGATTCCGGTGGCCCGCGGGCCGGCGAACGACGCGGTCAGGGCGGGGGCGGCCACCAGGAACGGGCCGAGATGGACCTCCGGCGGGGCCAGGATGTCGACCACGGTGACGAAGGCGATCAAGGCGAGCGGGACCACCAGCAGCGCGTGACCGAAATCCCCCGGCCGCTGATGGCTCACACGCATCCGACGGATGTCCATCCCTCCTGCATACACCGCAATGCCGTCCGAAACCTGCCGCTGTTGCCCTGCGGGCGGGAAAGGCACCCGCACGCAGGGGGGCTTCAGCGGCCCGGTTCATCGGGGCGGTCGTGTTCGGGGTGCAGGCCCAGCATGTCGATGAGCAGCAGCAGCTCCGCCCGGTCGACGGCGCGGGCGGCGACCGTCCGGCGGGCAGCCGCCCGGTCGGCGGGGGCGGACGGTGCGAGCAGGGCCTGCTCTTCGCAGGCGAACGGATCCTTCATGGAGCGATCCGACCACCACCGCCGCTCCCGGGCAGCTCCGCCTGCTCCACCCGACACAACCGTGTCCCCGGACGGCGGGAATCCGTCACGGCATGTCGGGAAGACGGGCGGCGGCCTGCTCCGCCTCGCGCAGCACGGTGTGCGTGTCGACGCCGACGAGCTCGCCGCCGGCCTTGCGCATCCTGCCGTCCACGAAGACATGGCTGACATTGGACGGCCGGCCGTTCAGGACGATCTGCGCGATCCAGTCCCGGCGGGGCGCGAAATTGAGCGCCGCCGGATCGAGGACGATCACGTCGGCGCGTTTGCCGGGGGTCAGTGAGCCCACGCGGTCGGCCATGCCGATGCACTCGGCGCCCCCGAGGGTCGCCATCCGCAGGACGGCCGCAAGGGTGGGGTGGACCTCCGCGTTCTGGTGCAGCGCCCGCTGGAGGCCGACCGCGGCCTTCATCAGGGCGAACATGTCGGAGGTGTCGTTGGCGCCGCCGTCCTGGCCGAGTCCGGTCTTCACACCGCGGGCGTACAGGGCGGGCAGCCGCATGATGCCCGAGGCCAGCCGCATGTTGCTCAGGGGGCAGTGGGCCACCCGTACGTCGTGTTCGGCGGCCAGGGAGACCTCCTCGTCGGTGAGGTGGACGGCATGGTTCATCAGCAGGTCCGGACCGAAGGCGCCGGCCAGGCGCAGCGCGCCGACCGGGTCGTCCGCGCGGTCGGCCCGGTGCTCCAGGACGTGCGAGTTGAGCATCACGCCCAGCTCGCGGGCCAGCCCGTGGAAGTGGCGCAGCAGGCCGAGGTCGGGCATCCGGGCATGGACGGCCACCTGGGCCGAGGCGAGCGGCAGCGGGTCCAGGAGTTCCTTCTTGACGCGGGTGACGAGATCCGCGTCCGCGATGTCCTGCGACATCGCGTAGACGAACCGGAGCCCGGAGTCGTCCAGGGCGCGGATGTAGCGCTCGCCGGTGTCGTACGGGACGGGGTGGACCCAGTCGACGACGGTGGTCACCCCGGTCTGGAGGACGTCCAGGGCGGCGAGGCGGACGAAGCGGTACATGTCCGCCGGGTCGATGCGTCCGAGGGTGGGGCCGTTGCAGGTGCGCAGCCATCCGTACAGGTCGTGTGCGGTGCAGCCGCCGCGGATGCTGGACTGCCAGAGGTGGTTGTGGACGTCCACGAATCCGGGCAGGACCGCACGGCCGCTGACGTCCACCACGCGGGTGCCGGGCGGGGCCGTCAGGCGCGGGCCCACGGACTCGATCCTGCCGTCCCGGATCAGCAGGTCGGCGCGGGGAAGGGCGCCCAGCGTCCCCTCCCCGAGGACGGGGTCCATGGTGAGGATCAGTTCGGCACCGCGGAGCAGGGTGCTGCCGCCGGGGGCTGCGGCGGGCCGGTAGCGGGGGGTGGCCGTGATCAGGGGAATGCTGCCGAGGCCGGCGAGGACGCTTCGGCGGCTCGGGTGCGAAGAATCCGTCATGGAGGTGGTATCCCGCGCGCATCGCCCCTCGGCAAGGGATGTTTCCGGCCAGCGGTAATGGATTTCCGTTTCCACCGGCTCGGGTCGGCGCCGGGCATAACCCCGCGGCCGGTCGGTCGTTGAACCGGGCGGTCAGCGAAGGCCATGGCACTCGGCCCCCGGGATTGCTCATTCCCGGGGGCCGGGGGCTCTTCGGTGTCCCGGGCGGTGAGGCCGCGTCAGCGGTTGAGCGGAATCCGCTGGAGCGGAGCAGACTTGGGCGCGGGCTTGGGCACCGGCTTGGGCGCCGCCTTGGGCGCCGCCTTCGACGTTCCGCCGGCGGCCGGAGCGGTCCCGCACAGGGCGCGTTCCATCAGCCGGCCCATGGCCTCGTCGGCAGCGTGCGGGATCGGTTGGCCGGCCTCGTCGAGGCGCTGGTACTTGGTCAGGTTCCAGCCCACGGCGA
The DNA here is from genome assembly GCF_008642295.1 of Streptomyces venezuelae. Lineage (GTDB taxonomy): Bacteria > Actinomycetota > Actinomycetes > Streptomycetales > Streptomycetaceae > Streptomyces > Streptomyces venezuelae_C. Next base: position 7,070,609 of record NZ_CP029190.1, on the reverse strand, counting down.
ACTGCCGTTTCCCTTCGGGAGTGGACAACGCCCAGGTGCCGGCTCCGAAGACGCCTCCGTCATGGCCCCACACCGGGCCACAGGACGTGTCCATGGAGTAGATGCCGAGGCCGTAGCGCATGCCCACACTGCCGTCCGGGGCCTTGACCGGCCAGGTCGTGCGCATCTCGCGCAGCTGGGCGGCGGGCAGCAGCTCGCCCGCCAGCAGGCGGCGGTAGAAGGTGTTGAGGTCCTGCTGGGTGGAGATCAGCGCACCGGCGGTGCCGGCCCAGGTCATGTTGTAGGTGCTGTAGTCGCGCGGCGGGTCGATCAGGCCGTGCAGGTTCTCGTACATCCGCGCATGAGGGCCCCTGACGGCCGGCTGCGTGCCGGGGAACCAGGTGTCGCGCAGCCCGGCCTTGCGGATCACGTCCCGGGTGATGACCCGTTCCGGGTCCTGGCCGGTGACCTTGCGCAGGAGTTCGCCGAGCAGGATGTAGTTGGTGTTGGAGTACCCCCAGTCGGTGCCGGGCTCGAAGGTCTGCGGGAGGCCGACACCGAGCCGTATGAGCTCGGTGGGGGCGATGGTGCGGTGGCGGTGCTCGTCCAGGCTGCTCGGGTCGGCCTGCTTGAGGGAGGGGAAGGCCTCCGCCACATAGTCGGCGATGCCGCTGGTGTGGTTGAGCAGCATCCGGACGGTGACCTTGCGACCGCGCTCGCCGGGTACCAGCCCGGGCAGGTGGTCCCCGATCGGCTGGTCGAGACGGATACGGCCGTTGGCCACCTGCTGGAGGACGGCGACGGCGGTGAAGGACTTGGTGACGCTGCCGACGCGGTGCCGCAGGTCGGGGCTGGTGGGCCGGCGCGTGTCGAGGTCGGCGAGGCCTGCTGCGCCCTTCCACCGGGCGTGGCCGTCGCGCACGGCGGAGTAGGCGCCGTACACACCGGCCTCGTGTACGGCGCGGAGCTCGGCCGCAAGCGCCTGCCGGTCGAGCCGGTCGATCCTGCCGCCGTCGGCGGCCGTGGCCGCGGGGGCGGTGGCGGCCAGCAAGGCGAGTGCGAGCACGGCGGCGGCCGGGGCCGGCCTGCGGGCCCGGTGCTTCCGGCCGTCGTTGCGGGTGGTGGCGTGCGTACGCTGCACTGACTGCACTGACTGCACGAGCTGCACGGGTTACTCCTGTGGCTGTGGCCGATCGGGTGCCGGATGGCTTCGGACCCCTCGATCCTTTCGCCTCAGCACCCGACTGATCGTCAAACCCCAGGAGTAGAACTGTCATTGATTGTCATGACATTCGTCATGCATCCCGCCGACGCCGTACTACGGTACGTGCACGGCGGATCCTGCGGGTGGAGCGGTGGAGGAGAGTCATGGCGGACCACGACCTGGCCGGCTACGAGCAGAGCAGGTTCACGCACGGGGGCGTCGAGCGCCGGATCCTCCGGCGCGGCACCGGGCCGGCCGTGATCGTGATGGCCGAGATCCCGGGGATCACGCCGAAGGTGCTGGAGTTCGCGGACCGTGTGGCAGCGATCGGCTGTACGGCTGTCCTCCCGGTGCTGTTCGGCGAGCCGGGCCGCGATCCCCGCCCCGCGGCGCACGGCGCGCTGAGCGCCGGCCGGTATGTGGCTTCGTCGGTGCTGAAGGTGTGCGTGAGTCGGGAGTTCACCCTGCTGGCCACGGGCCGGAGTTCCCGGGTCGTGACCTGGCTGCGCGCCCTGGCCGCCCACGAGCACGAGCGGTGCGGCGGCCCGGGGGTCGGGGCCGTCGGGATGTGCCTGACCGGCGGCTTCGCCCTGGCCATGGCCACCGACCCGCGGATCGTGGCCCCGGTGCTGTCCCAGCCCTCGCTGCCGCTCGCGGGCGTGCCGGGCCTGGCGGGCCGGTCCCGGACGATCGACATCGGTGCCGCGGAACTGGACGTCGTACGGGGGCGCTGTGAGCGGGAGGGCCTCCAGGTCATGGGGCTGCGGTTCAAGGGCGACCGGCTCGTGCCCGGTGACCGGTTCGCGTTCCTGCGGCGCGAGCTGGGCGACGCCTTCGTCGCCGTCGAGCTGGACGACGGTTCGGCGAACCCCGAGGGCGTACTCCCCCCGCACTCCGTGCTGACCGAGCATCTGATCGACGCCCCGGGAGAACCCACCCGGGCGGCGCTGGACCAGGTGCTGCACCTGTTCCGCGCCCGCCTGCTCACGGCGAAGGCGGCCGGGGCGGACGGCTCCGCAGCGAGCGGGACTGCACCATCTTGAGTACGGCGCGTGGCAGGTGGGTGGTGTTCCCGCGCCGGACGGATCTGCCGGAGTGCGCGGCGGTCCGGCCGGGCCGAGGATGGCTTCCGGCCACTCCCCGTCCAGCCTTCTAGGAGCCCGCCATGCTGGAGCGCAAGCTGCGCAAGAACCGCACCGAAGTCACCTTCGTGCTGCCCGCCGACACGCCGCCCGGACCCGTGAGCGTCGTGGGCGACTTCAACGGCTGGCAGCCCGGCACCCACACCCTGCGCCCGCGCAAGGACGGTATGCGTGCGGTGACGGTCGAGCTGCCGAGCTCGAGCACGCATTCCTTCCGCTACCTCGCCGCCGACGACCACTGGTTCAACGACGACAGCGTCCTGGACCTGGACGGCCCCAACAGCCGGCTCCACACCTGATTCCCTCCCCGAGCCGCCTGCGCGCCACCACCCACCGCCCGGCCCCGACAGGAGCCGGGCGGTTGACCTTGCCCCTGGGGAAGACGGGAGCGTAGCGGGCATGGAGGAAGACGCACTGCTCAGCATCGGCGCGTTCGCCCGTCGGGCGCGCCTGTCCCAGAAGGCCCTGAGGCTGTACGACCGCCAGGGCCTGTTGCCGCCCGACCATGTCGATCCCGGCACCGGCTACCGGTACTACCGGGAGAGCCGGCTCGACGCAGCCCGGCTGATCGTGCGGCTGCGCGGGCTGGACATGCCACTGGCCGAGGTCGGGGCGGTCCTGTCCGCCCCGGCCCCGGAGGCGGCCCGGCTGGTGGCCGCGTACTGGGACGGCGTCGAGCGCCGCCTGGCGGCCCAGCGCGAGCTGGCAGCGCACCTCCGCAACCATCTGCTCGGAGACGAAGGGAACCTGGACATGTACGAGATTCAGCAGCGCGAGGTGCCGGAGCAGCTGGTCCTCACGGAGCAGCGGCACATCACCCCGGAGGAGCTCCCCGACTGGATCCACGCGGCCCTCGGCCGGCTGGCCGCGGTGGCCGAGGCGCACGGGGGCTTCTTCGGCCACCCGTTCGTCGTCTACCACGGAGAGGTGACCGAGGACGGTGACGGCCCGGTGGAGATCTGCGTCCCGGTGGACCCGGCGCGCGCGGCCGAGTTCCCGGTGGCCAGCCGGATCGAGCCGGCCCATGCGGAGGCCTACACCCGGGTGACGAAGGCTCAGGTGGCCTACCCGCAGATCCTCTCCGCCTACGACGCGGTCTACACGTGGGTGGAGGGCGAGGCCCGCACGGCGTCGGCGGCTCCCCGCGAGGTGTACTTCGCGGAGTGGTCCGGGCTCGCCCCGGCCGATCCGGCCTGCGACGTCGCCGTGCCGCTGGCCGGCTGAGCGTACGGCCCGCCCCGTCCGGGCGCCCCGTCCGGCCGCTCAGTGCGCGGGGGCTTCGCGGTTGGTGAGGCGGAGCCGGGATTCCATCTCGTGTTCGCCGGGGACGGTGCCGAGGTGCTCCACGACGAAGGCCTTCTGAAGCTCCTGGCGGACCAGGCGGATGGGGTCGGCGGAGCCGTAGAGCTCCGCCGTCACCGGGGAGCCCAGGTGGGCGGCCGGCTCGGTGCCGTGGTCCCTGCGGGAGCGGGCGTCCACGGCCATCGACCACACGGTGGCCTGGACCGCGCCCGTGCCACCCGCTCCCTGTCCGGCCCGCTCGGGGGCAAGGACTTCGGAGAATGCGGCGCGCAGGACGTCGAGGACGGTGTCGGCGGTCTCGTGCTCGCAGTCCGAGAGATGGACGCTGACCTGGTGGGCGCTTTCCTCGACGGTCATCTGACGGTTCCTTCCACCGTTGGGTGAACACGCGGCCGGGCGCCATCGTACGGAGCGCCGTCCGCGGATCGCCGCAGCCCATGCCGCGGCGAGCCCAACCGGATGACGCCCGCCGACGCGGGCCGGGGCGCCCGCCGATTCCCGGGGACCGTTCCCCCGGGACCGTTTCCCCGGGGCGTCGGCGGGTAGCCGCGCCCATGGACGACCATCCCGACTTCGGAGGCGAATTCCATGGGAGGCATTGGCGGTTGCATCGCGCTCATCGTGGTGGGCGCGGTCCTCACGTTCGCGAGCGACTGGACGATGGACGGCGTGAACCTGGACGTCGTCGGCGTCATCATGATGGTGTGCGGAGCCATCGGGCTCGCCGTCTATTCCAGCGTCGCCAAGCGTCGCCGTACGGCCGCGGCCCTGCCGGTGGTCGACGAAACCCACCGCGACGGAAGGTGAACACCGGCCGCCGGCCCGCCCGGCAGGGCGTCGCGGGGTTCCGCTACTTCCTGGCCTTCGGGGCGGCCAGCCGGATGCCGTTCCAGTCGGGGCCGACCCCGGCGGAGCCGACCGGCTGGAGTCCGGCGGTCACGGCGGCCTCCTGGACGTCCGAGGGTTCGGCATACCCGTCCCGTCCGTTCTTCGGCGTGAAGAGCCAGATCAGCGCGCCCGCTTCGGTCAGGGTCGTGGCGTCGACCAGGATGTCGGCGAGGTCGCCGTCCTCCGCGCGGAACCAGACGATCACGGCGTCGACCACATCGTCGAATTCCTCGTCGACCAGATCCTGACCGGTCAGGATCTCGATCTCGGTCCGCAGCGTGTGGTCGGTGTCCTCGTCGTAGCCGAGTTCCTGGACGACCTGGCCGGGCTGGAAGCCCAGCCGGGCGGCCGGGTTGGTCTGCTTGTCCTGCGCTGTGCTCATCGCCGGTCCCTTGCCTCATCGGGCACGCCTGTCGCACCCGTGGCGGTAGCCAATCAGATGCGCAGCGTGTCCGCGGGATCGTGGCCGGTCCCGACGGGGCGGTCAGTCCGTGTCGAGGTGGTACACGCCGGCCTTGACGTCGGCGAACAGGGTGAACTCGATGTGGGGGCCGGGGTCGTCGGGGTGGCCGGGCTCGTGGTCGAGGTCCGTTTCGATGGGCTCGGCGTCCACCAGGACGTACTCGCCGTAGCCCTCGAAGTCGCCGGGTCCGTCCGCGACGCCGATGTGGATCGGCGTCTCGTCCGGCAGGTCGGCGAGGGCGGCACGGAGCCTGGCTGCGGTCCATACCTGGGGATCGTGGTCGAACGTGTCTGCCATGCGCCGACAGTAGAGCCCCGGGCCTGCTCACCGGGTGCGCCGCGCCGGTTGTCGGCCCCCGGGCGCACAGCCAACCGATTCCAGCCAGACGCTTGTTGCCTGGCTGAAAATAGTGCAATGCTGTGCGCGCACGGCGGGCCTTTCCGACCCCCGCGGAAGAGCCCACGACCCCGCCCGAGCACCCCCGTCCGGGCGGGGTCCGCCGTATCCGCACTCCCTCCCGGCCTCCCCACCGGGAGGGCCCGGACCGACGGGACCGCGCCGGCCGGCGGGCCGGTTCAGGGCCGCCACACATAGCGGACGTCCGGCTCGCCTTCCTCGTTGCGCCGCCCGTCGGTGCGTTCCACCGCCGTGAACCCGTGCCGCTCGTAGAACCGCAGCGCCGGTCCGTTGACCTGGAACGTCCACAACGCCAGCCCGTCGGGGCGCTGCTGCTTGGCCAGGCCGACGAGGCGGTCGCCCACTCCCCGGCCGCGCCAGGCGGGGTCGAGGTAGAGCTGCTCGAGCTCCTCGCCGTCGAGGACCAGCAGCCCGATCACCGCACCCCCGGCGACGGCCACCCAGCAGTCGTACTGCGGCACCACCACGAAGGAGAACCAGTCCCGGACCGCATCGTCGCCGTGGGCCCTTCGTACGGTCGGCAGGGCGGCGGCGAAGGAACGCAGCCACACCTCGGCCATGCCGGCCGCATCGGAGTCGTCCGCACGCCGGACGGCGACGGCGGTCCGCTGGTCCTGCTGCTGGTCCTGCAGGACGGTCAACTCGGTTCCGGGTACGTCTCGTAGGCTCATGCGGCCAGTGTCAGGGCCGGCGCACCCTCAGGTAGGCCACCTCGTAGGACATCTCCGTGATCTCCGGGGGCGGCGGCGGGTGGTAGCGGCCCGCGCAGACCGACAGGTTGACGATGAGGGCGGCCCGCCAGCGCCGGCCGACCCCGCGCCGGTCCGCGTAGACCTTGGTGCCGTTCACCCACCACACCACCGACCGGGCGCCGCATTCCACCGCCAGGTCCACCCAGGCGCCCGGGCGGACGATGGCGGCGTTGCGGTAGGAGAGGTGGGAGCCGCCGTGGACGTGGTTGGAGAGTTCCAGCAGGTCGGGGTTGTCCGGGTGGTACTCGAAGACGTCGATCTCCTGATCGCCGTCGCGCCAGGTCCAGATGGCGGGCCAGGCGCCGGTCTGCTCGGGCAGCCGCACCCGGGTCTCCAGCAGGTCGCCGGCCTGCATCAGGAATTCCTCTTCGCTGCCCTCGGTGGTGAGCAGACCGGTGTTCCAGTTGCCGTCGGTACGGCGGGTGGCGCGGAAGACGCCGCTGCGGCTGTACGCGGGATCGGCCACCAGGTGGTCGAGTTTGTCGTCCCTGGGATTGACGGGGCCTCCGTTCGGATAGGCCCAGGACCGGCCGGCCACCCACTGGGTGGTGGAGCCGAAGTCTGCGGTGAATGCCACGGGTGCGGTTGCGGCTTTCGGCCGGCCGGTGATCCGGGCGAGTAGGTCGGTGAGCACGCGGGCCCTCCCTCCACCAGGGGTGTCTCCCCCATCCGGTTCTGCCCGGCGGAGGAGCCGCCCGCCCCTGACGGTGACCCAATGTTGTCAAATCGTCACATGGAGCAATTACTTCCGGCGGATTCGGGGGTTCCGCGGGTGAAGGCGCCGGCCCGGGCGGCTGCCGCCGCCGCCTGCGCCGCCTGTGCGGCGGCAGCTTCGTCCAGGGGCGCCGCGGTGGTCAGCAGCCGGTAGTAGAGGGGGGCGGACACCGCGCGGATCACCTCCTCCGGGTCGGTGCCGGCCGGGAGTTCGCCCCGGTCGACGGCCTGCCGGACACAGGGCGCCCACTCCGCCACCCGGATCGCGTAGAAGCGGTGCAGGGCCTCGGCCGTTCCGGGGTCGGCGGTGGCCGCGGCGATCACCGCCGCGAACAACGCACCCTGGCGGGGGTCCGCGAGCGTGCGGCACACCAGGTCGGCATTGGCGCGGAGGTCCCCGTCGAGGGAGCCCGTCTCCGTGCGCGGCAGGGACTGTTCGGCCATGTCCGCCAGCAGGTCGGCGACCAGGCCGGCGGGTGTTCCCCAGCGGCGGTAGACGGTGGTCTTGCCCACGTCGGCGCGGCGGGCGACCTCGGCGAGGTCGAGCCGGCCGAAGCCGGATTCGGCGAGCAGGTCTCCGGCCGCCTGCAGGACCGCCGCCCGGACCCGCGCCGTCCGTCCGCCGGGCCGCACGGTCCCCGGTTCTGCCTCTCCAGCCACCATAACGGGACTCCTGTTCCATTAATCGTCGATCACTGCTACCGTGAGAGCAGCTTAAGGGGTCGAAAGTTCCATTAACAGTGGAGGTTCGTCATGGAGTACAGGCAGCTCGGTACGTCCGGTCTCATGGTTCCCGCGCTCTCCTTCGGGGCCGGCACCTTCGGCGGCAGCGGGCCGCTCTTCGGCGCGTGGGGCGACACCGGCGCCAAGGAGGCCCGCCGGCTGGTGGACATCAGCCTGGATGCCGGCATCACCCTGTTCGACACGGCGGACGTGTACTCCGCCGGAGCCTCGGAGACCGTGCTGGGCGAGGCGGTGAGGGGGCGGCGCGACCGGGTGCTGCTGTCGACGAAGGCCGGGCTGCCGATGGGCGACGGCCCCGACGCGGCGGGCACCTCCGGGGCGCGGCTGGTCCGCGCGACCGAGGACGCCCTGCGCCGGCTCGGCACCGACCGCATCGACCTCTTCCAGCTGCACGCCTTCGATGCGGCCACCCCGGTCGAAGAGGTGCTGTCCGCACTCGACCGGCTCGTACGGGACGGCAAGATCCGTCATGTCGGGGTCTCCAACTTCGCCGGCTGGCAGCTGATGAAATCCCTCTCCGCAGCCGACCGGCACGGCTATCCGCGCTATGTGGCCCACCAGGTGTACTACTCCCTCATCGGGCGCGACTACGAGTGGGAGCTGATGCCGCTCGGGCACGACCAGGGTGTCGGCGCCCTGGTCTGGAGCCCCCTGGGGTGGGGCCGGCTGACCGGCAAGGTGCGCCGGGGCCGCCCGCTGCCGCCCGGGAGCCGGCTGCACCAGACCGCGGACTACGGGCCCCCGGTGGAGGACGGGTACCTCTACGACGTGGTCGACGCGCTCGATGAGGTGGCCGCGGAAACCGGCCGGACCGTCCCCCAGATCGCCCTCAACTGGCTGCTGCACCGGCCGACGGTGTCCTCCGTGATCATCGGTGCGCGCAACGAGGAGCAGCTGCGCCAGAACCTCGGGGCCGTCGGATGGTCACTGACCGCCGAGCAGACCGCCCGGCTGGATGCGGCGAGCCACCGCCCGGCGCCGTACCCGTACTTCCCGTACGAGCGCCAGGAGGGCTTCGCCCGCCTCAACCCGCCACTGGTCTCCGCCGGGTGACCGGATCGTCCGCAAGGCGGAGGCCGGGCAGCCGGGTCCGCCGAAGGATGCAGTGCCGGCTTCGCCCCGGGCCCGATGTCCCCGCCGCCCGCCGTCCGTAGCGTCGTGACAGGGGACGGAACGGACTCGGGGCGATCTGGAAGGCGGACCCGTCATGACGGACCTGAACCACCTGCTGCGAGAACTGCACCGGCTTGCCGGGCTCCCGCTGGAGCGGGGCGAAACGCTGCCGGCCCGGGCGTACACCGCGCCCGAGTTCCACGCCCGTGAACAGGAACGCATCTTCCGGCGCGACTGGATCTGCGTGGGGCGGGCCGAGGACCTGCCCGGTCCCGGCTCGTATCTCCGGGTCGACGACCTCGGAGTCCCGCTGGTCCTGACCCGCGACGAGGACGGCACCCCCCATGCCCTGTCCCGGGTCTGCCGGCACCGCTTCATGGACGTGCTGCCGCCGGAGACCACCCCGGCACAGGGCACCCTGAAGCGGCTGACCTGCCCGTACCACACCTGGACGTACCGCCTGAACGGCGAGTTCGCCGGCCGGCTCGCCGGGTCGCCGCTGATGCACCGGGTGGAGTTCGACCGGGCCGCGTGCCGGCTGCCCGGCCACCGGGTGGAGGTCTGGAACGGCTTTCTGATGGTGAACCTCGATCCGGACGCCGAACCGCTCGCTCCGCAGCTGTCGGGGCTCGACGAGCGCCTCGCGCCCTACGGGCTCGGCGCGCTGCAGACCGCGTACACCCTGCGCTGGAACGGCGTACCCGCGAACTGGAAGGTGGCGGTGGAGAACGGCTCGGAGAACTACCACCACATGGGCACCCATGCCGCCACCCTGGAGCCGCTTCTGCCGGGCAGGGACACCGTGATCGACACGTGCGACGGCCGCTGGTTCACCATGTACACCCCGTTCGCGGCGGGTGCGGTCGCCGCGGGGGCGGAGTCCCCGCCCGACCCGGCCGCGCTGATTCCCGGCACGGCCGGGGCAGCCGGGGAGGCGGGCATGCTCATCGCGGGGGTGTTCCCGCACCTGGTCATGGCCGTGGTGCCGGACAGTGTGACGGTGCTGCGCTGGCTGCCCACCGGACCGGACCGGCATGATGCCGTCGCCACCGTCCTCACCACGGCCGCCGCCCGTGAACGGCCCGGTTTCGAGGCCTGGGCCGAGGAATCGCGCAGCTCCCTGGAGCTGATCCAGGGCGAGGACCTGGTGGCCGTCCGCGGTGTCCAGCGCGGCCTGGCCACCGACCCGGCTCCGTCCGGGGGCCGCTTCTCCCACCTGGAGCGTCCGCTGTGGCAGTTCCAGCGCTACCTCGACCGCCGCCTGAACGGCCCCGGCCCTGCGGGCACGTGAGCAACCCAACACCCGCACCGGGGCCCGGTCGCCTAGGGTCGACGGAAAGTGACGATCCATCACAGTGAAGGACGACGAGGATGCAGACTGACCACGGGGGACACTGGGACGGCGATGCGCTGGACCTCGACGCCTACCTCGGCCGGCTGGGACACACCGGGCAGCGGACACCGACGCTGGAGGTGCTGCGGGCCCTGCACCGGGCGCATGTGACCTCGATTCCGTTCGAGAACGTGAATGCCGTCCTCGGGATCCCGCTCCCCCTGGACCTGGAGTCCGTCCAGGACAAGCTGGTACGGTCGCGGCGCGGCGGCTACTGCTACGAGCACGTGACCCTGTTCGCGGCGGCTCTGGAGAGGCTGGGCTTCCGGTTCACCGCGCTGATCGGGCGGGTCACCCTCGGGAACGAGAAGATCCTGCCGGCCACCCATGCACTGCTGGCCGTGCAGCCGTCCGACGACGAGCGGACCTGGCTGTGCGACGTCGGATTCGGCGGTGGCCCGCTGGGGCCGGTCGAGCTCGCCGACGGGGCCGAGGCGGATTTCGCGGGCTGGCGGTTCCGGATGGAGCGGCGGGCGAGGGTCCTCGGTGTCGACGAGTGGTGGCTACACCAGTACGGGGCGGACGGCTGGCTCGACCGGCACACGTTCACCCTGCTTCCGCAGTACCCCATCGACTATGTGGTCGGCAGCCATTTCGTGGGCTCGCACCCCCGGTCCCCCTTCGTCAAGCGCCTGTTCGCCCAGCACTTCAGTGCCGACCGGCACCAGCTGATCGACGGGCTGAACTGGATCCAGGTCCTGCCGGACGGCACCCGCAGCGAGCAGAAGCTCGAGGTGACGGACCTCCAGCGGGTGCTGGACGAGGAGTTCGGCATCGAGCTGGACGCCGGGGTGATCGCCCGGCTGCCGGTCGGAACCGACTCCGACTGACCGCGGGCCGCGGGCCGTGGGCGTGCGCCGGGTCAGCGGCTCCGGAGCACGCCCCGGACGAAGGCCGCCTGCCCGGCGTGCTGAAGGTCGTCGGCCACCACGCTGACGAGCCGGACGCCCAGGGTGACCGGCGGGTCCCAGCGCTCGTCGACCACCCGGTCGAGGTCGGCGGCGGCGAGCCCGCGGACGAAGGCCGTCGTACGGTCGTGCACCGCGTCCAGGTAGCCCAGCAGGATGTCGCCGGAGTCCACGCGGACCGAGGCGGCCTCCTGCGGGGTGTGTCCGTATCCGGTCGCGGCTGCGGGGAAGGGCAGGCCGAAGCGCTCCCGCCAGCCCGCGGCCTGCCACAGCTGCTCCTCGCCGGCGGCGTCGGCGATGTGGTCGTCCTGGATCCGGGTCAGGTGCCACACCAGCCAGGCGATCGAATTGGCCTCCGGGCCGGTACGGGCGTGGAGTTCCTCCTCGGAGAGGTTCTCGACCACGTCGTGGACGGCCTCCCGGATGCGCCCGAACGCGTCGGCCAGTACCTCGGTCGCCTTCATTCCGCGTGCCCCGTTCCGTCCGCGCGTAGCCTCGGCCCCATGATGTCCCGGGCGCGGGAGGGCAGGGCAGCGGCGCCCCGTACCGGGGTGCTGCCGGTACCCGGCTTCACCGGTATGGAACAGCGGGATCCGGGGGCCCGTCCGGGTGGCCGGTGCAGCAGCTGTCGCGGAGCATCTGGTGCAGGACCCCTTCCCAGCCGTCCTCGGGTGCGGCGGGTGGACGGGGCGCGGTGCGGGCGCGTTCCGGGGCCCGGCGTTCCGTCAGGGTTCCGCCGCGCAGGGCCGCCCGTACCCGGATCAGGTCGGCGAAATCGGTGAAGGGGTCGCCGTCGACGACGGTGAGATCGGCGATCTTGCCTGGCTCGACCGTGCCGAGCCGGTCCGCCACGCCGAAGACACGGGCCGGGGTGCGGGTGACGGTGGTGAGGGCCTCGGCCGGTGTCATCCCGTACCGGTGCAGCGCGCGCAGGGACAGGTGGAGGTGGAGGCCGACGGGGGTGAGCGGGGCGTCGGTGCCGAGGGCGAGGCGGCCCCCGTCCGCGAGGACGCGCCGGTAGACGGCGACCTCACGTTCGAGGGCGGCTTCCTGCTCGGCCGTCGGCGGGCGGGCCGCGGCGGTCCGTACGGCCGCCACGTCCCAGGGCGGCATCAGGCCCGTGACCCGGGGGTCGGCGGCGGCTGCCGGGTCGGCGCCGAGCAGCGGCAGGGCCGTGAAGGGGGTGGCGACCAGGTCGAACCGGCCGCGCGTGTACACCTCGACGGTGTCCTGGTACGTGTGGCCGGACGGGGTGGCTCCGTGGCCGGACTCGGCGCGTTCGGTGGCCACCAGATGGGTGGTCAGGTCCTGGCCCGCCTGGATGCCGTGGCTGCACAGGTGGGAGCCGGCCGGGACGCCCAGCCGGTCGTGGGCGAAGCGGGCGGCCTCGGCCATGTCGGCGTAGGGCGCGCGGACGTACGTCTTGACGAAGTCCCAGTCCAGTGCGACGGCCCGGGCCAGGGAGCGGGCGAAGCCCTCCCGGGTCCGGTGGGCGCGTCCCATGCTGTAGGCGACGCGGGAGCCGTCGAGGAGCTCGCCGCCGGCCAGCAGGCGGGGTCCGGCCAGCCGGCCGGAGCGGATGTCCTCGCGCAGCCGGGCCTGTTCGTAGCCGGAGCCGCCGAGGGAGACCGCGGTGGTGATGCCGTACGCGAGGTGCAGGGCGCCCTGGCGGGCTCCGTAGGTGTCCGTGTACGGGTGGATGTGGGAGTCCCACAGGCCCGGCAGGACCGTGCCGGTGGAGGCGTCGACGGTGCGGGTGGCGCGGCGGCCCCGCCGGTGGGGTTCCACGGCGGTGATCCGGCCGCCGCTGATGAGGATGTCCACATCGGCGCGGGGCGCTGAGCCGGTGGCGTCCCACAGCAGTCCGGCGTGCACGACCGTGTCGACGGGGGCGGGCCGGCGGTAGGTCAGGGAGACCGGGACGGTGCGGGGGGCGGCGGCCGGTGCCCCGTCGGGGTCGAGGGTGAGCAGGCGCAGCCGGGCGCAGGACTGGTAGAGGAGGGTGCGCGAATCCCCGGACCAGGAGGGGTGATCGGCGGGCTCGTCGGTGAGGCGGCGGGCCGGGCCGGCCGGGGTGCCGTCGGGGGTGACCGGGAGCAGCCAGAGGGCCGATTCGGCGATACAGGCGAGGAAGCGGCCGTCGGGGGACCAGACGGGGCCGGAGGCGTAGCGGTCGGAGAGGGAGGTGTGCGGGGCCAGGGCGTGGAGGCGGGCGGCGCCGGTGGCGGTGTCGACGATCCGGGTGAGGTTGTGGCCTTCGCGGAAGCGGCGGCTGAGCCGGTTGCGGTCGCAGAGGGCGAGGTGGCGGCCGTCGGGGGACCAGCTGGGCGGGCCGGGCAGGCCGCCGCCGCCGAGGGCCGGGACCAGGGGGGTTTCGGTACCGGTGGCGAGGTCGCGGACCGTCAGACGGCCGGTGAGGTCGAGGGCGGCGAGGCGGGTGCCGTCGGGTGAGAGGACCCCGTGGACGCGACCGCCCGGGGCGAGGACGCTGTCCCGGCCGGTGCCGAAGCCGGTGCCCGCAGCCGTGCCCGTGCCGGACAGTTCTGTGCGGCGTACGGCGTTCAGCCCGTCGCGGTCGTCGGTGTAGAGGAGGGCCCGGCCGTCCGGGGTCCACACCGGTCCCTGGAGGTAGGCGGTGGCGGGGGCCTGGACGATCTTCCGCGGGGCTCCCCCGGCTCCCCGGGTGACCGGGGCGATCCAGAGCGCGTTGAGCGCGGCGAAGGCGATGCTGCGGCCGTCGGGCGAGAGGGCGGGCTGGTGGATGCCACGGACCGGGCGGCTGCGTTCCGCTTCGAGGACGTACTCCTTGGGCCGGTAGCGGGGGCGGGGTACGGACAGGGTGGCGTCGAGGGGGATTTCGCGGCCGGTCGCGTCCCGGTGCGGGCGGATCACCCGGAACCGGCCGTCCAGGGTGATCAGCAGCCGGTCGTCGCCGATCCAGCGCGGCGGTGCGGGGGCGAGGTCCCCGTCGAGGGCGACCGGGCGGCCGTCGACGACCAGGGTCAGGCTCTCGGCCTTGCGGGGACCGGGGGCGGCGGACAGCCAGGCGGTCCGGCCGGCCGGGGAGAGCGCCGGACAGAGCAGCCGGCCGGCGGTGGCGGTGTGTTCGGTGCGTACGGTGCGTACGGGCCCGGTGGCATCGGCGCGGCCGGCCGGGTCGGCGGGGACGGAGACCAGGGTCCGGGCGGTGAGGGTGTCCGGGCCCGGGATGAAAGTGCCTCGGACGAACCACACCCGGGAGCCGTCCGGGGACCAGACCGGGTCGTAGTCCTCCCACTCGCCGCTCTGCCCGGGGCCGTTCTGGCCGGGCAGGCCGGTCAGCCGCCGTGGGGGCCCGCCGGTGAGGGGGACGGTCCAGATCCGGTACGGGCTGCCGGCCACCGGATCTCCGCCGCGCTCGGAGCAGAAGGCGAGCCGGCGCCCGTCGGGCGACCAGGCGGGGGCGCGGTGGTCGAAGGGGCCGTCGGTGAGCCTGCGCAGACCGGTGCCGTCCGCGTCCATCACCCAGATGTGGAAGGCGCCGCCGCGGTAGGCGGACATCGCGACCCGGCGGCCGTCCGGGGAGAACACCGGACGGCCGGGCTCCAGGTCGGGCGGGGTGAGCGGGGTGGCGGGCGAGCCGTCCGGGGGCAGTGACCAGAGGATGTTCTGCACCTCGGCGACGAACCGGTCCCCGGTGGCGGTGGCGGTCGCCGCGCCATTGGTGGCCCGGGTGAACCGCAGGCTCACCAGGTCTTCGGCCGGCTGCGGGCCGGAGCCTTCGGCCATCGCCGGGGGCCGGCCGAGCAGGGCCGCCAGGGCACCGGCCGAGGCCGCCTGTAGAACCGTCCTGCGCGCAACCCGCACCCCGACCACTCGCCTTCGTGTCTGGACGATCTCCGCCAGCCACCCAAACGATCACGCGATGCGCCGGTCACGGCTGAGGTCAAGGCGGCCCCCCGCACCACGAGCCTGCGCGCCGTCAGACGGACCGGCGGAGCCACCGGGGCCGCAAGGCCGCGTACGGTATCGGGGCCGAAGCGTTATCGTTCCGGGCCTGACCTGCGGTCCTGCTGCCGGTACGGTTCTGCGCCATGCCCGCCAGACGATTCCCCGCCTTCCCCGCGCTGACCGCCCTCCTGGCCGTCGCCGCGCTCGCCGGCTGTGCCCCGCAGGCGGGCGGCTCCCCGAGCCCCGCCTCCCCCTCTGCTCCTGCCTCCGCCACCGCGCTGTCCGGCGCAGCTGCGGCCACGGCTACGGCCACGGCCACGGCTACGGCCACGGCGGTGCCCTCGTCCGCGGCGCCGTCGCCCGTGGCCGCGCAGCCGAAGCCGGCGGCCCCGTCCCCGAGCCTGGTCACTCCGAAGGCGCCGGCACCCGCGCCCGCGACCCGGCTCGCCCTGTCGGTGTCGGCCCCCGGCGGGCAGCTCTCCCTGGTCCGCGGCGGCCCCGCCCAGGAGTTCGGCATCACCCTGCGCAACGGCAACACCCGGGCGTACGGGCACCTGCTGCTCGCCTTCCAGATGGAGATCCTGCTGGGCCGGGCGGGCGATGTGCCCGCCTCGGGGGACGAATTCCTCCTGGAGCGCAGGGACCCCGCCACCGGTGCCTGGCGTACGGTCCCCCTCCGCATCGCCAACGACGTCCTGCCGGCCGCAGTGCTCCAGGGCGGCACTCCGCTCGCCCGGGACGCCGTACGCACCGAACGGTTCCGGCTGCGCGCGCTCGCCACCGGTGCCACCGGGAGCACGCCGCTGATGGTGACCCTGGTGGACACCGACAGCGACAGCCGGGTCGGCTCGCTCTCCCTGCCCCACACCACCACGCGGCGCTAGCCGCGCCGGCAGCCCTCCGGGCGGGTCACGGCCACAGGAGGTCGCGGGTCCAGGTGCCGGCGGGGGTCCGGCGGTAGCGGAGGCGGACGTGGCGGCGGGTGGCGGCGCCCTGGAAGAACTCGGCCTCGGCGGCCTGGAGGACGTACCGCGTCCAGGTGGGTGCGGGGGCGTCCGGCTCGGTGCCGGCCCGCTCCCAGGCGGCGACCGAAGCCCGCTCCAGCTCCTCGGCAGAGCCGAGCACTTCGCTCTGGCGCCCGGTGAGGGCCGCCGCGAGCGCCCCGCGGGTGCGGACGGCCAGGTCGGCCCGGCTCTCCTCGGGGCCGGCGGCGGACACCCGTCCCCGGATGCGCACCTGCCGGCCGACGGCGGGCCAGTAGAAGAGGAGGGCGGCATCGGGGCGGTCCGCGAGCTGGCGGCCCTTGGTGCTGGTGGAGTGCGAGGCGAAGTGCCAGCCGCGCTCGTCGGCGTCGTGCAGCATCAGGATGCGTACGTCGGGCCGCCCCTCGGCATCCGCGGTGGCCAGGCCCATGGTGTGCGGCTCGGTCTGTCCGGCCCGGGCGGCGTGGACGAACCATTCCCGGAACAGCGGCAGCGGCTCGGCGGGGGCCGCGGCGGTGTCGAAGGCGGGGAGCTCGGTGTCCCACACGCGCAGGGAGTGCAGGGTCTCGTGGAAGTCGCGGGTGCCGTCAGTGCTCATGGGGGCCATGGAACACCATGGGCCACCGCCTGCCGCTGGCCGGGCCGGGCGGGCTGAGCCGGGCCGAGCGGGCTGCCGCGGGGCGGGCGGGGCGGACCGCGTCAGGCGGCGGCCGTGGTCCTCGCGAGGCCGTCCACCACGTCGGACAGCCGGCCGTGGCGCCGGAACGCCTCGCGCTGGCGGGCCGCGCCGGTGCCGGTGGTGCGGAGCCGGTCGAGGAGTCCGGCGACGCGGGCGAGGTCGCCGGCCGCCTCCAGGCCCGGTGCCGCCCGGACAAGGAGCCGGTCGACCAGATGCCAGGCGGGCACGTGCAGGCCGGTGGCCAGGTCCAGGCCGGCGCCTTCCAGCCCGTGCCGGGCCGCCTGCCGGTGGGCCGCGCACAGCAGCTCGCACGGCGGAACCGGCGGCGGGCCGCCCCGGTCGGCCTCCGGGAGCAGGGCCGTGGCCAGGCCCCGGACCAGGGCCGCCAGCAATACGGTCACTTCGATGTCGGCGTTGCTGTCGGCGACCCGGATCTCCACCGTCGGTACGTGCTCGGAGGGCCGGGCGTACCAGTAGATCATCGCCCGGTCGAGCAGCGTTCCGCCGCGGACGAGGGCGTTCGCGAGGCGTTCGTAGGAGTCCTCGTCCAGAACGGGGGCCGGACCCACGGTCGGCCAGCGGGCATGATCGACGGCCCGCCGGCTCGCGTACCCCGTGTCCCTCCCCCGGCTGTACGGCGAGTTGGCGGCGATGGACTGGAGCACGGGCAGCCAGGGCCGGAGGTGGTTGGCGAGGGCCAGGGCCTGGGCGCGGCAGGTGACGCCGATGTGGACGTGGCAGCCGCACACCACCCGGTCGCGGGCGCCGAGGACGGCGGCGTAGCGGGTGCTCATGCGCTGGTAGCGGGCACCCTCGGTGACGGTCAGGGGGCCGTCCGATGGGATCACGGCCGTTCCCGAGGCGACGAGGAGACAGTCCTCACCGGCCGCGGCGGCGCGGAGCACGGCCCGGTTGCGGGCCAGCTCCTCCCGTATCGCGGTGAGGCTGGCGGTCGGGGCGGTACAGGCTTCCACCTGGACGGTGAAGAACTCCCGCTGCACCTGCATGCCGAGCAGCGGCCGGGCGGCGTCGATGACGCGGGGTGCACGGCCGGCCGGGGCGCGGCTGCGGCGGTCCACCAACAGGAACTCTTCCTCCACACCCATGGTGAGCTGTGGGGTGGCGGGCCGGGTGAGGGCCTGCTCCACGGCTCCCCGCTGGGGAGCGGTCAGGGCCATCCGGGGCTCCTCTCGGGGGACGGCAGCCGGGTGCCGGCCTGCGCTGCGTCGGCTGGGCAGGAGGCGGATACCCCGCCCGCGCCGCCTCATCCGTCCCGGCCGGCGCTTCGGAGGATCCGACGGCGGCGGGAAGGGGGCGGGAAGGGGGCGGGGCGGCGGCGGGGCGGGGGCGGGGCGGCGGAACGCCGTCGTCCGGCGTGTCGCCGGCGCCGTCGGCCGGTCGGCGGCGGGCGACGGTGCATGCTCGGGTCATGCGTCCGATCACCGCCGTCGTGCTGCCGGCCCTGCGGGCCGGGGGACTGCTGTCCGCGGCGGGGGCGCCCGTACCGGCCGCCTGTACATCGTCGGCATCGAAGCCGGGAGGCAGACATGAACCGGGCCGCGCTCTTCGATGTCGACGGGACCCTCGCCGACACCAATCACCTGCACGTCACATGCTGGTGGGAAGCGTTCCGCCAGGCCGGCCACAAGGTGGCGATGCACGACATCCACCGGGCGATCGGCCTGCCCGGGGCGGATCTGCTCGCCCATCTGCTCGGCGACGACCGCGACACCGGCGGGGACGACCGGCTGAGCACCGCGCACGACGTCCTCTACGGCGCGTATTTCGACCGGCTGCCGGCCCTGGACTCGGCCGGCGCACTGCTGCGCGAACTGGACCGGCGGGGCTGGCGGGTCGTGCTCGTCACCTCCGCGGGGGAAGCGGAGCTGGCGGCCCTGCGGAAGGCCATCGACGCCGACGAGGCCATCACCGCGACGGCCAGCGCCGATGACGTGAGCGAGGGGAAACCGGCCCCTGAGCCGGTGCTGCACGCCCTCGAGCTGGCCGGTGCGCCCGCGGCCGGCGCCGTGTTCGTCGGGGACACGGTGTGGGACATGAAGGCGGGCACCCGGGCCGGGGTCACCTGCGTGGGCCTGCTCAGCGGCGGTATTCCGCAGGCCGATCTCGAGGCGGCCGGAGCCGGGACCGTGTACCGGGACCCGGCCGAACTGCTCCGCCGGCTCGACGGGAGCCCGTTCGGCACGGCGTAGCGCAGGGACGTCACGGTGGCATGACATCGCGTCAGGATTGGTCTGGACCTTGACAGGTTCAGACCATTCTCGCTTGAGTGGGGAGACGTTGCCGCCCCCACGGCAACTCCCCCCACCCAAGGAGCTGTTACGTGATACGCGTACGCGCACTACGCCGCCGCGCCCTCGCCCTGGCCGCCACCGGTGCAGCGGTCGCCGGCCTGTCCGTCGTCCTCCCGGCGAACTCCGCCGCAGCCGCCGCCTGTACGGCCGCCTGGTCCTCGTCCTCCGTGTACACCGGCGGCATGACCGCCTCGCACAACGGCCACAACTGGAAGGCCAAGTGGTGGACCCAGGGCGAGACGCCGGGGACCACCGGAGAGTGGGGTGTCTGGGCGGACCAGGGCAGCTGCGGCAGTGGCGGCGGAACGGACCCGGACCCCGGCAACCCGTCCGGATTCGTGGTGAGCGAGGCCCAGTTCAACCAGATGTTCCCGAACCGGAACCCCTTCTACACCTACAACGGCCTGGTCTCGGCGCTCTCCGCCTACCCCGGCTTCGCCAAGACCGGCGACGACACCACCAAGCGCCGGGAGGCCGCGGCCTTCCTCGCCAACGTGTCCCACGAGACGGGCGGCCTGGTCCACATCGTCGAGCAGAACACCGCCAACTACCCCCACTACTGCGATGCCACCCAGCCCTACGGCTGCCCGGCCGGCCAGGCCGCGTACTACGGCCGCGGTCCCATCCAGCTCAGCTGGAACTTCAACTACAAGGCGGCCGGTGACGCCCTGGGCATCAACCTGCTCGCCAACCCCTACCTGGTGGAGCAGGATCCGGCCATCGCCATGAAGACGGCCCTGTGGTACTGGAACACGCAGAACGGGCCGGGCACGATGACCGCGCACGCGGCCATGGTCAACGGCGCGGGCTTCGGCGAGACCATCCGTTCCATCAACGGCGCCCTGGAGTGCAACGGCGGCAACCCCGCGCAGGTGCAGAGCCGGGTCACCAAGTACCAGCAGTTCACCCAGCTGCTGGGGGTCACCCCGGGCAACAACCTGACCTGCTGACGGCTTCACCGCCGGCCGTGCCCGGAGGGCCGGTGCACACCCCGTGGGTGTGCACCGGCCCTCCGGCTTTCCCGGGCCGGGCAACCGAATCCGGGAATGTGGTGGTCAAGTGGGCGAGGGGGTGTGTGATGCAAGCCGAGCAAGAAGCTCAGTTCCAGTCCTTCGTCAGCGCACGATGGACTCATCTGGTACGGACGGCGTACCTGCTGACGGGCAATCCGCACGATGCGGAGGACCTGACCCAGACCGCACTGGCGAAGGCCTACCGGTCCTGGCGCCGGGTGTGGCGCAGCGACAACCCGGAGGCGTATGTCCGCCGGATGCTGGTCACCTGCAACAGCGACCGCTTCCGCAAGCGGCGGGTCGCCGAGCGGCTGACGGCCACCCCGCCGGACACGTCCGCAGGCGACTCCGGCGTGGCCTGGGCCGAGGAGCGGAACGCACTGATGACCGCGCTGGCCGAGCTCCCGGCCCGGCAGCGGGCCGTGGTGGTCCTGCGGTACTGGGAGGACCTCTCGGAGGCCGAGGTCGCCGACGCCCTGGGGTGTTCCCCGGGCACGGTCAAGAGCCAGGCCTCCAAGGCGCTGGCGAAACTGCGCGCCCATCCCGGGCTGGCGCAGCTGGTGGAGGGACCGGTCCGTACGACGACGACACGGCAGGGGGCAGCATGATGACGGGGCAGAACGAACACGAGCGGGCATTCGAGGACGATCACGGCTTCGAGGCGAGCCTGCGGGACCTGATGGCCCAGGACGCACGATCGGTACGGCCCGTCGGCGCTCCGTACCCGGACATCGTGAAGCAGGGGCGGCTGGAGCGGCGCCGCCGGCTGGCGGTCGCGGGCGCGGCGCTGGCCGTGCTGACCCTCGTACCGGCGGGGGCGTTCGCGTTCTCCGGGAGCGGCGACGCGGCAGAGGGGGACTCGGTGGCGGGACCGTCCCGGCCCGGCGGCGGAGACCGGCCGGTCCGGCCGGTCGACTCCCCCGACGCGCCACCGCCGGCCGCCGGCCCCGCCGGCCCGGCGACCCCCGGCCAGCTGGCCGACGGGATCACCATGAAGGACGCGGTCACGGGACTGGAGAAGTGCCTGGCCTACAACCTGACCCACCCGGCGGGCAGCGGCGCGCCGGACCTCGGCAAGCCGGAGGACTACCGGATCATCCTCGCGCACCGGGCCACCGGCAACGACAACACCCCGGGTGACGGTCAGTACATCGTCGCGGTCAAGGCCGAACCGAAGGAGACCCGGCTGATCTGCACCGTCAAGAAGGACGACAACGTCGGGATCAACAGCTCCGTCGGCGGGGACCGGACCCCCGACAGCGGCGCCGTGGTTCCCGATGTGAACGGCGGGAAGCTGTTCCTGCAGCGGCTGAGCTCCGAAGGCCCCTGGAGGCTGCCCTACCGCTGGGGCAGCATCGGCACCGTCGACGACCGGGTCGCCAAGGTGACCGTCAGCTACGGCGGCACCACCGTCGAGGCGGCCCTGGACCACGGCTGGTTCGCCGCCACCGGAATCCTGGAGCGCAGGGTCACCGCAGCCCCGCGGATCAAGGGGTTCGACGCCCAGGGCAAGGAGGTCTACGACTCGGACAAGGACAGGAGCTACGACAAGCAGATCCCCTGATCCCCTGATGCCGTGAGGGGGAAGCGGGCAGGCCGGGCCTGCCCGCTGGGGGTGGTGCGGGTGCCGGGTGTCAGCAGGCGTCGGCCCAGCTGTGCGAGGAGGCGCGGTCGTTCCAGCCGTCCGGCATACTGCTCCAGTAGACGCCGTTGGGCAGGCAGACAAAGGAGCCGCGACGGCTGATGTTCTCGTAGAAGAGGACGTCCTCGTAACTGCCCGAGTAGCCGTCGTTCTTGGCGGAGGACACCTTGTCGTTCATGTCGCCGCAGCCGGTGTTGTAACGGTAGTCGCTGTCGTCTCCGCTCCAGCGACAGCCGGCGCCACCGGCACCGGTGTGCTCCCACACGTACAGGTGGCCGTCGGCGGCGACGGCGACGGCGGCCGGCAGGGTGGCGGTGAGTACGGCGGAGACGGCGAGCGTCGCCGCGGCAAGGGTCTTCTTCATTCGGAACATGACGGTTTGATTCCTTTCATGTCACGCCGAGGGCAGGTCTGCCCCGGCGAGGATCCGGTGCGCCCTGGGAAGGGCGGAGCGCTGCAGTCGCAGCCGGGTGGCGATCTGGGCGCCGTAGCGGTGACGGACCTCGGCCCCGTACTGCTCGTCGAGGGCGTCCGCGGTCTTCGCCAGGCCCGAGTCGCGGGCGCATTCGGCCTCGGCGACCGCCAGGCGGATCTCGGCGGTCCGGGCCCGGGCCGGCGGCAGGCCCCGGACGAGGGCGGCCAGGGCCTGCCGGGACTCGTGCGGGCCGGCCAGCCGGTGGCCCAGCCCGGCCATACAGCGGGCCCAGGCGGCCTCGGCCTGCCGGAACCGCCGGTCCTCCCGCACCCTGGGTACGTACAGCGGTGCCAGGTTGGCCACGACGAGGCGGGCGCTGAACCAGCTCCGCAGGTCGCCGTACAGGTTGCGCTGGGCGCCCGCGGTGCAGCCGCTGTCGCTGGCGGACGCGACTCCGCCACCGGGCATGCCGACCGACAGGCCGACGGGCCGCGCACCGTTCAGGGCGGCGAGTGCGGCCTTGCGGCGCTCGGGGGGCAGGCTGCGGAAGTAGCGGGCGTTGGGGTCGGCGTCCTTCCGGGCGGCGATCCTGCGCTCCTGTTCCAGGCCGTAGCCGTGCGACCGGGCCCATGCGATGTCATCGACCACGTACCGGAACCTGCGGGTGCCGGGCTCCGGCTCGGGCCCGGGCTCCACATAGGCGAAGTGCTGTGCGCGCAGACAGCGGCCGATGAGCACCTGCTCGGCCCGTTCCAGGGTGTGCAGCTCGGCGGTGGTCAGGTCCGGTCCGGCCGCATCGGCCGCACGGTCGGTACCGCTGGTGCCGGGCTTGTCGGTGGCGCCGGGCTTGTCGGCAACACAGCCGGTGGCCGTGAGCAGCACGGCCACCAGCAGGGTGACCAGCACGGACAGGCCGGCGGGTCGCCCTCGTCGAGTCGGTGGTGGCATGTTCCCTCCCCTTCGGAACCCGGCCGGGACGCCCACAGGCTGCCCCAAGATCGTCGGGCGGGACACGGGACATCCCTGCCGAAACGTTGGTTCCTCGCCCGGGAGAGTGGCTGGCGATGACTCCGGCTGACGTGAGGGGGCCTGGGGCTCCGGGCCTTCGGGGTGTACCCGTTTGACCGCCCGTCAGACGGCCCACAGCCCGGTCGCCGGTCATGATCGGCGCTCCTACGCTGAGCCGCGTACGGCACCGAACGGGGCCCGGCAGCCGGCCGGGGAACCTTCGACGAACTGCCGACTCCCCCGCCGAAAGGTTCCTGCTGCCATGCCCGAAACCGCCCCGTCCCCGCTCTCGGCCCCACGGCGCCGGCTCCGGCGCCGCCGAGGCCGCCGGTCGGCCGCCCTGCTGCTCGTCGGGGGCCTGCTCGGCCTGTACGGGTTCACCGCCCCGGCCGTCGCCACGCCGAAGCCGAAGCCTGTCGCGCCTGCCGCCGCCCCGGCTGCCGTGGCCGCTGCCGCCGCTGCCGTCGGTGACATCACCGAGTTCGGCGTCCCCGACCCGAACGGCTTCCCGAGCGGAATCACCGCCGGCCCCGACGGCAACATGTGGTTCACCGAGAACGGCTCCGACAAGATCGGGCGGATCACCCCGGCGGGTGTGGTCGACGCGGAGTTCCCGGTGCTGACCCCGGGCAGCTTCCCGTTCGACATCGTGACGGGATCGGACGGGAACCTGTGGTTCACCTCGCCCAACACCAACCGGATCGGCCGGATCACCCCGACGGGCCAGGTCAGGGAGTTCCCGCTCCCCGTGGCGGACAGTTTCCCGTGGGGCATCACGGCGGGACCCGACGGCAATCTGTGGTTCGCCGAGCTCGGGGCCAACCGGGTGGGGCGGATCACCCCGGACGGGGTGATCACCGACTTCACGCTGCCCCAGGAGGACAGCGTCCCGTACCGGATCACCGCCGGCCCCGACGGCAATGTGTGGTTCACCGAGCTCTTCGCCAACCGGATCGGGCGGATCACCCCGGACGGAAAGGTCAAGGAGTTCACGCTGCCCAACCCGGACAGCGCCCCGGACAGCATCACCACGGGTCCGGACGGGAAACTGTGGTTCTCTGAGCCGGGCTTCAACGCGATCGGCCGGATCACCCCTTCCTCCGGGCTGATCGAGCACTTCCCGCTGACCACCACCAACAGCGGGCCGATCGGCATCGCCCCCGGGCCGGACGGCAACGTGTGGTTCGTCGAATCCAACATCAACAAGGTCGGCCGGATCACTCCCGCGGGTGTGATCACCGAATATCCGCTGCCCAACCCCAACCCGCCGTTCGACGCGGCGTTCCACATCGCCCCGGGCCCCGACGGGAACATGTGGTACACCGAGATCAGCGCCAACCTCATCGGCCGGGTGGAGGTCGGCGGCGCCGCCGCGGAGGTGGCGGTCTCCCTCGCCGCCCCGGACACCGGGCGCTCGGGCCGCCCGTACACGTACTCCGTCACGGTCGCCAACCACGGGCTGTCCGCCGCCTCGAATGTGATCCTGACCCTGAACAAGCCGGTCACCCTGCCCGTCACCGGGTCCTCGCCGCGGGCCAACCGGACCGATCCGACCCGCCTGACCTGGAACCTCGGCACACTGGCGGCCGGCCGGCAACGGACCTTCCAGGTCACCGTGCGGGCCACGGTGCCGGGCCGGAACACGGCGACCGCGAGGGTGGCGTCCTCGACCTTCGATCCGGCCCCCGGCAACAACGTGTCCGTCGCCACCACCCGCGTCACCGCGCTCTGACGGCAGCCCTCCGACGGCCGGCCGCCGGCATCCCGCCCCCGCCCCGCCCCGCCCCGCCCCGGGGTCTACCAGTGCCCCGGGGCGGGCCCGGTGACGGGCTCCGAGGGCCGGCCGTCCACCCCGACCGGGACCTCTCCGGCGAGCATCACCCGGTGCATGATCCGGGGCTGCCGGAGATGGGCGGTGTCGCCCGGCGCGAGGTGGATGGTGGCACGGTTGTCCCAGAAGGCCACGCTGCCCGGCTCCCAGCGGAACCGGACCGTGTACTCGGGCCGGGTCGCCTGCTCCAGCAGCATCTGGAGCACCGGGGCGCTCTCCGTCCGCGACAGCTCGGTGATCCGCTCGATGTAGTAGCCGTTGACGGACAGCAGCCGCTCGCCCGTCTCCGGGTGCACCCGCACCAGCGGGTGCACCGAGGCGGTCTGGTGCTCCAGCAGATGACGGACGTACGCGTCCTCACCCACCCGCGGCTGGTAGCCGACACCGAGCCGGTGCTCGGCGCGCAGGCCGTCCACGAAGGCGCGGACCGGGGCCGAGAGGCCGGCGTACGCAGCCGCCAGATTGGACCAGGTCGTGTCCCCGCCGTACTCCGGCACGGCTTCGGCGCGCAGGATGGTCGCGGCCGGCGGATCGATCCGGGCCCCGTGGTCGCAGTGCCAGCCGCGCAGCAGCGAATGGCGGCGGCGCTCCAGCCATTCGGCATGCTCCATGCCGTAACGGCCGCCCAGTTCCAGCCGGTCGGCGGTGGTCTCGACCTCGGGGTGGTCCCCGGGTGAGGCGCTGCCGCGGGATCCGAGCGTGACGGGGGTGCCGAAGCGGCGGGCGCAGGCGACGTGCGCGGCGTGGTCAAGGCGCTGGTCGCGGAAGAACACCACCTTCCAGCGCTGTACGGCCGCCCGGATCTCCGCGACCACCGCGTCCTCGCCCAGGTCGTGGGCCAGGTCGACGCCGGTGATCTCGGCTCCGATGTGCCCGGCGACCGGATGTACCCCGAGTTTCATGCGTGCTCCGTTGATCGTGGCTCCACCTGGGGTTCAGTCTGCTCCAGGTCGCTCATCGGATGACCGAATGGCCTGAAATAGACTGACCCGATGACCGAATCCTCTTTGCCCGCCTGCCCCGAGTGCTCCGGCACATACGCCTACGAGATGGGTGCGCTGCTCGTCTGCCCGGAATGCGGCCACGAGTGGTCACCGGCTGCGGCTGCGGCTGCCTCCGGCTCTGTTGAGGCCGCCGGCGGCGAGCGGGTGGTCCGGGACGCGGTCGGCAATGTGCTCGCCGACGGCGACACGGTGACGGTGATCAAGGGCTTGAAGGTCAAGGGCAGCCCGGCCGGCATCAAGGCAGGCACCAAGGTGCGCAACATCCGTCTCGTGGACGGGGTGGACGGTCACGACATCGACTGCCGGGTGGAGGGCTTCGGACCGATGCAGCTGAAGTCGAGCGTGGTGCGGAAGGCCTGACGGGAAGCCTGACGGGAGGCCCGGGCCGGGCGGTCTCCGATAGCACCCGGGCCCCGGGGTGCGGGTCGGCCGATCGGATGACCCCGGGGTCGGTCCGCGGGGCGACCGGGGCGGCAGCGATCCCGGGGGATGCTGGGCCGAGGAAGCGGGCGGAGCGGGTGTGCGCCGCCCGGACCGGCGACGGCAGAGGGACGACACGCCATGGCACCGCACCACCGACCCCGCCGACGCGCCGTGCCCGGCGCGCTGCTCGCCGTACTGCTGCTCGCGGGGTGCAGCGGGCCGGGCGCCACGGGGAATGCGGCGGAGGACGCGGCGGCCGACCGGCCCACGGCCACCGCCCCGGCCGCCCCGCCACTGCCCACGACGGCCGTGACCACCGAAGGCACGCTGCTCGTCGCTGACTTCGGTGCCGACACGGTGACCTTCGTGGATCCGGCGCGCGGCGCACTGGCCTCGGTGCCGGTGGGCACGGCTCCGTACGCGCTCGCCGTCGGCGGGGACGGACGGGCGTGGGTGGCCACCGCGGAGGGCGTCGCCGTGGTCGACACCCGGGCCCGGACCCGGCCGGCCCGGATCCCGTACCGGACCGGCAGCGGTCCGGTCGACCGCGGCGAGTACCGGGGCGGCGGTATGGGCATCGCCCTGTCGCCGGACGGGAAGCGGGCATACGTCGGGGTGAACGTGCCCGGCGGCAGCGGGGTGCTGGAGGTCGTGGACACCGCCACCCCGGAGGTCACCGCCACCGTGCCGGTCGGCCGGCGCCCCTTCGACGTGGACGTCTCGCGCGACGGCTCGGAGGTGTACGTCACCGGTCACGACTCCTTCGACGTGACCGTCGTGTCCGGCGCGACCCTGCGCCCGCGGCGGATCGAGGTGGCCCCGTACGGCACGGAGGGCGGCCTCGGGTCCTGGCTGAAGCCGCACTACGCCGTCGTACGGCCGGCCGACGGGATGCTGCTGCTGCCCTTCGAGGGCGAACGGCTCGCGGTGGTGGACCCGCGGTCGGGCCGGACCACCGTGGAGACGATGACGGCGGACACCCACCAGCACGGTGCGGCCCTGGCCCCGGACGGGCGGCTGCTGGTGGTCGGCACCGGGGCGGTGGCCGGCGACGGCCGCGGCCCCTCGCTGACGGTCCGCGCGCCGGACGGCAGCGAGCGGGTGCTGCCGCTGCGAGGGCCGCACGAGGATGTGGCCGTCTCGCGGGACGGGCGTACGGCGTACGTCACGGGCGGATACACCCGGGACGGGTTCTGGGACGGGATCACGGTGGTCGATCTGGCCTCCGGGGAGATGCGCCGGCTCGCTGCGGGGGCCCGGCCGCTGGGGATCGCGGTGCTCTGATTACGGCGGTCCGTACGGCGGTCCGTACGGCGGTCCGTACGGCGGTCCGTACGGCGGTTGGCACGACGGTCCGTACGACGGTGGGCATGGCAGCTCGTACGGCGGTTCGTACCCGGCCGGCGGGTGGCGCGGCTGCGCTTGACGTGCGGGTGCGGTGGCCGGTAGGGAGATGCTGGCACCGCGCGTGGTGCGAAACGGGGGTGCACATGAAGCCGCTCGAACCGGGCGATCCCGCCTCGGTCGGCGAGGGCCGGTACCGGCTGACGGGACGGCTCGGCCAGGGAGGCATGGGCGTGGTCTACCTGGGCCGCTCCCAGTCCGGCCGGGCGGTGGCCGTCAAGGTGGTACGCCCCGAGCTCAGCACCGAACCCGGGTTCCGGCGGCGGTTCGCCGACGAGGTGGCGGCGGCCCGGCGGGTGGGCGGGTTCCACACCGCTCCGGTGGTCGACGCCGATCCCGAGGCGGACCCGGCCTGGCTGGTGACGGCGTTCGTGCCGGGGCCCACGCTGGCGGCGGTGATCGGGCGGGTCGGGGCGTTGCCCGTGGACACGCTCACGGTGCTGGCGGCCGGGCTCGCGGAGGCCTTGGAGGCGATCCACCGGGCGGGGGTCATCCACCGCGACCTGAAGCCTGCGAACATCATCGTCGCGGAGGACGGACCGCGGGTCATCGACTTCGGGATCGCGCGGGCCCTGGACGGGACCGCGCTGACCCAGACCGGACTCCAGGTGGGCACGCCGGGGTTCCTGGCACCCGAGCAGCTGACCGGCGGCACGGTGACCCCCGCGGTGGACATGTTCGCGCTGGGGGTGGTACTCACCCAGGCGGCGGGTGGCTCGCCGTTCGGCGACGGGCCGTCGGCTGCGCGGCACTACAAGGTCGTGCACGAGGAGCCGGACCTCCGGGCGGTGCCCGGGGAACTGCTCGAGCTCATCGCGGCCTGCCTGTCGAAGGACCCGGCGGGACGGCCCACCCCGGGGGCCTTCCTCGACCGCCTGACGGTCCGCCACCCGGCGGGCGAGGGCTGGCTCCCGGACGAAGCGACCCGGCTCCTGCCGCGGCAGGATCCGGCCGACGCGGCCGATCCGGCCGGCGCGGCTGCCCCGGAGTACCCGCTGACCACGCCGGACGCGATGCCGGCGGGCGGCGGGGCCCCGGACACGGTAACCGCCACCGGACCGGCCCCGGCCGAGGCCCTGCCCGGTGCGGGCACGCCTCCGGCGCCGGGCAGGGGTGCGGTACCGGGCGCGGGCCCGGGCGCAGTTGCGGGCGGGAGTGCGGGCCCCGGCCCCGGCCCGGCTGCGGGCGGAGCCGCAAAGCCGACCGGTCCGGTGGCCGACGCGGCTGCTGCCGCCGCGGGCGGCGGTGCGGTACCGGGCCAAGGCCCGGGCGCAGTTGCGGGCGCGGCTCCGGGCGGGGGCGCGGGCGCGAGCCCGGGCACGCCTCCGGCTCGCGCCGGGGCCGCAAGGCCAGCCGGTCCGGTGGCCGGCGCGGCTGCCGCCGCCGCGGGTGGCGGTGCGGTACCGAGCCCGGGCCCGGGCGCAGTTGCGGGCGCGAGCCCGCACACCATCGCGGCTCCGGCCGAGGCCGCAGGCACGGCTGCTGCCGGTGCGGTGCCGGATGCCGGCGCCGACGGCGCGAGCCCTGGCACAGCGGTGGCCGCGGGCTCGGGGACGACCTCGGCTCCGGCTCCCGCCGGGCCCGAGGGCCCGGCCGGCAGGCCGGGAGCCGGCGCGGGCGCACGGCCGGGACCGGGCGCGGGCGAGGGCGCTGGCCCCGGCCCAGGCGGGGCTCCGGCCGGCACTGCGGGCCTCGGCCCCGGCCCCGCCGCAGGAGCCGGGCCGGTCGGCTATGGGGCGTGGGTTGACCCGGGGGCCAGCGTCGACGAGGGGCGGAGGACGCGGCGGCGGGCGGGGGCCGTGGTGGCGGCCGTGCTGGTGGCCGCCACCGTCGGCGTGCTGGTGTGGCAGCCGTGGCGCGGCGGCTCCGACGATGGCGCGAACGGCGCCGGCGGCCCGTCCACTCCCCCGGCCTCCGCCACGCCCACCGGCCCGGCGCCCTACCCCACCGACGCGATGCTGGTCCGCACGGACACCGCCAAGGGCTGGCCGCAGAACTGCCACGGCCGGATCGCCCGCCGCGAGGGCTCGACCACCGCCGCGTCCAAGCCGCTGGTCAGCGGGACCACCTGCGACATGCTCCCGCAGTGGGCCCCCGACCGCCGGTCGTTCGCCTTCACCCGCGTCACCCCCGATGGCGCCTCCGTCTGGGCTGCGCGGGCCGACGGTTCGGCGGAGTACCGGATCGCGGCCATCGCCGGCGGGCGGGTGTCCTGGTCCCCGGACGGCAAGCGGCTGGCCGTGCTGAGCGTCCGGAACGGCGTACAGCAGCTGTTCGTGATCACGCTCGCCACCGGTTCCGCCCGGCAGCTCACCACCGGCAGCACCCCGGTGGAGGATCCGGCCTGGTCGCCGGACGGCCGGCAGATCGCCGTGTCCCTCCAGGCCGGACGGGACAACTGGCAGATCCACCTGGTCGATCCGGAGGCCCCTGGCTCCGCTCCCCGGCAGGTGACCCGGCTGCCCCATCCCGCGCTCGACCCCGTCTGGTCCCCGGACGGCCGTACGTTCGCGTACACGGCCGGCACCTACGGGACGTCCACCCAGGGCGACATCCGCCTCGTGGGCAGCGACGGCGGGAACGACCGGGCCCTGGTGTCCACCGGCCACCACGAAATGGACCCGAGCTGGTCCCCGGACGGGAGTTGGCTGGCGTTCGTCCGCGGCCCGTACGAGGAGCCGGCGATCTGGGCCGTCCGCGCGGACGGGACGGACGAGCGGAAGGTCGGCAGCGGCTCCGAGGGGCATCCCGCCTGGCGCTGAGACGGCTCAGGTCGCGGTCTCGACCGGTCCGGCCAGCCGGTGCAGCCGTAGTGCCAGCTGGAGTTCGAGCGCCCGGGCCGGGGCGTTCCAGTCCGCGCCCAGCAGCCGGCCGATCCGGTCGAGCCGCTGGACCACGGTGTTGACGTGCACGTGCAGGACGTCCTTGGTCCGGGTGAGGCTGCCGCCCTGCTCGAAGTAGGCGTCCAGGGTGCCGGTCAGGTCGGTGCCGCGGTCGGCGTCGTAGCCGAGGAGCGGGCCGAGGGTGTTCCGTACGTACCCGGACACGCCGGCCGGGTCGCCCAGCAGCAGGCCGACGAAGCCGAGGTCGGCCAGGGCGCCGCCGCGGCCGGCCTGGCCGAGCGCGCGCAGGGCGGCCAGGCAGCGCTGTGCCTCGGCATGGGCTGCGGGGAGGCCGGCCGAGCCGGTGGCGGGGCCGGCCGCGCCGACCGTGACCGGGTCGGCCAGGGCCTGGCCGAGCTCATCGGCGAGGGCGCGGGCGGTGGCACCGGGTGTGCGGGTGGGGACCAGCAGGACCACCTGCTCCCGGTGGAGCCCGGCCAGGCCGTCGTGGGCGTGGGCGCAGCGGGCCGCGGCGGCCAGCAGCCGGTGCCGGGGTGCGGTTTCGCCCTGGGCGACCAACACGCCGTACGGGCGGTCCAGCCCGATGCCCAGCCGCCGGGCACGGGCCGTCAGGCTGCCGGGGTCGCCGGTGGTGGACAGCAGGTCGTTGAGGAGTTCGCCGCGTATCCGGTCCTCGGTTTCGGCCACCGAGCGGCGCAGCAGCAGGAGCAGGGCGGTGACCACGCCGGCGCGTTCGAACAGCAGTCGGTCGGCGTCGGCGAGGTCGGGGCGGCCGGTGAGGGCGATGCTGCCGAGGAGTTCGGGCCCGGCCAGGACGGCGCACACCCAGGTGCCGTCGAGCGGGACGGCCCGGCCGCTGGCCCGGGAGGCGGCGACGGCCCGGGCGGGCGGCGCCAGCGGTCCGGTGCCCGTACGGGCGAGTTCGGCGCCGTCGGCGTCGTGGATGAGGATGCCGGCGTCCAGGATGTCGGCGATCTGGGCGGCCACGCCGGTGGCGTCGCCGCCCCTCAGCACGAGGTCGGTGAGCTGGTCGTGGGCCTGTTCGGCGCGGCGCATGGCCTCGCTCTGGGCCCGGGTCTCCTCCAGCAGCCGGGCTCCGTCGATGGCGATGGCGGCGTGGTCGGCGAGCGAGGAGAGCAGGGCGACCTCGTCGGGGGTGAAGGCGCGCGGGGTGCGGTCGGCGGCGTACAGGACGCCGATGACCTGCGGGCCCACCCGCAGCGGCACGCCCAGGATGGCCCGCAGTCCTTCGTCGCGGACGGCGCCGTCGATGGTGGTGGTGTGGTGGAAGCGGGTGTCGGCCTGGTAGTCGCCGGTGGCGTAGGGGCGGGCGGTCTGGGCGACGAGGCCGCCGAGTCCCTCGCCCATGCCGAGGCGGACCTGCTGGAAGGCGGGCGCGACCGCCCCGTCCGTGACCCGCATATAGGTGTCGCCGGCCTCGTCGTCGTTGAGGGAGAGGTAGGCGATGTCGGTGCCGAGCAGCAGTTTGGCCCGGTGGACGATGGCGCGGAGTACGGCGTCCAGGTCGCGGAGGGCCGCCAGGTCGCCGGCGGTGTCGAAGAGGGCGGTGAGCTGGGCCTCGCGGCGGCGGTGCTGGCTGAGGGTGCGGCGGATGCGGAGGGCCACCTCGGTGGCTTCGGTGAGGGCGGCGAGTTCGTCGGGGTGGGCTCCGGCGGCCCTGGCCTCGCGGGCGGGGCCGGCGAGCGCCTCGGCGGAGGCGTCCTGGGCCAGCAGGTCGAGCAGCCGGCGCAGGCCGGGCTCGGAGGGCATTACGCGCCGTCGGCCGGTACGTCGTCGATGAAGCCGAGCCTTCGGTTCATGGCGATGGCCACGGTGTTGCCGGGGTGGTGGACGGTGCGCAGTACCCGGGCGCCACGGGACCGGGCGAAGCGGATGGCGAGCAGCTTCATGGCCAGGGAGACGCCCCGGCCACGGTGGGCGGCCAGTACCCCGGTCATCTCGCTGAAGGCGTACCCCTCGGGCCGGATCGAGGTCGCGGCCATGCCGATCCAGTCGCCGCGGTCGAGGGCGAGCACGATGCCTTCGGGATCGTAGGTGGGTGTCGCGATGCGCTGGGCGAGGTACTCCTCGTAGGTGTAGAACGCGCCGCGGCCGGGGATGTCCGCCGAGCAGGTCCGGTTCAGCTCGTAGAGTGCGCGCCGGTGCTCCGGTGTGTCGCCGAGGGCCGCCATGGTCGTGAACCCGGTGCCGGCCTCCCGGCAGCGGTCGAGCCGGGACAGCCGGGGACCCTCGTCGAACTCATCCAGATCCAGGACGAGTCGGACCCATGCAACGGACACCTCGGAACCTCCGATCGGCACGGCGAACGCCACGGCGAACGGCCGGAACGTACCACTGGAACACACAACTGGAACGTACGATCGAAACCTTAGTCGCTGTGGACGCCGAGGAGGGTGGCCGTGGCCTTACCGATCATCATCGACTGCGATCCCGGGCACGATGACGCGCTCGCCCTCATGCTGGCCGCCGGCGATCCAGGGGTCGACCTGCTCGCCATCACCACGGTCGCCGGGAACCAGACGCTGGAGAAGACCACCCTGAACGCGCGCCGGGTGTGCACGGTTGCGGGCATCACCGGGGTTCCCGTCGCCGCGGGCTGCGCCCGGCCGCTCGTACAGCCCTTGCAGGTGGCCGACGACGTGCACGGCGACTCGGGGCTGGACGGGCCGCGGTTCCCGGAGCCGGCCGTGGACGTGGTGCCCGAGCACGCCGTGGACCTCATCCACCGGGTGCTCACCGACCACCCGGAGCCGGTGACCCTGGTTCCGACCGGACCGCTGACCAATATCGCCCTGCTGCTGACCCGTCACCCCGGATCGGCCGCCCGGATCCGGGAGATCGTCCTGATGGGCGGGTCCACCGAGGGGGGCAACCGGACCCCGGCCGCAGAGTTCAACATCCACACCGACCCGGAGGCCGCGGACATCGTCTTCCGCAGTGGCCTCCCGGTGACCATGTGCGGGCTGAACGTCACCCACCAGGCCCTCGCCACGCCCGAGGTGCTGGCCCGGTTCGAAGGGCTGGGCACGGACCTCGGGCGCATCTGCGCCGAGCTGATGGCCTACTTCGCCGGCACCTATCGCCGGCTGTGGGGGTTCCCCAGTCCGCCGCTGCACGACCCCGTCGCGGTGGCCCGGGTCCTCGACCCGGGCCTTGTGAGGTGCGTCGAGGCGCATGTCGCCGTGGAGTTGCGCGGGGAGTACACCCGCGGGGCGACGGTGGTGGACCTGCACGGGTACCTCGGCCGGCCGGTGAACGCCAGGGTCGCCGTCGCCCTGGACCGGGAGCGGTTCTGGGACCGGCTGGTGGCCGCGGTGGCCGCCCTCGGCGAACGGATGCCGGCCGGCTGAGGGCCTACGGCAGGTAGAGGGTGTAGAGCAGCCGGTTCGGGGCGGGTGGCGGGCTGCCCTGGAGGACTCCGGCGGTGGCGTTGGCCAGCAGCGCCTGTTTCACCTGCGCCGGGGGGTCGGCCGGGCGGAACGCCAGGTGCAGGGCGACGGCGCCGGCCGTGTGCGCGGTGGCCATGGAGGTGCCGCTGAGGGTGGCCGTCGCGGTGTCGCTGTCCTTCCAGGCCGAGGGGATGCCCACCCCGGGGGCGAACAGGGATACGCAGTTGCCGTGGTTGGAGGAGGCGGCCCGGCGGTCCGTACGGTCGGAGGCCGCGGCCACGATCGTCTCGGGGACCCGGGCGGGCGAGGTGGTGCAGGCCCCGTCGGGGCGGGCGGAGCTGCCGGCCGAGACGGTGTAGGTGACACCGGAGGCGATCGACCTGCGGACGGCCGCGTCCAGAGCGGTGTTGGCGGCGCCGCCCAGACTCATGTTGGCCACGGCCGGTTTGACGGCGTTCGCGGTCACCCAGTCGATACCGGCGATGACCCCCGAGGTAGCGGCGGAGCCCTGGCAGTTCAGGACGCGTACGGCCACCGGCCGGGCGAATTTGGCGACCCCGTGGACCGCTCCGGCGGCGATCCCGCCGACATGGGTGCCGTGGCCGTTGCAGTCCTCGCCGTTACGGCCGTCGCCGACCGTGTCGATGCCGACGGAGGCACGGCCGCCGAACTCCGTGTGGGTGGTGCGCAGTCCGGTGTCGATGACGTACACGTGCACGTTCGCGGCGGTGGTGCGGTACGTGTACGTGGTGGAGAGCGGCAGCAGGCGCTGGTCGATGCGGTCCAGCCCCCAGGGGGCGTTCGGCTGGGTGGCGTCCGGCAGGGCGGAGGCGGAAGCGGCTGCGGCTGCGGCTGCGGCTGCGGAGGCCGGGTCCAGGGAGACCCGGGTGTCCTGCACGATCCGGGCGACCCGGGGGTCGGCGGCCAGCCGGACGGCCTCGGCCCGGCCCATCCGGGCGGAGAATCCGTGCAGGGCCGCGGTGTAGACATGGCCGAGGCGGGCGCCGGCGGTACGGCCGGTCAGCTCACGGGCGATGCCGGGCACTCCCGCGGGCCGGACCGCGTCCTTCAGTTCGACGATCCAGGAGTCCGGGAGCGCGGTCTCACCCGCGCCCGCGTATGTGATCCCGACGGGCGGCGCCTGGGCCGCGGTTGCCGGCAGGGAGCCGGTGAGCGGCAGCGCCGCCGCCAGCAGGGCGGCGGACAGCAGGGGTAACGCGGGCAGTCGGCGGCGTATCACTCTCATGCGGCGGCACCTGAACCTTCCTCGACCGGGTGTGGGGTCGCCGGTGTTCCGGCGAACCGGCTGAGCGCAGGCCAGAGTGCCGGGCCGGCCGCGCTCGCACAAGAGTGCGCGTCCGGCCGGTCGGTACGGGGCTGCCCGCGCCGGGATGGCGGTCCCGGCGCGGGCAGACGCGGGCAGGCGGGGTCAGGCGGGCTGGGGCAGGCAGGCGGGGTCAGACCGACTGGGTCAGGCGGGCTGGATGGGGACGGTGACGAACCGTTTGCCCGCCTCGTTCTCCACCACGACCTCCCTCACCTGGTCCGGGTCGACCGCCGCCGAACCGTCCAGCGAGGCTCCCTTGCCCTCGCCGTTGGCCTGGCTGCCCGTCACCCAGCCGCCCGCCGTGGTGCGGCTGCCGTCGCGGGCCACCACGACCAGCCGGCAGCGCTCGCCCGGCGGCACTCCGGTCACCGCGGCATTGACCCGTACCCAGTGGGCAGCCGGGGTCACCCGGACGGTCATCCGGGCCCCGCTGGACCGGTCGGTGGCGGAGGCCACCCGGGTGCCGGGGGGCGGCGGGGCGGGGGTGGCCGTGGCGGTGGGCGGCGGGACGGGCAGCGCGAGCGGCGGCTCTTCGCCGCCGCCGAGGGCCGTGCCGGCCCAGAACACCGTCGCGAGCGCAGCCGCCGCGGCCAGGCCGATGACGGCACCGCGGCGCCGCGCGCTGCCCGCGCGTTCGCCGCGCATCTGCCGCAGGGTGCGCTGCAGCAGCAGATCACCGCCCTGGGGCGGTCCGTCCAGGAAGGCCTCCTGGGGCACTTCACCGAGCGCGCTCTCCATCTCACGCAAGGCGGTCACCTCCCGCCCGCACTGCTCGCAGCCGTTCACATGGTCCTCGACACGCCGGACGTCCGTCTCGTCGAGTACGCCGAGGACGTACGGGCCGAGCAGTTCCTCCTCCGCGTGCTGCTGCTGCCGGTTCATGCCACCACCTCCCTGAGTCCGGCGGGCTGCTGGGGCCTGCTCGGTCGGTCGTTTCCTTCCCTGAACGTTTCGCGCAGGGCCTTGAGTGCGTAGTGCGAGCGCGATTTCACCGTGCCCGCCGGAATGCCGAGGCTGTCCGCGGCCTCGGCGACACTGCGCTCGCGGTAGTACAGCTCCGTGAGGACGTCGCGGTGTTCGGGTGACAGCCGGTCGAGGGCGCCGAGCACCGTCATGGCGTCGACCACGGCATCGGAGTGGTCCGCCTCCACCGGGGGTGTCGCGGCGGATCCCGCGACCTCCGTCGGCCGGGCGGCCTTGGCCCGGTACCGGTCGGTGATGATGTTCCGGGCCACGGTGAGCAGCCAGCCGCGCACCGAGCCCTTTCCGTTCACCAGCACCTCGGAGTGCCGCCAGGCCCGGATGAGGGTCTCCTGGACGACGTCCTCGGCCGTGGCCCGGTCACCGGTCAGCCGGGTCGCGTACGCGAGCAGGGCGTTGCCGTGCTCCTCGTACACCGACCTGATCAGTGCTTCGTCGGTCGAGCCCCGCCGACTACGGGGCCACAGTGGTCCGGCCATCTCACCCTCTCCGTCTTCCTGTGCTGCATCGTGCCGAACACGTGGCTCCCGCCCCGATCGTTCATGTGGCGTACGTCACATCCGAGTTCAGCAGTGCCGACCCTCGTTGATGCAGGCGACGATCCCGGCCATCCGGTCGTCCGTCATCACATTCACGAACATGGCGTGGTCGGTGCGGGGGCTGTGCCGCTGCTCGGGGAAGGAGTCCAGGGCGATCCGCGCGCCGGGCGGGACCTCGTAGGCGAGGGAGATCCGGAGTTCGGGCACGGCGAAGGTGCCCTGCGGGCAGACTCCGTTGGGGGCGGCGAACCGGAGGTGGGTGCGGCCGTCGTTGACCGTGTCCAGGCCGTTCCAGCAGGCGGGGAAGACCAGGGTGCGGGTGAGGCGGTCGCCGGCCGGGCAGCGGGGGTAGCCGACGGTGGACCGGTCCGGGCTGCCCGAACAGCCCCAGCGGGCCCGTACGTCGGCGTCGGTGCCGGCGGTGCGGGCGACGGCGTCCCCGGTGATGGCGCGCAGGAAGCGGGGCATCGCCACCACCTTGCCGACGGGGTTGCCGCGGAACTCCACCCGTACGTCCGCCGGGCGGAGGATCTGTCCGGTGTTGCCGTGTCCGGCGGAGCGTTCGTAGGGCTGGGTGGCGGGCCGGTCCGGGCGGCGCAGCACCGGCCAGTAGTACGTCGAGCGGTCGCCGCCGCGGCAGGTGGTGGGGGCGGCGGCGAGGGTCTCGTCCGTGGAACCGGCGTGGGTGGACAGGTTGCCGACGTAGGCGTGGGTGTGGTGGGCGCCGCCCGTCAGACCGGGCGACACCACCAGGTTGTCCTCGTTGTAGTGGGCCTCCTCGTTCCGGCCGCAGTCCACCGTGACCGAGCCGGTGGAGGCGTCCGGCCCGGCCGCCGCCGGCTGCGGGTGCGGATACGCCCCGGGCCGTACGTCACGTATGTCCACGTACTCGTCCGCGGCCGGCGGGGCGCCGGCCGGCCCGTGGTGCGAGTCGGCGGCGCGGGTGGCCCCCAGGAGGGCCGTGGCCAGGACCCCGCCCAGCGCCAAGCAGACGAGCAGCGTGAGCAGTCGGCGTTCTTTCCCCATGCGGGTCACGTTCGCCGCTGCCTGCCGGGTGCGTCAACCTGACCCGGGTCCGGTGGGACGGCGGGTCGCCGAGGCCGTGGGCAGGAAGCGCGCCGGGGCCGCACGCTGCTCGGGCGGCGCGGGCACCGGCGGGGCGAAGGCCCGGGAGGGCAGGGCCGCCAGCCCGGGGTGGACCGCGGTCAGCGGCATCCGTCCGGTTTCCGCCGCGGCCTCGCGCAAGCGCGGGTCTCCGGCCAGCCGCTCCGCGCTCGCGTACAGATACGCGTTCTGCGCGCACCACGGCTCGATCTCGGGGTCGTCCCACAGCCGGGTCCGCAGACAGTCGACGAGGGTGTACCCCCGGCGCTGGAAGCGGTCGCGCCAGTACGGGGGCCACTGTCCGTTCCGGTGCTCGCCGCCGGGCTGGCCGGGGACGGCCGCGGCGAAGAGGACCAGGCCGGAGAGGGCGCAGAGGTCGGCGACCAGGCTGTCGGCGCGGACCGGGGCCAGGTGTTCGGCCACCCCCAGGCACAGGGCGAGGTCGAAGCGGCGGCCCTCCAGGCGGACGAGGTGGCCGAGGTCCCGCTGCAGGTAGCAGTCCGGCGGGATGCACAGGCCGGCTCCGGCCCCTGCCCCGGCGGCCGGCTCGCCGTCGATGCCGAGGACCGTCTCCGCGCCCAGCCGGCGGGCGACGGCCAGCCAGACCCCCGTTCCGCAGCCGAGATCGACCACACTGGACGGGCGGGCCAGATCGAACACCAGCGGCAGTACCCGCTCGGCGGTCCGCTCCGGCCCGTCCGCCGGGTCCGCGCAGAACCACGTGCCGTACGCCTCACCGCGGGACATCGTCACCCGTCACCACCTCGCGTATCGCCGACGGCCCGGGCGGGCCTGGGAGTGTCCGGCGCGACCCTGCCACAGGGCCCGGCGGAGCCGGTTCCGGCACGCCCCGGACGGGCCGAAGACGGCTCATGTGACTATTCGGGGGACGGTACGACCGAGGGGAAAGGGACCACGATGAGTGAGAAGGCCCGCAAGCTGTTCGACGCGCTCGACCTGAACGCGGACGGCACGCTGACCCGCGCCGAGGTGATCTCGGCGCTCCGGACGAAGGGCCCGACCCTCGCCGCGCGCGGCGATCTGCCGTTCTGGGGGCTGGGTGACGCCGATGACTCCTCCGCCCTGTTCGACGCGGCGGACCAGAACGGGGACAGCGTGCTGACCTTCGAGGAGTTCGCGGCGGTGGTCGACCGGCGTTTCGGCTGGTAGGCCGCCGCGGGCCGGTCAGGCCTCGGGGGGCGCGGGGGGCCCGGGAGGCGCGGGATGGTCCGGCGCCGGCCGGGACCAGGGCGCGTCGGCCTCGCCGGACTCCGGCCGCAGTCCGAGCTCGCGGAGCTGGTTGACCGCCATCATCGCGGCGAACATCGGATTCGGGTTGGCGCCGCCGACCCCCAGCTCGGCGGTGACTTCCGCGTAGCGGGCGGCGAACGCGCTCGGCCGGACCCGCCCGTCCGCCCCGGCCCCTTCCCCGGCCAGCCGGAGCGCCGCGGCCTGCAGGGCGGTGGCCTGCTCCAGCAGGCCGTCCAGGTGGGAGACGGCCTCGGCGCCCCGACGCACGGCGAAGGTGTGCCCGTCGGTGAGGAGTGCGGCCTCACCCTCCTCGAAGAGGCGGGCGACGGCGCCGAGCGTGGTCTGGATCTTGAGCTGGTCGGCGTCGGCCATGGCGCCGCAGGGTCCGTTGCCCTCGTCGGACAGGTGGAGCACGCCGGGGTCCCTCAGGTGCACGATCACATGCCCGGCGCAGTGGCCCTGGCTGCGCAGCACCCGGACCGCGCCGTCGGCGAAGGTCCAGCCGGTAAACCGGATCGAGCCGATCCGGATGCGCTCCGGCGGCCGTTCCTCGTAGGTCCTGGTCGTTGCGCCGAAGGGCCGCATCGGCTCGAAGAGCGACACCAGCTTTCCGGCCAGGACGGGCGGCGGGGGCAGCGGCGCCACCCCGGCGATGCGCTCGAAGGACCGCACCCAGTACGACACCGGGTCCCGCATCTGGTCGAGGTCGAGTGCGGGGACGTAGTGCTCGGCCGTCCCGCCCAGCTCATCGGCCAGGTCGTTGTTGCCGATGTGGTCGGCATGGCCGTGGGTGGTCAGCACCAGCACCCGGGACCAGGGCCCGAGCCCCTCGGCCGCCTCCCGCAGGGCCGTACGGAATGCCTCCGTGACGCCGGTGTCGACGAGCACCAGCAGGTCGCCGGCCCGGTGGACGAGGGCGTTGGCGACGTCCGGCTGATCGTGCCCGAGGTCCAGTTCCTGCCCGCGGACCAGCACGGTCCGGTCGTCGATCCGGATCAGGTCGCCGAGCGCGGCCATCAGCCCTCCCGCGGTCTCGTCCGGGGTCACCCCCTCCCGACGAGCGTACGCCGCACCGGGCGCGGGGGCCCTTCATCACCTACCGTGAGTCGCCGACTGCGAAGGGTGCCCGGTTTGTGGGAAGGTATGGGGCATATCGTGACGCGAGGGGGCACGAGACCCTCCGGCGGTGAGAGAATTCAGTGACAGCCGAGGCGGATGGGGCTGACAGCCATGTCTACGTCTACCCACGAGGTGTACGGCGCGCCCTGCTGGGTCAGTCTCATGGCCCGGGACCTGGCGGCGGCCGAGCACTTCTACGGCGAGGTTCTGGGGTGGAGCTTCCGCCGGACCGGACTCGGCGAGGCGTTCCGCGTCGCCTTCCGGGACGGGGTCCCGGTGGCCGGGATCGGGGCGTTCGCCGAGAAGCTCTCCGTGCCCGTGGCCTGGACCCCCTATTTCGCCGTGGACGACGCCGATGTGACCGCGGCGCGGATCGTCGAGCGGAGCGGCACCCTGGCGGTCGGCCCGCTCACCTTCGGCACCGGCCGGGCGGCGCTCGCGGCGGACCGCGAGGGCGCGGTGTTCGGGATCTGGCAGGGCAATGCCATCCCCGACTGGCACGTCGGCCGGGAGAACGCGCCCGCCTGGCTGGAGCTGCGCACCCGGCACGCCCTGGACGCCGCGATCTTCTACGGGGAGGTCCTGGACTGGGCCTGTGACACCGAGGGGTGCTGCGACGCGTCCTACGAGGACGGCCATGTGGTGCTGCGGCACAGCGGGCACCCGGTGGCCCGGATCCGCGGCGGGGCGCCCGAGGACGCGCCCGATCCGCAGATCCGGCCGCGCTGGCACGTGAACTTCCGGGTGCCGGACCTGGAGGCGGCGGTGGCCACGGCCCTCGGCCTGGGCGGCTCGGAGGTGCGCACCGGCAGGGAGGACGAGGCGGGCCGCCGGCACGCCACGCTCCGGGACCCCGACGGCGGGCTGTTCACCATCGCCACCACCGCCGAGGCCGACCCCTACGAACCGACCCGCCCGCTGATCTGATACCGCGCGGGTCTGTCCGGACTCCGGGGAATGCCGTCCGGACAGCGGGGAATGCTGTCCGGAATACGGACATGTGTGTCCGGCGTGTGAACTCTTCCGCCGGGGCGTTTCCCGACGCCATCTCCAACTCGCCTGCACACACGGGGAGTTGAGCCGAAACGAGCCCCGCAGCCGGGTGGCACCCCCGGGTGCGGAAGGGGTGCGGCAAGGGTTTTCCCCGTATCGGGTTCATTCCGCGTTTGCCTACTGTCTGCCCACCGGCGCGCGGCTCCCCGCAAGCGCCGTCGCCGGTACACCTCCCACACGCACCAACCGGCCGCTCCGGCCTGCCCGGAAACGGCCGCGAAAGGGCACACCTTGCACGCATCCCGACGTCGGCTCATATCCGTGGTGGCGATGTCCGCCACCCTGCTCGGTGGTACCGCCACCACCTCGCTCGCCCTGTCCCAGCCGCTCGCCGCACCGGGCACGGCCCCGGCCGCCGCGGTCGCGTCCGTCCCGCAGCCGTCCGCCCCGGTCGCCAACCTGATCGTCGGCTACAAGTCCAGTGCAACGGAGGCCAGTTCCAACACGGCCGCCGACGCCGACGCCAAGGCCAAGGGCAAGAAGGCCGGCGAATCGGTGGAGTTCGAGCGCCGCCTGGGCACCGGAGCCGCGCTCGTGGACCTCGGCGGCACCCTCGCGCCCGCCGAAGCCGCGGACGTGATGGCCCAGTTCCGCGCCGACCCGGACGTCGCCTACGTGGAGCCCGACACCCGCGCCTACCCGATGGCCACCCCGAACGACACCGAGTACGCCAAGCAGTGGGACCTGTTCGAGCCCACCGCCGGCATGAACGTTCCGGCCGCCTGGGACAAGACCACCGGTTCCGGCGTCACCGTCGCCGTCATCGACACCGGCTACGTCGCCCACTCCGACCTCGCCGCGAACGTGGTCCCCGGCTACGACTTCATCTCCAGCGCCGCCGACGCCCGCGACGGCAACGGCCGCGACAACAACCCGGCCGACCAGGGCGACTGGACCGCGGCCGGCGAGTGCGGCATCGGCTCCAAGGCGAGCACCTCCTCCTGGCACGGCACCCACGTGGCCGGCACCATCGGCGCCGCCACCAACAACGGCAAGGGCATCGCCGGCATCTCCTACGGCGCCAAGATCCAGCCGGTGCGCGTGCTCGGCAAGTGCGGTGGCACCACCTCCGACATCGTCGACGCCATCACCTGGGCGTCCGGCGGCTCGGTGGCCGGCATCCCGGCCAACGCCACCCCGGCCAAGGTCATCAACATGAGCCTCGGCGGCTCCGGCACCTGCGGCAGCAGCTACCAGAACGCCATCAACGCGGCCGTGGCCCGCGGCACCACCGTCGTGGTGGCCGCCGGCAACAGCAACGCGGACGCGAGCGGCTTCTCGCCCGCCAGCTGCGGCAACGTGATCAACGTGGCCGCCAGCAACCGCACCGGCGACCGCTCCTTCTACTCCAACTACGGCGCGTCCGTCGACGTCGCCGCGCCGGGCGGTGAGACCCGCCGCGCCACCGACACGCCCGGCACCATCACCACCCCGGAGAACGGCATCCTCTCCACCCTGAACGCCGGCACCAGCACCCCGGGCGCCGAGAACTACAAGCCCTACCAGGGCACCAGCATGGCCGCCCCGCACGTCGCGGGCCTGGCCGCGCTGCTGAAGTCGGCCAACTCCGCGCTGACCCCGGCCCAGATCGAGTCCGCGATCAAGACCAACGCCCGCCCGCTGGCCGGCACCTGCACCGGCGGCTGCGGCACCGGCCTCGCCGACGCGGCCAAGACCGTCGCGGCCGTCACCGGCGGCACCGGCACCCCGGCCGCCCACGAGAACACCGCCGACGTCGCCATCCCGGACAACGGCGGCGCCGTCTCCTCCTCCATCGCCGTCACCGGCCGCACCGGCAACGCCCCGGCCGCCCTGAAGGTGAACGTCGACATCAAGCACAGCTACCGCGGCGACCTGGTCATCGACCTGGTCGGCCCGGGCGGTGCGGTCAAGCGGCTGAAGAGCTCCTCCGGCGACAGCGCGGCCAACGTGCTCACCACGTACACCGTCGACGCCTCCGCCTGGCCCGCCAACGGCACCTGGCAGCTGCGCGTCCAGGACGTCGCCGCCGCCGACACCGGCTACATCGACTCCTGGAGCCTCGGCTTCTAGGACACCCCGCACCACCGGCTGTGCCCCCACGCACACACGAGCCGCCACCCCCCACAAAAGGTCCGGACCTGCCTGACCAGTAGGTCCGGACCAACTCCGCCCGCGGGCCTGCCGATTCGTCCCATGACGGCAGGCCCGCGGGTCTTTCCTGCCGTCGGCTGATTTCTGCGTCACAATCAGCGCCCGCCAGGCCCCCGACCTCGTATTCTCGCGCTCACAGGTGAGGCACAGGACGGGGAGCGAGAGGTGGGTGGCTGTGCGTGGCGACGACGGGGAACGCTGAGGCGACCGTCGGACACGGCGAACTGATCGAGGCGGTCGACCGCGCGCTGACCACGCGCGGCCGGGTGATCCTCACCGGCCCGGCCGGAGCCGGCAAGACCGTCCTGGCCGGGGCGGTGGCGGGCGCCGCCGAGGCCCGCGGCGAGACCGTGCTCCGGCTGGCCCCCGAGGCCGCGGACCGCTCGCTGCCGGAGGCCGGCGCCGCGGCGCTGCTCGCCTCCGTGCCCGGCGCCGCGCTGGACCGGCTGGCCGGACCGCAGCGCGCCGCCGTCGCCCTGCTGTGCCGCGAGACCGATGCTCCGCGGGCCGGCCGGGACGACGTGGCCCTGCGGCTGGCGGTCGTCGAGGTGCTCCGCAGCCTCGCCGTGGCCGAGCCGCTGCTGATCGTCCTGGACGATGCGCAGTGGCTGGACCCGGAGAGCGCCGGCCTGCTCCGGTTCGCCCTGCGGCTGACCCCGCCCGGGGTGCGGCTGCTCGCCGCCGAGTGCGACCGGGGCGGTACGCCGGTCGCCGAGGCCTTGTGCGGTCCCGGCACCCCGGCCGTACGGGTCCCCCCGCTCGGCGCCGACGAGGTGGCCGAACTCCTGGTCCGGCACGGGCTGCCCGCCCGGCTGGCCGGCCGGATCCACCAGGCCAGCGGCGGCAATCCGCGCCTCGCCCTGGCCCTCGGGCACTCCCTCGCCGAGGCCGGGGACGGCTGCGCGCACCACGCCGACACCCTCCCGGTGTCCGGCCCGGCCCGGCAGGTCACCCGGCGGCTGCTCGCCGAGGCGCCCGACCGGGCGCACCCCGCCCTGCTGCTGGCCGCGCTCACCGGCCGCCCCACCACGGCACTGCTGCGCCGGGCCGGCCGGCCGGACGCGGAGGCGGAGCTCGCCGAGGCGGAGCGGGCCGGGCTGGTCACGGTGGGCCAGGACGGCACCGTCACCTTCACCGCCGGGGCGCTGCCGACCGTGCTGGCCGCCGATGCGGGCTGGCCCGAGCGGGCCGCCGGGCATGCCGCGCTGGCCGCCGCCGTCGACGACCCGGTGCAGGCCGTCCGGCACCGGGCGCTGGCCGTGGACCTCCCGGACGAGCGGCTCGCCGGCGAACTGGGGGAGGCCGCGGCGGCCTGCCGGCGGCGCGGCAACCGGGCCCTGGCCGCCGAACTCGGGCTGCTGGCCGCCGAACGCACCCCCGTGGACCGGCCGGCGGCCGAAATGGCCCGGCTGGTCGCCGCGGCCGAGGACGCCGGCT
The DNA here is from genome assembly GCF_008642295.1 of Streptomyces venezuelae. Classification (GTDB taxonomy): domain Bacteria; phylum Actinomycetota; class Actinomycetes; order Streptomycetales; family Streptomycetaceae; genus Streptomyces; species Streptomyces venezuelae_C. The sequence goes on along the minus strand of NZ_CP029190.1, from coordinate 7,025,749 downwards.
GGTCCGGGCGGGCCGATCTGGCCCGCCGGGCCGCCCGGGCGGTACTGGCCCGGGATGCCGCGCCCGCCGACCGGGTACGGGCCCGGCTGGCCGTGATCGACGCCGCCGGCCAGGCCCTGGCCGACCTCGACGAAACCTTTGCGCACGCCATGGCCGATGCGGCCGGCGATCCCGCGCTGCGGGCCGCCGTACAGCTGCGGGTGGCGTGGAAGCTGAACCTCAGCGACGGGGATCCGGTGCGCTCGCGCGCGGCTGCCGCCGAGGCCGGGGAGCTGGCCAAGGCGGGCGGGGACCGGGTCGCCGAGGCGATGGCACTGACCGTACGGGCCCGGATGGGCCGGATCCTGGGCGATCCTCAGGCCGAGGAGATCCTCGCGGAGGCACTGGCACTGCCGGCGCCCGACGTGCCGCTGGGCATGCGGAACGCACCGCAGTACCTGGCGGTGCGGCACGCCCTGTTCGACGACCGGTCGGCCGACGCCCGGGAGCAGCTGCTGGTGCTGCTGCCCGCGGTGGAGCGGACCGGCTCCGCCGAGGACGTGTTCGAGGTACTGCGCAGCCTCACCGAGGTGGAGCTGCGCAGCGGCCGGTGCGCGGCCGGTTCGGCTCATGCCCGGCGGGCGCTTCAGCTGACCATCGAGGCGGGCCTGTCCCCCGGGCCGGCCTGGTACCTGGCGGCGATGGCGGAGTACATGGGCGGCAGTTTCGTACGGGCCGCCGGATATGCCCGGCGCGGGGTGCAGGCCTCGGAGGAGGAACGCGACCAGGTGTTCCTCTCCCGGAGTCTGTACGCGCTCGGGCTGGTGGAACTGGCCGGCGGGGAGGCGGCGAAGGCGGTGGCCACGCTGCGCCGGGTCGCGGACCTGGAGGCCGCGCAGCAGGTGGTGGACCCGTCGGTGCTGCGCTGGCACGGGGAGCTGGCCGAGGCCCTGGTGGCGGCGGACGCCCCGGCCGAGGCGGCGGCCCTGCTCGACGAGGTACGGGCGGTGGCGGTGCGGCTCGGCCGTTCCGGGGTGGTCGCCTCGCTGGACCGGGCGCAGGGGCTGCTGATGGCGGCGGCCGGGGAACCGGATGCGGCGGTCGTGCTGCTGGCGGCCACGGCCGAGCGCTTCGAGGGCCTGGGGCTGCCGTGGGAGCGCGGGCGGACCCTGCTGGCGCTGGCCCGGGTGGAGCGGCGGCGGCGCCGGAGGGCTCCGGCGCGGGCCGCGCTGGAGAGCGCGGCGGAGGTCTTCGAGCGGGCCGGGGCGGCGCCGTGGGTGGAGCTGACCCGCCAGGTGCCGGCCGGAACGGGGCGCGGGCCGGCCCCGGGGCGGGGTCCCGGGGCCGGGCCGGAGGTGCTCACCGAGGCGGAGGCCCGGCTGGCCCTGCTGGTCGGGCAGGGGGCGAGCAACCAGGAGGCGGCGGCGAAGCTGTTCCTGAGCGTGAAGACGGTCGAGGCCCGGCTGACGCGCATCTACCAGAAGCTCGACGTCCGCTCCCGGGCCCAGCTGGCGGCGGCGCTGCGCCGCGGCTGATCCCGCGTGCCGTCGTACCGTCGGACGGGGTGTCAGCGGCGGACCGGGCATTCCTTCCAGGAGAAGTGGTAGACGGTGTTGAAGGTGCCGTCGGTCGAGTCCATCGCCATGAAGCTGTTGGTGGTCTCGGTGTCCGAGTCGCCGGCGTCCACCCGCAGCTCGGTGTTGATGTTGAAGTTGCGCTTTTCGCCGCAGGGGGCGAAGGCGAGCGACTCCACCGGGGTGGTGTCGGTGACCTGCCAGTTGCCCTGGAGCGGACCGCGGAAGGTGTGGCTGCGGCGCTGGGTCTGGGACATGCCCTGGAAGTAGTAGCCGGCCTGCTGGGTGCCGGACGCCTGGTCCTGGAGGCTGGCGAAGCCGCGGTAGTCGACCTTGGCGATGGCGTAGGTGAAGCCCTGCGGGACGGTGACGCGCAGGCCCAGCTGGCAGTTCTTGCGGAACTCGGTGGGCTGGGCCCCCTTGCCGACCTGCGCGAGGTACTCGCTGTAGGTGACGGTGAAGGCCGAGTTGTCCGGTGACACGTCCACGGTGGCGCTGCCGGGCCGGCAGCCGGAGCCGTTGACGGAGGCGAGGTCGATGGTGACGTTTCCGGTGGGGGGCGCCGGCCGGGGCGCGGCGATCCCCGCCGAGGGGGTGAGGGCGGCGGTTGCGAGCAGTGCGGCGGTCGCGCCACTGGTGAACACCGTTCTGAACACCGAGGTCCCTTCCATGGGTTGTGCGGGTCACTCTTGTCGGCCGCACTCCATCACCCTGTGACAAATCCTCACAGATCCCATGCCGGACGGGGGGTCGTGACCACCCGCTCGGCCCTGGACGGGGACGCTGTCGGCCGCGGGCGGTACGTTTCCGGCATGGGGATGAACGAGGTGCAGCACGGTTCGGCGGACGCCCGCAGCGAGGTGGCGGTGGCGTATCTGGCCCTGGCCGACGGGGAGCTGGGCCATGCGGCCCGGCATCTCGGCTCCGCGTTCGCGGCCGAGCCGGAGCTGCCGGAGGCACACCAGGCGCTCGCCGAGCTGGCCGCCGCGGCCGGCGGGGCGCTGGCCGCGCTGGAGTGGTTCCCGACCGACGAGGCGTATTCGGGGATCGTGGGCTGTATGGCGCACTTGTACGCCGCGGCGGGGTTCTGGGATGCGGCGGTCGACCGGCTGGGAGCGGTGATCGGTGCCGAGCCGGAGCGCGGCTGGGCGCAGGTCGCCTGGCTGGCCCGGCCGGATCTGGCCGGGCTGGTCTCCCCCGAGGCGGTGGGCCGGGCGGTGGCGGCGGTGACGGGCGGCCTGCCCGAGGGGCCGGCGCCGGCCGGGCTGCGGGAGGCGGTGGGCCCGTTCCGTGCGCTGGTGGCGGCGGTACTGGAGCGGCACCCGGAGCACACCGCGCTGCTGACCCTGGCGTCCGTACTGGCCCGGCGGCTCGGTGAGCCGGAGGCGGCCGTGCGCTGGGCCGAGCAGGCGCTGGCGGTCTGTCAGGCGGAGATCGCCCAGGACCCGTCCGACCTGGACCGGTACGTGGACGTGGCCGAGGTGTACCAGCGCACCGGGCGGCCCGCCGAGGGCCTGCCCTGGCTGGACCGGGTCCTGGACATCGACCCGGCGCACCCCACGGCCGGCCCGGCGGTGCATGCGCTGCGGCATGCCGCCGAGGGCGGCGGGACGGAGCATCTGCTGGCCCTCTCCGACCATCTGAGGGAGTACCCGGACCACGGCTACGCGGGTCATCTGCTGGCGGAGCTGTGCGACGGGGTGCCGTGGCTGGGGCATGTGCACCCGGCGTCCGAGGCGAGTCTGGGTGTGCTGCACCGGATACTGGCCGATCCGGCGGCGGCGCCGGGCAGCGGGATCGAGCTGGTCGGTTCGCATCTGGAGCCGCCCAGCACCGTGCTGGCGGTGCGGATGGGGCTGCCGCGGTCGGGGATCGCGTACAAGTGCGTGCCCCTGCCGGATCCGCGCCTTCCGCAGCACGAGGTGGGGACCCGGCTCTGGGAGTTCGACGGGCCGGCGGCCCGGCCGGCGCTGGACCCGCCGTCGAGGCCGGCCGCGGAGCTGGTCCGGCAGGTTGCGTCGGTGGGCTGGGATGCGCCGGGGGCGGCGTACGACCATGCGGTGCGGCTGTCCGGGCTGTCGCTGGGCGACCTGCTGGCGGTGTGCGTGCATCCGCCGCTGCCGCGGGACAGTGCGCAGGGTGCGTATCTGCTGGGGCGGCAGCCGGAGTTGTGGGTGCGGGCGGTGCAGACCTTCGCCTGTCTGGGCATCGCCCACCACCATGCGGACGAGCCGTGGCGGGCTTCGCGGCGGCGGGCGGTGCTGACGGACCTGCTGTTCGGGCCGGAGGACTGGGTGAACGAGGCGGCGGGGTTTGCGCTGCTGGCGACGGCGTGGGCGGATCCGGCGGCGCGGGAGGAAGTGGGGGCGCTGCTGACGGACCGGATGACGGCGGTGGGGCTGGCGTGGCAGGAGCGGGACGCGACGATCCTGGCGTCGTTGTGCCGGCTGGTGCTGGGCTGCCCTTGGGTGGAGCGGGGGGTGCGTGAGGTCGCGGCCCGCATGCTGGCCGCGGTGACCCGCTACGAGACGTAACCGCCGCCCGGCTGGAAGAGCGGCCGGGCGAGCAGAAGGGCTACGTCGTCCTGGGCCGGGGAGGGGGTGAGGTGGGTGAGGGTGGCTTCGCAGATGGCGTCCAGGGGGCGGTCCGGGCCGGCCAGGGCGCGGGCGAGCTGGCGCATGCCCTCGTCGAGGTCGCGGTGCCGGGATTCGATGAGCCCGTCGGTGTAGAGGGCGAGCAGGCTGCCGGCGGGCAGCGGGACGTGCTCGGAGTGGAAGGAGTCGGCTCCGGTGCCGAGCGGGGTGCCGGGCGGGCCGTCGAGGAAGCGGACCGTGCCGTCGGGGGTGACCAGGGCGGGCGGCGGGTGGCCGGCCCGGGCGAGGTCGCAGCCGCCGGTGGCGGGATCGTGGACGGCGTACACGCAGGTGGCCATCTCGTCCTCGCCGAGGTCGGCGACGATGGCGTCCAGGGAGTGGAGCATGTGCACGGGCGGGACGTCGTGGCCGGCCAGGGTGCGGACGGCGGTGCGCAGCTGGCCCATCACGGCGGCGGCGTGGATGCCGTGGCCCATGACGTCGCCGATGACGAGGGCGGTGCGGTTGCCGGGCAGGCTGATGGCGTCGTACCAGTCGCCGCCCACGTCGTGCTCGCTGGCGGGCACATAGCGGCCGGTGAGGGCGAGGCCGGGCACCTTGGGCAGGGTGTTGTGGGTGAGGCTGCGCTGGAGGGTGAGGGCGGCTTCGCGCTGGCCGGTGTACATGCGGGCGTTGTCCATGTTGAGGGCGGCGCGGGAGACGAGTTCGTCGATGAGCAGGCAGTCCTGTTCCCCGAAGGGTTCGCGGCTGAGGAGGCGGGTCACCACGACGGCGCCGAGGACGGTGCCGCGGGCGACCAGCGGGATCAGCCGGGCGGAGCCGATCCGGGTGGAGAGGTAGGTGCGGAGGTTTTCGGCGCGGGGGTCGGTGATGAGGGCCGGGATGTCGGCGTAGGTGAGGTTCATCGGGCGGCCCTGCTCGATGACCCGGTCGTAGACGGAGCCGAGGGGGACCTGGAAGGTCATGCCGGGGGCGAGTTTGGCGGTGGGGGCGGAGGGGTCGGGGAAGGTGGCGGCGAGCCGGCGGACGAGTCCGTGGCGTGCGGTGCCGGCCTCGTCGGGGGCGAGGATTTCCTCGAGCATCTGGACGTCGGCGGAGTCGGCGAGCCGGGGGACGAGGACGTCGGCGATCTCGCGGGCGGTCTGGTGCAGGTCGAGGGTGGTGCCGATGCGGGTGCCTGCTTCGGCGAGCAGGGCGAGGCGCTGGCGGGCGCGTTCGGCTTCGACGAGGGCCTGCTGGCCTTCGGTGATGTCGATGATGGAGGCGATCACGCCGAGGATGCGGCCGGAGGTGTCGCGCAGCGGTGCGTAGGAGCAGGACCAGGTGTGGTCGCGGCCGGGGTCGGCGGGGGTGCGGCCGGTGCGGCGGGTGTCGATGACGGGGGTGGCGCGGTCGATGGCCTGCCGCATCATCGCTTCGAGGGCGGTGGCGTTGATGCCGGGAGCCACTTCGCTGAGGCGTTTGCCGAGGTGGTCGGCGGCGGACACGCCGTTCATCCGGGCGAGGGCTTCGTTGACGCGGAGGAACCGCAGGTCGGTGCCGAGGGTGGCGAGGCCGATGGGCGATTGGGTGAAGAGGCTCTCGAGGGCGGCGAGGGAGTCCCTCATGTGCATGACCTCGGAGGTTTCCACGGCGACGAGCAGGGCGCCGGGGCGGCCGTCCGGGGCGGGAGCGGGGACGATCCACATCTCCATGGTCACCGGCTGGCCGCTGCGGTGGCGTACGGAGAGGGTGCCGATGACGGTTTCGCCGGCGTGGACGCGGCGGGTCAGCTCGTCGGCGAGTTCTCGGTTGCCTTCGGGGACCAGGACGGTGGCGGCGGAGCGGCCGATGATCTCTTCGGGGAGGTGGCCGAGGAGGTCCTGGGCGGCGAGGGACCATTCCACCACCCGGCCGTCCGCGTCCTCCCGCCACAGGGCGATCGGGAGCAGTTCGCGGAGCACTCCCGCGTAGCCGACGGCACGTTGGGGCTGCTCCGGCGCCTCGCCCGCCCACTGGTGCGCCTGATGTGTGTCCAAGGCAATGACCTCACCCCGAAGGGGTACATTCCGCTCAAAATACCCTATCGGAGACACCTACCGGCGGCGCTCGCAGCGCCCGGGCAGGCCCCAGGGGGCAGCATGGAGGGGTGACCGAGACTCCGGAGCCCAGGGGACTGCTGGATGTCCTCGGCGTGGCTGCCGTGGTGCTCGATGCGGAGGGGCGCATCCGGTTCTGGAGCCCCGAGGCCGAGCACCTCTTCGGCTGGACCGCGCCGGAGGCCCTCGGCCGGTTCGCCGGGCAGCTCCTGGTCCACCGCGAGCACCTGGAACTGGTGATGGGGCTCTTCGCCGAGGTACTGGCCGGCGGGGAGAGCTGGACCGGGGCCTTCCCCGTCCGGCACAAGAACGGCGACGTCCGGATGGTGGAGTTCCGGAACATGCGGCTCCAGGACACCTTCGGGGACCTGTACGCACTCGGGATCTGCGCCGATCACGCCACCGTCCAGCGGGTGGAGACCGACCTCGCCCTGTCCGACCGGCTGGTCTCCCAGTCGCCGATCGGGCTGGCCCTGATGGACCCCCATCTGCGGTACGTCCTGGTCAACCCGGCGCTCGAACGGATCAACGGCATCCCGGCGGCCGATCACCTGGGCCGCACCATCCGGGAGACACTGCCCTTCCTCGACGTCGACGAGCTGGAGAAGGCGCTGCGCCAGGTGCTGGCCACCGGGGTGCCGCTGATCGACCAGTACTCGGTCGGCCGCACCCCCGCCGACCCGGACGAGGACCACGCCTGGTCGGTGTCCTTCTACCGGCTGGAGGGTGCCCAGGGCCGGGTGCTGGGGGTGGGCGTCTCGGTGGTCGACGTCACCGAGCGGCACCGGTCGGCCACCGAGGCGGACCGGGCCCGGCGGCGGCTGGCCCTGATCGCCGAGGCCTCCACCCGGGTGGGCACCACTCTGGAGGTGGACCGGACCGCCCACGAGCTGGCCGAGGTGGTGGTGCCGGCGCTGGCGGACGTGGCGGCGGTGGACGTCCTCGACTCGGTGCTGTCCTGCCGCCGCCCGGGCGCCCCGGACAGCGGCCCCGAGCTGTTCCGGGCCCTCGCGGTGAAGACCGCCTATCCGACCGAGGCGATGACCGCCGCCGACCCGGCCGGCGATCTCGCCATGTACGGGGAGGACCGGCTGGTCACCCGCTGCGTGCACACGGCCCGGCCGGTGCTGGTCTCCGCGGTCCGCCCGGAGGACCTGCCGCGCATCGCGCGCAATGCGGAGGCCGCCGCACTGCTGGAGCGGGCGGGGGTGCACTCGTACCTGGCGGTGCCGCTGATCGCCCGCGGGGAGGTGCTGGGCGCCCTCGACCTGAAGCGGGCCCGCAATCCGCTGCCCTTCGACGAGGACGATGTGGTGCTGGCCACCGAGCTGGCCGCCCGGGCGGCCGTCAGCATCGACAACGCCCGCTGGTACCAGAGCGTGCGGAACTCGGCCGAGACCCTCCAGCGGAGCCTGCTGCCGCGGGTGCCGCCGCACCCGCCCGGCCTGGAGATCGCCTCCCGGTACCGGCCCGCGCACGCCTCCAACGAGGTCGGCGGGGACTGGTACGACGTGATCCCGATGGCCGGGGACAAAACGGCGCTGGTGGTCGGCGATGTGATGGGCAGCGGCATCGACGCCGCCGCGACCATGGGCCGGCTGCGTACCGCCACCTGCGCCTTCTCCGACCTCGACCTCGATCCGGCCCGGGTGCTCCGGCACCTGGACAAGATCACCTCAGGGCTGGAGCACTACATCGCCACCTGCCTGTACGCGGTCTACGACCCCCACCTGGGGCAGTGCCGGATCGCCAATGCCGGGCACCTGCCCCCCGTCCTGCTGCGGGCGGACAGCGGCCGGGCGGAGCTGGTCGAGCTGCCGACCGGCGCCCCCCTGGGGGTCGGCGGGATCCCCTTCGAGACCGTCGCGGTGGATTTCCGCGCGGGTGACCAGCTGGTCCTGTACACCGACGGGCTGGTCGAGACCCGCAACGATCCGATCGACGAACGGCTGGCGGCCCTGGCGGCCCTGCTGGACGACCCGGGACGGCCGCTGGAGGAGACCTGCGACCTGCTGCTCGACGGGCTGCGGCAGGACGAGGTGTCCGACGATGTCGCGCTGCTGATCGCCCGGAGCCGGCCGTGAGCCCGCGGGCCTGGTCGCGCAGCGTGTCCGGGCAGGTGTTCGCCCTGCAGGCGGTGATCGTGCTGCTGCTGGTGACCTCCGCCGTCGTGGCCCTCGTCCTGCAAGCCCGGCACGACAGCACGCTGAACGCCCGGGAACGCTCGCTGGCCGCCGCCGAGGCGTTCGCGCACGCCCCCGGCACCGCGGCTGCCCTGCAGTCGCCGAATCCGACCGCCGAGCTCCAGCCGCGGGCCGAGGCCGCCCGGCGGGCCTCGGGCGTGGACTTCGTCGCCGTGCTCGGCACGGACGGGGTCCGGTTCACCGATCCGCGGCCGGAGCTGATCGGCGCCCGGGCCAGCGGCGACATCGCACGGGCCGCGGCGGGGCAGTCGTTCACCGAGATCTTCCGCGGCCGGCCCAGCCATGCGGTCCGGGCCGTGGTGCCGGTCCGCGACACCGGCGGGCAGGTGGTGGGCCTGGTCAGCACCGGTATAGAGATCCAGAACGTCGGCGAGGTGGTGGAGGACCAGCTGCCGCTGGTGCTGGGTGCGGGCGCGGTGGCGCTGCTGCTGGGCACCGGTGGTGCGGCGCTGGTCAGCCGGCGGCTGCGGCGCCAGACCCGCGGCCTGGGGCCGGTCGAGCTGAGCCGGATGAACGAGCACCACGAGGCGGTGCTGCACGCGGTGCGCGAGGGCGTCCTGATCATCGGTGCGGACCACCGGCTGCTGCTCGCCAACGACGAGGCCCGGCGGCTGCTGGACCTGCCGCCGGACGCCGAGCAGCAGCCGGTGGGCGGGCTCGGGCTGCCGCCGCGGATCTCCGCGCTGCTGGCCTCCGGGCGGATCGCCACCGACGAGCTGCACCTGGCCGGGGACCGGCTGCTGGCCGTGAACGTCCGGCCCACCCAGCAGTACCGCGGCCAGTCCACCGGCACGGTGGCGACCCTGCGGGACTCCACCGAGCTGGCCGCGCTGTCGGGCCGGTCGGAGGTGGCGCGGAGCCGGCTGCGGCTGCTGTACGACGCCGGGGTGCGGATCGGCACCACCCTGGACGTGGTGCGGACCGCCGAGGAGCTGTCGGAGGTGGCCGTGCCGCGGTTCGCGGACTTCGTCACGGTGGAGCTGCTGGACCCGGTGCTGCGCGGTGAGGAGCCCTCGGGGGTGTACACGGAGATGCGGCGGACCGCGCTGAGCGGGGTCCGGCCGGATCCGCCGCTGCAGCCGGTGGGCGATCTGATCCGGTTCGTGGTGCCGTCGACGCCGATGGCGGCTGCGCTGGACTCCGGCCGGGCCGTGCTGGAGCCCGACCTGACCATTGCGCAGGCCTGGCGGGAGCAGGATCCGGAAGGGGCGGCCCAGACCCTGGAGTACGGCATCCATTCGCTGATCAGCGTGCCGTTGCAGGCCCGGGGGGTGGTGCTGGGGATGGCGAACCTCTGGCGGGCGGACACCCCCGACCCGTTCGTGGAGGACGACCTGTCCTTCGCCGAGGAGCTGGCGGCCCGGGCCGCGGTCTCCATCGACAATGCGCGGCGGTTCACCCGGGAGCACGCGATGGCGGTGACCCTCCAGCGGAGCCTTCTCCCCCGGGTGCTGCCGGAGCAGAACGCGGTCGAGGTGGCGTACCGCTACCTGCCGGCGGAGGCCGGGGTGGGCGGCGACTGGTTCGATGTGATCCCGTTGCCGGGGGCGCGGGTGGCGCTGGTGGTGGGCGATGTGGTCGGGCACGGGCTGCACGCCGCGGCCACCATGGGCCGGCTGCGGACCGCGGTGCACAACTTCTCCACCCTGGATCTGCCGCCGGAGGAGCTGCTGGGCCATCTCGACGAGCTGGTCGGGCGGATCGACATGGACCAGGCGGAGGCCCGGAACGGGGCCGGGATCACGGGTGCCACCTGCCTGTACGCGATCTACGATCCGGCGTCCGGCCGGTGTGCGGTGGCCCGGGCCGGGCATCCGGGGCCGGCCGTGGTGCATCCGGACGGGCGGGTGGAGTTCCCGGAGGTGCCGGCCGGGCTGCCGCTGGGGCTGGGCGGGATGCCGTACGAGTCCCGTGAGCTGCAGCTGGCCGAGTCGAGCCGGCTGGTGCTGTTCACCGACGGGCTGCTGGAGGACCGGGACCGGGATCTGGGCGGCGGTCTGGAGCTGCTGCGGCAGACCCTGGCCCGGCCGGGCCGCAGTCCCGAGCAGACCTGTACGGACGTGCTGGGTGCGCTGCTGTCCCCGGCGCCGAGCGATGACATCGCGCTGCTGGTGGCCGGGACCCGGCTGCTGGCGCCGGACCAGGTGGCCGAGTGGGAGGTGCGGGCCGATCCGGCGGAGGTGTCGCGGGTGCGGAACGCGGCCTCCGCGCAGCTGGGTGCGTGGGGGCTGGCGGAGGTCACGTTCACCGCGGAGCTGATCCTGAGCGAGCTGATCACCAATGCGATCCGGTACGGCGGCGAGCCGATCCGGGTCAGGCTGCTGAAGGACCGGGTGCTGACCTGCGAGATCGCGGACAGCAGCAGTACGGCCCCGCATCTGCGGTACGCCGCGACCACGGACGAGGGCGGGCGCGGGCTGTTCCTGGTGGCGCAGCTGGCCGAGCGGTGGGGCACCCGGTACACCGGACGCGGCAAGGTGATCTGGGCGGAGCTGCCGCTGACCGGTGGTGCGCCGGGGGCAGTGGGTGCGCTGCTGATGCCGGGGCTGGAGGACCTGGAGGATCTGGCCTGGTGACGGCCCGGCCGGGTCGCCTGGCGGCGGCCCGGCGGCCGGGGCGGTCAGTCGGAGATCCGGATGACGATCTTTCCGGCGGTGTGTCCGGTGCGGCTGAGTTCGAAGGCCTCGGCCAGCTGCTCCAGCGGGAAGACGGCGGCCACCGGGACGGTCAGCTTCCCCTCGTCGGCGAGCCTGCCCAGGCTCGCCAGGCCCGGCCCGTCGGGGCGGACCCACATCCACTGCCCGCCGGCGCCGAGGACGGCGGGGTCGGCGATCGAGGCGTGCCGGCCGCCCTCGGCCAGCACGGCCAGGGTCGTGTCGAGGACCCCGCCGACGAAGTCGGCCACCACGGTGGCGCCGTCCGGGGCGAGGGCGCGGACCCGGTCGGCGAGGCCGTCGCCGTAGGCCACGGGTTCGGCGCCCAGGTCCCGGAGCCGGTCGTGGTTGCGCGGGGAGGCGGTGCCGATGACCCGGGCGCCGAGGGCCCGGGCGATCTGGACGCCGAAGGAGCCGACCCCGCCGGCCGCGCCGTGCACCAGCACGGTGTCCGAGGCCCCGGTGCCGAGCCGGGTGAGCAGCTGGTGTGCGGTGAGCCCGGCCAGCGGCAGTCCGGCGGCCTGGTCCCAGTCCAGGGCGGCCGGTTTGGCCGCCAGGGCGCGGACCGGCACGGTGACGTATTCGGCGAAGGTGCCGCCGTGCACCCAGTCCTTGCGGGCGTAGGCGATGACCTCGTCGCCGGGGGCGAACTCGGGGGTGTCGATGCCGACGGCCTCGACGGTGCCGGCCACGTCCCAGCCGGGCACCACCGGGTACACCGTTTCCATCAGCCCGTCGAGCGCGCCGGCCATGATCTTCCAGTCGACCGGGTTGACGGCGGCCCGCCGTACCCGGACGAGGACCTCGCCGGGCCCGAATTTGGGCCGCGGCAGCCGGGTCTCGGCGAGGACCTCCGGTCCGCCGTAGGTGTCGTACGTCATCGCCCGCATGGTGTCCTCGGACATCTGCCCGTCCTCCGGTGATGTGGCCCCCCGGTGATCCGACCGGTCCATCCCACCACGGCGGTCAGGTCCCGGCGAGCAGGAGACCGCCCATGGTGAGCATGGTGGCGGCGACCAGGCCGTCGAGGACGCGCCAGGCGCGGGGGCTGGCGAACACGCCGCTGAGCAGCCGGGCGCCGTAGCCGAGGGTGGTGAACCAGATGAGGCTGGCGACGACCGCGCCGCCGCCGAAGGCCCAGCGGAGCTCGCCGCGGTCGGCGGCCAGGCTGCCGACGAGGAGCACGGTGTCCAGGTAGACGTGCGGGTTGAGCCAGGTCATGGCGAGGCAGGTCAGGACTGCGGCGCCGGCCGAGCCCGCGGTCCGGCCGGCGGTGCCGAGGGCGGCGCCGGGTTCGGGGCGCAACACCCGGCGGGCGGCGAGGAGTCCGTAGCAGATGAGGAAGGCGCCGCCGGCCAGGCCGACGGCGGTGACCGCGGCGGGCCAGGCTTCGACCACGGCTCCGACTCCGGCGACGCCGAGGGTGATGAGGAGGGCGTCGGATATGGCGCAGATGGCGACGACGGCGAGGACGGCGTGGCGGCGCACGCCCTGCCGGAGGACGAAGGCGTTCTGGGCGCCGATGGCGACGATGAGGGAGAGGCCGGTGCCGAAGCCGGCCAGAGCCGCCGGGAGGATTCCGCTGGTCATGGCTTTGAGCGTAGGGACGCACCGATCATGCGTACAGCTAAAGATTCTTACGTATCCTTAGCTAGTCTTTAGCGCTGTGATGGAAGAACTTCCCCTGGACCAGGTGCGCACCCTGCTCGCGGTGGTGGACGAGGGCACCTTCGATGCCGCCGCGGCGGCGCTGCATGTGACCCCTTCGGCGGTGAGCCAGCGGGTCAAGGCCCTGGAGCAGCGCACCGGGCGGGTGCTGCTGATGCGCACCAAGCCGGTGCGGCCCACCGAGTCGGGGCAGGTGGTGGTGCGGTTCGCCCGTCAGCTCGCCCGGCTGGAGCGGGACACCCGGGCCGAGCTGGGCATCGGGGACGGGCAGGGGCCCGCCCGGGTGCCGATCGCGGTGAACGCGGACTCGCTGGCCACCTGGTTCCTGCCGGCCCTGACCCGGGTCCCGCAGGATCCGCCCATCTGCTTCGAACTGCACCGGGAGGACGAGAGCCGGACCACGCTGCTGCTCCGGGAGGGGCAGGTGATGGCCGCGGTGACCTCCTCGCCGGATCCGGTGGCGGGCTGTTCGGTGCGGCGGCTGGGGCTGGCCCGGTATCTGGCGGTGGCCAGCCCCGAGTTCGCCGCGCGGCACCTGTCCGGGCCGCTGGAGCGGGACCTGCGCACCGCGCCGGTGATCGTCTTCGACCGCAGCGACGATCTCCAGGCGGCCTTCGTCCGGGCGCTGCCCGGCAACGGGCCGGGGACCGGGGCGGGGACCGGGCCGGGGACCGGGGCGGACATCGGGCCGGTGCGGCACCGGGTTCCGACCTCGGAGGGGTTCCGCGACGCGGTGACGGCCGGGCTGGGCTGGGGCCTGGTGCCGGAGCCGCAGGCGCTGCCCGGTTTGAGGTCCGGCGCGCTGACCGCGCTGGCGCCGGACCGTCCGCTGGATGTCGCGCTGTACTGGCAGCAGTGGAAGCTGCACTCCCCCGCCCTGTCGGCGGTGGCGGGGGCGGTGGTGGCCGCGGCGGCCGGGGCGCTTCGCTCAGCGCCCTGACTGCCAGCTGTAGAACTGCCGGGCCATCGCGTCGCTCGGGCTGCGCCAGGTCGCCGGGTCGTAGGGCCGGACGTAGGCGGAGAGCTGTTCGCTGATGTCCTGGAACAGCGGATGGGAGGTGTGCTTGGCCACCTCGGGGCCCGGCGGGTGCGGGGTTTCGAACAGGTGCAGGTAGACGTCGCCGAACTGGAACAGGCTGCGGCGGGTCACCCCCACGAGGTGCGGGAGTTCGCCGGCGTCGGACTCGGCGAAGACCCGGGCGATGTCGTCCGCGGACTGTGGTGCCATCCGGGCGACGATCAGTGCTTGGTGCATAGGGGCGCACTCCTCGAACGTGTGCGGGCGGGCGCTTCGGACGGGCGCTTCAGACGTGTGCTTCGATCTTGTCCCGGATCAGTTCCAGCTGGATCTTGGAGTTGTGGTTGATCCGGTCGGTCATGCCCGCGTCGTCGAGCGGGGCTCCCGGCTTCATCGCGAAGTCCTGCCGCCAGCGCATCTTGGTGCCGCCGGGGACCTCGGCGTACTCCCAGTGGATGTTCATGTACTCGAACGGTCCGGTCTCCACGCGGCGGGCCTTGACCTGGAGTTCGTCACGGTTGACGGTGCGCTCGGAGACCCAGCTCCAGACCACGCCGTTCTCGTCGGGGTGCATGGCGAGGCGGAACCGGGTGGTGTCGCCCTCCTCGGCGAGGATCTCGATGGACGCGTACTCGCTGAACAGCCGGGGCCAGTTCGGGAGGTCGTTGGTCATCCGCCAGACCAGGTCGACCGGTGCGGCGACGGTGATCTCGTTGTCGGTGTGTCCGGGCATGGTCAGGCTCCTGTCATGAGGTTGTCGTTGACGAGGCCGAGGAAGGCCGCGGGGGTCTTGCACTGGTCCACCTCGATGGGGAGGGGGTGGCCGTGCCGCTTCTCCAGTTCGGCGACGATGCCGAGCAGGCCCAGCGAGTCGAGGCCGTAGTCCGCGAAGGGGGCGTCGGGGCGGGCGGCGAGCACCGCCGGATCGACGGTGACCCCGGCGCTCCGCTTCATCAGGGCGCTCAGTTCTTCGACGGTGAGGCTTTCGGACATGTGCGTGCTCCTTATCGTGAGGGGGTGCGCAGGACGAGGGCCGAGTTGGAGCCCATCAGGCCGCGGCTGAGGACCAGCGCGGTGCGCGGGCGTGCGGTCAGGGCCCGGCCGGTGACCAGGTTGAGGTCGTGGCAGACGTCGAAGACGTTCGGGGTGGGCGGGACCAGGCCGTGTTCCAGGGTCAGGGCGGCGGCGGCCACGTCGAGGGCGGCGCTGCCGCAGTAGGCGCGGCCGGTGCCCGTCTTGGGGGCGGTCACCGGGACGGACCGGCCGTGCGCGGCGCCGAGGGCGTCGGTCAGGGCCAGGGCCTCGGCCCGGTCGGCTTCGAGGACGCCGAGGGCGTCCGCGAAGACCACGTCGACCTCCTCGGGGGCGCAGCCGGCCTGCCGCAGGGCGCCGCCGATGGCCCGGGCCAGACCCTCCCGGGAAGCCTTCCACTGTCCGGCGCCGGTGAAGGTGGCGGCGTGGCCGGCGATTTCGGCGCGGATCGGGGCGCCGCGGGCGGCGGCCCGCTCGCGGTCCTCGACGATGAGGACGGCGCCGCCCTCGGCGGGGGCGAACCCGCAGGCGGAGGCGGTGAAGGGCCGGTAGGCGCGGGTCGGGTCCGGATGGGTGCTCAGCTCGGGATAGCCCAGCTGGCAGACCATCGAGTAGGGGGCGAGGGGGGCCTCGGCCGCACCGACGAGTACGGTGCCGGTGCCGCGCCGGATCGTACGGGCGGCCTGGGAGAAGGCGTCGAGCCCGCCGGCCTCGTCGCTGGCCACCACCTGGCAGGGGCCGCGGAAGCCGCCCCGGATGGAGATCTGGCCGCTGGTGGCGGCGTAGAACCAGGCGATGGACTGGTAGGGGCCGACATACGTGGGCCCCTGGCCCCACAGCTGCTGGAGCTCCCGCTGGCCGAACTCGCCGCCGCCGGAGCCGGCCGCGGTGATCACCCCGACCGAGTACGAGTCGTTCTCGTAGTCCGCCGTGCCGAGCAGGGCCTGTTCCAGGGCCATGTCGGCGGCGGCCAGCGAGAAATGGGTGAACCGGTCGGTCTGTACCAGGTAGCGCTCCTCGACCAGGCCGTGCGGGTCGAAGTCCCGTACCTCGCCCGCGATCCGCAGCGGCAGGTGCTCGCAGCCCTTGCGGGTGATCCGGTCGAGCACGCTGGTGCCCGCCTGGGTGGCCTTCCAGAAGGCCCCGGCGCCGACCCCGTTGGGGGCGACGACGCCGATTCCCGTGATCACCGCGGTGCGGTCGCGGTCGCGGTGCGCCGGTTCGTCTGCGCTCATACCGTCCTCACCTTCGTCCGGGCGGTTTCGGGCGGCCGTGACATGACGACCGCGGACTGGAATCCGCCGAAGCCGCTGCCCACCGAGAGCACGGTGCGCAGCTTCCGCTCGCGGGCGGTGCGCGGGACGTAGTCCAGGTCGCACTCCGCGTCGGGGTTCTCGTAGTTGGCGGTCGGCGGCACCACCTGGTTCAACAGGGCGAGGACGCAGGCCACCAGTTCGATCGCGCCGATGGCACCCAGGGAGTGGCCCACCATCGACTTGATCGAGCTCATCGGGGTCCGGTACGCGTGCTCGCGCAGCACCCGTTTGACGGCGGCGGTCTCGTGCCGGTCGTTCTGCTTGGTGCCGGAGCCGTGCGCGTTGACGTAGTCCACCTCGGTGGGGTCGAGGCGGGCGTGGTCGAGGGCGACGGAGATGGCACGGGCCATCTCCAGTCCCTCGGTGGTGAGTCCGGTCATGTGGTGGGCGTTGCCGAAGGTGGCGTAGCCGCCGATCTCGCAGAGCACGGTGGCGCCGCGGGCCCGGGCGTGCTCCAGCTCCTCCAGGACCAGGACGGCGGCGCCCTCGCCGAGGACGAAGCCGTCGCGGCGGGCGTCGAAGGGGCGGGAGGCGTGCGCGGGGTCCTCGTTGTTCGCCGAGGTCGCCTTGATGGCGTCGAAGCAGGCCACGGTGATCGGGGAGATGGGCGAGTCGGAGGCGCCTGCCACACAGACGTCCATCAGGCCTTCCTCGATGGCGTGGCAGGCGTAGCCGATGGCGTCCAGGCCGGAGGTGCAGCCCGTGGAGACGGTCTGTACGGGGCCGTGGGCGCCCACGTCCTCGGCGACGCTGGCGGCCAGCGTGGCCGGGGTGAAGGCCCGGTGCAGGTACGGACCGGCGGGGTGGTGGTCCACGTCCCACCAGGCGCCCTTGCCGCTGACGGCGGTGTAGTCGTGCTCCAGCCGGGTGGTACCGCCGACCGCGGTACCCAGGGAGACACCGGTGCGCCATGCATCGGCGGCGGCGAGGTCCAGTCCGCTGTGCCGGACCGCCTCCCGGGCCGCGACCAGGGCGAACTGGATGTACCGGTCGCAGCGCGCGGCGGTCTCCTCGTCGATGCCGTGGTCCGCGGCCTCGAAGTCCACTTCGGCGGCGATCCGGGAGCGGAACCCGGTCGGGTCGAAGAGGGTGATGCCGCGCGTTGCCGTCCGGCCGTGGGACAGCAGGTCCCAGAAGGCCGGGGCGCCGATGCCGCCGGGGGCGACCACGCCGATGCCGGTGACGGCCACCCGGCGGGTCACGAAACGGCCTCGGACGGGGCCGGGGTGGGGGCCGGCCCGTGGGAGGGTGCCGGGTGTCCCTTGCCTGCCGGGTTGGTCTCGGTGTCGACGTGGCCCAGCTCGGGGCGGGGGGCCAGCGGGCCGAGGTGGAAGACCATGCGGACCTCCTCGGAGCCGGTGTTGCGGAACCGGTGGCGGACGTTGAGGGGGACGAGGAGTCCCTGGTCGGGCCGCATCGTGTGGGTGACGCCGTCCAGGTCCACCTCGACGGTGCCGGCCACCACGTAGACGAACTCCTCCGAGTACGGGTGGTAGTGCTCGGCGATCCACTCGCCCGGCTGGATGAGGGCCAGACCCATGAATCCGGTGGTCGAGCCGGCCGAGGTCGGGGTGAGCACGGCGCGCACATCACCGCCCCGCCGGCGGTTGGGCTGCGTCTCGCTGAGGTCCACGATGCGTGGGGCGTGCGTGGTCATGGCTGCGTTCCTCCTGGCGGGGACGGGATCGGGTGGGATCTGATGGCGGCGGCCGGGGCCGGCCGCGGGGGGGTGCGGACGATGAGGGTCCGCTCGGTCCGCTTGGTCCGCTCGGTCCGCCGGTCAGGCGTCGGGGGCCGCGAGCCGGTCGGTGATCAGGCGCATCCCGGTACGGGCGAGCAGCTGCGCGGGCTGCCCGGCGTCGGCCGGCGGCTGGTACGCCGTGCTGTCGAGCAGCCGGTCGAGAACGGCGGCCTTGCGGTCGCCCTGGAGGGCGAGGGCCGCGACCGGGTCCTTGTCCAGGGGCCCGCGGACCTCGATCAGCCGGACCACGATGTCGTCGCGCTGGAAGACGGTGCTGCTCAGCACCGGGCTCTTGGGGAGGTCGGCGGCGGCTTCGGCCTGCTGGGCGAGGAAGCGGGCCAGGGCGCTGCCCTGTCCCGGCCTGGCCCGGTAGTAGAGGGCGTGCCGGCCGACGGAGCCGGCGGCGGCCCGGTCGTGGGCGGCCACGTGGTGGACGGCGGGCAGGGCCGCACGGGTGAAGAACAGCCGGGCGGCGTCGGGGTCGTCGAGGTCCCGGTCCACTTCCAGGTACGGGTTGATGGCCTCTTCGACGGCCCGTACCTCGGGCTGGCGGGCCACGTACCGCAGCGCCTTGGTGAGGTCGCCCTTGACCTCGACGGTCCGCACGACCCGGTTGCCGTGCATGAAGAGGGTGGTGCGGCACAGCCGGGTGCTGTCGTCGACCTTCGCGGACGGCGGGTCGTAGTCGGCGAGGAGCTTGGCGACCGCCTCCTCGGAGCCGGGGCGAACGGTGAAGGTCAGCGCGTGGCGCACCAGGTCGTCGCCGAGCCGCGGGGCCTGCTGGACCGCACCGCCGGTCACCCGCTCGCCGGTCTCCCGCAGCACGTTGAAGCGCATCGAGGAGGTGGTGCGGATGCAGGCGCTCAGCGGCCGGATCTGCTCGATGTGGGCCTCGCTGTTGACCCAGTCGAGGAACTGCGGGGCGCTCTCCCACTCGCTGGTGATGAGCCATTGGGAGGGATTCTCGAACGACTGGCACAGCTGGTCGTTGAGGTGGCCCGGGGTCGCGGCAACATGGTGGCGGATCTGTTCGTAGGCGTCCAGGAACCGCTTCTGGGTGCCGTCGTGCAGGTCGACCAGCATCACGACCCGCAGCCGGGATCCGTCGAAGGCCGACTGCGACACGCGTTCCGGCAGGCTGATCGTCATTTCGTACGCTCCCTTGCGACGGTGGCCGCGCGGCACGCGCAGGCCTGGAGTCCTTCCTGAGTCAGATCGTTGCCGCAGGCTGCACAGAACGCGACACATGCAGATCAAGCGGGTGAACGCGGGCGCACTTCGGCCGGTCAGCGGGCATACAAGGTGGGTCACCCCCCGCGGGAAGGAACCGAGCAGGCCATGGAAGAGAAGTTCGACGTAGACGTGCCCGTGCTGGTGGTGGGCGGCTCCCTGGTGGGGCTCGCCACCTCGCTGTTCCTGAGCCGGCACGGCATCAGACATCTGCTGGTCGAGAAGCACGCGGGGGTCTCCCCCCACCCGCGTGGCCGTGGCATCAACGCCCGGACGATGGAACTGTTCCGGGTGGCCGGCGCAGAGCCGGACATCCGGCAGGCCGCGGCCGTCCTGGAGGAGAACAAGGGTCTGATCCAGGCCACCTCGCTGACCGGCGGGGACCACCGCTGGCTGGTCGAGAACACCGACCCGGGCGGCGCGCTGGCCAAGTTCAGCCCCACCCGGTGGTGCCTGTGCAGCCAGAACAACATCGAGCCGGTGCTGGCCTCACGGAGCCGGGCGGCCGGCGCCGACGTGCGGTTCTCCACCGAGCTGATCTCCTTCGACCAGGACGCCCACGGCGTCAGCGCCGTGGTGAAGGACCGCGACGGCGGGCAGCACATCCGGGTCCGCGCGCAGTACCTGATCGCGGCGGACGGGCCGCGCAGCCCGGTTCGGGAGCAGCTGGGCATCCCGCAGTCCGGGAACGGCGACCTGTTCCACAACGTGAGCATCACCTTCCGGTCGCGCCGGCTGCCCGAGGTGCTGGGCGATCTGCGGTTCATCGTCTGCTACCTGATCAAGCCGGGTGCGGACGGTGCGCTGCTGCCGGTGGACAACGACCAGAACTGGGTCTTCCACGCCCCCTGGCACCCCGAGACAGGCGAGACCATGGAGGACTTCACCGACGAGCGGTGCGTGGCGCACATCCGCCGTGCCATCGGGGTGCCCGACCTGGACGTGGAGATCGGCGGGAAGGCGGCCTGGCATGCCGCCGAACGGGTGGCGGACCGGTACTCGATGGGCCGGGTGTTCCTGGCGGGCGACGCCGTGCACGAGATGTCGCCCACGGGGGCGTTCGGGTCCAACACCGGTATCCAGGACGCGCACAACCTGGCCTGGAAGCTTGCCGCGGTGCTGGCGGGCGAGGCCGGTCCGGAGCTGCTCGAGACGTACGGGGAGGAGCGGCGGCCGGTGGCACTGGCCACCAGCGAGCGGGCCTCGGCCCGGTCCGTGGAACACGACCACCCCGGCTACTCGCCGCTGCCCGGGGCACCGGGCGTGCCCGGCGGGCCGAGCGGCAAGGCCGGGAAGGACAGCCGGATGCTGCCGACCGCGATGGCGTACTGCTACCCGCAGGGCGCGGTCATCGGCGGCGACCCGGACCGGGAGATCATCCCGGCCGGGATGAAGCTGGACGGCGAGCCCGGCACCCGGGCCCCGCACCTGTGGCTGACGGGGCCGGCCGGGCGGATGTCCAGCCTCGACCTCTACGAGCGGTCGTTCGTCCTGCTCAGCAGCCCGGGTACGCCGTGGCAGGCGGCGGCCGGACGGGTGGCCGGGGAGATGTCGGTACGGCTGGCCGGGCACACGATGGGCGGCGGCGCGGACGCGGAACTCCGTACCGAGGAGGGCATGGACTGGGCGGCGGCGCACGGGGTACAGCCGGACGGGGCGGTGCTGGTGCGGCCGGACGGATATGTGGCGTGGCGCTCCGAGGGCCCGGCGAAGAACCCGGCGGCGACCCTGACGGAGGTCCTGACCAGGCTGCTGCACCGCGCCTGACCGGCCTGGGCCGGGAGGGGGCGGGGACAGGGTGCCGCTGCGCGGAGCCTGCCCCCACCCCGCCCCTTCCCGAAACCGGGGCTCCGCCCCGGACCCCCGCGGGGGCTGCACCCCGCCGGGGCGGGGGCCGCTGCGCGGCATCGCGCGGCCGGGGTGCCCGGGCTGCGCCCGCCGCTGCTTCTCGGGGCTCCGCCCCGGAACCCCCTGGCGGGGCTACGCGCAGGTCCAGCAGCCCGCCCAGCAGGCCTGGTGCAGGCCGCCAGGCCTTCGTACGACGCGGCGGGCCGGCGGGTCGGGTTCCGTGGCGGCTTGGGCCGCCCGGGCGCGGGCCGTCAGGACCGCGGCTATCGCGGCCAGTTCCTCCGGTTCGGCATGGCCGCGCTCTATCCGGAGCAGCGTGGTGACGGGCGGGTTGTTCGGCATCGGCTCGGCTCCTCGTACGGAGTGCCGATCAGGCCCTGCCCGACCGGCAAGACTCCCCCCAAGCCGCCCACACGGCGGTCCCTCGGCCGGAGCCGCGGACGCCGGGGCGCGTACGACGACGCTACAAGCGGTCCCTCGGCGTGTCGTGCCGGAACAGCCCGCGAGGACGCATCCGTTCGTGTCACGGCCCGGTCCCCGCCCGGGTGTGGCCGCAGGGCCGTCCGGTGGTCCCCTTCGGCCGGTCGGGTGACGTGACATACCCGGGCGGCGCAGGTCAGGTGGTCGGCCGGTTTTCAGCATCCTGTCGGTTATGAACTCTCAAGTGGTGGAGCAGGAGGCCGCGGACCCGCAGAAGCTGCCCGCGGCACAGAACTGGCAGGCGTTGTACCGGCACTTCCGTCCGCACCGCTGGACCGTGGCACTGGGCGCGGTCTTCTCGCTGCTGGGCGCGGCCAGCGGACTCGCGCAGCCGCTGGCCGCGAAGGCCCTGGTGGACCGGCTCGGTGACGGCAATTCGGTGGCCGGCGTCCTGGTGCTGCTGACGGCGCTGGTGGTGCTGGGCACGCTGATCGAGGCGATCGGCTCCTACGTCCTGGAGCGGACCGCTGAGTCGGTGGTCCTGGCGGCCCGGCGCACCCTGGTGGGCCGGCTGCTGCGGCTGCGGATCCCGGAGGTGGAGCGCACCCAGCCGGGTGACCTGATGTCGCGGGTGACCTCCGACACCACCCTGCTGCGCGAGGTGACGACCAAGTCGGTGGTCTCCGCCGTGACCGGCAGCCTCACCTTCCTGGCGACGGTGGCGCTGATGGCGGCCATGGACGTGGTGCTGCTCGGTGTGACCCTCGGCGTGATCGTGCTGGTCGGCGGGGCCACCGGCATGGTGTACCCGAAGATCGCGAAGGCTTCGGCGCGCGCCCAGGAGGCGGTCGGCGAGATCTCGACCGTGCTGGAGCGGGCCTTCGGCGCCTACCGGACCATCAAGGCCTCCGGTGCGGAGGCCCGGGAGACCGCCCGGGTGGAGGCCGCGGCGGAGGACGCCTGGCGGCACGGTGTCATCTCGGCGAAGTGGCAGGCGGTGGCAGGCCCCTCCATCGGTCTGTCGGTGCAGGTGTCCTTCCTGGCCGTCCTGGGCATCGGTGGCGCCCGGGTCGCCTCGGGGGAGATAACCGTCTCCACCCTGGTCGCCTTCCTGCTGTTCCTCTTCTACCTGATCGACCCCATCTCCAAGCTGGCGGACGCGGCCTCGCAGTACCAGGTGGGCTCGGCAGCGCTGGCGCGGATCGTCGAGGCCGAGGCGCTGGAGACGGAGCCGACCGGCGGCGAGCCCACGGTGCAGCCGGCGGGCGCGGTGCGCACCCCGGCCTCGGTGACGTTCGAGAACGTCCGTTTCGGGTACGGGCCGGAGCTGCCGCTCGTCCACCACGGGGTGAGCTTCGAGGTTCCGGGGGCCGGTATGACGGCCTTCGTCGGTCCGTCGGGTGCGGGCAAGACCACCGTGTTCGGTCTGATCGAGCGGTTCTACGAGGCGACCGGCGGCCGGGTGCTGCTCGACGGCCGGGACGTGCGGGACTGGCCGCTGACCGAACTCCGGGCGGCCATCGGCTATGTGGAGCAGGACGCCCCGGTGCTGGCCGGAACCCTGCGGGAGAACCTGCTGATGGGTTCGCCGCACGCCACCGAGGAGGAGATCGCCGAGGTGCTGGTCCGGGCCCGGCTGGACGGCCTGGTGAAGAAGCTGCCGGACGGTCTGGACAGCATGGTGGGTCACCGCGGGTCGACGCTGTCGGGTGGTGAGCGGCAGCGGGTGGCGATCGCCCGGGCCCTGCTGCGCAAGCCGCGGCTGCTGCTGCTCGACGAGGCCACCTCCCAGCTGGACGCGGTCAACGAGCTGGCCCTGCGCGATGTGGTGGCCGAGGCCGCCCGGGACACCACGGTGCTGGTGGTGGCGCACCGGCTGTCGACGGTGACCCTGGCGGACCGGATCGTGGTCATGGAGGCCGGCCGGGTGCGGGCCACCGGCACCCACGAGGAGTTGGTGGCGGGCGACCCGCTGTACGGGGAGCTGGCCGCGACCCAGTTCCTGGCCGCGGCCGAACTCACGCACTAGCAGCCGGAAGACGGCATAAGGGCGGGGGCGGGACCGGGATCAGCCGGGGAAGTCGTTGCGCCAGGGCTGGTAGTGCGGGTTGTCCTGGCACTTCTCCATGATCTCGGTCTTGGTCGTCTTGTCGACCGGACAGACCCCGACGATGAACGAGCGGGCGATGCCGCCGGGGAAGGCGACCTCCACCTGCGAGGCCCACTTGTGGGTGTCGCCGATGGTCTGGTTGACGTCCACTCCGCCGGGGGCGTCGATGTAGTAGTTCCAGCCGCTCTTCCACCAGGTCTTGTAGAGGTCGTGATCGTAGGTGGTGGAGACGTACGGGGACGGCTGGTTGACCAGGACGTACTGCTCCAGGTCGTACTGGCCGTTCACGGTGTCCCGGGGGTGGAAGCCCTCCTCGAAGACCACGGCCGGCGGCCGGCTGTCCGCGCGGTAGAGCTGCTTGCAGTTGATCCGCCAGGACGGCGAGGGCGTGATGCGGGTGAGGTCCACGCGCGGGTCGGCGGCCGGGAAGAGGTGGTCGGTGACCCGCGGGCAGGAGTTCGCGGGCGCGGCCGGGGCCATCAGCGGGCCGGCCGCCGCGACCGGCCGGGTGGTGATGGTGGCCTCGGCGGAGGCGGGCTGGAGGAGGGCGGCGGCCAGGACCGCGGCCAGGACGACGGCAGGGCGCCGCAGAGCATGGGTGATCATGGTGACCACCCTGGCCGTGCGGCGCAGTGCTACCGGGGACCGTCACTCGTTGGTGAGCGTGTCCTCACTTTCCCGCCACGTCCGAACTCGGCTCGTGGTGACGGGACTTAACGTTACTCCGGCCCGGTTCCGGGCCGGCCGGCCCGGCGGGCGGTCACCAGCAGGTACTCCCACTCCATGCCGTCCTCACCGAGGTTCCGGTCGGCGAGCGCGGCCAGTTCCTCGTCCAGGGCGGCCACTTGCTCGGGCTGGTCGGCGAGGTGCTTGTACACCGCGATGGTGGGCCCGTAACAGGCCTTGAAGAACTCGCGGAACTCCTCGGGCCGCCCGAAGCGGTCCACCCGGACGGTCCGGGTCCGGGCTGCCACGTCGGTGACCCGGTCGCCGAGCAGCTTGCGTACATGGTCTTCGGTGCCCCAGAGCGGCGGCGGCTGCGCGCCGGGCGGCGGCGGGGGTGCGAACGGCTTCATGGTGGCGAACATCTGGCCGATGAACCCCTGCGGGGTCCAGTTGATCAGGCCGATGGTGCCGCCGGGGCGGCAGACCCGGACGAGTTCGTCGGCGGCGGCCTGGTGGTGCGGTGCGAACATCACCCCGACGCAGGACATGACGGTGTCGAAGACTCCGTCACCGAAGGGCAGGGCCTCCGCGTCCGCCTCCCGCCATTCGAGGCTCACCCCCGCCTCCCCGGCCAGTTGGCGGCCGGTCTCCAGCAGCTCGGGGGTGAGGTCGGAGGCCACCACATGGGCGCCGGCCTGCGCCGCCGGGATGGCGGCGTTGCCCGACCCGGCGGCGACGTCGAGCACCCGCTGGCCGCCCTTCACCCCGCAGGCGCGGGTCAGTACGGTGCCCAGTTCGGGGATGAGGCGGGAGGCCAAGGCGGGGTAGTCGCCCAGCGCCCACATCGCTCGGTGCTTGCTCTTCAGGGCTCGGTCGGCTTCGACCGCGTCACTCGGGTCGGTCATGTTCCCGAGCATGCCTCACCGGTCGGGTGCCCGCACGGCGGCGGACACCCCTCATCCGGCGAGCCGGCCGGCGCCCGCCGAGGGGGTGGCGGTGAGGAGGGCCGGGGGGCCGTATCCGGCGGCGGCGAAGGCCGCGGTGACGGCTGCGGCCACCCGGTCGGCGCGGTCTTCCGGGGTGAGGGCGATGACGGACCCGCCGAAGCCGCCGCCCGTCATCCGGGCGCCCAGGGCGCCGGCGGCGACGGCGGTGTCGACGGCGAGGTCGGTTTCGGGGCAGCTCACCCGGTAGTCGTCGCGGAGGGAGGCGTGGCCGGCGGTGAGGAGGGGACCGAGGGCGGCCGGGTTGCCGGCGCTCAGCCGGTCCACGGCCTCGGTGACCCGGGCGTTCTCGGTGACCACATGGCGGACCAGCGGGGCCAGCTCGGCCGGCAGGGCGGTCAGGGCGGCGGGCAGTTCCTCGGCCGGCAGGTCGCGGAGGGCGGTCAGGCCGAGCAGGGCCGCCGCCCGTTCGCAGCCGGCCCGCAGACCCGCGTACGCCCCGTCGGCCAGGTCGTGCTGGACCCGGGTGTCGATGACCAGCAGCCGCAGGCCGTGGCCGGCCAGGTCGAACGGCACCCGGTGGTGGCCGAGGGTGCGGCTGTCGAGGAACAGGGCGGCGCCCTCGGTGCAGCAGAGGGAGGCCATCTGGTCCATGATCCCGCAGGGCACCCCGGCGAAGGCGTTCTCCGCGCGCTGGGCGGTCCGGGCGAGTTCGGGCCGGGTCAGGCCCAGTCCGTACAGCTCGTCGAAGGCCACGGCGACGGCGCATTCCAGGGCGGCCGAGGAGGACAGGCCGGCCCCGGTGGGGACGGTGCTGTCCACGTGCAGGTCGGCGCCGCCGCCGACCGGATGGCCGGCCTCGGCCAGCGCCCAGACCACTCCGGCCGGGTAGCGGGCCCAGCCGGGGACCGCGCCCGGGGCCAGGGCTGCCACCTCCAGTTCGACCACTCCTGCGTCGAACCGGTCGCTGTGCAGGCGCAGCCGGCCGTCCCCGCGGCGGCGGGCGGCCACCCGGGTGGCCTGCGGCAGGGCCATGGGGAGCGCGAACCCGTCGTTGTAGTCGGTGTGTTCGCCGATCAGGTTGACCCGGCCCGGCGCCGCCCAGACGCCGTCCGCGTGGGTGCCGTACACGCGGTGGAAGGCGTCGGCCGTGGTGCCGGCCGCGCCGCCGGCCGTCTCGTGGGCCGGGTCGTGGGCCGTCTCGTGGGCCGGGTTCATACGGACTCCCGAAGCTGCCGGGCGGCCGTCTCGGGCGCCACGTCGTTGATGAAGGCTTCCATGCCGGATTCGGTGCCGGCCAGGTACTTGAGCTTCTCCGCGGTCCGCCGGACGGTGAACAGCTCCAGGTGCAGGGCGAGTTCGGAGCCGCCGGGGGCGGTGGCGGGGGCCTGGTGCCAGGCGGAGATGTAGGGGGTGGGTTCCGTTCGGCCGAACAGCCGGTCGAAGCGCCGCAGCAGGTCCAGGTAGAGGCCGGGGAACTCGGCCCGTTCGGCCTCGGTGAGGCAGGTCAGGTCGGGGACCCGGCGGTGCGGGTAGAGATGCACCTCGTACGGCCAGCGGGCGGCGTACGGGACGAAGGCCGTCCAGTGCTCCCCGGCCGTGACCACGCGGTCCGTGGCGGCCCGGGCCTCGGCGAGCAGGTCCTCGAAGAGGTTGCGGCCGGTGGCGGCGCGGTGGGCGGTCGCGGCGGCGGCCATCTTCACGGTGCGCGGCGGGGGCGTGGTGAAGGCGTAGATCTGGCCGTGCGGGTGGGCGAGCGTCACCCCGATCTCGGCGCCCCGGTTCTCGAAGCAGTACACCTGCTCGACGCCGGGGAGGGCGGACAGCTGCGCGGTGCGGTCGGTCCAGGCGTCCAGGACCAGCCGGGCCCGGGCCGGGGTCAGATCGCCGAAGCCCGCCTCGTGCTCGGGGGTGAAACAGACCACCTCGCAGCGGCCCGCCGGGCCGGCCAGGGAGGGGAAGCGGTTCTCGAAGACCACGACCTCGTAGTCGGCGGCCGGGATCTCGCCGAGCCTGCCGTCCCGTGCGGGGCACAGGGGGCACTGGTCGGCGGGCGGATGGTAGGTGCGGGCCTGGCGGTGGGCGGCGATGGTGATCCAGTCGCCGGTGGCCGGGTCGCGGCGGAGTTCGGGGCTGCTGTCGACGCGGTCCAGCGGCCGGAGGTCGGGGTCGTGGCCCCGTACGGCGGTGCTGTCCGCCGCGTCGTAGTAGATCAGCTCACGGCCGTCGGCGAGTTGTGTGACGCTCTTCTTCACACCCCAAGACTAAACAAGATTCCGCAAGAATCAACAGCCCCTGCGTGCTATCTTGTCGAAGTGCAACTGGCCCAGCAGAGACGTGCATTCATCTTGGAAGCGGTACGGCGCGACGGCGCGGTCCGGGTCGCCGAACTCGTCGACCGGCTGGGCGTCTCCGATATGACGGTCCGCCGGGACCTCGACGCGCTCGCCGCCCTCGGCGTGGTGGAGAAGGTCTACGGCGGCGCGGTCGCCGTCTCGCGGGCGCGCGGCGAGGAGCCCGGGTTCGAATCCAAGTCCGGACTGGAGGAGGCCGCCAAGGCGGCCATCGCCGGGGCAGCCGCCGCACTGGTCGAACCGGGCAGTGTGGTCGCGGTCTCGGCCGGCACCACCGCCCACGCCGTCGCCGCCCGGCTGCTGGAGGTGCCACGCCTCACCCTGGTCACCAACTCGCTGCCGGTGGCGGAGCTGGTCCGGGCGGCGGTCCGGGAACGCGGCGAGGCCGGGGCCCCCACCCTGCTGCTCACCGGCGGCTCCCCCACCCCGTCGGCCGCGCTGGTCGGCCCGCTCGCCGATCTGGCGATCTCCTCGCTCCATGTGGACCTGCTGGTCCTGGGCGCGCACGGGGTCTGCGAGCGGGCCGGGCTGACCACCCCCAACCTGGCGGAGGCCCAGACCAACCGGGCGCTGGTGGCAGCCGCCCGGCGGGTCGCGGTGGTCGCCGATCACAGCAAGTGGGGGGTGGTCGGGCTGAGCGGCTTCGCCCCGCTGGACCGGATCGACCATTTCGTCACGGACTCCGGCCTGCCGGAACCGGCCCGGGAGATCCTGGCCGGGTCCGTCGGCGAGCTGCTGGTGGCCGAGACGGCTTAGGCGGTGTCCGGGGCCGGGCCGGTGGTGGAGCGGATGACCAGTTCGGGGTCGAACAACAGCTCCCCCGTGGGTACGTCCCGGTTGCCGACCAGCGCCAGGACGCTGCGCCCGACCTCCAGGGCCAGCCGGTCGGCCGGCTGGCGGACCGTGGTCAGCGGCGGGTCGGTGAACTCGGTGATGGCCGAGCCGTCGTAGCCGACCACGGACACGTCCCCCGGGACCGAGCGGCCCTGGCGGCGGATCCCGCGGATCGCGCCCAGCGCCATGTAGTCGCTGGCGGCGACGATCGCGGTGGCGCCCAGCGCCAGCAGCGGTGACACCGCCGCCTGCCCGCCCTCCACCGTGTACGACTGCCGGATCACCCGGCTCCCGGCGTCCTCGATGCCCCGTTTCGCCATGGCCTCGAGGAATCCCCGCACCCGTCGGTCGGCCGGCCGGTTGCCGGCCGGGCCGGAGGCCATGCCGATGCGCCGGTGGCCCAGCCGGTAGAGGTGGTCGACGGCCAGTTCGGCGGCCAGCATGTCGTCGGTGGAGAACACCGGCACGGGCACGCCGTCCGCGAACTCCCCGTTGATCCCCACGTACGGGACCCGGCGCTGGCGCAGCAGTTCGTAGGTGTCGGTGTCCGAGCCCTCGACCGTGTTGGAGGCGGACAGGAAGACCACGGCCGCGATCCCCTTGTCGACCAGCGCGGAAAGGAACTCGCGCTCCTGGACCCCGCCCGGGAAGGCCGGGCACAGGACGCTCTTCAGGCCGTGCGGCGCGAGCGCCGACTCGATGCGTTCGGCGACATCGGCGAAGAACGGGTTGGACACGAACTCGGTGACCACCGCCACCAGTTGCCCCTGGGTCGGCCGCTCGTAGCCCAGCTCGGCCATGGCCTGTTCGACGGCGTCCCGGGTCTTCTTGGACACCCCCTGCCGGCGGTTGATCACCCGGCTGACGGTTGCCTCGCTGACCTGTGCGCGGGCTGCGACGTCGGTGATGCCGACCTTCATCGCGGTCCTTCCGTGATCGTGAGCGAAGCCAGACCGCCGCGTGGCACGGTCAGGGAGCGTGGCCCCTCGGGCAGGAACAGCGGCGTGACCTCGATGATACGGCCGTCCGGTCCGTGGATCACTCCTTCGGCCCGGACCCCGCCGCCGCGGACCTCCAGGATCAGCCGGTCCCGGTCGGAGCCGTTGACCAGGACGATCGACCGGTGGCGGGCCGGTTCCACCGGGACCACCTGGTCGCCGTGGACGCTCAGCAGGCAGCGCTCCCCGGCTGTGACCCGCACCAGCGGGTACAGGGCGTCGGGCCGGCCGGGCTCGACCTCGCCGTCGAGCAGCAGCTCGTGGTGGAGCTGCCACTGCCGGAGCCAGAACGCGACGGTGGCACGGTGTGCCTCGGGGATCCGGTCCAGCCGTACGGAGATCTGCGGAACCGCGTGCAGGGCGCCGATCAGCTGCCGGGCGACCGTTTCCACGGGCGCGTCCGGGGCCCACAGCAGCATGTCGGAGTGGACGGCTCCGCCGACTGCGAGCAGGGCGGTGTCCAGGGTGCGGACCCGGTTGGCGGCGGCGTCGGCCGGGCAGTCGAAGGAGCGCAGCATATTGCCGAAGGGGGCCATGCCCGGGCCGGTGTAGGGCTGGCGCAGCTCCAGCAGCACGCCGGGGCGTACGGCTTCCAACGCGGCCCGGAGTTCGGTCAGCAGCCCGACCATGGCCCGGCCGATGTCGCCGCCCGCCCCGTCGCCGCCGTCTCCGCCCTCGCCGCCGTTGCTGCCGTCGGCTTGGGACGCGTACACCATGGCGTGATCGAGGAAGTCGAGCTTGAGCCCGTCGAGTCCGTGCTCGCGGACCAGGCCGGTGCACAGCTCCACCACATGCCGGCGGACCTCGGGCCGGCGCGGGTCGAGGACGTACGCTCCGGGCACGGTGGCGGCAGCCGGTGCGTACGCCGCCCAGCGCGGGTACGCCTCGGCCGCCGGGCCGATCAGCAGCGGGGCGACCCAGGCCAGGTAGTGCAGGCCCTGGGCGCGGACCCGGGCCACATGGGCGGTGAAGTCGGCGAACTTGGCCGGGTCGGGGGTCCAGTCGCCGCAGCCCGCGTAGCCGCGGCCGTGGCCGCCCCGCTGCCAGCCGTCGTCGAGGATCAGCGCCCGGCAGCCGAGTCCGGCGGCCAGGGCCGCCTGGGTCTCCACCTCCGCGGCGCTGACGTCCTGGTTGAAGGCGTACCAGGTGGAGTAGACGGGGGCCCGGGCCGCCTCCGGCACCGGCGCGGGGGCGATCTCACGGGCGAACCAGCTGCGCAGCGCCCGGAGCGCGGTGGCCACCGAGGGGGTCCGGGGCACCAGCAGCAGTCGGTGGGGGGCGTCGGAGGCGGGCAGCCGGAGGTGGACGACATGGGTGTCCTCCTCCTCGGAGACACCGAAACGGAGGGTGGCCTCCGGGACCGGGTCGGCCGCCGCGAAGGTCAGCAGGGTGGCGCCGGAGTGGTCGTACAGGCAGCCGGCGGCGTGCCCGTCGACCAGCGAGACCCGGGCCCTGCCCTCCCAGTCGGCGAGCAGGGTGCGCCGCCAGCCGCCCTGGGGGTGCCAGTAGCCGGCGGCGTCGCCGAGCGGGACGGACAGCCTGATCTCCACGGCGGCGCCGTCCGCCCGGACCTCCAGCATCCGCAGGCCGTCGGGGAGTTCGGTGAGGGTCCATGCCGGGGTGCTGCCCGGGGTGCGGGCCAGGACGGCCAGTTCCACCCGGTCGAGCAGCGGCTCGTACGGGACGGGGGGCAGCCCGGCCGTGGTCACCGGCTCCTCGGCGGCGAGGCCCGGCGGGGTCGGAGGGGTCGGAAGGGTCGGCGGGATGTACGGGGTCTGCACGGTCACTCCTTCACGGCGCCGGCGAGCAGGCCGGAGACGAAGTGGCGCTGCAGCGCCAGGAACACGAGGGCCATCGGGACCGCGGCGATCGCGGTGCCGGCGAGGATCGCCCCGTAGTCGGTGTTGTCCAGGCCCTGGAGCGAGGCGAGGGCGACCGGGACGGTGAACGAGGAGCTGTCGCGCAGGACGATCAGCGGCCAGATGAAGTCGTTCCACTGGTAGAGGAAGAGGAAGATCGCCAGGGCGGCGAGCGCGGGTTTCATCGGGGGCAGGGCGACCTTCCAGAACAGCTTCAGTTCGCCGCAGCCGTCGATCCGTCCGGAGTCGAGGAGTTCGGCGGGCAGGGCGGACATCGACTGGCGCATCAGGAAGATCCCGAAGGGCAGGGCGAGGTTGGGGGCGATGACCGCCTGGTAGGTGTCGAGCCAGTGCAGGTCCGACATCATCCGGAACAGCGGTACGAGGGTGACCTGGACGGGGATCACCAGGCCCAGCATGATCAGCCCGAACAGGCCGGAGCGGCCCCGGAACCGGTAGGTGGCGAAGCCGTATCCGGCCAGGGTGCAGACGGCGCCCGCGCACACCGTGTAGACGGCGGCGATCAGCAGGGAGTTGAGGAGGACCCGGCCGAAATCGGCGGTCTCCTGCAGGGTGGCCAGGTTCTCGGGCAGGTTGCCGCCGGGGAGCAGGGGCGGCGGGCTGGAGAAGATGTCCTGGGAGCTGTGCGTGGCGGCGACCACCAGCCAGTAGAAGGGCACGCCGACGGCGGCGAGCACGATCGCCAGGCCCGCGGTGAGCAGGATGCCGCGGGCGCGGCGGGCAGGGGTGGTGGTCATGTCTTCTCCCCCAGGATCCGGAACTGGATCAGTCCGAGGATTCCGATCAGGACGGCGAGGGCGTAGGCGATGGCGGACGCGTAGCCGAAGTCGAAGTATTTGAAGGCGTTCTGGTACAGGTACACGCCGATGGTGAGGGTGGCGTTGTCCGGGCCGCCGCCGGTGAGGACGAACGGCTCGTCGAAGAGTTGGAGGGTCCCGATGGTGGACAGGACCGTGGTGAGCAGCAGGGCGGGCCGGAGGCCGGGCAGGGTGACATGGCGGAAGGTCTGCCAGGCGCCCGCCCCGTCCACGGCGGCGGCGTCGTACAGCTCGGCGGGCACGGTCTGCAGGCGGGCCAGCAGGATCACCGCGTTGTAGCCGGTGTAGTGCCAGGTGAGCGCGAGGCCGAGGGAGATCCGCGCCCACAGCGGGTCGGTCAGCCAGGGCACGGCGTCCAGGCCGGCCAGTCCGAGCAGCCAGTTGACCAGGCCGTAGTCCTTGTTGAGGAGGACGGAGAAGGCGATGCCGTAGGCGACCAGCCCGGTGACCATGGGCAGGAAGAAGCCGAGGCGGAAGATGCTCCGGCCGTGGAGCAGGCGGGAGTTGAGGGCGACCGCGAGGCCGGTGGCCAGCGCCAGCATCAGCGGGACCTGGACGACGAGCACCACGGCGGTGTTCTTCAGGGCGGTCCAGAACAGCGGGTCGTGGATCAGCCGGTTGTAGTTGTCCGCGCCGGCGAAGGTCTCCTTCCCGCCGACGGTCCGGTGCAGGCTGAGGACGAAGGACGAGCCGATCGGGTACAGCTTGAAGGCGGCGAAGAGCAGCAGGGCGGGCAGCACGAAGAGGTACGGGGCGAGCCGGCGGCGGCTCCGGGGGCGGCGGGCCGCCGCCCCCGGAGCGGGAACGGCGGCGGCCCGCGTACGGGCGGGGGCGGCGGTGGTCATCGCCGGACCTTGCGTCCCGTCTGCCCGGCGAGCTGGTCGGCCGCGTCGGCCAGGACCTTCGCCGGGTCGGCGCCCTTGAGCAGGACCTTGGACTGGGCGTCGGTGACGAGTTTGAGCGCCCGGGCGTAGTCGGCGGTGTAGTAGAAGGGCGGTGAGGGGGCCTTGAGGGCCTCCAGGAAGACCTCGCCCTTCTTCTGGCCGCTGAAGAAGGCCGAGGGCTCGTGGAACACGCTGTCCTCGTAGGCCTTCATCAGGGCCGGGGCGATGCCCTTGCCGCGGTAGATCTTGACCTGGGAGGCCGGGCGGGTCAGCACGAACTCGATGAAGGTCCAGGCGGCGGCCTGGTGCTTGCTGCTGCCCGCGACGGCGAGGTGGGTGGAGTTCACGGTGGCCGCGGTGGGGCCGCCCCGCCGCACGGCCGGGGGCAGCCGCACCTTCCACTTGCCGGCCTCGTCCGGGACCTGCTCCTCGACGACGCCGCCGAACCAGGTGGGCGAGGGGTGGACGGCAGCGGTGCCCTTCTTGAGGGAGCTCATCTGGGCGTTCCAGCCGCCGGCGAGATCGTTGACCAGCCCTGCGTCGTTCATGGTCTTGATGAGGGTCATGGCCTTCACGGCCTCGGGGGTGTCGAGGGTGATCGCCCCGTCCTGGTCGAAATAGGAGGTGCCCTGGAGCTGGAGCAGCAGCTGGAAGAAGTTGGCTGAGTCGGGCTGGGAGGCGGGCTTGTCGATGCCGAGCAGGTGGGCGCCGGTCCTGGCCTTGAGCTGCTTGCCGGCCTCGATGGTCTCGTCCCAGGTCTGGAGTCCGGCGGCGTCGACGCCGGCCTGCTCGAAGAGGTCCGCCCGGTAGAAGAAGCCGGCCGAGTTCGCTTCCCAGGGAAGGGCGTTGACCCGCTTGCCGTCGGGGCAGACGGTCTGCCACAGGCCCTGGGCGAAGGCGTCCCGGTGGGCGGTCGCGCCGAGCGGGCCGAGGTCGGCGAGGGCGCCGGGGAACTTCTCGACGTAGCCGGGGAGGTAGTCGACGCCGATGTGCAGGACGTCGGCGAGACCCTGGCCGCCGGCGGCCATCGCGGTGGTGATCTTGTCCCAGATGGCGGGGTTTCCGATGTCCTCGACCGTGACCTGGATGTCCGGGAACTTCTGGTTGAACTCCGGCACCAGGGCCTTCAGTTCGGCGGCCGGGCCCTGCCAGGACCAGACCGAGATACGACCGCTCGAGGGGTCGCCCGCGCTGCCCGTGGCACCGTCGGCACCGCTGCCGGAGCAGGCGGTGAGCCCGGCCAGGCCGGCCCCGGCGGCCAGTGCACCGGCCGCTTTCAGCACGCTTCGACGTTCCGGTCCCATTCCCATGGCTGTTCCACCCCTGCTCGCACCGTTGCGGAAGCTGACGGGCCGGAACTCAACCACGCCCTCCCCCAGACTTGCAAGACTTCGTTGAAAACTTTCAGTTGTGCCGCGCAGAAAGTCTTGCCAGATCCATTGCAAGTCTTCGGGAAGCGTTGCTAGCGTGCCGCGCGCCGAGATCCGGCCGTCGACCCGGGAGCACCCGATGCCGCTTTCCCCTGTGCCGCTGCTGTCCGCGCTCGCCCTGCTCGCCCCGCTCACCCTCCTCGACCCAGGCTTCGAACAGGGCGGTCAGGGATGGGAGTTCAGTCCGGGGACCGGGGTGGCCACCAACTACCCGCACGGCGGGAGCCGGCTGATCTACCTCGATGCGGGGGCGGGCCGGAAGGTCGCCCAGACCCTGACGGCCACCGCGCACGGCAGCTTCGACATATCGGCCTGGATCGCCACCGGCGGCCCGAACGGCCGCTACATCGCCCGTGTCAACGGCACCGAGCGGGCGGCCCTGACTCTGCCGGCCGCCTCGAACTACCGCCGCTACACGCTGAGCCGGATCGCCCTCGCGCCCGGCGACCGGCTGGAGATCGCCTTCGAGTCCGGGGACGGCTGGGTCAACGCCGACGACCTGATGCTCTCCCCCGCCGCGCCCGCCGACCCCAGGATCAGCTCTTCCGACCCGAAGATCGTCGAGATGTTCGACTGGTCCAAGCGCAAGGCCAACAGCTGGGTGCACCTGCCCGGCACCCCCGGCCCGCTCAACGTGGACGAGAACCGCACCGGCGGGACCGGCACCGGTACGTACGGGCCCTCCTACTGGGCCGGTTACGCCAACCGCAGCGGCTACTACTCACGCGACATGGCCCACCAGCTGGCGGGCGCGGGCGTGCTCGGCCTCACCGCCGAGAACAAGGCGATGCTCAGGTCCTTCGCGGCGTCCGCCACCGCGCAGCACAAGTACTACCCGGTCTGGGCCCTGAACTTCGACAACGGGACCCCGCTCGCCATCGACTACCGGAGCGCGACCAACTTCGTGCGCGAGGTGCCGGCCCCCTTCGAGCTGGTGCAGAAGGCCGAGGAGGCCTACCGCTGGAGCGGGGACCGCAGCTACCTCGACGACCCGGTGCTGTGGGAGTTCTACCGGCGCACCACGGAGGAGTT
The DNA here is from genome assembly GCF_008642295.1 of Streptomyces venezuelae. Lineage (GTDB taxonomy): Bacteria > Actinomycetota > Actinomycetes > Streptomycetales > Streptomycetaceae > Streptomyces > Streptomyces venezuelae_C. The sequence goes on along the minus strand of NZ_CP029190.1, from coordinate 6,990,443 downwards.
CATCGACCTGCACAACGGCCTGAAGGACAACGGCACCGTGAAGGTGGCCGAGGGCACCGGCGGGGGCATCTTCCAGGGCACGGCCAGCTACAACGAGCAGAGCAGCGAGCCCCTCGCCGAGGCGGGCGACGCGATCGGCTCCCAGTACCAGGCCTATCTGGCGATGGCCTCGCTGGCCCGGGCGAAGGGGGACTGCGACCTGGCCGACACCTTCGACCGCCGGGCGAAGGACCTCAAGACGTACTACAACACGGTGTGGAGCGGCTCGGGCTCGGGCGCGGACATGGTGCGCGGCTACACCACCGACGGACGGGCGCTGACCGGCTGGGGCAAGGAGAACAGCTGGTTCATGCCGATGAAGCAGATCGTCGACCCGGGCACGCGCCGGGAGGCCTACCTCGACTTCATCGACCGGGAGGCTTCCGGTCCCGGCCGCCCCGACAACATCGAGGCCCTCACCTACCTGCCCGACACCTTCTTCACCAACAACCGCAACGACACCGCCTGGAAGTGGATGAAGGAGGTGTACGACCGGAAGGACGTCCAGCACGTCAACGCCAAGCAGGGCACCAACGGCGACTACCCGGAGGTGTCCTTCACCCTCCTCGGCCAGACCGTCCGCGGCCTGATGGGCGTCACCCCCGACGCCCCCGCCCGGACCCTCACCACCCAGTCCCGGCTGCCGTCCGGCATGGACTGGCTGAAGATCGACGACCTGCGGGTCGGGGCCTCCGGGTTCTCGCTGCGGCACGACGGCGCCACCCGGTCCACCCTGTCCAACACCTCCGGCAGCGCCACGTACACCTGGGAGGCGCGGTTCCCGGGCCGGCACAGCCGGATCACCGTCAACGGGGTGTCCCGGCCGGCCCGGACGAAGGTGGTGGACGGGGTGACGTACACCTACGCCACCACCCCGGTCGCCCCGGGCCGGACGGTCAGCGTCCGGGTCGGCTAGCCACCGTACGGAGGCTCAGCCCTCCTGGACGTCCCGGTTGCGGAGGTCGGGCCGGTGGCGCTGGTGGTCCTTGAGTTCGACGCGGGCCTCGGTCCGGTGGCTCCGCGCAATGTAGTCGCGCACGACGGCCTCGACGGCGTCCTGCGGTGACCCGACTCCGGCGAGCACCATCACCTCCACGACCAGCTCGGCATCCAGGCTGATGTTGACCTTGGCCATGGGTCCCCCTCCTCGCTGCTCCCGATGCAGGGACTCTAGCGGCGATCGGGGCTCCCCGGCGGGTCGAAGAGCAGCAACCCGTTGCGGGTGGCGACGGCGATCTCGCCGGCCGGGGAGACGGCGAGGCCGGTACAGGGGGAGGGGAGTTCGACCCTGTGGCGGGGCGGCCCGCCGTCCACCGGGCGGACGTGCAGCTCGCGGGTCCCGGCCGCGACGTACGCGTGCCCGCCGGGGAGCGGGGCGGCGTGCCGGACCGCATGCGGGGTGGCATGCTCCGCGGTCGCGCGGAGCACGGGCCCGCCGCCGCGCCGCAGCAGCCGCTCCCGGCCGAGGAACCGGAGGCCCTCCAGCGGCGGTTCGGGCCGGGCCAGGGCGGCGAGCAGGTCCGTCAGCGCATAGAACCGGGCCCGGTCGCCGTGGACCAGGAGCACCCCCGGAGCACCGTCGTGGGCGGCGGTGAACGCCGCCCGCATCCCGGCCCCGTCGAGCCGCGCGCGGGCCCACCGGCCGGTGTACGGGTCGGCGAGCCATACCCCCTGGGCCGTCTCCGCGAACCCGAAGGTGTGGCCGCCGCAGCGTACGACCCAGGCATCGCGCAGCACGGAGAACCGGAGCCGGAACGCGTCGTAACCCAACCGGTGCGGGTGTACCGGTACGGGTTCCGGGCGCAGGGCGTGCAGCCCACGGTGTCTGCCGGCCCACAGCATCTGATGCAACAGCGGGCCGCTCTCCAGGTCCTCGACGGCAAGGAAGCCGCGGCCGGCCGAGAGGGAGAACAGGTCCTCCGTCTCCCCCGCCGGGTCCGGCAGTGCGGTCAGTCGCTTGCCGCCCGGTCCCTTCTCGTGCGGGGCCGAGAGCCGCAGCGGAGTTCCGGCCGGGGCGAGCGCCGCCGAATCGGTGAAGTCCCAGCGTTCCAGCAGCCCGTGGTGGTTCCGGGCGACGACGAGTGCGCCGGCCGGGTGCCTACGGGCCGCGGCCACCGCGCGATAGCCGCTGCCGCAGGCGGAGGCCAGACGCCGTACGGTCGCACCGTCGGCCAGGTCGTGCACCAGCAGCCCGTCCCGGGCGTCCGGGGAGACACAGACCGGCCGGCCGCCGAGGGAGGTGGTGGCGACGGCGAGTCCGGAGGGGACCGGTTCCCGGCCGTCCGTCAGGGTCCAGCCGCCGCCCGGCTCCCGGACGAGCAGGAACATGCCGCCCCCTTCGTCGCCGCAGGCGAGTCCGCGGTCCTCGGAATACAGGGAGCGGATGCGGCGGTCGGTCCGGCGCTCCCACACCGGATGCAGCACCCCGCGTCCGTCCGGCTCGTGGACGGCCAGCCGGTGGTCGTCCCCCGCACTCGCCAGCCACAGATCCGGGCCGTCGGCCGTGACGAAGGACAGGGCCGTGACCGGGCGCCGGTGGGCGGCCACCGGGTCGGACAGCAGCCGCCCGCCGGGCAGGCACCACAGGCGCAGGGTGCCGTCGCCGGCGCCGCCCGCGAGCCGGCCCGAGCCGTCCGGGGCGAGGGCGAGCGCGGTGATCCACGGGCCGGCCGCCCCGCCGTCGGCGGCCGGCGGGTTCTGCCCGAACGGGCGTCCGCCGTCCGCCAGGTCCCAGCACAGGATCCGCCCGTCGTCGGTGCCCGCCACCACCACGTCCCGGCCGCGGACCCGGCCGGCGCACAGCGCCGTGACCGGGCCGGGCGCGGTGAACTCCTGCTCGCGCACCGGCACTCCGGCGTCCAGCAGCAGGATCCGGACCCGGCCGAGGCCCACGTACCGGGTGGTCGCCACGTAGTCGAGGCCGTCCGCGGTCCGGCCGCACACGGCGTGGGCGAGGGAGTCCGTCCGTTCCGTGATGCCCGGGGGCAGCGGCTCGGCCGGGCGGGTCCAAAGTTCGGCCCGCCGGCCGGGATCCCAGCAGCGGATCCCGAGGTCGGCTCCCACGCTGATCAGACAGGGGACACCGGCGGGCCCACGGATCTCGCCGAGGGCGAGCACGGGCCGGTCGTGCGCGACGAATTGCTGTGCGTCGACGGCGTGCGGGGTGGGCAGCAGCCGGACGATGCCGTCCGATCCGCCGAGGCTCCGGATGCCGTCCACCCGGGCCAGGGCCCACACCTCGTGCGCGTCCTCCTGGCCGCCGATGCGCTCTCCGGAGACCAGGTCGTAGAGCTGGAGGCCGCGACCGCCGTCCCAGACGGCCACGCAGTCCGTCACACCGATCCGGAAGGCCGACAGCCGTCCGCCCCACCGGCCGACGTGCAGCGGACGTCCAATGGGACGGCCGCTTTCGACATCGATGCGGTGGACAAGGCCGTCGGCGGTGGCGGCGGCGATCAGCCACTGCCGGTCCGACCGCAGGACGGCCACCGAGGTGACGACGTAGGGCCACTTCAGCACGGTCCGTGCGGGCTCCTCCGAGGAGGAACTCATCGGGGTGATCTGCACCCGCCCGTCGCGCCCGCCCGACACCAGCAGCCGCCCCAGCGGATGCGGGTGGATCACCGCCATGGCGAGCACCTCGGACCGGTGGGAACTGGGGATGGGCGTGGTCGTCATACCGTGCTCGAGGAACGCGTTGACCTTCACCACATCGCCGTCGGTCAGGCCCAGCAGGAAGGTGCCCTCCGGCAGACCGTCCGGCACGGCACACACCGAGACCGGGCCGGTGGCGTTGCCCAGAGAATGGAGCAGCACGGCGGCACGCTGGTAGGACCGTTCCTGGGCCTGCTGCCGTTCGTAGTCGTCCCCGACTCGGTCCATCGCACGGGTGAGCCCCGGCCGCCCGGGACGGCTGCCGAGGCGGTAGGCGAACAGCTGGGTGGGTGAGACCCGCAGGATCGCGAGGCCGGTGTCACCTCGGCCGGGGACGACCGCCACGTCCAGGGGAGTGCGCTGCACGGAGGCGGGCTCGCCGGGCGGCAGCGGCAGCCGCCAGGACGTCATGTCACCGCTCCGGACGTCCAACACCCGAAGCTCCCAGGCGGATTCGACGCGCGGGGTCCGCCGGCCATAGGGCGGTGAGCTGTCCTCCGGTGGCTTCGGAATGAAGTCGTCGAGCACTACGGCTGCCCGGCCCCGCTGCCCGGGCAGCACCGCCCACGGCCCCCTCCGCAGCCATTGCGGCCCCCACAGTTGGGCATCGGCGGGCTGTTCCCCCGAATCCAGGTCGCACCGGAAGAGGGTCCGCGCGTCCCGCAGGCCGCAGAAGTCCGCGCCGCCGCCGGCCCGCGGCACCACCAGCCCGTTCCAGTCCGACACCCCTGCGTAGTCCCGTTTGCCGCCGTGCGGGTTCCACACCGCCCAGCGGGCCCGCCACTCCGGCCGCTCCTCCCCCGGTGCCGGGTCGCAGGAGTCGGCGAGGGCCGCGGCGCCCCGGCAGACGGCGGCCAGCCGGAGCCGGGCGCGGGCCTCCGGGGTGCCGGGGCGGCCCTCCAGGCCGCGGAGTTCGGCCTCGCGTTCCCGTACGGCTGCGCCCGCCCGGCGGCCGGCCGGGGTGTGCAGCCCGGGCAGTGCGGCCATCAGCTGGCCGGGGGCGCAGGCCAGTACGAACTCGGCGTCCTGGACGAGCTCGTCGAGGACCCCGGCCGCGCCCGCGTGCAGGGCCAGATAGCGGCGTACGTACGGGTGGGCGGAGCGCCAGCCACCCCGGTGGCGGTCGACGGCGGCCCGCAGGACGGCGGTGACGGTCGCCTCGACGGCGCGTTCGTCCCGGCCCTCCCGCAGGTACTCGATCAGGGCGCGGTGGTAGACGCGGTAGACGGAGCCGCCGTCCTCGACGCTCTCGACCATGTAGGAACCGGCTTCGTCCCGGAGCCGGAACAGGTCGGCGTCCCCGTACGGGCGGCCGGCCAGGGCGGTGGCCAGCTGGGGCCAGATCCCCGCCCAGGGCAGGCCGACACCCTGCGCGAAGGCGAGCGGCACCAGCAGGTCGCGGGCGGTGCCGGCGCGGTCGCCGAGCCGCTGGCGGAGGTCGCGTTCCATGGCCTCGCCGGGCAGCCGGGGCAGGGCGTCCCGCCAGGCCTGGTCCGCCGGGTCGGGGACGCGGATCTCTCGGGCGACGGTACGGGCGGTGATCCGGGCGACGAGGAAGGACCGGCCGGCGGCTTCGGCGATGGCCTCGGCGACCGCGTCCACGCGCTGCGGGTCGGCGGCGGCCAGCACGGAACCGGGCCCGGTGAGCAGGGTGCGCGCGTACGCGCGGACCGCGAGCGGGTCGGCGTACTCCTCCTCGTCGAGGTCGATACACAGGGCCGAGGAGGGCAGCCGCCGGGCGACGTGCCGGCGGGCGCCGAGCAGCAGCCGCAGCGGGAGGCCGAGTTCGGGGTCGGCGAGCGGGAGGAGCAGCTCGTCGGTGGCGCCGCGCGGATCGAGGGCCTCGTCCACCGAGTCGACGAGGATGATCAGGGGCTCGGCACGGCGTTGCAGGGCGGCGGTGAGGGTGCCGAGGGTGTCGGCGGCGCAGTCCGCGGCGGCGGCGATCGCGTCGAGCAGCTGCCGGGTGGACTTGTGGCCGGCGTGCACGGCGGCGTGGACCGCTCCGGGTGCGGGCAGGTCGCCGTCGGGCAGCCGGTCCCGGGGCACGGCGGCGGCCCGGACCGGGTCGGTGAGCAGGGTGACCATGCCGAGCAGGGAGGACTTGCCGGAGCCGGGGTCTCCGGTGACCACGCAGAGCCGGTGGTGGGGGCGGGCGTCCAGCCAGCGGGCGGTGGCGTGCAGGGCCTGGTGGCGGCCGGTGAAGTCCCAGACCTCCTCGGTGGGGACGTCGGTGCCGCGCGCCCGGGGCAGGAAGTGGCTGAGGAGTTCCTCGCCGCGGGCGGTGCGCTCGCGGGAGCGGAGTGCGACGAGCCGGTCGATCTCGTCGACCTTGAGGTCGGCGGCGCCCGGGACGTACCAGGGGTTGGGCAGGAAGTCGGGGATGGCGGCGGATGCCTGGCCGAGGGACCAGACGGGCCGCTGCCATTCGGGGACCTGCGGGTCGGTGCTGACGGCGGCCATGACGTGTTCGAGGCTGATGGCGGCGGGTGCGCGGCCTGCGGTGGCGCCGCTGCGGACGGCGCGTTCGAAGGCGGCGGGCAGGGCGCCCGGGCGGGTGACGTCCTTGCGGCGGGAGGCGGCGATCAGGGCGAGGCCGGTGGTGTGCGGTTCGCCGGGTCCGCCGTCCGCTCCGGCCCGGGCGGCCGGGCCGGCCGGGCCGACCGGGGTGCGGAACCGGCGGGCCTGGAGGGCGGCGTGCAGGGCGTCGTCGGTACCGGCCTCGGCGTTGCAGCAGTCGAGGAGCAGCAGGACCCGCTCGAGCGGGGTGTCCTCCCAGATCAGGGAGACCAGGTCGGCGGTGGGCAGGGCGGTGCCGCGCAGGTCCTCGGGGTCGGTGTCGGCGAGCATCAGGTAGTGGACCCCGCTGGAGGGTGCCACCGCGCCGTGGGCGGCAACGTAGCAGACCAGGTAGTCGTCGGGGCGGCGGGCGGGGTCGGTGCAGAAGGCCCGGAGGGCACGGGTGAGCTCGGCGCGGGTGGGGTCGAGCCAGATCCGCGGCTCGGACCCGGCCGCCGAGCCCGGGCCAGGGCTCGGACTCGGGCCGGGGGCGGGGGACGTCCCCGGTGGGGTGACCGGCTCGTAGCCCAGTTCCGTGAAGAGTCCGGTCATCCGGCTGACGTCACCGGCGAGTTCGGGTACGTCGTACTCGGGATGCCCGGCGATCCGGGCGACCGCCGTGGCCAGCACGAAGCGGCGCGGGCGGTCAGCGGAGTCCGCAGCCATCGGCGACGGCCGCGCCGGCCGCTGCGGAGTCGAGGTAGCGGGCCATGTCGTGGGCGTGCGCGCCGTTGTGCACCAGATGGCTGCGGACCCGGTCCCCGAACAGCGGTCGCAGGTCCTTGGCCAGGGCGACCACATCGCCCTCGTCGGCGATGTTGGTCCAGTGCCCGATGGAGCCGGGCCAGTCGCCCGGCGCGCCGCCGGCCGGCAGCCGGAGCCGGTCGAAGACCAGGTTCCGGATGCCCAGCGGGGAGCCGACCGTCAGCAAGGCGCGGACCGGCCATTCGGGGTGCGCGGCAAGGTTCTCGTACGCGACGACGCTGCCCAGCGAATGGCCGATCACCAGACGGGTGTCGGGGCCGATGCGGGCGGCGACCCGGTCGGCGACGGCCGGGCGGATCCCGGGCTCGCAGAAGTACCGCCGGACCTGTCCGAGGTCGGCGACCAGGGCGCGCTGCGCGAGGCCGGAGAAGAACCGGGAGCGGCTGAGCGCATCGAGGCCGCGCTGCACGGACCGGGGCGTGCGGGCCAGGGTGGGCGCGTCCGGCGGTACCACGGCGGGGTCGGTGCGGGCGGCTTCGGCCCACAGCAGCCGCAGCAGCTCCGCCTCGAACTCCGGTTCCACATCGGCGGCGTCCCAGGGCGGTTCGTGGCCGGACAGCACCCGGCCGGGCGGCCGGAACAGGTCACCGTAGAACACGCAGGTGACGTCGGCCGGCTTCAGCCGGTCCCCGTGGCCGGCCCGCCGCAGGCCGTCGGCGAGTGCGGGCCACCACCGGCCGTGCTGTTCCTCTTCGCCGCCGAACTGCTGCCCGATGCCGTGGACACAGACCACGTGCGCCATCGCACCCCCTCGCCCAAGTCCCGTTCGCGTGAAGGACCTTAGCGAACAATCCGGTCCCGGCACCTGCTTCCGAGCGAGCTTATTGAGTGGATCCGCCTCCGGTGGATTCCTACAGTGGGGCATCTCTTACAGGAACGGGTCGGGTCAGATCACCATGCGTACGCACTATCCCCGGACTCCGCATCTGCCCTGGTCGCCGGGGGCTTCCTCGGACGACGTGCGCAGCACCGGGCTCGCCGGGCTGGCCGGATGCGAGATCGTGGTCACCGAGAAGCTCGACGGGGAGAACACCACTCTGTACGCGGACGGGCTGCATGCCCGTTCCCTGGACTCCGGCCACCATCCGTCGCGGGCCTGGGTGAAGGGCTTGCAGGGGCGCATCGGGGCCGGGATCCCGCGGGGCTGGCGGGTGTGCGGGGAGAACCTGTACGCCCGGCACTCCCTGGCGTACGAGGACCTGGACAGCTGGTTCTACGGGTTCTCGGTCTGGGACGACACCGGCCGCTGCCTGGACTGGGACTCCACCGTCACCTTCCTGCGCCGGCTGGGGGTGCCGGTCCCGCGGGTGCTGTGGCGGGGCGTGTTCGACGAGCGGGCGCTGCGCCGGCTGCGGCTGGACACCACCCGCTGCGAGGGGTACGTGGTCCGGACCGTCGAGGGCTTCGGGCAGGCCGAGTTCGGGGCCCGGGTGGCCAAGTGGGTACGGGCCGGGCACGTGGTGACCGACACCCACTGGATGCATGCAGCCGTGGTGGCGAACGGGCGGGGCCCGGCCGCCGCACTGTGGGACGTCCGGTCGGGGGCGGACCCCGACCCGGCGGCGCTGCTCGCGGCGGCGGGGGTGGCCGGGGCCCGGCCGGCGGACGGCCCGGCGGATGACGGTGCGGATGGCCCGGCCGATGACGGAGCGGATGGCCCGGCGGATCACGACGTGGCGCCGGCCGGGGAGGCCGTCGCAGCCGCCGTGCAGGAGGTCACCGGCCGGCTGGGGCTGCTCCGGGCGACCGGGGACGCCCGGCTGGCCGGCATCCTCGCGGCTGCCCTGCACGGCACCCGCCGGACCGGGCTGACGGCGCGGCTCTCCGTCCCGCTGGGGCTGCCGCTCGCCCGCCGGATCGCCGACCTGGTCGGCCTGCATCCGCTGCTGCACCTCCCGTTCCCCGACGAGGCGCGGCGGTCCGGGCTGCTGCGGCTGGCCTCCGCCGCCGATCCCGGCCTGCTGCACGCGGTGTCCGCCGCCGCCCTGGCCGGGCGTACCGGCCCGGAGGCCGCCGAGGCGCGCGCCAACCTGGAGTGGTCCGAGCTGTACGCCGAGGACGCGGGGCTGCTGGCCGGCCCGCCGCTGGAGCCGCTGCGCGCCGGACTGCGCGAGGCCCTGGCCGGGCTGGACCCCGAGGCCGCCGACCGGTGCTGGGCGGAGGCCCGGGAGGCGTACGCCCGGGGCCGGATCTCCACCGTGGCCGAGGCGGTCGCGGCGACCTGGCGGTGGCGGGACGGGGCGTTCCCCCGGCTGATCCAGCTGGTCGGCCCCTCGGGCAGCGGCAAGAGCACCGTGGCCCGCGCCCTGCCGGGCGTGGACGCGTACGTATCCATGGACGAGCTGCGCGCCGAGCGGGGGGACCGGGCGGACCAGCGGGCCAACGCGGAGGTGCTGCGGGCCGGTCTGGACCGGCTGGACAGCGCCCTGGCCGGCGGGGGCACAGTGGTGTGGGACGCCACCTCGCTGACCGACCGGCAGCGCGGGCCGGTGCTGGGCGTGGCCGAGCGGCACAACGCCCTGGTCACCCAGCTGGTGCTGGTGGTGGACGAGGAGGAACTGGTCCGGCGCAACGGCGTCCGGCCGCATCCGGTGCCCGCGGCGGTGCTGGCCGGGCAGCTGCGCCGGTTCGCTCCGCCGTATCCGGGGCGGGCGCACCGCACCTGGTACGCCGGACCGGACGGCAGGATCGAGGACCGGGCGGGCGGCCTGGACGAGTGCGGCGAATGGGCCGAGTGGGCCGAGTTGGGTGTGAGGAACTGATGCGGACCAGTGAGGAGATCTACCACCAGGTGCGCTGGGATCCGCGCCTGGACCCCGCGCGGTTCGTGCTCGGCCTGCTCCAGCGCGGGGCCGCACCGAAGCGGATTCCGCTGCCGGCGTTCGTCCCGGGCGGCGACATCCCCTGGCACCGGGTGCTGTTCGTCGAGGCGGACGGGGAACTGGTGTGGGACCGGAGCAGCGGGCTGGACCGGGTCGGGCTGTCGGAGGCCGGGCGGGTGCGGGAGCCGCGGCTGCTGCGGGCGCCGTTCTTCACGGCGCGGACCCCGTACGCCTGGGACGGCAGCCGGTGGGCTCCGGCGGCCGGCCCCGGGCCGGAGCCGCGGCCCGCGGGCGGTACCGGGGTGCGGCTGCTGACCTGGAACACGCTCTGGGACCGGTACGACGGTGAGCTGATCGACACCGCCCGGCGGCGGCCCCGGCTGCTGGCCGCGCTCGCGGCGGCCGGGGCGGAGGTGATCGCCCTGCAGGAGGTCGAACCGGAGCTGCTGGAGTCGCTGCTGGCGGCGGACTGGGTGCGCGCCGGATACACCCTGGGCACCGATCCGGGCAGCCGGGACGTGGACGACAGCGGGCTGCTGCTGCTCAGCCGGCTGCCGGTGCGGGAGGCCGGCTTCCATGAGCTGGGCCCGCACAAGGCGGTCACGGCCGTGGTGGTGGAGACGGCCGGCGGACCGCTGGTGGTGGCCGCCACCCATCTGTCGAGCGACCACTCGGAACGCGGCGGGGAACGGCGGGAGGCCGAACTGGCCCGGCTGGCCGAGGGGCTGGCCGGTGTCGGCGCTGTCGGCGGGGATCTCGTCCTGCTGGGCGACTTCAACGACGGCCGGGACGGCCGGGAGGGTCCGGCCGCCGCGCTGGGGATGCGGGACGCGTGGACGGAGGCGTACGGTCCGGCGGACCGCACGCCGACCTTCGACCCCGGGGCCAATCCGCTGGCCGCGGTCTCCTCGCTGACCGGGCGGGCCGCGCGACTGGACCGGGTGCTGGTGCGGGGCGGCGGCCGGGTGGCGGGCGCGGGCCTGCTGGGGGACGTGCCGGAGGCAGACGGGCTGTTCATCTCGGACCACTACGGGGTACGGGCGGACCTGTCCTTCGGCCCGGCGGCCGACCCGGCCGGCCTACTGGAGGCACCGCCGACGCCCCGGACGGCGCTGGCCTGGCTGCCGCCCGAGGAGCTGTGGCCCGCGGTCCAGCGGATCCGGCGGGCCCACGACCCGCAGATCGACCGGTGGCCGCCGCATGTGAACCTGCTGTTCGGCTTTGTGCCGGAGGCGGAGTTCGAGCGGGCTGCGGAGCTGGTTTCGGCCGTGGCCGCCGGGACGCCGGCGTTCGAGGTGCGGCCGGGCGGGGTGCACAGCTTCGGGCACCGCGAGGACGCCACGGTCTGGCTGGACCCGGCCGGCGCCGGGGAGGCGCCCTGGCAGCAGCTGTACGCGGCACTGGCGGAGCGGTTCCCGCGCTGCCGGGGCCGGGCCGCGGGCTTCACCCCGCACCTGTCGCTGGGCCGTACGCCGGACCCGCAGCGGCTTGTGGCGGAGTGCGCCGGGGTGTCGGCCGGGCTGCCGGCCACCCGGCTCGGGGAGCTGGCCCTGCTGTCGCGGCGCGGTGCGGAGCCGATGCGGGTACGGGCCACGGTGGCGCTGGGCTCCGGGGAGGTCCGCTGGGTGCCGGAGCCGGCACCGACCGGGGCGGTCGAGGCGGGCGGACCGGGCTTCGCCGAGGCGGTGGCGGAGCGGGTGGCCGCCGCGCTGGGCGGAGAGGCGGTGCTGGAGACGGCCGGGTCGCGGCGGATGGGCTGCGCGCTGCCCGGCGCGGATCTGGACCTGGTCGCGGTGCTGCCCGGCGAGGCCGGGCCGGCGGCTGCCGAGGCCCGGATCGCCGCCGCCCTGCCGGAGGCGGCGCGGCTTCGCCGGGTGCAGGGTGCCCGGGTGCCGGGGCTGCGGTTCGCGGTGGGCGGACTGGCGGTGGATCTGGTGCTGGTGGGCGCCGGGATGGTGCCCCCGGCCGGGGCGGTGGCCCGGCGGGCCGAGCTGGGCGAGACCGCGGCGGTCGCGCTGAGCGCGGTCTCCGACGCGGACGCCGTGCGGGCGGCGGTCGCCGGCCGGACGGCGGCCTTCGAGGCCCTGGCCCGGCAGGTGAAGGCCTGGGCCCGCGCCCGCGGCCTGGACTCGGCCCCGCACGGCGGCCTGCCCGGGCTCGCCTGGGCGGTGCTGGCGGCGCGCGTGGTGGCCGGGGCGGAGGAGCCGGACGAGTCCGAACCGGAGGGTCTGCTGCGGGAGTTCTTCGCGACCTGGGCGGCCTGGGACTGGCGGCAGCCGGTCGCCCTGCACGGCACGGCGGAAGCGGAACCGGAGGACGGGCCGGTGGTCGTGCTGACCCCGTCCGCACCGGTGCGGAGTTGCACCGGCCAGGTGTCTGCCGGGTTCCGGGACCTGCTGGTCCGGGAGCTGTACCAGGCCTGGGAGACCCTGGAGGGCGGCGGCTCCGCGGAGGCGCTGCTGTCGCCTCCGCCGCTGCACCGGCGGCACACGGCCTGGGCGCTGGTGACCGTACGGGCGTACGGGCCGGTGGAGTTCGAGGAGACCCTGGGCCGGGTGCGGGGCCGGATGCGGGCCCTGCTCGGCGCGCTGGAGGCCTCGGGCGCGCCCGACGCGCACGCCTGGCCGCGCCCGTACCGCAGCGGACCCGCCTCGGCCTGCTTCGCGATCGGCCTCGGCCGCACCCCGCCGCCGGCTGCGGCCCTGGCGGCCCTCGGCGAGGCATGGGCCCGCGACCTGCCCGGAGTCGAACTCACCCGCTCGGACGGCGGCACCCTCCCGACCCTCGGCTGACCACCTCCGCCGCCGGGGCGGATGTGCGGGGTGGGAAGATGGACACATGCACGACGTCACCCGGCTGTGGCCGGTCGTCGCCTCCACCGAGGCCGACTGGCTCGCCGAGCTCTGCGAGGACGACGGAATACTCGGCTTCCCCGTCCCCGGGCGGCCCGACGCCGCCTGGGTGCTCAACCCCATGTACGAGAGCGAGCTCGGGCCCGGGGTGGTCTCGCACGACGAGCTGCTGCGGGCCGATATCGCCGCCGGGGACATCGAGGTGCCGAGCGGCGTGGGCGGTGTGGACTTCAGCCAGTCCCCGGTGGGCGTCGCCACCGGCGGCGGGCTCGGCCGGGCCGAGCACCCCGGCCCGGGATGGCGGCGGCTGCGCTGGGCCGAGCTGGCCGAGCGGACCGGGGACCCGGTGGTGGCCGAGGGCCAGTCACCTTCGTACCTCAGCGCACCCGACGGCAGGCTCGCCGACCGCAGCTGGCCGGTCGGCATCAGGCCGCCCACCGAGGGTTCCCTGGACCGGGAGACCTGGAACCGGCTGATACGGATCCTCACCGACTTCGCCCCGGACGGCCCCGACACCCGCTGCTTCGCCTACTTCTGCCCGATCCTGACCCAGGACTGGGACGACCTCCGCGCCTACCGCGTGGTCGGCGGGCGGCTCGGTGACGCACTCGCCCTGTACGACTACCCCGGGATGACGGCCAGCCCCTCCAACCTCTGGGCGGCCGAACGCTCCTGGGTCACCTACACCGACCAGGACCTGTGGGGCACCAAGGTCGCCGGCCCGCCCGAGCTCGTCCGGCGCCTGGTCGAGGACACCGAGATCGAGGCCGTCCGGCTGCCCTGGGACACCTGAGTCCCCCGCCCCCCGGCGCGCACGGCGGCGGGCCGGGCTGATATTCCTGGAGGGGTGACCGGAGACATCGCACCCACGCCGCACACCCCCGACGCCGAGCGCCGCACCGACATGATCGAGTCGCTGATGGCGCGCTTCCCACAGGTACCACGGGAAGCGGTGATCAAGGAGGACCTGCTCCGCGGGGGCATCGCCTTCGACGAATCCGCGCTCAGCGACAACGAGGCGGGCGACGTCAAGCCCAAGTCGTACTTCATCTTCTCCTTCGACCACCGCACCCTGCCCGAACTGGGCGCCGCGGCCCTGCGCCGCCCGCCGGAGGAGATCGTGCTCACCGGCGGCCCGTACGGCCTGCGCCGCACCGTGGTGTCCGTCCGGGTGAACCCCGCCTCCCCGTACCGGGTCGCGGCGGGCGAGGACGGCATGCTCGGGCTGTGGCTGGACGGCGTACGGATCGCCGATGTCGGGCTGCCGCCGATGCCGGAGTACTACCGGCACAAGCTGTCCAACGGGAAGTCCGTGATGGAGGTGGCCCCCACCATCCAGTGGGGCTACCTGATCTACCTGACGGTGTTCCGGGTCTGCCAGTACTTCGGCGCCAAGCAGGAGTGCCAGTACTGCGACATCAACCACAACTGGCGCCAGCACAAGGCGGCCGGCCGCCCCTACACCGGGGTCAAGCAGCTCGACGAGATCCTCGAGGCCCTGGAGATCATCGACAGGTACGACACCGCCAAGGCGTCCAAGGCCTACACGCTGACCGGCGGGGCCATCACCTCCCAGGTCGGCGGCAAGGACGAGGCCGATTTCTACGGCCAGTACGCGAAGGCCATCGAGGAGCGGTTCCCGGGCCGGTGGACCGGCAAGGTGGTCGCGCAGGCGCTGCCCCGCGAGGACGTCCAGCGCTTCTACGACTACGGGGTGCGGATCTACCACCCCAACTACGAGGTGTGGGACAAGCGCCTGTTCGAGCTGTACTGCCCGGGGAAGGAGCAGTACATCGGACGTGACGAATGGCACCGGCGGATCCTGGAGTCCGCCGAGGTGTTCGGCGCGCGCAATGTGATCCCCAACTTCGTCGCGGGCGTGGAGATGGCCGAGCCGTTCGGTTTCCGGTCGGTGGACGAGGCGATCGAGTCGACCACCGAGGGCCTGCGGTACTTCATGTCGCACGGGATCACCCCGCGGTTCACCACCTGGTGCCCGGAGCCCACCACCCCGCTGGGCAAGGCCAATCCGCAGGGTGCTCCGCTGGAGTACCACATCCGGCTGCTGGAGTCGTACCGGGCGACGATGGAGGAGTTCGGCCTGAGCTCCCCGCCCGGCTACGGCCCGGCCGGTCCGGGCCGGGCCGTGTTCTCGGTGAGCTCCTTCATGGACAGCCTGCCGGCGAACGACGAGTGAGACCTCGCTCCGCTCACTCGTATCTCACTCGTATTCGGTGCCGCCCTTGCGGGTGAGGTAGGCCGGGCTGACCGCCTTGGCGATGGCCCGGCCGCCGGTCACCGGGCTGTACCGCTCGGTGGCCGGACGGATGACCACGCCCTCGCGCAGGTGTTCCTCCCGGCCGGAGACCGTCTCCCGGCCGGTGGTCAGCTCCAGCACCGTGCCGAGCTCGTACGGTCCCTCGTACAACCGGGGTACCAGGGGCAGTTCGCCGTCGAGCAGCGCGGCCGGGTCCAGCCAGCGGACCTGGCCGTCGATCTCGGCGGACACGTCGAAGACGGCGTAGCCGGGTCCGGTGGTGCGGGCGTCCGACCCGTACGCCAGGTCCTGGACGCCGGCCCCGAAGACCTCGCCGAAGACCCCGACCCGGGTGGCGCCGAGCCGGGCCGCGAGCCGGGCGGCGGCCTCCGGGACCCCGTGGGCGCGGACGGCCCGCCAGTACAGGTTGCGCTCCTCCTCCTTCAGGGCCAGGCCCTTCCCCCCGAAGCCCTTGGAGGAGACCAGGACGCGCCCCTCCGCGGCGAGGTAGGTCAGCAGGCAGGCCGTACCGTGCAGCTTCTCGGTCAGGACCACCGGCTCGCCGGGCTCGAAGATGTGCGGATAGCGCTGCAGGTTCTCGATGTCGACCCAGGGCAGCAGATCGGGGGCGGACTCCACGTCGCCGCTCATGGTGGTCGGAACCGGCGGCACCCATTTGGTGATGCCGAACTGCCCCGCGAAGTCGGTGCCCTCCTCGGCCGCCGCCTTCAGATCGGTGCCCTTGAGCGCGGCGGGCAGGCAGACCAGGCCCTGGGAGAGCTCCCCGCGCAGCCGGACCGCCTTGACCCGGTTGGCGGCGCTGCCGGCCAGCCGGCCGGTCAGGCCCAGCTCCTCGATCAACGCCTCGGGCAGCACGGCCTGTTCGGGTATGTACAGGGCGATGTCCCCGGTGCGGTACCGGCCCTTGGCGACAACGGCCCGGTAGAGGCCCACCTGGGCCAGTTCGAGGGCGTCGGCGTTGGGATGCTCGTGGACGGTCAGGACTTCGGCGGTGACTTTCAAGGTCGACATGGACTTCACCCTGGACCGTCGATTTTCGCTGGTCGACCGGTTTTCGACTCTGCTATGCCCTTCCCGGCCGGGTCATGAGCCGTAGAGGGCGGCCCGGGTGGCCGGGCCGAACACGCCCGCCGGGTCGCCGCGCAGACTGCGGTCGCGCTGGAGCTGGGCCACCCCCCGCTCGGTGTCCTCGTCGTAGCTGCCGGTGACGGACACATAGGTGAAGCCCTGTCCGAAGAGCGCCTCCTGAAGGGCCTCCACCTCGGGTCCGGTGGCACCCGGACGCAGGGTGCCACCGGACCGGTGCGGCCGGTCCGGCGACGGGGTGGGCTGCGCGGCCGGGGTCCGGCCGGTCGCGGGCGGGGACGTCGAGGGCGTCGGTGCCGACGGGGTCGCGGCCCGGGAGGCGGCCGGGCGGGAGGTGCCGGGGCCCGCGGTGGCCGGGGCCGTCGGGGCGGTGTCCGGGCCGCCCCCGCCCGGGAGTCCGGGGACGCGGCTCAGCGGCGGCTCCGCCGCCTTCGGCGGTACCGGCTCCTGGGACGGCAGCAGCAGGAGCAGTACGGCCGCCGCCGTGACGGCGGTCAGCCCGAGCAGCACCAGCGGCGTACGGGGGCGCCGGCGGGCGGCTACGGGGCCGGGGCCGGGGGCTGCCGTCGGCGGGACCGGCGGCCGTGCCGGGGCCGTTCCCGGCCCCGGCCCGGGGACGGGCGGTGGCCAGGCTCCCGCCGGGGCGGAGTGCCCCGGTCCGGCCGGTATGTAGGGGCGTACGAGCGGGCCGTCGTCGGCGACGGGGCCGCCCAGGTCACGAGGGTGGGACACGATGGGCTCCTGGCAGGCACGGGGGCCGGCGCGGCACTGCGCCCCGGGCTCCGGCGGCACTCTCGCGCACCCCGCAGTCCAGGTCAAACCCGCCTGCCGCCCCGGTCACCGGGCGCCGCCGTCCGGCCGGCCGGCGGCCCGGTCCCCGCCGGGCACGACGATCCCCGACTCGTAGGCCACGATGACCAGTTGGGCACGGTCGCGGACATCGAGCTTGCCCATGATCCGGCTGACGTGGGTCTTCGCGGTGAGCGGGCTCAGACCCAGGGTCTCGGCGATCTCGGTGTTGTTCTGGCCACGGGCGACCAGGGCCAGCACCTGCCGCTCACGGTCCGAGAGCCCGCCGAGGGCCGGGCCGGCGGCCGGTTCGGGCGGGCCCGGGGTGCGCAGCACCCGGGCGATCAGGCGGGCCGTCGGTCCCGGCGAGAGCAGCGCGTCCCCGGCGGCCACGGTACGGATCGCGGCCAGCAGGTCGGCCGGTTCGGTGTCCTTGACCAGGAAGCCGGAGGCCCCGGCGCGCAGCGCCTCCAGGACGTGTTCGTCGGTGTCGTACGTGGTGAGGACCAGCACCCGGACGCCGGCCAGGTCCTCGTCCGCGGCGATCCGGCGGGTCGCCTCGATGCCGTCCATCTCCGGCATCCGGATGTCCATCACCACCACATCGGCCCGTGCCGAGCGGGCCAGGGCCACCGCCTCGGCCCCGGTGCCCGCCTGCCCGACCACCTCCATTCCGGGGGCCGAGTCGAGGAGCATCGCGAAGGCGGCCCGGACCAGCGCCTGATCGTCCGCCAGCAGCACCCTGATGCCCGTCATGTCACCGTCTCCTCGTCCTGTGCCCGCCGTGCGGTCTGCCCACGGTCCCCGGCCCCGTACAGCGGCAGGACCGCCTCCACCGTGAAGCCGCCGTCCGGGCCGGGTCCGGCCGTCAGCGTTCCGCCCGTGCTGCGCGCCCGTTCGCGCATCCCGATGATGCCGAAGCCGGGCGGGCCGCTCTGCGGCCGGGGGCCGGGGCCGTCGTCGGCGATGCCGACCCGCAGCTCCCGGCCGTCGGCCAGCGGCTCCACCACCACCGCGATCCCGACGGCCGGTCCGGCGTGCCGCACCGCGTTGGTCAGGGCTTCCTGCACGATGCGGTACGCCGCCGCGCCGACGGCCGGGGGCGGCCCCGACGGCGGGGTGCGGAGGGTGAGCGCGACCCGGGCCCCCGCCGTCTCGGCGGCCCGCACCAGGGAGGGCACGGCGTCCAGGCCGGGCAGCGGGCCGTCCGCGCCGGCCGGCGGGGACGGGCTGCCGCTGTCGGCCCGCAGCACCTCCAGGGTGCCTCGGAGTTCGGTCCGGGCCTCCCGGCAGGTGGCGCTGATGTCGGCGAGGGCCTGGGCGACGGCCTCCCGGTCCAGCCGGTCGGGGTCGGCCCGCAGGACGTGCGCGGCCACCGAGGTCTGCACCCCGATCAGGGTGATGCTGTGCGCCAACAGGTCGTGCAGGTCGCGGGCGATCCGCAGGCGCTCCTCCGCGACCCGGCGGGCGGCCTCCTCCTCGCGGGTGCGTTCGGCCCGTTCGGCGCGTTCCACCAGTGTGGCCACGTACCGCCGGTAGATCCGGATGTCCTGGCCGAGGAAGAGAATGGCCAGGATCCAGCCGCAGACCTCCAGGATCTCCCGGCCCGAGTCCATGTGTCCGGCCAGCATCAGGGCGAGTGCCACGGCCACGCCGGCCAGGCCGGTGAGGACGGTCCGCAGCATCGAGCCGGTGGCCCCGACGGTCCACAGGGCGATGACGGACTGGGCCACCGGTCCCTGGTCCGGGTTGTCGAGGATGTGGTACGGGCCTTCGAAGGCGGCGACGGCCAACAGGGTGAGCAGGGGCGCGCGGCGCCGCCAGGCGAGCGGCACGGCAGCCGCCACCAGCAGGGCCAGGCCCAGGGCGTCGGGTTCCCGGCCGCCGTTCAGGGTGAGGGCGATCAGGAGCGAGAGCGCACCGGCGCCCACGGCGAGGAGGGCGTCGGTGCGCTGCCGGCGGGGCGCCGACACCGGGTCGCGGTGGACGGCTGCCAGCACGCGTTCGGCCCAGCCGCCCGTTCGTGTGGTCGCGGGCACCCGCACATTGTCGATCACGGGAATTTCAGGGCACCTTGAGGGGGTCCGGGGTGCCCTGGGTTCCCGGTGTGGCCTGCGTGCCCCCGGCGGCGGGTTGCAGCGGTGGCCGGCCGAGCGGTCCGGGCCACCACACCTTCCGGCCCAGCGCCACACTGGCCGCGGTGACGAGGTAGGTGCGGACCAGGAAGGTGTCGAGGAGCACGCCGACCGCGATGAAGAAGCCCATCTCGGCCAGGGCCACCATCGGCATGCTCAGCAGGACGCCGAAGGTGGCGGCGAGCACCAGTCCGGCGGAGGCGATCACCCCGCCGGTGGTGTGGAGGGCGGTGAGGGCGGCGGCGGCCGGCTCCGCTCCGGCCAGGGACTCCTCGCGCATCCGGTGCATGAGGAAGATGCCGTAGTCGACGCCGAGGGCGACCAGGAACACGAAGGACAGCAGCGGCAGCCCGGGATCGGTGCCCTCGAAGCCGAACAGCGGCCCGAAGACCAGGCCGCCGATGCCGAGGGAGGCTGCCCAGACCGCGATCACGGCGGCGACCAGCAGCAGCGGGGCGACCAGGCTGCGGAGCAGGACGATCAGGATGAGCAGGACGGACAGCACGACCAGCGGCACCACCCGGCGCAGGTCGGCGTTGTTGGAAACCTCCATGTCGAGCTGTTGGGCGCTCGGTCCGCCGACATGGCCGCCCAGCCCGTCCAGGGTGGCGCGCAGGGCCTTGATGGTGGTCCGTTCGCCGGCGGACTCGGGCTGGTCCCGGGCGAGGACCGAGACCTCGGTCCAGCCGCCGGCGCTGCGCCCGGGTTCGGCGGACACCACCCGGGCGGTCCCGCGGATCCGGGCCAGGGCGGTGTCCGCCGTCTTCGTGGGCACGACGACGTCGAGGGGCCGGCTGCTCTGGCCGGGGAAGCTGCGGGTGAGGATGGTCTGCGCGGTGACCGATTCCGGGGTGGTGACGTAGCTGTCCTCCTGCTTGAGGGGGCCGGGCAGGTTGAGGGAGCCGAGGGCGAGGGCCCCGAGGACGGCGGCCCCGGTGAGCAGGACGGTGACGGGGCGGCGGCCCGCCGAGCTGCCCATCGCGGCGAACAGCGAACGGCGTACCCGCGGTTCGCTCCCGTACGCGGGGACGAGCGGCCAGAACACCCGCCGGCCGAGCAGGACCAGCAGGGCGGGCAGCAGGGTGGTCATGGCGACGAGGGCGCACAGCACGCCCACGGCGGCGATCGGGCCCATGCCGCGGCTGCTGTTGAGGTCGGCGACCAGCAGGCAGAGCAGGCCGGCGGCGACGGTGCCGGAGGAGGCGAGGACGGCGGGGCCGCAGCCGCGGAGGGCGGCGGTCATGGCCTGGTACGGGCGCTCGTGGCGGCGGAGTTCCTCGCGGTAGCGGGCGACCAGCAGCAGGGCGTAGTCGGTGCCGGCGCCGAAGACCAGGATGGCCATGACGGCGGTGCTCTGGCCGGTGACGGTGAGACCGAAGCCCTGGTGGAGGGCGTAGACGGTGGCGTTGGCCAGGAAGTTGGCGGCGCCCGCGGCGAACAGCGGGACCATCCACAGCAGCGGGCTCCGGTAGATCAGGACGAGCAGGACGGCGACGACGGTGACCGTGGTCCAGAGCAGCGGGCCGTCCAGGCTTTCGAAGACCTCGTCGGCGTCGGTGGCGGCGGCGGCCGGCCCGCCGACCTCGGCGGTCAGTCCGTCACCGCCGCGGACGGTCTCCCGTATCCGTTCGACGTATGCGACCCGGGCGGGCCCGTCGGGGTCCACCTCGGTGGTGGAGACCGGGTACATGAGGGTGCTGCCGTCCGGCGAGGGCACGGCCTCCGGGCGGGTGGTGAGGCGGTGTTCGCCGGCGATCCGGTCGCGCTGTGCGTCGGCCTCGGCGCGGTCGGCGGCGGTGAGCCCGCCCTCGCGGTGGTAGACGAGGACGAGATCGGTGGAGCCGCCGCCGGGCAGGGTCTCCTGGATGCGGGCGACCTGGGTGGAATCGGCGTTGGCCGGCAGGTAGTCGACCACCCGGTTCCGGGTGACGTCGGCGAGTTCGCCGGAGAACGGCAGGGCGACGGCGAGCACCACCACCCAGAGTGCGAGCACCCCCCATACCCGGGACCGGCCTTGTTTCACTGCGGCCCTCATACGGGCCTCCCTCCTGGCAGCTGACTGGTGTGCTTCCAGCCAACCGTCCGCGGGGGCCGGGTTCGTGGGGCGCAGGGGGGATATCGGGGCTGCTCCGGGGGGTGGCGGGGGACGGCCGGTGAGCCGCCGGGAGTACTCCCGGCGGAGTACGGGCGCGATGGCCGGCGGCCGGCGCGGCGGCGGTGCCGGCGCCGTGGCCGGCCGCGGCAGCAGTGTTGTGGCCGACGGCCAGCGCAGCAGCGGTGCCGGCACCGTGACCGGCGGCCGGCGCGGCAGCGGTGCCGTGGCCGACGGCCCGCGCGGCAGCAGTGCCGTGGCCGACGGCCCGCGCGGCAGCAGTGCCGTGGCCGACGGCCCGCGGCAGCAGTGCCGTGGCCGACGGCCCGCGCGGCAGCAGTGCCGTGGCCGACGGCCCGCGCGGCAGCAGTGCCGTGGCCGACGGCCCGCGCGGCAGCAGTGCCGTGGCCGACGGCCCGCGCGGCAGCAGTGCCGTGGCCGACGGCCCGCGCGGCAGCAGTGCCGTGGCCGACGGCCCGCGCGGCAGCAGTGCCGTGCGGCCCGCGGCACGTGCCCGACGCCCGCGCGGCAGCAGTGCCGTGGCCGACGGCCCGCGCGGCAGCAGTGCCGTGGCCGACGGCCCGCGCGGCAGCAGTGCCGTGGCCGACGGCCCGCGCGGCAGCAGTGCCGTGGCCGACGGCCCGCGCGGCAGCAGTGCCGTGGCCGACGGCCCGCGCGGCAGCAGTGCCGTGGCCGACGGCCCGCGCGGCAGCAGTGCCGTGGCCGACGGCCCGCGCGGCAGCAGTGCCGTGGCCGACGGCCCGCGCGGCAGCAGTGCCGGTGCCGGCGGCCGTCAGCCCGCGGGCCGTCACCCACACGGGTGATCGACAACGGCACCGGCGGCCCTGGGTGCGGCGCGGCGGCATGGTGGACCGATGCAGTTGCACCGGGCCGTCCGCCTGTCCCTCTCCCTCGCCGCACTCCTGGCGAGCGCGGGGTGTGTCTCCGTCGCCCCGGCGGGCCCGGCGGCCGGAAGCACGGCCCCGGCATCCGGTCCCGCGCCGGCCGGGGTACCGGTACCGGCCTCCCCCACGGCGGAGCCGGCCCTCCCGCTGGGCCGGCTGCCGCACCCCGGGCCGGCCGGGCGGCCGGGGCCGGCCCGCGCAGAGCCGCCCGTACCGGAGGCCCCCGCCCCGGCTGCGCCGCCGGCCGCCCGCCGGGCCGCGAAGCCGGCCAAGCCCCGCACGGCGCGCCCGCACCGGCCGCGCCCGCGCCCGGCCCCGCCGGCCCCGGGGACCGCCTACGGCATGGACGACCTCTGTGCCGCCGCCGAGGCGGCGGTCCCGCCGTCGGTGGTCGACCTGTGCGTGGGCCAGTACGGCCGCTGACGCCCGGGGCGCCGGCGGCCCGGGCGGACCGCGGGCCGGACCCGGCGCACCGTGTCCCGGCCCCGCCGGCGCAGTTCGGCCGGTACCATCCGGGCCCGCTGGCCGCCGCCCGCGATCAGCGCGTTCACCGGGGTCATCGGGTCCCCGGCCACGGCCTTGGCGAGCAGGACACCGACCACCAGCGGCACCAGGGCCGTGGCCAGGGCCTGGCCGGCCAGGGTGACGTGCTGGACGTGCGGGTGCCGGCGGGCTGCGGAGATCATGGTTCCCATTCGACCGGCGGGCGCCCGGCCGGACATCGGAGCAGGTACTCAGACGGCCGGGCCCCCATACTCAGATCCTCGGGACGGGGGTGGTGGACGATGACGGCAGCGGCGGGAAACGGGCCCTTCGAGGCCGCCACGGGTGACGGACCGGCGCCTGCGCCGGAGGCGGTCGGCCGGCGCGCACAGGAGGTGCGGACCGCCTTCGAAGGGCTGTTGCAGATCCGCCGGGTCCTGGCGGCCGACGGTCCGGCCGGCTGGGAGCGGGAGCAGCCGCTGCGCGCGGTCGCGGTGGCCCTGGAGGCGGCGGGCCTCCCGCCGTCGGCCGTCGACCCGGTGACCGGCGCCCGCCTGGCCACCGGGTATGTGGCCACCCCCGGAGACGGCCCCGGGCTGGTCCGGGTGACCTGGTCCGGTCCGGCGGGCAGCCGGGCCGCCGAACAGGAGGAGCGGCAACTGGCCGCCTGCGCCGAGGTGCTGGAGCACCTGGGCTGGCACACCCTGCTCTACCGCGGCCCGCGCCGGCGCCGCTTCCTGGAGGTCGAGCCGCCGCCGGGCTGACCCCGGGCCGGCCGACTGCCCTGTCGGACCCGGCTGTTACCGTCCGGTCATGACTCACCGTGACGATCCCGCCCTGGAGTTGCTGCACCGCCGTCCCGAGCTGGCGGACCTGGCCGCGTACCCCTTCAACTTCGACGTGCGCCGCAAGCGCAATGTGGAGGAGGTCCGGCTGGCCTCCGATGCCCCGCTGCGGATCACCGCGGGCGATGACACGGGCGGCACCTTCTACCTGTGTGCGGGCGGTGAGGTGCTGTACGGCGGGTCGGAGGGCGAGTCCGGGCTGCTCGGCGAGAGCGTCTCCGAAGCGCTGGAGACCATCGTCGGGCTCGGCGACTGGGAGGCGTACGCGGATCTCGACCTGTCCCTGGACGATGCCGAACTCGCCGCCTACGCCGCCGAGGTGGAGGAGATGATCGCCGAGCACTACGGGCCCTCCCTGGACGCGGACCGGGACCGGCTGCTGGCCGGGCTCGGGCTGCGCCGGCTGCCGGTGCGCGAGCTGGCGGCCCGGTTGCAGCGGGCCCTGCTCCGTACGGAACCGGAGTTCCTGCTGCTGAACGCGGAGGAGGGGCTGGCGTACCGGCGGCTGGACGAGCTGCCGAGGCCGGCGCTGTACGAGACCGTCCTCGCCCCCGCCCGCGCCGACCTCGACCTGCTCCGGGAGGGTGCGGCGGGCCCGGAGATCCTCGCCGATGCAGGCCGGCGGGCCGGAGTGCTGCGGGCCGCGCAGTACGACCGGCGGCCCGGGGACCGGCCGGTCCTGCGGGCGCTGGTGGAGCAGGAGGCCCGGTTCGGCGGTGACTCCTCGGAGTTCCGGCTCGCCGCGGTGCTGCTCGGCCGGTACGGCGAGCCCGCCGACCACGCCCTGCTGCGCTCGCTCGCGGCAGAACAGCCGGATCTGTACTACGGGCTGGGCGGCAGCGAGTTCCCGGAGCAGGCGCAGGAGCTGCGCGGCTGGGCGGCCTCGTGGGACGACTCGGAGTTCGGGGAGGACCCGCGGGAGGAGCCGGAGGTCTTCTGGGCCCGGCTCGCCGGGCGGCAGGGCCGGACGGAGACGGCCCGGGCGGCGCTGATCCGGCTGCTCGACGCCACCGGGCCGGCCGACCGCAATCTGATCGGCGAACTGGCCTCGGCGTTCCGGGAGATCGGGGACCTCTGGCAGGCGGCCCGTGCCCGGTATCTCCACGCGAGCCTGCTGGACGAGCCCTTCGCGCGGGGCTCGGCCTTCGCCTCGGCCGCCTCGGCGCAGCGGTGCGCCGGGGAGGTGGCCGCGGCCTGGAAGTCGCTGCGCCGCGCCGTCGCCACCCTGGACGGGCCGCCTGCGGTGGCGCTGTCCGGTATCGGCTGGGACGGGCTGGCCCTCGGGGCGACGGTGGCCGAGGAGCACTTCCGGGTGGCGCACGCCGCTGCCGCGGCCGGGCTGCACCCGGAGGCCGAGGCGGCGTGGGCAGCCGGCACGGCGCTGCTGGCCCGGCTGCCCGGCCCGCTGCCGGCCTCGCTCCGGGAGGCGGCTGCCGCGGCCGGACCGGCCGTAGCGCCGTCGCACGATCGTCCGGGCCCGGGCCCGCGCTGATCCGGCCGTCACCGCCCGGTGTCCGGCTCGTTACGGGTATATGACCCGGGGCGGCGAACCCAGGGGCGGAGCGATGTGACGACCGATCAGGAAGGCTCCCCGTGCTGCAGCTGCCCGTCGAGGACATGGAGATGGCACCCGGATACGCCGTGGAATGGACGGTGTCCGCCGCCGGAACCGCCGGGCACCCCGAGGAGTCCGATCCGGCCGCCCTCGCCTCCTACAACCAGCAGGACCACTTCTCCGTCGCCCAGGCGCTGCGCGCGGCGGACGTCGGCTACGCCTCGTACATCGGCGGCTCCTTCGAGATCCCCGGAAGCCTGGACCGTGCGGCACTCGAAGCCGCCCTGCTCCATCTGGTGCGGCGGCACGAGGTGTTGCGGTGTGTGTTCCGGGAGGCCGCCGACGGGCCCGCGGTGGAGGTCGTGCCGCCGCAGGACGTGAAGCTCGAACGCGTCGACGTGGGGCGGATCGGCTCCGCGGCCGAAGCCCGGGCCTACGTACAGCAGTTCCTCCGGGGCACCGACACTCTGCGGGGGCCCTGGATCGTCATGGGCGCGATGATCCGTGAGGGGTCCGCCTCGGTCTACTTCGCCTGTGACCACCTGCTGAGCGACGGGGTTTCCACCCCCGTCGCCATCCATGACATCGCCACGGCCTACGCGGCGTACGCCCAGGGCCGGGAGCCGGTCCTCCCCGAGGCGGGCGGCTTCCTCGCCCACGGTGCCGCCGAGCGGCGCCGCGGCGAGGCCATGGGCCCCGAGGATGCACTGCTGGACCACTGGAAGCGGTTCGTCGCCCGCAACGGCGGACAGGTCTTCCCGTCGCTCCCCCTGGACCTGGGGATCGAGCCGGGAGTGCCGTACCGCGCCGTCAACGAGGCGGACACGCTGCTGCCCGCCGGCCGCCTCGAGGCGATGGAGGCCCGCTGCCGCTCGGTGGGCGCCAGGACGTCCACCGGGGTGCTGGCCGCGCTCGGTGTCAGCCTCAAGCGGGAAGGCGGGCCGGATGTCCACCGGGCCCTCGTACCGGTCAGCACCCGCGGCCGGGGCCCGTACGAACACGGCATGGGCTGGTTCGTGAACACGCTGCCCGTCGAGTTCCCGGTGGCCGACGATTCCGACTTCGCCGGCGTCATGGCGGGCGCCCAGGAGGCGATGGACACGATGCGGCCGTATGCCGGCGTTCCGTTCGTCCGCGCCTTCGATCTGCTGACAGCCGATCAGACCGGGCCGCGGATCTGGCCGTTCGCCGTCAGCTTCTTCTCCTACCTGGACTTCAGGAGGACGCCGGGGGCGCACAGCCACCTCGCGTGGAAGGCGCACAAGTACGTCTCCACCACGCACAGCAACGGCATGTTCCTCTGGTTCCACCGCAACCACACCGGTCTCCACCTGAACTCCATCTTCGTGGACACCCCCCAGGCCCGCCGGGCCAAGGCGGCCCTCACCGGGACCCTCGTGCAGACCCTCGACAACATCGCCCGGACCGGCCGGTTCTGACGGACCACCCATCGAAGATCGAAGGGGGCACCGACCGGTGCTTCAACAGCCCAGCTCCGAGCTGGTCATCGCACCCGGGCACGCCGTCGCATGGCGGGTGCACACGGCAACCGGCTCCGCCGGTCCCGATCCGTACCGCGCAGGCGCCCTGCCGTCGTTCAACCAGGAGTACCACTTCGGCGGGTGCGAGGACCCGGTGGTGGGCCCGCGCCCGCGCACCGACTGCTTCGCCGGAACCTTCGAGATCCGCGGCCGGCTCGACCGTCCGGCGCTCGAGGCCGCGCTGCTCCACTGCGTCCGCCGCCACGAGGCGCTGCGCTGTGTGTTCCGCGCCTCGTCCGGCGGTCTCACCGTCGAGGTCGCCGCGCCGGAGGACGTCAAACTGGAAGCGGTCGACCGGGGGCCGGTGGTCTCGCCCGCCGAGGCCCGCACCCATGTGGAGCGGTTCCTGCGGGCCACCGACACCCGCCGCGGGCCCTGGTTCGTGATGGGCGCGATGATCCGCGCGGAGTCGACCACGGTCCACTTCGCCTGCGACCACCTGGTGACCGACGGCGCCTCGATGATGATCGTCCTCCATGACATCGCCACCGCCTACGCGGCCTTCTCGTGCGGCCGGGAACCGGATCTGCCCGCGGCGGGCGGCTTCCTCGACCACAGCCGCGAGGAGCGCCGCCGGGCTGCGGCGACCGGACCCGACGATCCCGGGCTGGACCACTGGAAGGGGTTCATGGCCCGCAACGGCGGCCTGTTCCCGAGGTTCCCGCTGGACCTCGGGATCGAGCCCGGCGCCGCCCGCCCCGCCGTCAACACGACCGAGCTGCTGCTGGACCGCTCCGGCGCGGCGGCCCTGGAGGACCGTTGCCGGGCGGCCGGCGTGGGCGTGTCCGCCGGTGCCCTGGCCGCCGTCGGCGTCAGTCTCCGGAAGGAGGGCGGCCCCGAGGTCCACCGCGCCCTGGTACCGGTCGGCACCCGGGGCCGCAGCCGCCACGCGCACAGCACGGGATGGTTCGTCAACCTGCTCCCGGTCGAGGTCCCGGTGCCGGAGGGCGCGGACTTCGCGCAGACCGTGGCCGCCGCCCGGGACGCGTCGACCCGGATGATCAGGGGCGGTCGGGTCCCCTTCGTCGTCGTGCTGCGGCTGCTCGCCCCGGAGCTCGCCGCCCGCCCCTGGCCGCACGCGGTCAACTTCTTCTCGTACATGGACTCCAGGGACGCGCCCGGCGCAGCGCGGCACGCCGAGTGGCAGTCCCGCTGGTACACCTCGATCCCCTCGACGAACGGCATGTTCCTCTGGCTGTACCGCACCGACGAGGGGGTCTACCTGAACTCGGTCCATGTGGACACCCCGCAGGCGCGGCGTACCAAGGCGGCGCTCGTCGGGACGCTGACCCGGACGATGGAGGACATGGCCGGTCACGGGAGACTCTGACGGCCCCGGCCACCGGCCCGGCCCCGGCCGTCCCGGTCCCGGTGGCGCAGCAGCCGCAGGGCGTTGGCCACCACGATCACGGTGGAGCCCTCGTGGACCAGGACGGCCGGGCCGATGCCCAGGCCCAGGGCGGTGGCCGGGACGAGCACGGCGACGATGCCCAGGCTCAGCCACAGGTTCTGCCGGATGATCCGGCTCGCCCGGCGGCTGAGCCCGGTGATGAACGGCAGCCGGCGCAGATCGTCCGACATCAGGGCGATGTCCGCGGTCTCCAGGGCCACCGCCGAACCGGCCGCGCCCATCGCGACGCCGACCGTGGCTCCGGCCATGGCCGGGGCGTCGTTGACCCCGTCGCCGATCATGGCGGTCCGGCCGTCCGTACGGAGCCGGGCCAGTTCGGCGGCCTTGCCCTCGGGCATCAGGCCGCCGCGGGCCTCGTCCACGCCGACCTCGCGGCCGACCGCTTCCGCCACCCGCGGGTCGTCCCCGGACAGCATCACGATGCGGGTCACGCCGAGCCGGCGCAGCCGGGCGATGGTGTCCGCGGCTCCCGGACGGGGTGCGTCCATCAGGCCGAGCACCCCGAGCCAGCGGTCACCGTGCCGGACCAGCATGGTGGTGCGGCCGTCGCGGGCGAGCTCCCCGGTGCGGGCCCGGAGGCCCGCCGGGACGGGCGGCCCGTCGAGCGTGTCGGCGTAGGCCAGGCTGCCGATGTGGACCGGGCGGCCGTCGAGCAGCCCGGTGACGCCGCGGCCCACGACCGCCCGGACCGCCGTGGCCTCCCCGGCGACCGGGCCGGCGGCCGGCGCATCGCGTACGACGGCCTGGGCGAGCGGGTGGTCGCTGAGCTGCTGGACGGCGACGGCGGTCCGCAGCAGTTCCGCGCGGCTGGTGCCCTGGCCGGGCACGACGTCGGTCAGGCGCGGGCGGCCCTCGGTGAGGGTGCCGGTCTTGTCGAAGGCGATGGTCCGGAGCCTGCCGAACTCCTCCAGCGGGGCGCCGCCCTTGACGAGTACGCCGCCCCGGGCGGCCCGCCCGACCGCGCTGAGCACCGCGGCCGGGGTGGCGATGGCCAGGGCGCAGGGGCTGGCGGCGACCAGGACGGCCATGGCCCGGTAGAAGGTGTCGGTGAAGGGCTCGCCCGAGAGGGCCCCGGCGGCGAGGAGGACGGCGACGAGGGCGAGGACGGCCGGGACGAAGACCTTCTGGAAGCGGTCGGTGAACCGCTGGGTGGGGGAGGTCCGTTCACCGGCCTCCCGGACCATCCGGACCACCCGGGCGAGGGTGTTGTCGGCGGCGAGTCGGGTGACGACGATGTCGAGGGAGCCAGGGCCGTTGACGGTGCCGGCGAAGACCCTGCTGCCGGGGTCGGCGCCGGCCGGGTCCGCGAGGGCGGCGGCGGGGTCCGCGACGGGGTGCTTGTCGGCGGGCACGCTCTCGCCGGTGAGGGCCGACTGGTCGATGCTGCCGGTGCCGGCGAGGAGGAATCCGTCGGCGGGGACCCGGGTGTGCGGGCGGACCCGGACGGTGTCGCCGACGGCCAGTGTCCCGACCGGCACCTCGCTGGTCTCGCCGTCCCGGAGCAGGACGGCGGTACGGGGGGCGAGCTCGCCGAGGGCTTCGACGGAGCGCCGGGCGCGCCCCAGGGCGTATCCCTCCAGCGCGTGTCCGAGGCTGAAGAGGACCAGCAGGACGGCGCCCTCCTCCCACTTTCCGATCGCGGCGGCACCGGCCGCGGCGATCAGCATCAGGGAGTCCACCTGGAATGCGCCGCGGCGGACGGCGGCGAGGGCCTCGCGGAGGGTGAAGAAGCCGCCGAAGGCGTAGGCGGCGAGGAAGAGACCGAAGGCAACGATGTCGGCCGGCCCGCTCGCGCCGGAGAGGCGCAGGCCGAGTCCGGCCAGGTAGGCGGCGAGCGCGAGGAGGGCGCTGACGAGCTCGGCGCGCTCGTGGCCGTCGCGCCCCTCGGCGGCGGGCTCGGACTCGGGATTCGGCGGCCGGGGGGCGGCGGGGAGCTCCTGCTGCGCGGTCCGGCGGGCCGGCACCTCCGTGAGGGTGGCGCAGGCGCCGCAGGCCGCAGCGTCCCGGGGAGTGCTGTGACGGGCATGCTCGCTTACTGAAGTCATGACATCAATATATCAAGACTTCTGCATATATGAATGCCCGAACGTCCGACGCCGATCGTTGCCCTAGGCTGCCGACCATGGAACCCATGCTCTCGGAGGCGGACGCCGAGACCGTCGCGGAGGTCATGCAGGGCCTGGCCTCCCCCGCCCGCGTGCGCATCCTGGCCCGCCTGCTGCTCTCCCCCTGCCCGGTCGGCGACCTGGCCGCCGACCTCTCCCTGAGCCAGCCGGCCGTCTCCAACCACCTCCGGCTGTTGCGCCACCTCGGGCTGGTCACCGGCCGGCGGGCCGGCCGGAGCGTGGTCTACGAGCTCCACGACGCGCATGTGGCGGCACTCCTCCGCCAGATCCTGGCGCACGTCGACCACGCTCCGGACGCTACGGGCCGAAGGTGAGGGTCAGCCGCGGGGTGCCTTCACCGGCCGCGGCCTCCGAGGACCACAGCCAGAGCGCGTCCGCCCCCGAGCCGGTCAGCGCGAGGTTGTAGCTGCCGCCCAGGGCGGCGGACACGGCCGCGGTGTCCAGTCCGGTGGTGTGCACCGCCGAACCGTCCGGGATGCCGGCGAAGTGGCCCAGGGCCGGGGCCCCGGTCGCGGGTCGGTTGGCGTATGTGGTGCCCGATTCGCTCCAGGCCCCGGTGACCGGGACCACGGAGACGGTGTCGGCGGTGCCGGCGCCCGCCATGGTGCTGGTCTTCACGCTGAGCGTGGCCGACGTGAGCACGGTTCCGGCCGGCGCTGCCGGCAGGTTGAACCGCAGGTAGGAGGAGTAGAGCGGGGTACCGCGGACGGCGAGCGAGCCGGAGCTGCCGTAGTTGGTGCCCGGGGCGCCCGCATTGGCGTAGGTGTCCTCGGCCGCGGTGACCTGGACCACCGAGGGGGCCGGGGCCGTGGCCAGGGCGTGGTGCTGCTGCACCTGGGCGGGGGTGAGCACGGTCGGGTAGACGGCCGTCTCGTCGAGCTGTCCGGCGAAGAACTCACTGGCCGGGCGCTCCGGCCAGCCGCCCAGGCTGTCCCCGCCCACCCGCCAGTAGCCCGCAAAGTTCTCGTGGGTGGTGACGTTGAGGGTGCCCTTCTGCACGCCGTCCACGTACAGCGCCATCCCGCCGGGGCCCTGGGTGGCGACCACGTGGTGCCAGGTGTTGTCGTTGTAGCGGGCGGTGCCGCCGGTGGTGATGGTCCGGGTGGCTCCGGTGTAGACGCCGAACACGATCCGGCCGTCGTTGGTCATGTACAGGTGCTTGTCGTACTGGCTGCTGCCGCGGTCCTGGTTGTTGCCGAAGCCGAGCAGTTTGCCGCCCCGGGTGGTGCCGGTCTTCACCCAGGTCTCCAGGGTGTAGCTGCCGCCCACCTGGGTCCGCCGGTCGCTGTACACCTTCGCATCGGTGCCGTTGAACCCGATGGCGGTGCTCGCCCCGGTCACGGCCGCGGGCGTCTGCCGCAGCGCCGGGGCGTTGTGGTGGACGCCGCTGGTGTTGCCGCCGTCGGAGGAGTCGGCGACGTACGGCAGGGCGGATTCGTCCCAGCGCCAGTACAGCCCGGCGCCGTCCGAGCGGACCCGGTCCGGGTAGGCCTCCGGCACGGTCGGGACGGTCACCGCGGCGGTACCGGACAGGGCGCTGGTGTTGCCCGCCGCGTCGGTGGCCGTCACCCGGTAGGTGTACGTCTGGCCGGCCGCGACCGTGGTGTCGGTCCAGGAGGCCTGCGGGCGGAGGAAGAACAGCGAGTCGGCGGTGACGGTGCCGACCGGGGTGGCGGCGCCGTTCCGGAAGATGCGGTAGGTCAGCCTGCTGTCGTCGAGGTCGAGGCTGGTGCGCCAGCGGACCTGCACCTGGCCGGGCCGGAAGCTGACCGCGCTCGCCACCGGCGTGGTGGGTGCGCCGGTGTCACCGGTGGACGCGAACCGGGTGAGACTCTGCTGGGCCGCACCGTTGACCGTGGTGAACTCGCCGCCCACCCACAGGTACTCGACTCCGCCCTTGGAGCCGACCGACATCACCCGCGGGCCGATGCCCTCACCGATGCCGTCGTTGGTGTCCGGAGCCCAGCCCAGTTTGCCGACGCCGGTGGTGGGCTGGGCCAGCAGGTGGTAGCGGCGCCCGTCGGGGAACTCGCCGACGCTGGAGCAGTCGTGCGCGTGCGAGGCGCTGTAGAGCACGGTCCGGTGCGGGAGCACGGCCTGGGTGGCGCCGAGGCAGGTGTCCCGCCAGCGCTGGTTGAAATCGGCCAGGTTGAGGGCGATCCGGCCGTCGAAGACCCCGCCGCCGGTGCCCTCGTTGGCGGTGTAGAAGCCGGTGGCATCGGTGGCGATGTCCTTGACCACCGAGTTGGTCTCGATGAATCCGGGATAGGTCTTGGTGAGCGATCCGCTGGTGGCGTCGACCACGGCGAGCGCATGCGTGTTCGTGCCGTTGACGGTGAAGAAGTCCCCGCCGAGCAGGACCTTGCTTCCGTCCGGGGTGACCTCGACGGCCCGGCCGGGTTCGTCGGCGTTGGCGGTGAAGGGGCGCAGGGCCCCGTCGGCGGTCGCGACGGCGGCGAACCGGTGCCGCGGCTGCCCGGCGACCGTGAGGAAGTCGCCGCCCGCGTAGACGGTGTCGCCGGTGACGGCGAGGGCACGGACGGTGGCGGCGAAGGCCGGCCGGAACGAGGCCTTGGGGGTGCAGGTGGCCACGTCTATGGCGGCCAGACTGCTGACCGGGGTGCCGTTGACGGCGCCGAAGTACCCGCCCGCGTACAGGGTCTTCTGGTCGGGCGAGAGGGCGAGCGCACGCACCGTGGCCGTGCCGCTGCCGATGGTGAAGGACAGCTTGCAGGCCGTGGGCGCACCGGTCCCCGCATCGAGGGCGGTGAAGTTCAGGGCCTGCTGCGCGGCCCCGCCGGCCCCGTCGGGCGGGCGTACGGCGGAGAAGGTACCGCCGGCGAACACCGTCCCGCCGGCCTCGGCGAGGGCCCATACGACCCCGTTGGGCTGCCAGGTGGGAAGCGGGTCGGCGGTGAAGGCCACGGGCGGCGTGATGGCCGCCGCCTCCGGTACGAGGCCCGGCCCGAGGCCTGCACCGGCTGCGGTCACGGACAGGGCGAGGGCGGTTGTCAGCCACCTGGATCTACGACGCATGAACCCCCCAGTGCGATGCGATCGACCGTACGTCCGGTTGTGCGCCCGTACGGCATCCGTACGGGCGCACAATAGGGCTACCGGCCCCGGCCGGCACCCGACTTGGCCGATTCGTGTTTCTTCCGGCCGGCAGCGGACACTGGAGGAACGGGGGGCCCTGATCGGAGGCCGTCGTGAGCACACCTTCCCCCACCCGCATCGCCGCCGTCCTGTCGGCCGAGCACCGCCACCGGCTGATGAACCTCGCCCGCGAGGTGAACTTTCCCGAAGGCGCCCGGATCTTCGACGAAGGGGCCCCGGCCGAATCCTTCTGGATCGTGCGGTCGGGCACGGTCACCCTGGAGCTGCCGGTTCCGGGCCGCCGTCCGGCCGCCATCGAGAGCCTCGGACCGGGTGAGCTGGTCGGCTGGTCCTGGCTGTTCCCGCCGTACGTCTGGCAGCTCGGCGCGGAGGCGATGACCCCGGTCCGGGCGTACGAGTTCGACGGGGCGACCGTACGCATGCAGATGGACGCCGACCCCGCCTTCGGCTCCGCCCTCGGGCACTGGGTCGGCCGGGTGCTCGCCCACCGGCTGCACCAGACCCGGACCCGGCTGCTGGACCTGTCCATACCGCGGACCAGCCCGGTCCTCTGAGCCGCGGGCCCCGGGCCGCCCCGGGGTGGGTTTCCGGTGGGGTTCGGCCGAATCCGCGGGCTGCTGCGCCGCAGGTGGACGGCACCCGCACCGCCGCACTCTGCACACATGCGATCACATCGGGTGACCGGAATTGGCGCCACCGGTAGGCGTGCACGGCGAACGTGAGCAAGACTCCTGTCCGTTATCCGGCACAACCAACCGAGGAGTGTTCGCAATGCGATCCATCGCACGCAGTCTGGGGCTTTCGTCCGCCGCCATGGCACTCACCGCGGTCACCGCGCTGGCCGCGGCCGGACCGGCCGGCGCGGCACCGGCCGGCACCGAGAGCCTCTACGCGCCGTCCGCGCTGGTGCTCTCCCTCAGCGCCGGCGAGGACCCGGCGTACGGGACGGTGCTGCGGGCGGTCACCCTCTCCTGCATGCCCGGCCCGTCCGGCACGCACCCGGACCCGGCCGGCGCCTGCGCCGAATTACGCGCGGAGGAGGGCGAGTTCGCGGCGATAACCGAAGGCGGCCAGGAGATCGCGTGTACCCGGGAGTGGGACCCGATGTCGGTGACCGCGGCCGGGGTCTGGGAGGGCCAACTGGTCACCTTCGAGCACACCTTCGCCAATCCGTGCGCATTCCGGAACGGCAGCGGCGTGCTGTTCGGCTTCTGACGGCCCGGCCGGCTCAGCCCAGTTCGAGACTGGTCACCCCGTAGAGCCCGGCCAGGTCCGCCTCGGGTGCGGGCCCGGTGTACATCCGGGCCGTCTCGAAGGTCGGGGCCAGGCCGAGCTCGGCCATCAGCGGTTCGGCGGCCGGATTGGCACCGGGCACGTCCAGGGCCACGGCCCCGCCGGGCACCCGGCCGGCCAGGCCCCGGATGAGCGCCGCCGCGACGGCGGGCGTGGCGGCGTACAGGGGTCCGATCCGGGCAGCCCCGCTGCTCGGACGGATCACCCCGAGGCCTTCGATCCGGCCGTCGCGGAGGGCCGCCAGCCCGGTCCGGCCGGGCAGCCCGGTCCAGGCGGCGAGGAAGGCATCGCGCGCCTCCGGGAAGAACCGGCGGTCGTACGCGGCGAGTCGGGCGAAGGGCAGCGAGGCGGCATCCACCACCTCGACACCGCCACCGGCGCCGCGGTCGGCACCGGACTCGTCGCCGGCGCCCTCCGGCACGCCCTCGTACCGCATATTGGTCCAGGCCGAACGGAACCCGGACGTGCGGTAGTTGTCCTGCTGCTCGACCACCCCGTCGAGGCCGACGAGCCGGCCGTCCAGCCGTTCCATGCCGGCCCGCCACATCCGGATCCCGTACCCCTGGCCGCGGAACGTGGGCCGGGCGATGTAGAAGCCGATGAAGCCGAAACCGGCGCCGTAGCGGACGGCGGAGATACAGGCCACCGGCTCGCCGTCGAGCCGCCCGACCAGGAACCCCTCCGGATCGGCGACGGCGAACGCGAACCGGTCGGTGTCCCCCGGGTTCCAGCCCTCCTCATCGGCCCAGTCCCGGATCAGTGCCATGTCGGCGGCGCTCGCGCCGGAGATCTCGAATTCCGTCATGCCGGGTGTTGTACCAGACCCCGGCCGGTCCGTGAGACCGCCGGCAGCCGGATCCCGTCAACGGTCAGTGACCCCCGCGGGGTTCCTGGCAGCCGCCCTCCATATAGGGGCCGTGCGCCTCGACCCCGGACGGGGTGCCCAGCCGGCCGGTGACGCAGGCGCCGGTGCCCTCGACGAAGAAGGCGAAGCCCAGGGCGCCGCCGGAACGGAACACCTCGCCCTCGGCGACCCGATAGCCGAGCTTCTCCAGCGAGGTGCGGAGCTCGGCCTCGCCGGCCGGGGCCGTCTTCCCGGCCCCCGTCAGGGCGTCGGCGATCCGGGTGGCATGCGCCCGGCCCGTGCACTGGGCCTCGGGACTCAGCTCGCGCTTCTTCTTGAAGGCGTGGTTCTCTGCGTACTTGGCCGCCTCGGGGTCCAACGGGCGGCCGTCTCCGGTCCCCTTGCTCGCCGTCGGGCTCGGGGCGGCGTTCTTGCAGCGGGCCACAATGTCCGGAAACTGCCGGTTGTGACGCTGCTCCGCCGCGGCGGCGGAAGCCTTTGCCGCGGCCACATAGTCGGGCGTGGCCGACGGAGACGCGGGGGCCGAGGCGGAACCGCTTCCGGAGCCACCCCCGGCACCGTCCGAGCCGGCCGTGGTCCTGGTCGTCCCGCAGGCGGTCAGCACGAGCAGCCCGGCGGTGAGGGCGGCGGCAGCGGAGGCGAGGGGGGCGGGGCGGCGTATCACGCGGTACTCCAGAGGACCGGACGGGCAGGGCGGACAGCCGATTATGTCCGGCGGGACGGGCGGGGCTCCTGAGTACCCGTACTCAGAAGCCCCGCCCCAGCCGCCCGATGGCGGCGCTTCGCAGGGCTTCGCAGTGCTTCGCCCGATTAGACCCCTCTCCCGTGAGGCATGCTCCCAGCGCAAAACGGGTGGTACGGACAACAGCAGGCAGGGGGCGCGGTGCTCGTCGAGAGTCGCGCGGCACGGCAGGTCGCGGTGGTCTTCTACGGACTGACACTGATCGGCGGTGCCGGGCCGGCGGTGGCCGCCGTACTGCTGGTCCCCTTACCCGGGCTGCTGGCCGCGGGTCTCGGGCTGCTGGCCGGGGCGGCCGGCACGCTGGGACTCACCGCCCGGTTCGCCACGGTCGGCCGGGAACTGCAGACCCTGCTGGCCTCGGTCGGCCTGGTGTGGGCGGCGACGGCGGGCCTGGTGTTCACGGCCTGGTAATTCCGTTGGCCAGAGCGATCCGGGGGTTCGTAGAGTCGCCTCATGGGAAAGCCGCTCGTCGCATTGCTCAGTGGGGCCGGAATGTCCACGGATTCTGGAATTCCGGATTATCGGGGGCCGAACGGATTGTGGCGCCGCGACCCCGATGCCGAAAAACTCGTCACCTACGCGTACTACATGGCGGACCCCGAAATCCGCCGCCGCTCCTGGCTGATGCGCGCCGAGGCGGGCGCTCTGAACGCCAGGCCCAATGCCGCCCACCTCGCCGTGGCCGAGCTGATGCGCGGCGGGACGCCGGTCCGGGTGCTCACCCAGAACGTGGACGGCCTGCACCAGCTCGCCGGGCTGCCCGACCGCAAAGTCTTCGAGCTGCACGGCACCGCGCGGGCCGTGGTCTGCACCCGCTGCCATGCCCGGTCCGGGATGGACGAGGCGCTGCGTCGGGTGGCCGCCGGGGAACCCGATCCGGCCTGTCTGACCTGCGGCGGGATCCTCAAATCGGCCACCGTCATGTTCGGTGAACCGCTGGACCCTGAGGTGCTCGCCCAGGCGATGGCGGTGGCGAAGGGGTGCCAGATCTTCATCGCCGTGGGGACCACCCTCCAGGTGCAGCCGGCCGCCTCGCTGGCCGGGATCGCCGCGGAGCACGGCGCCCGGCTGATCATCGTCAATGCCGAGGAGACCCCGTACGATCCGCTCGCCGAGGAGGTCATCCGGGAGCCGATCGGCACGGCACTCCCCAAGCTGCTGCGCCGGATCGCGGCGACCCCCTGGAACGGCTAGACCGGCTCTTCGCCGTCCGCGGCCCGGCGCATCGCCGCCACGTCCAGCTTCTTCATCGCGAGCATGGCCTTGGTGGCCCGGGCCGCCCGTTTCGGGTCCGGGTCGCGGAGCAGTTCCATCGCCTCGGCCGGGGCGACCTGCCAGGACACCCCGTACTTGTCCCTGAGCCAGCCGCAGGCGACCTCCTGGCCGCCGTCCTTGGTCAGAGCGTCCCAGTAGTAGTCGGCCTCGGTCTCGTCCGCGCAGTCGATCATGAAGGAGACGGCCTCGTTGAAGGTGAACTCCGGCCCGCCGTCCAGGGCCACGAACTTCTGCCCGTTGATCTCGAACTCGACGGTCACGACCGAACCGGGCTCACCCGGTCCCGCCTCCGTGTAGTAGTCGATCCGGCCGATCCTGCCGTCCTTGAACACCGAGACGTAGAACTCGGCCGCCTCCTCGGCCTTGCCGTCGAACCACAGGCATGTGGTGAACCCGTTGCCGCTCATGACTGCCTCCTGGCGAGTGGTGGACCTTCTCGCACATACAGACCGGCCCCGGGCCCGAAATTCATCGGTGGGCCCGGGGCCGGTCCGTGGAAGCACTCGTACGGGCTACTTCCCGAGCATCCGGTCGACGACCTTGGCGGCGGCGTCGCCCCGGTCGAGGTCGGCGAACCCGGCCCGGAAGGCGGCCCGGGCCCCGGCGTACTCCGCGCCCAGCGCGTCGGCGTTGCGCACCGCCGCGATCAGGCTCTCCGAGTCCTCGAGCAGCGGGCCGGGGGCCTTCTCCTCGTAGTCGAAGGTGAAGCCGCGCAGGGTGTCGCGGTAGTGCTTCAGGTCGTAGGTGAACAGCAGGATCGGCTTGTCGGTGAGCGCGAAGTCGCACAGCACCGAGGAGTAGTCGCTGATCAGGACGTCGGCGACAAGCAGCAGGTCGGCGGTGTCGGGCCAGCGGGAGACGTCCATGACGAAGCCGTCCCGGACGGAGTCCCGGAGCTGCTCGTTGACCCGGTAGTGGCCGCGGATCAGCAGGACGTGGTCCTCGCCGAGCTCGCGGCGGGCCGCATCGAGGTCGATCCGCAGGTCGAGCTTGTAACCGCCGCTCCAGCCCTCGCGGTTCTCGCGCCAGGTCGGGGCGTACAGGACGACCTTCTTGCCCTCGGGCAGGCCGAGCCGGCGGCGGACCTCGGCGGCCCGCTCCTCGTCCCGGTTGACCAGGGCGTCGGTCCGCGGGCTGCCGACCTCCAGCACCTCGCCCTTGAAGCCGAGGGCACGGGTGAGGACCGGGGTGGCGAAGCTGCTCGGGGAGGCGAGCAGGGTCCACTGGGCGCTGTCGTGCTCCAGCGACTCCAGCACACCGGGGCTGGTGTAGTAGTCGTGGATGTAGTCGTGGCCGATCTGCTTGAGCGGGGTACCGTGCCAGGTCTGGACGACGGTCTGGCCCTCGCGGCGCTTGAACCAGCCGGGAACGCTGTCGTTGGTGACGAAGTACCGGGCGCGGGCGAGCAGTTCCCAGGCCTCGTGGGAGGCCGGGTCCACGGCACGGGCGGTCGGGGGGACCTCGGCGCGGCCGTCGTTGACCAGCCAGATGTGCTCCAGCGGCTCGCCGCGGCGGACCAGCTCGCGGTGGATGGCGAGCGGGGAGTCGCCGGCGGCGTTGCCCTGGAAGGTGGAGTACACGACCACGTCGCGCAGCGGGGCGGTGCGCAGCTGCGGGTAGGTCTCGTCGCGCATCACGCGCTGGTGGAACCGGGCGCGGTCGTGCGGGCTGCGGAGCGAGTCGGCGACCAGGGCCATGCGGTCGAAGAAGCGGGCCTCGACCCGCATCCGGCGGCCGTCGACGGTGGCCGCGACCGGGCCGGTGCCCAGGGCGGGGGCGATCATCTGGACCGGCGCGCCGCGGTCGACGCCGAGCAGGCCCGCGGTGGTGCCGGCCTGGCTCATCGGGCGCAGGGTCGGCCACCAGCGGCCTTCGGGCAGGGTGGTGTTTCCGGCGAAGGACTCCGGCAGGACCGGCTTGAAGACGGCCTCGAAGCGGTTGTCCGCGGTGCTGACCGGGTAGCTGTACTC
The DNA here is from genome assembly GCF_008642295.1 of Streptomyces venezuelae. Taxonomy (GTDB): domain Bacteria; phylum Actinomycetota; class Actinomycetes; order Streptomycetales; family Streptomycetaceae; genus Streptomyces; species Streptomyces venezuelae_C. The sequence continues at coordinate 6,951,244 of NZ_CP029190.1, read as the reverse complement.
CTCGCCGCGCCAGTTGTGCAGCACGAGCTCGTACTCTTCGTCGGCCGGCTTGTGGAAGATGCCGCCGAGGGTGAAGACGCCGTTCTCGGCGCTCGCCCGGTCGACCAGCGGCGGCGAGGGCTGCATGCAGAACTGCAGGAAGCCGACGGCGGTGCGCTTGAGGAACAGGGAGCGGCCGGTGGTGTCGCCCGGGACGGGCACGACCAGGCCGTGGAAACCGCCGCGCTCGTCGTGCGCGAGGTCCAGCCGGGAGCCGTCGCCCTTCTCGATGCACAGGCTCCAGGGCTCGGGGGTCCAGTGGCCGGGCTCGACCTCGCGGTCGGGTACGGCGGCGAGGTCGGCGACCGGCACCACAGTGGTGAAGGGGGTGCGGCCGTTGCCGGCGAGGGCGCCGAGCTCCAGCGGGAAGGTGAGGACGGTACCGGTGGTCTGGTGCTCGGCCCGCAGAACGGCACCGTCGCCGGGGTTCTGCGCGAGCTCGCCGGCCACCGAGACGGAGTCGCTGCCGACGGGCTTGGCGCCGAGGACGCGGGCCTTGACGTTCTCCACCTTCAGGGAGAGGGCGTTGCCGGCGGTGGAGGCGACGATCCGGACGTCCTGGTTCACCCAGTGGGCCGGCGGGGCCTGGGCGCTGTCGTGCTCGCCGCCCTTGAGCCGGGCCTGGTACGGGATGGCGACGTCCTTGACCACAATGGAGGCGTTCCAGACGCCGTCCTGCCACTCGCCGCCCTGCTGGAAGGCGGTGGGGTCGAGGACGGCGGTGAAACCGGCCCAGTCGGCGTGGCGGAGCGCGAGGTGCGCGTGGTTCGCGCTGACCAGCGGGTTGGCAATGGTACGGGCGCCGACGATCACCTTGCGGCGCTGGCCCTTCTCGCGGAAGACGAGCTTCTTGCGGGACCGCAGCCGGCTCTCGGCGCCGAGCTGGCCGGGGAAGCCCCAGCCGCGGAGCAGCAGCTTGCCGTCGGCCCAGGCGACCGTCTCCAGGCCGCTGACCAGGCGGCGCTCGCGGCGGCCGACGGCCAGCAGCGCGGCGGGGACGGGTGGGCGGCCCTGGAGGAAGGGGTAGTCGGCCTGCGGGCGGGCGAAGCCCTTGACCGGGATGCTCCAGGCGAAGTCGTCCTGGTGCCGGAGCAGAGCGATGAAGTCCTCGACCCGGCCCTCGCGGGCGAAGTACGCCTTGAGGCGGTCGCCGACGGCCAGGTCGGCCCAGGGCTTGGTGCCGATCTCGGCGACCAGGCCGCCGACGTCCTTGACGAACGCGGCGCGGAAGTCCTCGCCGCCCTCCGGAACGTACTTGTAGATCAGCGGGAGCTCTTCGACCAGCACATTGTGGTCGTACTCGCGCAGGTACTTGGCGTACTCGGCGCCCTCCTTGCCCTTGAGGGCCTCGCGGACCAGGCGGACGGAGGTGACGCGGTCGGTGAGGGAGACCGGGTCGGTGGAGCGCTGGGTGATGGAGCGCTCACCGGTCTCGCGGACCCGCCAGTGGTAGACGACGTCGCCGAGGATGTCGACGCTCTTGGCGAAGTAGTGCGCGGGGATGCTGACCGGGGCGTCCTCGTAGAGGATGCCCTCGGGGTACTGGAAGCCGTGCTCGTCCCAGAAGGTGCGGCGGTAGACCTTGTTCCACGCGGTGCGGTCGGTGACCAGCGGCGCGAACTTCGAGATGTGGGTCTTCAGCCGGGTCTTGGCGAAGGGTGCCTTGTGACCCCAGGACTGGTTCATGCCCACGGAGCGGAACCGCAGCACGTTGCCCGCGACGAAGTCGGAGCCGGTCTGGTCCAGCGTGTCGATCATCAGCTGGTAGGCGTTGTCCGGCATGGTGTCGTCGCTGTCGACGAACGCCAGGAACTCGCTGTCCGCACAGATGTGCCGGGCGCCGACGTTGCGGGCGGCGCCGAGACCCGCGTTCTCCTGCATGACCAGGCGGAACCGCTTGTCCTTGGCCGCGAAGGCCTTCGCGATCACGGCGCTGGAGTCGGTGGAGCCGTCGTCGACCATGACGACCTCGAAGTCACGGAATGTCTGTGCCGCGAGGGATTCCAGACACTCGTCAAGGTAGAGCTCGACGTTGTAGACAGGGACGACGATGCTCAGGCGCGGGGACATGGGGTGCGGGCTCTCCAGCGGATTTTGTCAGTCAATGATCAGCTAAGTACAACATCTTACGCGGTAATGACTTTGTGAAGTCCGGGCGAATAGGGTCATAAACGGCAGGTCGGCGGGGCGGGCGGCTAGATTTAAGCCGCCCGCCGCCGGACTGTGACCCGCTGGTGACAGCTCCGTCGAAGACGGTCAGATCTCGAGCTCCGCCTCGATCGTCTTCAGCTGGTGCCGGGCCATCGCCAGATTGGCGCGCTGCTTGTCCAGGGCGAGGTACAGGAAGAGCCCCTGGGCGCCGCGGCCCTTCAGGAGCCGGATGAGGTGGTACTGCCCGCCGAGGGTGATCAGGATGTCCTCGATCTCGTCCTTGAGATTGAGCAGCTCCATGGTACGGACCTTCGCGCGGACCACATCGGTGTTGCCGGCGGCGGCGACGTTCAGGTCCAGGTCCTTGCCGCCGCCCGCGATACCGAGCGCCATACCGCTGCCGTAGTCGACCAGGGCGGCGCCGAGGGCTCCTTCGATGGTGGTGGTGGCTTGCTTGAGAACGGTGTCCACGTTGGCCATGGGGTTTCTCCTTCAGACTTTCCGATGGGTGTGCCGGGGCAGACGGGCCTGCCCGGCGTACGGGGTGGGGTGTGTTCAGGGGCGGCTGCCGGGACCCCGGCGACCGATGGTCTCCTGGATGAGCTCGGCGATGTGCAGACTGGAGCGGCGGGCCTCGAGATGGAGGCGGCCGACATTGGCACGGGGTTCGGCCATCAGGGTGAGGACGGCCGCTTCTCCGGCGGCGTAGGTGGCGACATAGCCGTTGTCACCTCGGACCAGGAGTTCACGGAAGCCGCCCTGGCCGGTGGTGTCGGCGAGCCGCTGGGCCACGCCGAGGGCGGCGGCGGTCAGCGCGGCCACGGCTTCGGCCTCGGTGGCGGCGGTGTCCCGGGCCAGTACCAGGCCGTCGGCGCTGGCGGCGAGGGCTCCGGTGAGCTGGGGGACTCGGGCCCGCAGCCGCCGGAGCTCGGCGAGTATCTCGGCTTCGGCTTCGGCAGGCACCATCACCGTTCTCCTTTCGGGCTGGCGCCGGTCCGCGCGCGGGCGCAGCGGGAGCCTCACAGGCTTGCCTCCAGTGCGTCGCGTAACCGTCGGAGCAGCGCCACGTCCGGGCTCTGGGCCTGGGTGACCCAGTCGGGCAGGGGGGCCGCGACCGGCTGGGGGGCCGGCGCGTGCGGGGTCTCGACCAGTCCGGCCGCGGCGAGCCGCCGGACGTCGAGCAGCGTGTGGAAGGCGGGTCTGCCGAGGGTCCAGGCGAGTTCGGCCGGGGTGCGTATGCCGTCCGCGTGGCGGAGCAGGATCCGCTGGCGGCAGGTCACCGTCTGGCCGGGGGCGGCCGGCCGGGGCAGCACCGGGGCGGTGTCCAGGGCCGGATAGGGCCAGACGGCGTCCAGCAGTTCGCGGCGGCGCCGGGTCTCGCGCTCCACCGAGGCGGCCGGGACGGAGTGGACGGAGCCGATCCAGTGGGTGGCGCCGCGCCGGAACCGGGAGGGGCCCGAACCCGGGGAGAGGGCGAAGAAGGCGGCGTCGTACATGGCGGCGATATGGCAGATCTCCAGTTCGCCGCCGGCCAGGCCGCCGCTGTCCACCAGGAAGCGGGCGACCTGGCGGCGGGCTCCGGCCCGGTCCACGGCCTCCCGCCAGCGTTCGGGGGTGAGCCCGCCGCCGCTGGTGAGGAGGACGTCCAGGCCCGGGGTGGCCGGGCTCTCCGCGTGGACGATCCGGCCGTCCTCCAGGAAGAGGGTGCCCCGGTCGCGTAACAGGGCGCCGGTGGCGCGTTCGGCGGCGAGCCGGCTGAGCAGCGGGGAGACCACGGCGGGGTCGGGGGCGGTGAGTTGGGCACCGGTGAGGCGGGTGCCGGTCATGTGAGTGCCTGTCGTGTGAGTGCCGGCCGGGTGCCGGTCGCGGGTGTGCCGGTCATCTGAGCACCAGTCCCTCGGCCAGGTCGCGGAGCCGGAGGCGGGCGAGGGCGAGGTTGCCGTCGGCGCGGTCCATCCACAGATGCAGGAACACGCTGCTGTCGAAGCTGGTTTCGACGAAGCGCAGCACGTGGTAGCCGGTGCGGGTGGTGACGATCAGGTCCTCGACGGGTGGTCCGGGGGGTTCCCCGTCCTCGGTCTGCTCCGCCGGACCGGCCGCGAAGGATTCGTACTCGGCCGCCGCCCGGGCCAGTTCGGCGGTTTCGGCCGCCGTGGTCTCGTGGTCGCCGACGGGCGACTCCCCCACGGTCCCCAGGGCCAGCCCGCTGCTCCAGTCCACCAGCGAGGCCCCGCGGGCACCGGGCAGCGTCATGGCCTCGAGCAGGCATTCGTCAATCCCGGGCACGCGGGCTCCCCTCCCGGCCAGATGTCCGTAGCGCACGGTCGTACGGCGGCGACAGAGAGGAACTTACTCAAGTTCCATACTGCGGAAGGGGGTTCTGGCATTTTCCAACGGAACATGCACGGAAGCGGACCGGGATTGGCCGAATCCGGCTGGGATGGATCAAGAAGCCAACGGGAGGTCGTCCGCCAACCGGAACGCGCCGCCCTCGCGCTGGACATAGCCCTCGTGGCTCAGGGTGCGCAGCAGGTGGTACACGGTGGGAAGCGGAATTCCGGTCAGGCGGGCGAGCCGCTTGGCCGTCGCGCCGCCCTCGGCATACATCGCCTCCACCAGACGCAACGCGCGCTGTACGGAGCCGATCAGGGTGGGCGCGCTGTCTCTGTCCCTGGAATCGTCCCTGTGATCGTCCTTGGCCTCGTGCCCGAGGTCTTCGCCGGCGGCTTCGATGTGATCAGTGCCCATGAGTAGTCCCCCTGCTCCTGTGCGAGGCCTGGCAAACCCATCAAAGACGCTCAGCCCCGCCAAAACCAGCTGACTCGCGTAAACCTGAGCATAAGATCAACTATTGCCCGCGATCAGCCACGGCCTCCGCGCTTCCCGCGGCGTGCGCCCCGGTCGAACAGGTCGCCGGCCGCACCGAGCGCCAGGCCCAGGACGATCAGCAGCGTATGGCCGAGGACCTCGTGGCCGGCCGGAACCAGGAAGCGGACGAAGCCGAAGAAGCGGATCCAGCCGAGCCATTCGTGCAGGAGGCCGAAGGCGCCGCCGACGACGAGGACGAAGGCGGCGATCCCGGCCAGGGTCTTGAGCGGGTGCGGCGCAGCGGAGTTCGCGTCAGAGGAAGTCATGGCCCGACGGTAGGCGCGGGCGGGACGCTCCTGCGTCGGCCCTCCGGTGGTGGTGCCGCGACCAAGGAAGGCGGCCGGGGCCGGGGCTGTCGTACTTAAGTATCCGATCGGAGTGCGGCACCGGCCGCGACCACCCGGGCCGCGTAGATTCCACGACATGCACACCCTCCACCGGACCCGCCGGGACTGGGCCGCCGACCTGGGAATGTTCGTCTTCGCGAGCTGCTTCGCCGCCCTCACCACACAGGCCGTGCCGGTTCCCGCGGACCTCTCCCCCGCCTGGCGGGCCGCCGATCTGCTGGCCGGTGCGCTGGGCTGCGCCTCGGTGTTCCTGCGCCGGCGGTGGCCGGTGCAGCTCGCCGTGGCCCTGCTGGTGGGCGGCGCCTGGGCGCACTATCTGACCGGCCCGGCCCTGGTGGCGGTGTTCACGGTGGCCGCGACCCGGCCGTGGCGGGTGACGGCCTGGGTGACCGCCGTGGCCTTCGCCCCGCTGCCGGTGTTCCTGGTGCAGCTGCCCGGGATGGCGGAGGACCGGGCCGGATCGGCCCTGACGTACTTCACCCTGATCGCGGCGGCCATCGGCTGGGGGCTGTACCGGCGGTCCCGACGGCAGCTGGTGGATTCGCTGCGGGAACGGGCGGAGCTGGCGGAGGCCGATGCGGCGCTGCGGGCGGAACGGGCCCAGCAGCAGGCCCGCGAGGAGATCGCGCGCGAGATGCACGACGTACTGGGGCACCGGCTGTCGCTGCTGAGCGTGCACGCGGGGGCGCTGGAGTTCAACCCGACAGCGCCGCGGGAGGAGATCGCCCGGGCGGCGGGCGTCATCCGGGAGAGCGCACACCTGGCGCTACAGGACCTACGCGAGGTGATCGGGGTGCTGCGGGCCCCGCCCGGGGAGTTCGGGAGCCGTCCGCAGCCGGATCCGGCCGGGATCGTGGAGCTGCTGGCGGAGTCCCGGGCGGCGGGCATGCGGGTGGAGTGCGGCCCGCTGCCGTCGGACCGGCCGGCGCCGGCCCCCGCCGTCGGCCGGGCGGCGTACCGGATCGTCCAGGAGGCGCTGACCAATGCGCGCAAGCACGCCCCGGGCGCCCCGGTCCGGCTGTCCGTCACCGGTGGCCCGGGCCGGGGGCTGACGGTGGAGGTCGTCAACCCGCCCCCGGCGGGCCCGACGGCGGAGGCAGCGGCGGCAGCGGCGGCAGCGGCCCCGCCGGGTCCCGGCGGGCAGGGGCTGCTCGGGCTGGGTGAACGGGCCCGGCTGGCCGGCGGGCGGCTGGAGTACGGGGTGGACGGCGGCGGGGAGTTCCGGGTGGCGGCCTGGCTACCCTGGGGTCCGGCCGACCCAGAACTGTGAGGTGCCCGTGATCCGGCTGCTGCTGGTCGACGACGACCCGATCGTGCGGGCCGGGCTGCGCCTGATGCTCGGCGGGGCGCCGGACCTGGAGGTGGTCGGGGAGGCGGCCGACGGGGCGGAGGTGCCCGCGCTGGTCGCGGCGCACTCCCCCGACCTGGTGCTGATGGACATCCGGATGCCCGGCACCGACGGGCTGGCGGCGACCGAGGCGCTGCGGGCCCGGCCCGGTGCGCCCGAGGTGATTGTGCTGACCACCTTCAACACGGACGAGCACGTGTTGCGCGCCCTGCGGGCCGGTGCCGCCGGGTTCCTGCTGAAGGACACCCCGCCGCAGGAGATCGTCACCGCGGTGCGGCGGGTGATGGCCGGCGAGCCGGTGCTGTCCCCGGCCGTCACCCAGGCACTGATCGACCGGGTGGCGGGGCTGACCGGCCGCGACACCCGGGCCGAGGCCGCCCGGGCCCGGCTGGCCCTGCTGGCGGACCGGGAGCGGGAGGTCGCGCTGGCCGTCGGACGCGGCCGGTCCAACGCCGAGATCGCCCGCGAGCTGCACCTGTCGCTGCCGACCGTGAAGACCCATGTCTCGCGGATCCTCACCAAGCTGGACCTGAACAACCGGGTCCAGATCGCCCTGCTGGTCCACGACGCGGGCGAGTCGGGCGCCGGCTGAGGCATCGCGGACCGGCTGACACGTCGGAGACCTGCGGGCTCAGCCGCCGGAGCCGGCGGAACCCTCCGGCAGCAGCCGTTCCACCATCGTGTCGATCAGCCCGTCGACCGGGTAGCGGGCCAGCAGTTCGGGGGCGGTCAGGTCGTCCACGATCAGACCGAGCATGGCGAGGTAGAGGAGCACCACGCCGGTGCGGTCCCCGGGCAGCCCGGCGTCCAGGTGCCAGGTCACGTTGGCCTCCAGTTCGAGGCCCTGGAACGCGGCCAGCTCCTGCTGGAGTTCGGGCCGCCGGGTGCCTTCCAGGCGCAGTTCCAGCATGGCGATGTGGACGCTGCGCTCCCGCCGCATCCGGTCCACCAGGTCCCGCAGCAGGGCCGCGGTGTCCAGCGGCCCGGCCAGCGCGGCCTGGTCCGGGACCAGGCGTTCGCGGGTGCGGCGCAGGATCTGGCCGAGCATCTGGGCCCGGTCGGCGAAGTAGTTCGAGGCCGTGCCGGTCGGGACGCCGGCTTCCTTGTCCACCGCGCGCAGGGTCAGCCCGCGCGAGCCCTCGCGGGCGAGGACTTCGATGGCGGCGTCGAGCAGCGCGGCGCGGCGTTCGGGGTTCTGGCGCATGGCGGGTCCCTGGTCCCTCGGAGGAACGGCAACGTCCACAGAGTACTGCAAGTGCAGTACTCCGAGCGGCCGGCCACCGCCCCCTCCCCAGCCGCCGTTCCGCATGGCACGCTGCCCGCCATGGAGAGGATCATCGAGGAGATACGCGGGGACCTGGACCGGCGGATCGCCACCGCCGCGGACCGGCTGACCGACCGCACCCTGGCCGAGGACCCCGCGTACGCCGCCCTGCTCGGCCGCGCCGAGCTGCGCGAGCGGATCCACCACAACCTCCGCCAGGCCGTCGAAGGCCTGGTCCGCAGCATCCGCGGCCTCCCGGTGGACCTCGCCGACGCCCGCGCCACCGGAGTGCTGCGCGCCGGGCAGGGGCTGCCCCTCACCTCACTGCTGCGCACCTACCGGCACGGAGGCCGGCTGCTCTGGCAGGCCCTCACCGAGTCGGTGGCCGCACACGACCGGACCCGGCTGCCCGGGCTGCTGCCGGCCGCGGCCGTGCTGTGGGACGTACTGGACCAGCTGACGGACGCGGTCGCCGAGGCCTACCGGCACACCGAGGCGGCCCGCAGCGCCCGCGACCGGGAGCGCCGCGCGGCCCTGCTCGACGCCCTGCTGGACGGTACGGGGGCGGCCCGCGGGCTGGTGTCGGAGGCGGCGGCGCAGCTGGGGCTGGCCGAGCGGGGGCGGTTCGCGGTGGTGGTGCTGGAACCGGGCTCCGGAGCCGGCGCCGGGTCCGGGCCCGGGGCTGCCGGCGAACCGCAGGCCGGGGCGGGCGGACCCCGGGTGCTGTGGCGGATCCGGGCCGACGGGGACACCGGACTGGTGGATCTGGGCGGGCTCCCGCTGGACTCCGTACGGGAGTTGCTGGCGCCGCTCGGCGCGCGGGCCGGGGTCAGCCCGGTGGTGGAGACCCCGACCGCGCTGGCCCGGGCCCGGTGGCTGGCCGGGCTGGCGCTGCGTACCGCCGCCGGCTCCACCGCCCGGCGCACGGTCCTGCTGGACGAGGCCCTGCCGGCGGCGCTGGTGGCCGCCCAGGGCGAACTCGCCGACCGGCTGCGGCAGGTGGTGCTGGGGCCGGTGCTGGCGCTGCCGGGCGAGGACTGCCGGGTACTCCTCAGCACCCTGGGCACCTGGCTGGCCTGCCAGGGCTCCACCACCCATGCCGCACAGCGGCTGTTCTGCCATCGCAACACCGTCTCGAACCGGCTGCGCCGGCTGGAACAGCTGACCGGCCGCACGCTGGCCGATCCGGCCCAGGTGGTCGAACTGGCGCTGGCCCACGCGGCGGTCCTCCAGGGCGGGCCAGCCTGAGGTGCGTGCACCGGAGCCGTGCTCTAGCGTCGGAAGGGCGAGGGTGACCGATGCGTCGAGCCGGTCGCCCCTCGGAGAGCCTGCTCCGCGCCGCCCCCGCCGCGGTCCGGCGTATGTGCGGATCGTGTGACCGACCGAGAGAGCAGGTGCATCCGCATGCGTCCGTCGACTCGCATCCCGACTCGTATGCCGGCTCGTATTCCCGGCATCCTGGCCGCCCTGGTCCTCGCCGCCGGCGGCTTCGTCCTCGCCGCCCCGGCCGCCCAGGCGGACCAGCAGGCCTGCGAACAGTACGTCGCGCAGCACGTCGGCAAGGACACCGCGGACCTCAAGGACGCCGCCCGGCAGGCGTGCTACGAGGGGCAGATCGGCAACCAGACCAGCTGCACCGCCAGCCTCCAGCAGGCCGGCGTCTCCAGGGCCACCTCGGACGAGGCCTGCGGGCAGGCTCCGAAGTAAGGAGCAGTGATCAGCTGCCGGCGGTCCCCGGCGGTCTGGCCGATTCCAGCAGATAGGGAACGTCGATCACGGCCACTCCCGGGGTGAACAGCAGCCGGGCCTTCAGCCGCAGCGCGTTCTGGTTGTGCAGGGGTTGCTCCCACCAGTGGCCGACCACGAACTCCGGGATCACCACGGACAGGATGTCGGTGCTCTCCTCGGCCGCGAGTTCCTGGATCCGTGTCAGCACCGGTCGGATCACCTCCCGGTAGGGCGAGTGCAGGATCGTCAGCGGTACGCCCGGGTCGTGCGCGTCCCACGCCTCCCGCAGCCGGGCCGCCGCCGCCTCGTCGGCGGCCACACTGAGCGCGGTGAGGCTGTCCGGGCGCAGCGCCTGGGCGAAGCCGACGGCCTTGAGGGTGGGTGCGTGCACCGCGGCCACCAGCACCACCACATGGTGGCGGGAGGGCCGCGGCGGGCGGACCCCGGGGGCGACCGCGACCTGCCGGGCGACCTGGTCGTAGTGGCGGCGCACCCCCTTCATGCCGAGGAAGAGCAGCGGCATCGCGATGACCACCAGCCAGGCGCCGTGGGTGAACTTGGTGACCAGGACGATGACCAGGACCACCGAGGTCATCACGGCGCCGACCGCGTTGATGGCGCGGCGGCGGTGGATGTGGATGCGTGCGGCGGCCGGGGTGGCGGGGTCGGCGAGCTCCCGCTTCCAGTGCCGGACCATGCCCGACTGGGAGAGGGTGAAGGAGACGAAGACGCCGATGATGTAGAGCTGGATGAGGCGGGTCAGCTCGGCGTCGAAGGCGACGATGAGGGCGATCGCGGCGAGCGCCAGCAGCACGATGCCGTTGGAGTAGACGAGCCGGTCGCCGCGGTTGAAGAGCTGGCGCGGCGCGTACCGGTCCCGCGCGAGGATCGAGGCGAGCATCGGGAAGCCGTTGAAGGCGGTGTTCGCCGCGAGGATCAGCACCCCCGCGGTGACGGCCTGGAGCAGGTAGAAGAGGAAGTGCCAGTCACCGAAGGTGGCGCGGCCGATCTGGGCGAGGGCCGTGGACATGGGGGTGCCGGGCGGCAGGCCGAGTTCGGTCGGGTCGGCGGCGACATGGACCCGGTAGACCATGGCGAGGATCGTGATCCCGAGGAACATGGTGACCGAGAGGGCTCCCATGGCGGCCAGGGTGTTCGCGGCGTTGCGGCTCTTGGGCGGCCGGAAGGCGGGGACGCCGTTGCTGATCGCCTCCACCCCGGTCAGGGCGGTACAGCCGGAGGCGAAGGCGCGCATGGCGAGCAGTACCAGGGCGATTCCGGTGTAGGTGCCCTCCGCGATGATCGGCAGGTCGGCCGATTCGGCGCGGATGGTCTCACCGGTGGCCAGCCGGACCGCGGCGACGGCGAACATCAGGTAGATGACGAGGACGAACCCGTAGGTGGGGAGGGCGAAGACCCGTCCCGATTCGCGTACGCCGCGCAGGTTCATCACCGTCAGCAGCACCACGAAGGCCACGGACAGGCCGACTTGGTGGTCCGAGAGGGCGGGGATGGCGGAGGTGATGGCGGCCACGCCGGAAACCACCGAGACGGCCACGGTCAGCACGTAGTCGACCAGCAGGGCGCTGGCGGCGGTCAGCGCGGCGGTCTGGCCGAGGTTCTCGGCACTGACGACGTACGCCCCGCCGCCCCCGGGGTAGGCGTGGCAGGTCTGCCGGTAGGAGGCGACGACCACCACCAGCAGGAAGACGATCGCGGCGGCGGCGTACCAGGCGAGGTGCAGCAGGGCCACCCCGCCGAGGGCGAGGATCAGCAGGATCTCCTCGGTGGCGTACGCCACCGAGGAGAGCGGGTCGCTGCAGAAGATCGGCAGGGCGAGCCGCTTGGGCAGCAGGGTCTCGCCCAGCCGGGCGGTGTCGAGCGGTTCACCGACCAGCATGCGCTTCGGGTTGATACGCCTTCTGATACGCCTCATTCAGGCATGATCAACCGATTTCAGCCGATTCATTCGGCGTGACACACACCGAGCTCCTCGGCCCTGTGTGCGAGCCACAGGTCGTGGCGGGCGCTGGGCGACTGCAGCAGGGACCGCTCCAGCAGCGCTTCGATCCTGCTCAGCCGCTTGCGTGCACCGGGTACGGAGATCCCGAGTGCAGCCGCCGCCGGGACCAGCCGGGCGTCGTGGCGCAGCCAGACCCGGACGGTGTCACGGGCGCCTGCCGGGGCCTCCGGGCCGGTCAGCGGCCGGAGGTGGCGGTGGGCCCAGCGGGTCAGGCTGGGGTGGCTCAGCACCTCGTCCAGCGAGGCCGCGCGGCTCTGGGCAGGACGGGGCGGGGGTCCGCCGGGGGTGAGCCGCAGGGCCAGTGAGAGCGCCGCCTGGTCGGACAGCCGGGCCAGCTCCAGGCCGAGGAGTTCCTCCACCACCCGGATCCTGGTGGCGAGGGTGTTCCGGTGGATCTTCAGCAGCCGGGTGGCGTGCGAGGTGAAGTTCAGCCAGGCGTGCGCGGTGGCGCGCAGCTCCTGCGGGCCCGGGTCCTGGGGCCGCCGGGGCGCATAGCCGTGCAGCGGCGCCAGCATGGCCTCGGCCCAGCCGGCCCCGGCCGTGTGGGCGGCCAGGGCCAGCTCGGGGCCGGGGCCGAACCGGGCGTACCGCTGCACCCGGCCGCGGGCCACGGCGAGGGCGTGGAAGGCCTGGGTGTAGGCGGCCGGGGCGTCCCGCAGGCAGGTCACCTCGCTGACCCCGGTCACACTGTCCCGGGCCGTCGCCGACAGCGCCGCGGCGAGCGGGTCGTGGCCGGTGGGGGCGGTGACGGTGGCTTCGAGCGGGACCAGCACGATGAGGTGGCGGACGTAGACCGGGCAGCGCACGATCCAGGCGCGCCCGCCGGTGAGTTCGGTGCACTGCCGGAGCACCTCCTCGCGCGTTCCCGGGCGGCATTCGACGACGTACATCCGCATCGGGTCGGGCAGTGCGGGGGTCAGTGCCCCGGCGACCTGGTGGGCGAGGGAGAGGCGGCCGTCCATCAGCAGGTGCAGCACCGACTCGCGGGCCCGGGACTCGGCCAGCCGGGCCCGTTCCTCGCGCCGGGCGGCCTCTTCGACCCGCCGCACCAGCGAGAGCGGTACAGCGGTGTCGGCGAGCAGGACGGACGCCCCCGGCGGGTAGGGGCGGGGCAGTACGGCGGCCAGGGCGCTGCCCTCGTCCAGCGCGAACAGCAGGGCGGTGGCGGCCGGACCGTCCAGGACGGCCGAGCGGACCCCGCGGGCGGTGAGCTCGGCGGCGGCCCGGGCGGCGAGCTCCGGTTCCGGGCAGCCCGGCGGCCCTCCGGATTCCAGTACCCCGGTCCAGCCGGCCAGCCGGACGGAGAGCCAGCGCAGCAGGGCGGCCGAGCCTCCGGTGTGCGCGAGCCGGTGGGCCTTGAGGATGTCGTCGGAGCGGTTCCAGGGCTGGATGGCACGATCCCTTCGATGCGGGTCGGGCGCATTCAATCACCGGGCGCACACTGTGCGCAGTGATACCGATCTCCTTGAACGACTGGGCAGAACGAATCCTGCAACGGGCCGCGCACCCGCCTAGGTTGGAGCACGAGCGGACGGGATCCCGGTGTTCACGGGGGAGCACCGGGGTCCCGGCTCTCGCTCGGTGGCGTACGGGCAGGTCACGGCCCGTCAGGGGGCGGGGTGCGGGCGGTCACATGCGGGCGGCTGCGCTGCGGATCGCCTCGCGGATCCTGACGTACGTACCGCAGCGGCAGATGTTGGCGATGGCGTCGAGGTCCTCCTCGGTGGGTTCCGAGGTCCGCTTCAGCAGGGCGACGGCCGCCATGATCTGACCGGGCTGGCAGAAACCGCACTGGGAGACGTCCTGCTCCAGCCAGGCCTCCTGCACGGGGTGCAGCGTGTCGCCGTCCGCCAGCCCCTCGATGGTGGTCACCTCGCGGCCGGCGCAGGCGGACACGGGGACCACACAGGGTCTGATGTCGGTGCCGTCGAGGTGGCTGGTGCAGGCCTTGCAGACGTCGACCCCGCAGCCGTACTTGGGGCCGCGGATGCCCAGCAGGTCGCGCAGCACCCAGAGCAGCGGGAGATCGTCGGGGGCGTCGACGGTGACGCTCTGCCCGTTGACGGTGAAGGTGTGCGAGGGCACGGGGGCTCCAGGGCTAGCGGGGGTAGGGGGTGAAGTCGACGTCGAAGTCGAGAGGGAAGCTGCGGGGCCGGGTGCCGGTGGCGCGGGCGTAGGCGTTGGCGATGGCGCCCACGGCGGCGGGGACGCCGAGTTCTCCGGCGCCGCCCGGTTCGGCCCCCGGGGTGGCGGGCAGCACGATGACCTTCACCTCGCGTGGGGTGTCCTGCTGGCGGGCCCAGTGGAACTGGCTGTAACTCCCCTCCAGCGGGAGGCCCTTGTCGATGTGCAGGCCGGCCCGGAGGGTGGTGGAGATCGCGTCGGTGAGCCCGCCGAGCATCTGGGCCTCCAGTCCACGGGGGTTGACGGGCCGGCCCACGTCCACGACCACCACCGCCCTGGTCACCCGGATCCGCTGGGCGTCCCGGGCGTCGATCTCCACCAGGCAGGCGGTGCGGGACTTGTACTCCTCGTGGAAGGCGATGCCCTGGGCGCAGCCGGGTGCCATCTCCCGCCCCCAGTCCCCTTCGGCGGCGGCCCGGTCCAGGACGGCGCGCTGGGCGTCGCTCTTCAGGAAGGTCCGGCGGAACCGGTACGGGTCCTTGTTCATGCGCCGGGCCAGTTCGTCGACCACGATCTCCTCGGCGCCGCGGGTGTTGGCGGAGTACACCGAACGCCAGGACCCGGTGGGGATGCCGGTCGGGACCTCGGTCAGCGCCTGGGTGGTGAGTCCGAAGTGGTACGGGGACTTCACGGTGGTGAGGAACAGGGTCTGGGCGAGGGTGGCATTGCCGATGCCCAGCGGGAGCTTCGCGGCGGTGGCGGTGATGATCTCGCCGAGGCCGTGCCGGAAGTCGGTTTCGACGGCGGCCACCCGGTGCTCGAAGGAGAGCACCTCGCCGAGGGCGAAGGTGGCGCGGATCCGGTGGTGGGTGGCGGGCCGCATCCGGCCGTGCCGGGTGTCGTCGACCCGGGTCCACATCAGCCGCACCGGCCGGCGGCAGGCCTTCGAGACCAGGGCCGCCTCCAGGGCGGCGTCGAAGAACAGCCGCCGGCCGAAGGAACCGCCGGCCTGGACCACATGGACGGTCACCCGGCCGACCGGCAGGCCGAGTTCGGCGGCGATGGTCTGCCGGGCCACGATCGGGGACTTCAGCCCGGACCAGATCTCGGCCCGGTCCTCCCGTACGTCGGCCACTGCGCAGTTGGTCTCCAGCGGGGCGTGGCTGACGAAGGCGAAGTCGAACTCGGCGTCCACGTACGGGGTGAGCAGCGGCGGCACCAGCAGCGGCGGGGTGGCGGCCCGCAGCCTGGTACGGATCTCCGCGTCGGAGAGGTGGTCGGCGGGCCCGGGGCCCCAGGTGACCTGGAGGGCGGCCCGGGCGTCCAGCGCCTGGCCGAAGGTCTCGGCTACCACGGCCACCCCGGTGCGGAGGGTGACCAGGTCGAGTACTCCGGGCATGGCCCGGACGGCGGCTGCGTTGGCGACGGACTTCACGGTGCCGCCGAGGGTCGGCGGGCGGCGCACCACACAGGGCTTGGCGCCGGGCACGTCCAGGTCCAGGGTGTACTGCTGCTGCCCGGTGACCATGGCGCGGGCGTCCACCCGGCCGGTGGGCCGGCCGACCAGGGTGTGCCGGGACTCGGGCTTGGGGGTGGCGCCGAGCACGATCAGGCCGGGGTCGGCGGCGGCCTCGGCCAGGGCCCCGTAGCCGGCGGTACGGCCGTCGGGGGCGCGGACCTCGCCGGCCGCCGTGGTCAGCCCGCCCGGGGAGAGGTTCCAGCGGGCGGCGGCAGCGGCGACCAGCCGGGCCCGCACGGCGGCGGCGGTCTGCCGGACCGGGCCGTACAGCGAGCGGATGGCGTTGGAGCTGCCGGTGAGCTGGTTGAAGAGCAGCTCGGGCCGGGCGTCGTCGAGTTCCACCCGGATGTCGTGCAGGGGCGCGTCGAGTTCCTCCGCCACCAGCATGGCCACGGCGGTGGTGAGGCCCTGGCCGACCTCTTCGCGGGGCAGCCGGAAGCGGATGGTCCCGTCGGTCTCCACGGTGAGCACCAGCATCCCGGCGGTGGGGGCGCCGGCCAGGATGAACAGGTCGCCGAGGTCGACCAGGTCGGCGGGGGCCGGGAGGGTGGGGATCACGGCACGGGCCTGCTGCGGGGCCAGGGCGTCGGCCCCGGCCCGGGTGGCGACGGCGAGGGTGGGAGCCGCGACCAGGTACGTAAGGAAGGTCCGCCGACTGTGCCGCTGCCCTGTCATCCGGTCTCCGTACCATACGAGTATCAGGTCATTACCGGCACGTAGAGTAGCGAGTGGCCCCCGTGGTGGGAAGCACGGGAACCGGCGTCCTCCGTTCGGGGAAGCTTCGTGCTCGGGGTTGTCCGGCCGCACCTCTTCGCACATCTCGGCCGTACGTACGGAACGGACCCGTCGGGAGGCCTTTTTCCGGCCGTCGGCCCACCATGGAAGAGAAGGGAAGGAGGTGTGGACACATGGCCACCTACATGGACGTCCACACGGGCATGAAGGGGATCACCAAGGAGCAGTTCGAGGCCGCGCACAAGGCTGACATGGCCATCGAGAAGGAAGAGGGAGTGCACTTCAAGCAGGCCTGGGGCGACCCCGAGTCCGGCCACGTGTACTGCCTGTCCGAGGCCCCGTCCGCGGAGGCCGTGCAGCGGATCCACAAACGGTCCGGGCACCCGGCGGACGAGATCTACCCCGTACCGCTCACCGTTTGAGCCACTGCGCCGGAATGGCCGTTGACCTGAATCATTCGCACAAAAACAGGGGCGCGGGAGGGGAACGGGAGGCCTTTGGCATATGTCAAAAGCAAGACCGTAACGGATGTTGCCAAACGGCTTACAGGCCGTCGCAGGCTGTGCCACAGTCGTGACAAGTTCGACCTACTTGGCCGTGCGCGCCTGTATCGGAGTTCCCATGCCGTCCCATCTGTTCGCGGACCGTCCCGCGCAGCCGCCCGAGCCCGGGTCGGTGGACGCGCTGATCAAGCAGACCCGACGGCTACGTGGCGAAGTGGACGCAGTGCGCCGCGACGCCGTCGTGGACGACGACGACGCCCAGGGGCGCTGGCAGCGTGCCCTGTGCGACCTCGCCGTGCACCATCTCGACGACCTCGGCGAGCACCTGGGACAGCTCAAGGAGGGCATGCCCCCGGCGGTCGAGGCCGCACCGGGCGACCCCGCGCTGTCCGCCCCGCTGGAGGCCGGATCGGACCTCACCCGGGTCGGCAGCGCCGAGTGGAACCTGCTCACGGACGAGGTCAGCTGGTCCGAGGAGCTCTTCCAGATCTTCGGCCGCTCCCCGGAAGCCGGCCCGCTCTCCCTGGACGAGCTGGGCTCCACCCTGTTCTCCGAGGACCAGCCGCTGCTCACCTCCATGGTGACGGCCTGTCTGGTGGACGGGCGGCCGATAGACGGGGAGTTCCGCATCGTCCGGGCCGACGGCCGGGTCCGGACGCTGCAGATGAGGGGCGAGCCGGTCCTCGACCCGGACGGCTGCACGGCCTCCATGTG
Organism: Streptomyces venezuelae; assembly: GCF_008642295.1. Lineage (GTDB taxonomy): Bacteria > Actinomycetota > Actinomycetes > Streptomycetales > Streptomycetaceae > Streptomyces > Streptomyces venezuelae_C. The sequence continues at coordinate 6,933,881 of NZ_CP029190.1, read as the reverse complement.
GGCCGTCCTCCGGGACGTCAGCGACCTGCGCCGGAGCCAGCGGGCGGTCCGCGAATCCCGGGACTCGCTCCAGCGCCAGCGGGAGATCGCGCAGACCGAGCACCGGCTGGCGGTCGAACTGCAGGAAGCCGTGCTCCCCCCGTGGCGCGGCTCCCTGCGGTTCCCGCACGGCAGCAGCGGAACCCTCGACGTGGCCGCGCACTACCTGCCCTCCGCGACCAGCGCCCTGATCGGCGGCGACTGGTACGACGCCCTGGAACTGCCCGACGGCTGCTCGATGCTGACCGTCGGCGATCTGACCGGGCACGGGGTCACCGCCACCTCCGGGATGGCCATGATGCTCGGCGCCCTGCGCGGCATGGCCATGGCCGGGATCGCCCCCGGCCCGCTGATGGGCTGGCTCAACCAGCTGCTGGAGACCTCGGTGCAGCCGGCCCTCGGCTCCGCCGTCTGCTGCCGCTTCGACCCCGCCCGCCGGGTGCTGACCTGGGCCCAGGCCGGGCACCCCGCCCCCCTGCTGTTCCGGCACGGCTCCGGCCGCGCGCTGGCCCCGCCGGAGGGTGTGCTGCTCGGCGCGACCTCCGGGGCGAACTACGGACAGGCCGAGGTGGGGCTCGAGGTGGGCGACGTACTCGTCCTGCACACCGACGGACTGACCCCGCGCAGCATCGAGTTCAGCCGGGCCGACGGCACCGAGCGGCTGCTGGCACTGGCCCCCCGCTTCTCGGCGGCCCGCTCGGCCCAGGACATCATCCGGATGGTCATCGAGGAGTTCGGCGAGGGCGAACGGGAGGACGACGCCTGCGTCCTGGTGGCCCGCATCGGCACCTGAGCCCTGCCGGCCAGGCCGGGTACCGGCGGCCGGGATGAGCCACGCCCCCGCCGTCCTCAGATCTCTGCGCCCCGCGCCCTCGGCGCGGGGCTGCTCGGCAGGGCATGCTTGATCTCCGCCCGCAGGTCCTCGATCCGCGTGTAGCCGGAGTAGTGGCCGGTGAGCCGGTACATCTCCCGCAGCCGGTCCCAGGTCCGGTGCGAGGAGGTCTCGTTCATGGAGACCAGCGCCAGCCGCGCGTACCGGTCCGCCTGCTCGGGATCGTCGGCGATGAAGCAGGCCGAGGCCAGCGAGATGTAGTCGAAGATCTGCGACCGGTTGTGCCCGGACGCGCGCAGTCGCAGTGCCTCCTTGGCATGCCGGGCGGCGATCGGCGCCGCCGTGGCGTCGTGGTCGGCGAGCGTCCGGTAGGCCAGCGCCTGCATCCCGTGCAGGTCCGCCTCGTCGAAGTGCTGCATCCACGAGGGCGGGGGCACGTCCCCCTGGTCGGACACGAACAGCTCCTCCGCCTCGCCGAGGGTCCGCCGCATCGCCTGGCCCTTGCCCATGGCGGCCTGGGCCCACGCCTCGATGGTGTGCAGCATGGCCCGGGTGCGCGGCAGCGCCTCCTCGCCGGCCCCCGACTTCGCCAGCTTCATCAGGTCCAGCGCCTCGTTCGGCTTGCCCAGGTGGACCATCTGGCGGGCGGCGCGGGAGAGCGCCTCCCCGGCCCGCGGGCGGTCGCCGCCCTCCCGGGCGGCGTGCGCGGCGATGACGAAGTACTTCTGCGCGGTCGGTTCCAGGCCCACGTCGTGGGACATCCAGCCCGCCAGGACGGCGAGGTTGGCCGCCACCCCCCACAGCCGGCGCTGGAGGTGGTCCGGGTGGTGGTAGGCGAGCATGCCGCCCACCTCGTTCAGCTGGCCCACCACGGCCTTGCGCTGCAGACCGCCGCCCCGGGAGGCGTCCCAGGCCCGGAAGACCTCCACGGAGCGCTCCAGCGCCTCGATCTCCTGGGAGCCGATCGGCGCCGCCTCGTAGCGGTCGTAACCCGCCGGGTCGGCCTGGAAGGAGTCGGTGAATCGGGGGGCGGCGGGCTGCGCGGGGTCGCTGTGCAGCCAGTCGTACATGGCGTTGGTGAGGGCGGAGCCGGCGGTGAGCACGGCACCCGCTCCCATCAGGCCGCGTCGGTTGAGCATGAGGTCCATTCCCGTGAATTCGGTGAGGACCGCGGCTGTGCGTTCGGGCGCCCAGGGCAGGCCGTCGGGGTTGTCCTGCGCCCCGTCCGGCTGCCGTTTCGAAGTACGCCGCTGCCGTACGAACCCGAGGTCCTCGATGGTCACGACACGACCGAGCCGCTCGGTGAACAGGGCTGCCAGCACGGTGGGCACCGGTTCGCGCGGGGTCTCCCCCATGTCGATCCAGCGCCGCACCCGCGAGGTGTCGGTGGCCAGCTGGTGGTGGCCCATGGCCGCCGCCTGCCGGTTGACCATCCTCGCGAGCTCGCCCTTGGACCAGCCGGCCAGGCCGAACAGGTCGTTCAGACGGGTGTTTGGTCCCTTGCTCACGTCAAGCCCCCAGGTTCTCGGCTGAGTTGACAGTAACCCCGGGTCAGATGCCGAGCGACTATTCGCCAGGCTTCGCCAGGGCACGCTCGATGGTCCGCCACCCACGCCACGGTGTAAGGTAGGAATGCGCCTCCCCGACCCGGTCCCCCGGCGGAACTCCCCAGGGTGATGCACGGGATCCGGCGGGGTGGCGTACGCAACTCGTCGGCGCACGAAGGGATCCGTATCCGTCATGTACGCAGCATCGTCCTCCGTGACCGCCCCCGTCCGGCCGCACCGCACACTGCAGGCGGGCGGCAGCCCCTACCTCGACCCGTCCCGCCCCGCGGCCCCGGTGGTACCGGGCACCGTACGGGCCCGCCGGATGGCCGGGGCCGGCACGCAGCCGCTCAGCGGAAGAATCGACCTGTCGGGGCCGCAGGGCGCGCAGCTGCGCACCGCCCTCGCCTCGGTCCAGCGGATCTGTCCCGAGTTCGCCCCGGTGCAGGTGCTGCGGCGCAGCGGACGGTCGGTCCTGCTGGTGGGCACCACCGGGCGGGCGACCGCCGTGGCCAAGGTATTACTGGACCACTCGCCGGAATGGCGTGAGCGGTACCGGCACGAAATAGCTGCATACCGGGCGTTTGTCCGGCACCGCCCGCCGGTCCGGGTACCGCGGCTGATCGCCGCGGACCCGGAGAACTGCACGCTGGTGGTGGAACGGATGGCGGGCCGGGTCGCGGCCCTGCAGCGCCATCCGGTGGAGGCCCCGCCGCGGGCCGATGTACGGGCCGCCGTGGGCGCGGTGTGCCGGGTCAACCAGTGGCGCCCGCCGGCCGAACTCTTCGGCCGGCCGCTGGACTACGCCTCGCGGATCTCCCGCTACCACGAGCTGGGACTGCTGACCGACCGGGACCTCGGCGACCTGCAGAAGCTGCTGCACGGGCTGGCGGTGTCGGGACCCCAGTGGCAGTTCAACCACGGTGACGCCCTGCTGTCGAACCTGCTGCTGTCGCCCGCCGGTCCGGTCCTGCTGGACTGGGAGCACACGGGCTGGTACCTGCCCGGCTACGACCTGGCCACCCTGTGGACGGTCCTGGGCGATGCCCCGGCCGCCCGCGGCCAGATCAGCCGGCTGGCCCAGTCGGCGGGACCGGCCGCCCGGGACGCCTTCCTGGTCAACCTGATGCTGGTACTGACCCGGGAGATCCGGATGTCCGAGATGGCGGTGCAGCGCTCGATGCAGTCCGCGGGCCCGGCCCAGCCGGTGCCGGCCGGTCACCTGTCCGCCGGGGAGGAGCAGCGGCTGCTGCTGCGCCGGCTGCACGACGACTGCGGGATGGCCCGCAGAGCGGTGCGGGCAGCCGTCGGCACCCGCTGACCCCGCAGATCCCCACCCCCATGGTCGCTGAGCCCCCGGGAACCTCCTCCGCCCGGGGGCTCAGCGGTGCTCGGGGTTGGGGTAGTCGAACCGGCAGCCGGCGTCCCACTCGGAGCGCTGGTTGCCGTGTGCCGGAATGCCGCCGGCCCGCTTGAGCAGGGCGGCCAGGTGCATCAGGTTCCAGGACATGAACGCGGTGTTGCGGTTGGTGAAGTCGTTCTCCGGGCCGCCGGAGTCCTTGTCGAGGTACGAGGGGCCGGGTCCGGCCTCGCCGATCCAGCCGGCATCGGCCTGCGGCGGCACGGTGTAGCCGAGGTGCTGGAGGCTGTAGAGCACGTTCATCGCGCAGTGCTTGACCCCGTCCTCGTTGCCGGTGATCAGGCAGCCGCCGACCCGCCCGTAATAGGCGTACTGGCCCCGCTCGTTGAGGAGGCTGGAGCAGGAGTACAGCCGCTCGATGACCCGCTTCATCACGGAGCTGTTGTCGCCGAGCCAGATCGGGCCGCAGAGCACCAGGATGTCGGCGGCCATGATCTGCGAGTACAGCACCGGCCACTCGTCGCTGTCCCAGCCGTGGTCCGTCATGTCCGGCCAGACTCCGGTGGCGATGTCGTGGTCCACGGCCCGGACGAGTTCGGTGGTGACCCCGTTCGCCTCCATCACCGCCCGGCTGCGGGCGATCAGCCCCTCGGTATTGCTCACCTCGGGCGAACGCTTCAAGGTGCAGTTCACATAGACGGCACGCAGGTCCGGGTGGCGGTGGTCCTCGGTCACGCGTCCAGCCTGGGACGGGGCCGGGCGGGTCGCCACCCCGGTGAGCCACCCGTGCGTATGCCTTGACTTCACATGATCCCCCGAACACCTTTTCTGATTCAGCACCAGGCATGTCCTCCCACGGTCCGTCCACCCGACGCTGGAGCCCGCCCATGTCTTCCTCCCCTTCCCGCCGTACGGTCCTGGCCGGGGCCGGCGCCGGAGCGCTCGCCGCCACCGTGCTGCCGGGCGGCCCGGCGCAGGCCGCGGACCTGCCCTCCCTCGGCCTGTACGACGTCGTCGTGGTCGGCTCCGGGGCGGCCGGGATGACCGCCGCGCTCACCGCCGCCCGGCGGGGCCTCAGTGTGGTCGTGGTCGAGAAGGCCGCCACCTTCGGCGGGTCCGCGGCGCGGTCCGGTGCCGGGATCTGGCTGCCGAACAACTCCGTGATCCTGGGTGCCGGGGTGCCGGACACCCCGCAGAAGGCGGCGGCGTATCTGGCGGCGGTGGTCGGGGACGAGGTGCCGGCGGACCGGCAGGCGGCGTTCCTCGCCAACGGGCCGCGGATGCTGGACTTCGTGATGGCCAACAGCCCGCTGCGATTCCGGTTCATGGAGGGCTACAGCGACTACTACCCCCAGCTGCCCGGTGGTCTGCCGAACGGCCGGTCCATCGAGCCGGACCAGCTGGACGGCCGGGTCCTCGGCCCCGAACTCGCCCGGCTGAACTCGGCGTACATGCCCGTGCCGGCCGGGATGGTGGTGTTCAGCCAGGACTACAAGTGGCTGACCCTGGCCGCCGTGAACGCCAGGGGTCTCGCGGTGTCCACCGAATGCCTGGCGCGCGGCACCAAGGCGGCGCTGCGCGGGGAGAAGCCGCTGACCATGGGCCAGGCCCTGGCGGCCGGTCTGCGGGCCGGGCTGATGGGTGCCGGGGTGCCGGTGTGGCTGAACAGTCCGCTCCTGGACCTGGTGCAGGAGGGCGGTGCGGTGACCGGTGCGGTGGTGGAGAAGGAGGGGGTCCGCGGGGTCGTGCGGGCACGGCGCGGTGTGATCGTCGGCTCGGGCGGGTTCGAGCACAACGCGGAGATGCGGGCGCAGTACCAGCAGCAGCCGATCGGCACCCAGTGGTCGGTGGGGGCGAAGGAGAACACCGGGGACGGCATCCGGGCGGGGCAGCGGGCGGGTGCGGCGCTGGGTCTGATGGAGGACGCGTGGTGGGGTCCCTCGATCCCGCTGCCCGGTGAGCCGTATTTCTGCCTGGCGGAGCGGACCCTGCCGGGCGGGCTGATCGTGAACGGGCAGGGCGCGCGGTTCGTCAACGAGGCGGCCCCGTACAGCGATGTGGTGCATGTGATGTACGAGCGGGACAAGGGGGCGCCGGGTTCGCACATCCCGGCCTGGCTGATCGTCGATCAGAACTACCGCAGCAAGTACCTGTTCAAGGACGTGCTTCCGACGATCGTGTTCCCGGACTCCTGGTACCAGGCGGGTGCGGTGAAGAAGGCCTGGACGTGGGATGCGCTGGCGGGGCAGATCGGGGTTCCGGCGGCGGCGTTCCGGGCGACCCTGAACCGGTTCAACGCGCAGGCGTGGCAGGGCACCGACACGGACTTCGGGCGCGGGGACACGGCGTACGACCACTACTACACCGACCCGGCCGTACAGCCGAATTCCTGCCTGGCACCGGTGTGGGCGCCGCCGTTCTACGCGTTCCGGATCGTGCCCGGGGACCTGGGGACGAAGGGCGGCATCGTGACGGACGCACGGGCCCGGGCGCTGCGGCCGGACGGTTCGGTGATCACCGGCCTGTATGCGGCGGGGAACGCGAGTGCGGCCGTGATGGGCCACAGCTATGCGGGGGCGGGTTCCACCATCGGCCCCGCGATGACGTTCGGCTATGTGGCGGCGAACGACCTCGCGGACGCGGCGCGCTGAGCCGGCGGGCCGGCGGCCGGACGGGCGGCCTCCGCCGGCTGCCCGAGGGGGCTGCCGGGCGGCTGGTCAGCCCTGCTGGAAGAGCTCCGCGGGCAGCGGCTTCAGCAGCGCGTACAGGTCGTCGGTGATCGGCCGGTCCCAGCTGGCGATGGTCACGAGGACGTTGTCGCTGCGGTCGAACTGCACGCAGGAGATCCGCGACTCGGACAGCTTGATCTTGCGGACGATGAGGAGGTTGTCTCCCTGCATCACGGGGCAGTCCTCGACGCCGGTGACCTCGACGTCCTCGTCGTTCTCGAGGGCGTCGAGGAGCTGGGCCACCTCGAAGGGGATCTGCTTGTCGGCGAGCTCCCGGGCCGGGGAGCCCTCGGGGAGGTTGCCGATGATCATCGCGGGGCCGCGTCCGCCGAAGAGGTCGTAGCGGAGGAAGACACCCTGGCAGCTGCCGTCGGCGGCGGGCAGCAGCCCGGCCCCGAGGTTGCCCGGCCAGTCGCCCGGGTCCATGGCCAGGACATCGAAGTCCGGCCCGGCAGGGGTGGCGGCACGGTGGCGGCGGAGGAAGGACATGCGGCCATGGTACGTGGCCGGGCGGGAATTCCGGGCGCGGGGGGCCTGCCTGGGCCGGGGCGGCGGCCGGACCGGGGCCGCGGCCCTGGGGCACCGCCGGCCCGTGCGGCCACGGCCGGACCCGGCACCGGCGCCGGGGGTGGCGGCCGGGTCACGTCGCCGGCGGCACCTGCGACCCTTGCGGGCGGACGAGGCGCGGACCGGCGCATTCGGCGCCGAGTGCCCGGACGCGTTCGCGGAGCTCGCGGTCGGCGGTGACCACCAGGCAGCGGCGGCCGGCGTGCTCGGCGGCCAGTTCGACGATGCGGTCGTCGCCGCTGCCGGGCGCGCTGTCCACCCGTACGCCCGGCACCGAGGCCACGCCCCGGGCGGCTCCCTCGACGACGAGGATGATCTCCTCCTCGCCGGGGCGGGCCGCCAGCGCGTCACGCAGCCGTTCGGCGGCACCGCGGCGGTCCCGCCACCAGCCGTCCGGAACGGAGCCGACCACGTTCGCCCCGTCCACGATGAGAACGGGGCGGTCGGGGCGGACGCGTGCGTCGGGCAGGTCGGGCAGATCGGGCATGGGCTTACACCGGGGGGACGAGTTCGAAGTAGCGGTCGAAGTGCTTGGGGTCTCCGGTCACCGGGAGCCGGTCGGCCGGGATCCGGTTCCAGAGGAAGAGCATCAGCTCGGAGGCGGTTCCGGTGAGCTCGGCGTCGACGGCCGTGCGGTGGTCGGTCTCGAGGGCGACCCGGTCGCCGTCGAAGTGTACGGTCCACTCCCCGGGCCCGTCGGACTGCCGGAACCGGTACCGCTCGCCCGTGCCGGGCGGCGCCTGCTTGAGGGCCCGGCGGAACGGGGCCATCACCGTGAAGGTGTGGCCGACGGCATCGGTGGCGAGCTCCCGGTCGATCGCGGCGGGCTCGCCGGTCACGCCTTCGGCGTCCCAGCGGTGCAGGGCCGCCTCGATGGCCTGGATGCGCAGCCAGAAGCCCGGGCTCTGCTCCGCCGACCAGGTCCATACGGTCCGGCCTGGCCGGCCGGACCGGAACTGCTCCTCCAGGGCGCGGGCCCCTTCGGCGAACCAGTCGGTGAGGACGGCGGGGACCGGGCCGAGGTTGGGGGCCCGGTCGGGAACCGGCCAGGCCGCCAGGGCCGCGGGGTCGGCGGGCAGGTCGTACAGGGCGAGATCGGTGTGGTCGGGGGGCTCCGTCAGGTTTTCGCGGAGGATGTGGGCGACGTAGCGGTGGACCCCGCCGAGGTGCCCGACGAGATCGGCGATGGACCAGCCGGGGCAGGAGGGCACGAGGGGCGCGCCCTCCCCTGCCCTGATGGCCCGGTGGACGGCGTGCCGGAACGCTGACACCTCACTGTGGAACAGGGCGATGTAGTCCATGCGGCCACTCTGCCAGGCGCCGGCCCCTGCCGTCCGGCACCCGGCTGTTCCCGCTGCCCGGGCGGGGGCGGGCGGCCGGGGTCAGCCGTCCGGCAGGGAGGCCAGGGCATCCCGGAGGCCCAAGTGGTCGGTGCCGAGTTTGAGGTAGGCCGAGGAGAGGACCGGGTCCACTGCTGCGGCCTGGGCGGAGTCGGTGGACCCGACCTGCGGGCGGGCCGCGGCGCGGGCCGCCGCGGCGCGTTCCGGCCCGGTCAGGGCCTCGGTGGGGGCCGGGCCGCTGGGCAGGGTGCCGCCCAGGGACAGCAGGGTGTTGGTCAGGGTGGCCGCCAGGCCGTCGGCCCCGCAGGCGCGGGCGGTCAGCAGGGCCCTTGCCAGCAGGTCCGGGTCGGCGGACTCGGTGCCCAGGGCGGCCAGCGCGCAGGCCAGCTCGTGGCCCGCCGGGGAGGCGGACAGCAGCCGGACGGACTCGGTCAGGAGCGGGATGCGGTCCGGGGCCGGGACGACCTCGGCGGCGAGGCGCAGGGCCTGGCCGATGCCGGAGGGCGCGCCGAACGCCCGGGCCTGCCGGAGTGCCTCCGCGGCCAGGGAGCGGGCCCGTTCCGGGTCCTCGGCCGCGACGGCCCGGGCCAGGTGCAGCCGCCAGGGGCACCAGGACGGGTTCTGGATGCCCCGCGGGGTCAGCCGCCGTCCCACCGCCTCCAGTTCGGCCGCTGCCGCCTTGGTGTTGCCTCGGGCGAGGAGGAGTTCGGCGTACACGGTCTGGGAGTCCGGGAAGACGACCGCGGCCGGGAAGGGTTCGCCGTACTCGTGTTCCCGGGCCAGCTCCCAGGCCTCGTCGGCGCGACCGCGGGCCAGCAGGACCTCGATGAGGATGGCGATGGCGTACCAGTGCACCGGGGTGCGGCGGCCCACGCGTTCGGCGAGTCGCAGGCCGGCCCGGGTGAGCTCCTCGGCTTCGGCGAGCCGGCCGCGCCGGAAGCGGACGTACGCGCGCAGGCTGTAGGCGAAGGACAGGTGGGCGCCGCGCCAGCCCTGGCGTTCGAACTCGGCGGTGCCGGCCTCGAAGAGTTCCTCGGCGCGGCCGGGCCGGTCGGCGTACAGGTGGGTGAGGGCGACGAGCACCGGGACCTCGAAGCCCCGGTCGGGTTCGGCCCAGCTGAGGCGGTCGCCGAGGGCCCGCCGGGCGTGGTGCAGGACGGTGTCCACCGGTTCGCCGCGGAGGGTGGCGTCCCAGGCCCGCAGTCCGATGACGTACCGCTCGGTGAGGTCGCGGCCGGGCAGCCGGTCGGCGAGTTTTGCGAGCCGGCGGGAGCGGGCCGGGGAGTCGGGTTCGTCGGCGCGGAAGGCGTCCCACATGAACTGTTCGGACTGCAGGCGCAGCCGGTTGCGGACGTCGGGGGTGTGCGGGATCTCCCGGGCCAGGGCTTCGGAGGCCTCGGCGAGCCGGTCGCTGTGGGCGAGGACCTGGGCGAGGCGGATGACGATGCCCTGGCGGAGGGCGGGGTCGTCGGAGGGTTCGGCGAGGGCGGCCCGGAGGTGGTTGACGGTGGTGGCGGGTTCGGTGAGGAGGGAGGCGCAGCCCAGTTCGTAGAGGACGGCGGCGCGCTCGTCGAACCCGGGCGGTTCGCGCAGGGCGCGGGCGAGCTGGCGGCGGGCGGCGTCGGGGGCGCCCGCGAGGAGGTTCTCGCCGGCGGCGGCGCGCAGGGTCCGGACCACCCAGGGGTCGCTTTCGGGGTGGGTTTCCAGGAGGTGGCGGGCGGCGGCCGAGGGGCCGAGTCCGGCGTCGACCACGGCTGCGGCGGCCTTGCCGTGCAGGGCGACGCGGAGTGCGTCGGGGATGGCGCGGTAGAGGGCGGTGGCGATCAGCGGGTGGACGAATTCGAGTCCTTCGCCGTCGTCTGCGGAGCCCGCGCCGGAGAGGATCCGGGCGTGCCGCAGCCGGTCGGTGGCGTCGACGGCCTCCTCGGCGCCGAGTGCGGCCACCCGGGCGGCGAGTTCCTGGGGGATGGCGGTGCCGAGGACGGCGCAGGCCCAGGCGAACCGGACGGTGGAGGGGCCGAGGCTGTGCAGGCGGGCGACGAGGCCGCTGCCGCGCTGGGCGGCGGCGAGGTCGCGGAGGAGTGGGGCGCTGGATTCGACGGGGGCGAGGGCCCGGTCGCGGACCTTGGCGGTGAGTTCGACGGCCTCGAAGGGGTTGCCGGAGGTGACCGCCCAGGCTTCCTGGCAGAAGGCGTCGTCGGCGTGGTGGCCGACGGTTTCGCGGACCAGGGTGCCGATGGCTTCGGCGGTGAGGGGTTCGAGGGCGAGGGGGCGCTGGCCGGCCCGGCCGGGCAGGGTGCGGAAGGCCTCGGCCTCGGCGGGGAGTTCGTCGGGGCGGTAGGCGACGACGAGGAGGAGGGGGAGGTGTTCGGCGCGCGGGGCGAAGCCGGCGAGCCAGCCGAGGGATTCGGGGTCGGCCCAGTGGGCGTCGTCGAGGACGAGGACCATGGGGGCGCGCTGGACGGCGAGGTGGGTGAGCACCCAGTCGAGTCCGTCGCGCAGGCCCTGGGGGTCGGGCGGGGCGCCGCCGGGTTCGGGGGCGCAGAGGCCGAGGGCGGGGCCGACGATGGCGTACCAGCTGCCGAGGGCGGAGCGGAGTTCGTGTTCGGAGGTGCGGGCCAGCGGGGGCTGGATCAGCTGGCGGGCCACGTGGAAGGGCTGGCTCTGCTCCTGTTCGCCGCCGCGGGCGGAGAACACGGTGCAGTTCCGGGCGTGGGCGCGGCGGCGTATTTCGGCGAGGAGGGTGGTCTTGCCGAGTCCGGCCGGGCCGGAGAAGGCGAGCAGAGTGCCGCCTTCGGCGGCCCGGGGGCCGGCGAGCTGGTCCAGGGCCTCGTCCACGACGGCCAGTTCGGCCTCGCGTTCGAGCATGGTGCGCCGCATGTGGGTCCGGCGTTCCGTCATGGCTGGTACCCCCCAGGCCTGTTCGGGAGATCAGCGTACGCCCGCGCACGCGCGGGCGGAGCCCGGTCCGGCGCGAAGGACCGGATCTTCCCCTCCGCCCTGCGCGAAGCGCGGCCGGATACCCCCTAAGTGAGGTCGAACTCGCCGCCGCGGGCGCCCAGGACGAAGGCGCGCCATTCGTCCGGGGCGAAGATCAGCGAGGGGCTTTCCGGGCGTTCGCTGTTGCGCATGGCGATGAATCCCTCGACGAAGGCGATCTGTACGTCGCCCGCCCCCTGGCTGCTCGACTGCCAGTCGGCCCTGGTGAGATCGAGGTCCGGCTTGCCCCAGCCGGCGAGGGGCTGTGAAGTCATGCTCTCGGCCACGTGGTGCTCCTCCCGTACCGCGTACGTCGTCCGGGGGCCAGGGTAACCACAGCAGCGCGTACCGCACAGGCCACGGTGCGTCACCCGTGGCCGGTCCGGTTCCGTTCAGGAAGTGGGGGGTTGGGAGCCCACCAGCCACATGGCGAAGAACTGCGCGCCGCCGCCGTATGCATGGCCGAGGGCCCGTCGGGCGCCCGGGACCTGGTGTTCCCCGGCCCGGCCGCGGACCTGGAGGGCCGCCTCGGCGAAGCGGATCATGCCGGAGGCGCCGATGGGGTTGGTGGAGAGGACCCCGCCGGAGGGGTTGACCGGGAGGTCGCCGTCGAGTTCGGTCACGCCCGCCTCGGTGAGCTTCCAGCCCTCGCCCTCCTCGGCGAAGCCGAGGTTCTCCAGCCACATCGGCTCGTACCAGGAGAACGGTACGTACATCTCGACGGCGTCGATCTGGCGGCGCGGGTCGGTGATGCCGGCCTGCCGGTAGACGTCGGCCGCGCAGTCCTTGCCGGCCTGCGGGGAGACGAAGTCCTTGCCGGCGAACAGGGTCGGTTCGGAGCGCATCGCCCCGCCGTGCATCCAGGCCGGCGGGTGCGGCGCGCGGGCCGCGCCCGCCCGGTCGGTGAGGATCATCGCGCAGGCGCCGTCGGAGGAGGGGCAGGTCTCGGAGTAGCGGATCGGGTCCCACAGCATCGGGGAGGCCTGGACCTTCTCCAGGGTGATGTCGTGCTCGTGCAGGTGTGCGTAGGGGTTCTTCAGCGCGTTGCGGCGGTCCTTGTAGGCGACCAGGGAGCCGACGGTGTCCGGTGCCCCGGTGCGCCGCATGTACGCGCGGACGTGCGGGGCGAAGAAGCCACCGGCTCCGGCCAGCAGCGGCTGCTGGAAGGGGACGGGCAGCGACAGGCCCCACATGGCGTTGGATTCGGACTGTTTCTCGAAGGCGAGGGTGAGGACGGTGCCGTGCACCCGTGCCGCCACCAGGTTGGCGGCAACCAGTGCGGTGGAGCCGCCCACCGAGCCGGCGGTGTGTACGCGCAGCATGGGTTTGCCGACCGCGCCGAGGGCGTCGGCCAGGTACAGCTCCGGCATCATCACCCCCTCGAAGAAGTCGGGGGCCTTGCCGATGACGACCGCGTCGATGTCCGCCCAGGTCAGTTCGGCGTCCTCCAGGGCGCGCGCGGCGGCCTCCCGGACGAGTCCGGCGAGGGAGACGTCGTGGCGGGCGGCGACGTGCTTGGTCTGGCCGATACCGACGACGGCCACTGGCTCTTTGCTCATCGGGGGTCCCCTTCCAGGACGGCGACCAGGTTCTGCTGGAGGCAGGGGCCGGAGGTGGCGTGGGCGACGGCCCGGTCGGACTCGCCGCGGTGGATCCGGGCGGCGGCCTCGCCGATCCGGATGAGGCCGGCGGCCATGATCGGGTTGGCGGCGAGGGTTCCGCCGGAGGGGTTGACGGCGACGGTGTCGCCGAGCCCGAGGGCCTTGCGGAGCACCACTTCCTGGGAGGAGAACGGCGCGTGCAGTTCCGCCGTGTCCACGGGCTGCTCGAAGACCCCGGCGTGTTCGGCGGCGATCCGGGTGGACGGGGAGTCGGTGAGGTCCCGCAGGCCGAGGCCGTGGGCCTCGATGCGGTGGTCGATGCCGGTGATCCAGGCGGGCCGTCCGCAGAGCCGGCGGGCGGTGTCGCCGGCGGCGAGGATCACGGCGGCGGCGCCGTCGCCGATGGGCGGGCAGTCGCCGGTGCGCAGGGGCCGGACCTGGTAGTCGCCCTGGGGCAGGGTGCCGCGGAGCTGGGCGTGCGGGTTGGTGCCGGCGGCGGCGCGGCTGCGGGCGCCGATCGCGGCGAGGGCGGGTTCGTCGGTGTCGCCCGCGTCGATGAGGGCCTGGGCCTGGAGGGCGGCGAGGGCCACGGAGTCGGGCCAGAGGGGGGCGAGGTAGTACGGGTCGAGCTGCCGGGTCAGTACGTCGCGTACCGGTCCGGGGGAGGATTTGCCGTACGCGTAGACGAGCGCGGTGTCGGCCTCGCCGGTCTGGATCTTCACCCAGGCCTCGTAGAGGGCCCAGGCACCGTCCATTTCGACATGGGATTCGGAGATGGGCGGCCAGGCGCCGACTCCGTCGAGGGTCATGGTGAAGGAGAAGGCCCGGCCGGCGAGGTAGTCGCTGGAACCGGAGCAGGTGAAGCCGATCTCTCCGGCCTTGAGGCCGGTGGCGGCCAGCACCTCGTGCAGGACGGGCATGACGAGTTCGACTTCGCTGAGTTCGTCGGTGCGGCGCCGGTGGTCGCTCTGGGCGAAGGCGACGACGGCGAGTTCGCGTGCGTGCCTGCTCGTCCTGGGCATCAGATGAGCTCCTTGTACGCGTCGTAGTCGGCGTCGGGTTCGCCGGTGGGCCGGTAGTGGTCGGGGTACCGGCCGCCTTCGGTCCACACCGGTTCGACGCGCAGGCCCATCCGGACCTGGTCGTAGGGGATGCCGCCGATCCGGCCGTGGAGGGCGAGGCCGGCGCCGTCGAGGGCGATGTGGGCGTAGACGTAGGGGACTTCGATGTCGAGATTCTTCGCCTTGATGTTGACGATGCAGAAGGTGGTGACGGTGCCGGCCGGGCCGACCTCGACCCGGTCGGTGGTGGCGACCCCGCAGGTGGGGCAGGCGCCGCGCGGGGGGACGTACACCTTGTGGCAGGAGGGGCAGCGTTCGCCGACGCTACGGCGTTCGGCGAGGGCGTTGATGTACGCGGTCTGGGCGCGGCCAGGGCTGTAGGTGTAGTCGAGCCGGGCGGGGGCGATGATCCCGGTGACGGGGTCGGCGAAGCCGCCGTCGTGCGGGGCTGGTTCGCGGGCGGGCGCGACCGGGCCGTCGTACGGCTCGAAGCAGGCGATGTCGGTGATGGCGCCCACGCGTTCGGCGGCCCACCGGATCCGGACCCGCATGCCGGTGCGGACGGCGTCCGGGCCGGGTGCGTCGAGGGCGTGCAGCAGGGCGGTGCCGGCGCCGTCGAGACGGACCAGCACCCAGGCGAAGGGGGTGTCCAGGGGCTGGTTGGGGCGGGGGTGGTCGTTCCAGGCGAAGGTGGTGACGGTGCCGGTGGGGGCGACCTCGACGAGCTCGCGGAGTTCCTCGGCGGTGACGGGGTCGTATTCGAGGGGCGGGACCATCACGGTGCCGTCGGCGGTCTGCACGCCGAGGACCACGCGCTCGCGCAGGCCGGTGAGGAAGGCGCTCTGGACGGGTCCGAGGGACCGGGTGAAGGGGAACTCGACGACGAGGGGTGCGCGGAGCACCTCCGGTGGGGACGCGGCTGTCATGGCGGTTCTCCGAATCTCGGGGCGTCGGCGGGCGTGGGGCGTGGGGGGTCGCTAGGCGCGGCGGTAGACGGCGGGGCGCTTCTCCGCGAACGCGCGGGCGCCTTCCTTCGCATCGGCGGTGTCGAAGATGGGCCAGCCCCGCTTCAGTTCGGCCGCCAGGCCGTCCGTCTCGGTCATCTCGGCCGTCTCGTACACGGACGCCTTGACCGCCTCCACCGCCAGCGGCCCGCACGCGTTGACCTGTTCGGCGATCTCCAGGGCCTTGGCCAGTGCGGTGCCGTCGGGCACCACCTGCCCGACGAGTCCGATCCGGGCCGCTTCCGCGGCCGAGTACGGCCGTCCGGTGAGCAGCATCTCCAGCGCGTGCGTCCGCGGGATCTGGCGCGGCAGCCGGACCGTGGACCCGCCGATGGGAAACAGCCCGCGTTTGACCTCGAACAGGCCGAAGGTGGCGCCTTCGGCCGCGACCCTGATGTCCGTGCCCTGGAGGATCTCGGTGCCGCCGGCCACGCAGTAGCCCTCGACGGCGGCGATCACCGGCTTGCGGGGCCGGTGGTGGCGCAGCATCGCCTTCCAGTGCAGGTCGGGGTCGGCTGTGAGCCGGTCCCGGTAGTGGTCGCCGGCCATGCCCCGGCCCGCGAGGGCCTTGAGGTCCATGCCGGCGCAGAAGTCGCCGCCCGCGCCGGTGAGCACCACCGAGCGGATGCTGTCGTCGGCGTCCGCCTCGAGCCAGCCGTCGTAGAGCCCGACCAGCAGTGGCAGCGAGAGCGCGTTCTTCGCCTCGGGCCTGTTCATGGTGAGTACCAGCGTGGCGCCGTGGCGTTCCACGCGGAGGTGTTCCGTCCCACCCATTGCCGTCCTCCCGTCTCAAGACCTAGAACAGGTTGCAGTAGGGGCGGGTGCAGTTCAATAGCTTTCTGACACCCAGTCAGATTTTGTGTTCTGCGCCCTTCCCAGTTGGGGTGTGCGGCGCTCTAATGACCGCCACTGGATGGAGAGGTCAGGAGGAACGGTGGAGTACAACCTTGCCGACCTGTTCGAGTCGGTGGTCGACGTGGTGCCGGACCGCGAGGCCCTGGTGTACGTGGACCATCCCGGGACCGGTGCCGAGCGCCGGCTGACCTACCGGGAGCTGGACGAGGGCGCGAACCGTATCGCCCACCACCTGCTGGACAGCGGGCTCACCGCCGGCGAGCACCTCGGCCTGCACCTCTACAACGGGGTCGAGTACCTCCAGACGGTGCTCGCCTGCCTCAAGGCCCGGCTGGTTCCGGTCAATGTGAACTACCGGTACGTGGAGGAGGAGCTGGTCTACCTCTACAACGACGCCGATCTCGCCGCCCTGGTCTTCGACGGGGAGTTCACCGAACGGGTGGCGGCGGCACTGCCGCAGACCGGGAAGCTGCGGCACCTGGTCCGGGTGGGGGCCGTCCCGGACGGGGCGCCGGCCCTGGCGGCCGTGCCGTTCGGGGAGGCCGAGGCGTCCGGATCCGCCGGGCGGGGCTTCGGTCCGCGCTCGGCCGACGACCTGTTCATCATCTACACGGGCGGCACCACCGGCATGCCCAAGGGCGTGATGTGGCGGCAGGAGGACCTGTTCTTCGCGGGGCTGTTCGGCGGGGCGCCCTCCGGCGAGCCGGTGAAGCGGCCCGAGGAGCTCGCCGAACGGGTCGCCGCGGGCGGCGCCGGGCTCACCTTCTTCCCCACTCCCCCGCTGATGCACGGCACATCCACGCTGACCTCGTTCGTGGGCTTCAACTACGGCCAGCGGATCGTGATCCACCGCAAGTACGTGCCCGAGGAAGTGCTGCGCACGATCGAGAAGGAGAAGGTCTCCAGCGTCTCGCTGGTGGGCGACGCGATGCTCCGGCCGCTGATCGACGCCTTGCGCGGGCCGCTGCGGGGCACCGACATGTCCTCCCTGTTCAGCGTCTCCTCGTCCGGGGCGATCATGTCGGACACGGTGCGGGCCCAGTTCCAGGAGCTGGTGCCGAACGTGCTGCTGCTGAACAACTTCGGCTCCTCCGAGTCCGGGTCCAACGGCAAGGCCACGGAGGATTCCGGCCCGGAGAAGGGGTTCCGGCTGGAGGTCAACGACCGTACTCAGGTGATCGATCCGGTGACGCACGAGCCGGTGCCGGTGGGCGAGCCGGGGCGGCTCGCCCAGCGCGGACACGTACCACTGGGCTACTACAACGACCCGGTGAAAACCGCCGAGACCTTCTTCCGGCGGGGCGAGGAGCGCTGGGTGCTGCTCGGCGACATGGCCACGGTGGACGAGAAGGGCATCGTCACGGTGCTCGGGCGCGGTTCGCAGTGCATCAACACGGGCGGCGAGAAGGTGTATCCGGAGGAGGTCGAGCAGGCCCTGAAGTCGCATCCGGACGTGTACGACGCGCTGGTCGCGGGCGTGCCGGACGCAAAGTGGGGCAACCATGTGGCCGCCGTGGTCCAGGTCCGGCCGGGCGCGGCGGAGCCGACGCTGGACGAGATCCAGAGCCACTGCCGGACCCGGCTGGCCGGGTACAAGATTCCCCGCCAGTTGGTGATCTCCCCGTCGATCCAGCGCTCCCCGAGCGGCAAGGCGGACTACCGCTGGGCGAAGGCGGTGGCAACGGAGGCGGACGGCACGGCCGGCTGACCCGTTGCGCGGTTACGGGGCCGGGGTCCGAATCCCGTCGTCCGAGGCGGTGGCCCGTACGCCGTGCGCACGGACCAGTGGCAGCAGCGCAGCCGCCCCGGCCAGGGCCAGGGCGGCTGCCGCCCGCAGTACGGACTCGATCGCGGGCCCGTCGGACGCGGCCCGCTCGGCCGAGCCGCTCAGCACTTCGAGCACGGACGTGGCCACGGCCACGGCCATCGCGCCGAACAGCACCAGCGAGGTCAGCACCAGTCCGGAGGCGGCGGCCAGCCGGCCTGCCGGTACGTACGACTGGGTGGCGACCTGGGTCAGCGCCCAGCCGAGGCCGAGGCCGAGGCCCACGACGGCGAAGACGACCGTGTACAGGGCGATCGGTGTGGTCCAGGTGAGGACGAGCAGGCTGAGACCGCTCAGCAGCATCCCGGTCGCCATCAGCACCTCCGGCCGCCACCGCCGGGCGAGGTGGCCGGACCAGTAGCTGGCGGCGCCCGCGCCGCAGGACAGGGCCAGGAACACGATCCCCGACTCCAGCGGGGAGAGCCCGCGGGCCTGCTGGAGGTAGAGCGCGGACAGCACGGCGACCAGGCAGTAGACGATGTTGGACACCGAGCCGGCCAGGGTGACCGTCACAAACGGCCCGTTGCGCAGCAGGGCGAGGTCCAGCACCGGTTCGGCGGTCCGGCGCTCGATGACCAGGAAGACCGCCAGCAGCAGGATCCCCGCTGCCCAGCAGGCCAGGGTGGCCGGCGAGGCCCATCCCCAGCCGGCGCCCTGGTCCACCGCCAGCATGATCGCGGTCAGGCCGCCGGCGACGGTGACCGCCCCGGGCAGGTCCAGGCCGCGGCCGGCCTGCTCGTCGCGGGTGTCGGCGACGAAGCGCAGCAGGAGCACGATCGCCGCCGCGCAGAAGGGTACGTTCAGCAGGAAGACCGCACGCCAGCTGACGTGTTCGGCGAACGCCCCGCCGACGAAGGGGCCGAGGGCCGTGCCGATCGCGCTGAAGGCCAGGACGGTGCCGACCGCCCGGCCTTGCCGGGCGTCGCGGAAGTGGGAGGTGACCACGGCCACGGCGACCGGGAAGACGAGGGCGGCCGTGACTCCCTGGACCACCCGGCCGGCGACCAGCCAGGGCAGGTTCTGCGCCGCGCTGCACAGCACGGAGACCACGGCAAAGCCGGTCAGCCCGCAGATGGCGACCGTGCGTCTGCCGTGCACGTCCGCCGTCCTGCCACCGATGATCATGAACGCACCGAGGGTCAGCATGTAGCCGCTGACCAGCCATTGCAGATCGGTGGTCGGCGTGCCGAAGTCCCGGGCGATCACGGGCAGCATCAGGTTGAGGGCGAACCAGTCCATCTGAACGAGCAGCATCGAGATGGAGGCGGCTGCGATGACCGCCCGGTCCCGGCCCGAGAACATCTCCGGGCCTCCCTTCGCCGGGTCCCGCTTCCGACGGTACGCCGGGCCCCGCGCCCGCGCTCAGGCAGCGGCGGGCTCAGGCTGCGGCGAGGAAGCGTTCCACCCGGGCGGCGAACCACTCCGGATCGTCCAGCCAGGGGAAGTGCCCGGCCCCCGGCTGGGTGTCCCGGGTGCCGTTCGGGAACAGTGCGGCGAGGCGGTCGGCGAGCTCCGGGCGGGGGTTGCCGTCGTACTCCCCGGACAGGACCAGGACCCGGGCCGTCAGCGTACGGAGCGCGGCGCGGGTGGCGGGCGGGTCGAAGGCGCCCGGGCCGGCGTACACGTCCGCGGCCGGCTCGTTCTGCTGCCGGTCGCCCGCCGCGGCGTGCGCCCGGGCCGTCTCGTCCCAGCGGCCGTAGAACACCGGCTCGATCAGTTCCCAGAGGGCGTCGTCCACGGTCTCTCCGGCCAGGAACCGGGCGTAGGCGGACGCGGCCGTGTCGTACGGCTCCGTCCCGGCGCGGAGCCGGACCGCCGCAAGCCGGTCCTCGGCGGTGGCCAGCAGGCCGACGGCCGTCGCGTTCGGGGTGACCAGCACCAGCCGCCGCAGCCGCTGCGGATGCGCCGCGGCGTACAGCTGGGCGAGCAGGGCGCCGGCCGAGTGGGCGAGGAGGTCCATCCGGTCCAGGCCCAGGTGGCGGCGGAGGGCCTCGACATCCGCGACCTGACGGTCCACCCGGTAGGTGGCGGGGTCGGCGGGGACCGCAGAGTCCCCGGTGCCCCGCAGATCCGGCAGGATCAGCTGCCGGGTGGCCGCGAGCCCGCCCAGGTCGCCGAGGTATTCGGCGGCCCGCATGGGCCCGCCCGGCAGGCACACCAGGGGCTCGCCCTCCCCCGTGGTCCGGTAGGAGAGTTCCGTTCCGTCGTATGTCGTGAAGATCGGCATGCGGCCATCATGCCGAGGAACCACTCGAACGAGTTATTGATTTCTTCGGGCGGGCTCGGGCAACCTGAGTTCGTCTACCGAATGATCGGTCGGTCGGGAATCCGGGAGGGGCCATGGGTGCCATGGGCAGGATCGAGCAGCAGCACCACGACCACGGCGAGCGGCTGACCCGCGGCGAGCTGGAAGCGCTCCAGCTGGAGCGGCTGCGCGCGACCTTGCAGCGGGTCTACGACCGGGTGCCGTTCTACCGGCAGTCCTTCGACCGGGCCGGCCTGCATCCGGACGATTGCCGCTCCCTCGCCGACCTCGCCCGTTTTCCCTTCACCACCAAGGCCGACCTGCGGGAGAACTACCCCTTCGGAATGTTCGCGGTCCCCCGCCCGGAGGTCCGGCGTATCCACGCCTCCAGCGGGACCACCGGCCGGCCCACCGTGGTCGGTTACACCGAGCGGGACCTGGACCTCTGGGCCGATGTGGTCGCCCGCGCCATCCGGGCGGCCGGTGGCCGCCCCGGGGACGTGGTGCACATCGCGTACGGATACGGCCTGTTCACCGGCGGCCTCGGAGCCCACTACGGCGCCGAGCGGCTCGGCTGTACGGTGGTCCCGGCCTCCGGGGGCATGACGGACCGCCAGGTCCGGCTGATCCAGGACTTCCGGCCCGAGATCATCATGGTCACCCCCTCCTACATGCTCACCCTGCTCGACGAGATGGAGCGGCAGGGCATCGACCCGCGGGCGACCTCGCTGCGCACCGGCATCTTCGGCGCGGAGCCCTGGACGGAGGAGATGCGCCGGGAGATCGAGGACCGGCTCGGCATCGACGCCGTCGACATATACGGCCTCTCGGAGGTGATCGGGCCGGGGGTGGCCCAGGAGTACGCCGAGACCAAGGACGGGCTGCATGTCTTCGAGGACCACTTCCTGCCGGAGGTGGTGGACCCGTTCACCGGCGAGGTGCTGCCGGACGGCGAGCCCGGGGAGCTGGTGTTCACCTCCCTCACCAAGGAGGCGATGCCGGTGGTCCGCTACCGCACCCGGGACCTGACCCGGCTGCTGCCGGGCACGGCCCGGCCGGCCTTCCGCCGGATGGAGCGGGTGACCGGCCGCACCGACGACATGATCATCCTGCGCGGGGTCAACCTCTACCCGTCGAACATCGAGGAGATCCTGCTCCGCACCCCGGGGATCGCCCCGCACTTCCAGCTCCGGCTGACCCGGGAGGGCCGCATGGACGCCCTGACCGTGCGCGCGGAGGCCCGCCGGGAGGCGGGCCCGGCCGACCGGGAGGCAGCCGCGGCGGCGGTGGTGCGGGCGGTCAAGGAAGGGGTGGGCGTCTCGGTCGCGGTCGAGATCGTCGATCCGGAGACCCTGGACCGCTCGGTGGGCAAGATCAAACGGATCGTCGACCTCAGGAACCCCTGACCGACCCGGCCGCGCCACCCGTTGGGTCCGGGCCCGCCACCCCTTCGGGCGCACTTGGGGCGGGGCGCCGGGGCGGGCCGGCGGGTGCCGGGTAGGGCACCGGTGTGACCTCGACCCACCGGCGGCTGCACGACCGGCTCCAGGCCTCCCCCGCCGGGCTGGCCTGGAGCCGCGGCCGGGAGATCGAACTGATGCACAGGGCCATGGGCTTCGCGGCCCTCGGCTTCCTGACCCTGGTACCCCTGCTGGTCGTGGTGGCCGCGGCGGCACCCGGCAGCGGGGAGAACTTCGGCCGCTGGCTCGGCCAGGCCCTGGGGGTCACGGCCTCCTCGCGGGCCCAGATCGAGATGCTCTTCGGTGCGGCCGACCTCGCGCTGGAGCGGACCACCGCCCTCGGCCTGGCCCTCCTCGCCGTGTTCGGGCTGACCTTCGGCTCGGCCGTCCAGACCGGGTACGAGAAGGTCTGGGACCTGTCCACCGCCCGCTGGCACACCATGTGGCGGCATGTCATCTGGCTGGCCCTGCTGGTCTGTTACCTCGCCCTGCTGGTCCTCATCCCCGCTCCCTCCCGCAGCGGCCTCGGCACGGTGTCAGGCGCCGTCGGCGACCTCCTCGGCACCTGCCTGTTCTTCTGGGGCTCCCAGCGGATGCTGCTCGGCGGCCGGGTCCGCTGGCGGGCCCTGCTGCCAGGAGCAGTCGCCACCAGCCTCGGCCTGCTCGGCCTGCGGATCTTCTCCCAGCTGGTGTTCTCCCCCCTGATCGCCTCCAACGCCGTCACCTACGGCCCGTTCGGCACCCTGCTGGTGGTGCAGTCCTGGCTGGTCGGCGTCGGGTTCGTGGTCTACGGCGGGGCGATGGTGGGCCGGCTGCTGCACGAGTACCTCACCCTGCGACGGCTCCGGGAGGCCGAGGTACTGCCGTTCGAATAGGGCCGGTAGCGTGGGCCGCCGATCACCCCGAGGAGCCCACCCCGTGCCCAGCTGGCGCCGCACCCTTGCCGCGGCCGAGATCACCGACCCCGCCCGCCGCGCCGACTACACGGCCGCCGCCCGGCGGGTGCTGCGCCGCGAGAAGGCCCCCTACCTCGCGCTGCGCCTGCTGGCCGCACCTCCCCTGGTCCCCTGGCTGACCGCCGGGCTGGCCTTGATGAACCTGGTCGACGACACTGCCGAAACCGGCTCCCCGCAGCAGCGGGCCGAGCGGCTCGCCGCCCTCACCGGGCAGGTGGAGTCCGCCCTCGCCACCGGGCACGCCGAGCACCCGGTCCTGCGCGCGTACGCCCACGCGGTCTCGGTCCGCGGGCTGCCCGACACCTGGGTGAAGGCCTTCCTGACGGGCGCGGCCACGGCCGAGGCCGGGTTCGCCGGGTTCGCCGCCGAACAGGACTTCCAGGAGTACCTCGACGCCTACGCCTGGCCGGGCATCGTGGTCTTCACCGGACTCCAGTACCCCGGCGGGCCGGACGAGGCCCAGGGTGCGGCCTGGCGGCGGTTCGTGGACGCCGCGCAGCGCGTGGACTTCCTCGCCGACCTGGCCGGGGACCTCGCGGAGGGCCGGCTGTGCCTGCCGCAGGAGCGGCTGGCGGCGCACGGGGTGGACCGTACCGACCTGGAGCAGGCCCGCGACACCCCGGGCGTGCGGGCCCTGCTCGCCGCCGAGTGCTCTCTGGCCCGCACCGCGCTCGCGGCAGCCGCCGATGTGGTCCGGTACGCCGATCCCGGGCTGCGGCGGGTGGGCCGCACCATGCTGGAGCTGATGTCCCACCAGCTGGCCCTCGTCGAACGGGCCGGACCGGCGGCCCTGCGTACCGACATCGGCTACGGCACCCTCGCACCGCTCCGCATCCTCGCCAGGACCCTGCGGGATCGCTGACCCGCAGGACCGGGCCGGCGGCGGGTGGATACCAAACGGGATGTTGACATACCGCCGGCCCGCCTGCATGAGTGTGGGGGCGTCAATCCTGCTGGGACGCAGGCTACTTGGGAGGTATGTTGCACGCTTCCGATCGACACCCCCGCAACCGCACCCGCACCCGCACCCGTTCGGTCCTGCGCCGGGCCGCCGTGACCGGCGCCGCGCTGCTCGCCGCCACCGCCGCGATACCCCAGGCCGCAGCCGGGGAGCCCGGCAACGACACTGCCGTCCGGGGCGACCGGCTCTCCGCCGTCATCCGCTACACCGAGAACGGCATTCCGCACATCCTCGCCAAGGACTACGCCGACCTGGGCTTCGGCACCGGCTGGGCGCAGGCGGCCGACCAGGTGTGCGTACTCGCCGACGGGTTCGTGACCGTCTCCGGCGAACGCTCCCGCTGGTTCGGCCCGGACGGAGCCCCCGACGGCTCCCTCTCCTCGGCCGCCCGGAACCTCTCCAGTGACCTGTACTTCCGCGGGGTCCGGGACAGCGGCACACTGGAGAAGCTGCTGGCGACGCCCGCCCCGGCCGGTCCCAGCCACCGGCTGAAGGACCTGATGCGCGGCTGGGCCGCCGGCTACAACGCCTGGCTGGCCCAGAACAAGGTCACCGACCCGGCCTGCAAGGACGCCGGCTGGGTCCGGCCGGTGACCGAACGGGACGTGGCCGCCCGCGGGTTCGCCATAGCCGTCCTGGGCGGCCAGGGCCGTGGGATCGACGGCATCACCTCCGCGCAGCCGCCCGCCGCGGCCGACCGCAGCACCGGCACCGGCACCGGCACCGACACCCGCTCCGGCCCCGACCCCGAGGCCGCCGCCCGGGCCGCCGCCGAGCTGTTCGACTCCACGCGCCGGGACATGGGCTCCAACGCCGTGGCCTTCGGCGGTGCCGCCTCCGCGAACGGCAGCGGACTGCTGCTCGGCAACCCGCACTACCCCTGGCAGGGCGGGCGCCGTTTCTGGCAGTCCCAGCAGACCATCCCCGGTGAGCTCAACGTCTCCGGCGGTTCGCTGCTCGGCACCACGGTCGTCAACATCGGCTTCAACGACAAGGTCGCCTGGAGCCACACCGTGGCCACCGGCACCCCCGTCAACCTGCACCAGCTGACCCTCGACCCGGCCGACCCGACCGCCTACCTGGTCGACGGCGCCTCCGAGCGGATGACCCGCCGGACCGTGACCGTACCGGTCCAGGACGGCGCCCCGGTCACCCGCACCCAGTGGTGGACCCGGTACGGCCCGGTCCTCACCTCCCTCGGCCCCGGCCTGCCGCTCCCCTGGACCGCCGGCACGGCGTACGCGCTGAACGACCCCAACGCGCAGAACCTGCGCGGCTCCGACACCGCCCTGGCCCTGGGCCGGGCCCGTTCGGTGGCCGGCATCCAGGAAGCGCTGGCCCGCACCCAGGGCCTGCCGTGGGTCAACACGATCGCCGCCGACGCGGCCGGCGGCACCCTGTTCACCCAGTCCCAGGTGCTGCCCCGGATCACCGACGAACTGGCCGCCCGCTGCTCCACCCCGCTCGGCCGGGCCACCTACCCGGCCTCCGGCCTGGCCGTCCTGGACGGCTCGCGCGCGGACTGCGCACCCGGCTCGGACCCGGACGCGGTGCAGCCGGGGGTGTTCGGCCCGGCGAAGGCGCCGGTGCTGCGCGACGCGCCGTACGCGGTGAACGCCAACGACAGCGCCTGGCTGGCCAACGCCGACCGGCCGGTACGGGGCTACGAGCGGGTCTGGGGCAATATCGACACCCCGCGGAGCCTGCGCACCCGGGGCGCCGTGGCGGACGTCGCGGCGATGGCCGCCCGGGGCCGGCTGACCGTGGCCGACCTGCAGAAGCAGCAGTACGCCAACCGGGTGCCGGCCGGCGAGCTGGCGGCGGCCGACGCGGCCCGGGCCTGCGCGGCACTGCCCGGGGGCACCGCGACCGCGAGCGACGGCAGCACGGTGGACGTGGCCGCGGCCTGCCCGGTGCTGGCCGCCTGGGACCGGACGACGGACGCCGGCAGCCGGGGCGCCCTGCTCTTCGACCGGTTCTGGCGGAAACTGGCGGCGGGCACCCCCGCCAAGGACCTGTGGCTGGTGCCGTTCTCGGCGGCCGATCCGGTACGGACGCCCCGTGAGCTGAACCAGGCCGCACCCGGCATCGGCCGGGCCCTGGCCGACGCGGTCGGGGAACTGAGGGCGGCCGGCATCGCCCTGGACGCCCCCCTGGGCGCGCACCAGTTCGTGGTGCGGGGCGGGCAGCGGATTCCGGTCGGGGGCGGGACCGAGGCGCTGGGCGTGTGGAACAAGGTCGAGGCGGCCTGGCTGCCGTCCGCCGGGGGCTACGCGGAGGTGCTGCACGGCTCCAGCCATATGCAGGCGGTCGGCTGGGACGGCAGCCGCTGTCCGGTGGCGCGCACCCTGCTGACGTACGGCCAGTCCTCGAACCCGGCCTCGCCGTACCACGCCGACCAGACCCGGCTGTTCTCGCAGGAGCGCTGGGTGCAGGCCCGGTTCTGCGAGCGGGACATCCTGGCCTCGCCCGCGCTGCGGGTGGTCTGGGCGCGCGAGCGACGCTGAGCAGTGGGCTGCCGGGCTGCCTGCCTGTTCCCCGCCGTCAGGGGCTGACGGCGAGGAACAGGTAGGCGGCGAGGATCACCAGGTGGACCCCGCCCTGGAGCAGGGTGGCCCGGCCGGGGACCACGGTGAGGGCGCCGACCACCACGGTGAGGGCGAGCAGCACCATGTGGGTCGGGCCCAGCCCGAGGAGCAGCGGGCCGGACAGCCAGACGGAGGCCAGGGCGATCGCCGGGACGGTCAGGCCGATGCTGGCGATGGCCGAGCCGTAGGCGAGGTTGATGCTGGTCTGGACCCGGTCGCGGCGGGCGGCCCGGACGGCGGCCAGGGTCTCGGGCAGCAGCACCAGCAGGGCGATGATGACGCCGACCACGGCGTTGGGGAGACCGGCGTTGGCGACGGCCGTCTCGATGGTGGGCGAGACGGCCTTGGCGTCGCCGACGACGGCGACCAGCGCGACCAGCAGCAGGCCGAGGCTGAGCAGGGCCGCGCCGGCGGAGGGCGGCTCCACGTGGCTGTCCTTGCTCTGTGCCGCGGACCCGGTGTCCACGGGCAGGAAGTAGTCCCGGTGGCGGACGGTCTGGACGGCGACGAACAGCCCGTACAGGGCGAGGGAGGCGACGGCGGCGAAGGCGAGCTGGGCGGAGGTGAACTCCGGGCCCGGCTTGGTGGTGGTGAAGGTCGGCAGCACCAGGCTGAGGGTGGCCAGGGTGGCCACGGTGGCCAGGGCGGCGCCGGAGCCCTCGGCGTTGAAGACGGCGACCCGGTTGCGGAGGGCGCCGACCAGCAGGGAGAGACCGACGATTCCGTTGCAGGTGATCATCACGGCGGCGAAGACCGTGTCCCGGGCGAGGGAGGAGGACCCGCCCTTGGCGTCGGCCATCAGGGTGACGATGAGGGCCACTTCGATGATGGTGACGGCCACGGCGAGGACCAGCGAGCCGAAGGGTTCGCCGACCCGGAGGGCGACGACCTCGGCGTGGTGGACGGCGGCGAGTACCGCTCCGGCGAGGCAGAGGGCCACCAGGGCGACGGCGAAGCCGGGTAGTTCCCGCCCCCAGCTGAACACCAGCGCGACCAGCGCCACCACGGGGACCACAACGGTCCAGTCGGTCAGGGGGGACGTCCGGTTTGCCGCATTCATGACCACTACGCTGTCATAGCGACCCTTCTGTATCCAAATGTCGACGCCGATGCCCCCTGACCGCGTCGGCCCCCCGGCCGGTCCCGGCCGGTCCCGGTGGGACCCGGCCGGGGGTCACGCGGGTCACATCGGGCGCTCGTGGCCCTCCCAGTACGGCTCGCGCAGGCGGCGCTTGTAGAGCTTGCCGTTCGGGTCGCGCGGCATGGTCTCGATGAAGTCGACCGACTTCGGGCGCTTGTAGCCGGCCAGCCGCCGCTCGCAGTGGGCGAGGATCTCCGCGGCGAGGGCCTCCCCGGCCACGAAGCCCTCGGCCGGTTCGATGACCGCCTTGACCTCCTCGCCCCAGTCGGCGTGCGGGATGCCGAAGGCGGCGGCGTCGGCGACGGCGGGGTGGCCGAGGAGCTCGGACTCGATCTCCGCCGGGTAGATGTTCACGCCGCCCGAGATGATCATGTCGATCTTCCGGTCCCGGAGGAACAGGTAGCCGTCCTCGTCGAGGACCCCGAGATCGCCGACCGTGAAGAACTCCCCGATGCGGTTCTTCTTCGTCTTCCCCTCGTCCTTGTGGTAGCTGAAGCCGCCGGTGCTCATCTTCATGTAAACGGTGCCTAGTTCGCCCGCCGGGAGCCGGTTGCCCTCGTCGTCGAAGACGGCGAGCTCGCTGATCGGCCAGGCCTTGCCGACCGTGCCGGGCTTCTTCAGCCAGTCCTCGGCGGTGGCGAAGGCGCCCCCGCCCTCGCTGGCCGCGTAGTACTCCTCGACACAGCTCCCCCACCAGTCGATCATGGCCCGTTTGACGTGGTCGGGGCAGGGCGCGGCACCGTGGATGGCGTGCCGCATCGAGGAGACGTCGTACGCCTCCCGGGTCGCCTGCGGGAGCGCCAGCAGGCGGTGGAACTGGGTGGGCACCATATGGGTGTGCGTGGCCCGGTGGGTGTCGATGAGCCGGAGCATCTCCTCCGGGGTCCACTTGTCCATCAGCACCAGGGGGTGGCCGATGTGCAGCGAGGCGCCCGCGAACTGGAGCACCGCCGTGTGGTAGAGCGGCGAGCAGACCAGGTGGACATTGCCGTCGAAGGGGCGGATGCCGAAGATGCCGAGGAAGCCGCCGAGGTAGGTCTCCTCCGGGAGCTTCCCGGGCAGCGGGCGGCGGATGCCGCGCGGCCGGCCGGTGGTGCCGGAGGTGTAGTTCATCACCCAGCCGAGGGTGCGGTCGGCGGGGGCGGTCTCCGGCCTCCCGTCCAGGAGTTCGGCGTACGGGCGGAAGCCCGCCAGGGACCCGACGGCGTACCGGTGGCTCGCCGGCAGCCCCGCCTCGTCCGCTGCGGCGCGGGCGGCCTCCGCGAACCGTTCGTGGGCGATGAGCACCTTGGCGCCGGAGTCGGAGACGATCCAGGCGATTTCGGGGCCGACCAGGTGGTGGTTGACGGGGACGAGGTAGAAGCCGGCCTGGGAGGCGGCGAGGTAGGCGGTGAAGAACTCGACGCCGTTGGGCAGGACGGCGGCGAAGGCGTCGCCGCGTTCCAGGCCGGCCGCGCGCAGGCCGTGGACCAGGCGGTTGACATCGGCGTGCAGCCGGCCGGCGGTCCACTGCTCTCCGTCCGGAGCGGTGAGCACGACGCGGTCGGGGTCGGCGGCGGCCTGGGCCCAGAATCCGTTCGGCATCTTGGTGTCGGTCATGGCGGGCACACTCCTCGGGCTCGTCAGGAACGTCCGGCGATGCGGTTGATGCGGTCGACGGCCTGCTCGAAACCGCGGGTGAGGTCGTCGAAGACGGCCTGGACGCTGCGTTCGGTGGTCATCCGGCCGACGATCTGGCCCACCGGGGTGCCGAGCAGGGGCTGGACCTCGTACTTCTGGATCCGTGAGACGGCCTCGGCGACCAGCAGGCCCTGGAGCGGCATGGGGAGGGCTCCCGGGCCGCTGGGATCGTCCCAGGCATCGGTCCACTCGGTGCGCAGCTGGCGGGCGGGCTTGCCGGTGAGGGCCCGGGAGCGGACGGTGTCGCCGGAGCCGGCGGCGAGCAGTTTCTCGGTGAGGGCGCGGGAGTGGAGGTCGGCCTCGGTGGTGGTGAGCCAGAGCGAGCCGAGCCAGGCGCCCTGGGCGCCGAGGGCCAGTCCGGCGGCGATCTGTTCGCCGCTGCCGATGCCGCCGGCGGCGAGCACCGGAAGCGGGGCGACCGCCTCGGCGATCTCCGGGACCAGGACCATGGTGGCGATCTCGCCGGTGTGGCCGCCGGCCTCGTACCCCTGGGCGACGACGATGTCGATGCCGGCCTCGGCGTGCCGGCGGGCGTGTTTGGCACTTCCGGCGAGGGCGGCGACCAGGACCCCGTGGTCGTGGGCGCGCCGGATGACGTCGACGGGCGGGGAACCGAGCGCGTTCGCCAGGAGTTTGATGGGGTAGTCGAAGGCGACGTCGAGCTGGTTGCGGGCGACCTGTTCCATCCATCCGGTGATCCGCCAGCCGGAGGCCTCGCCCTCGGGGAGCTCGGGGACGCCGTGTTTGGCGAGGGTGTCCCGGACGAAGGCGCGGTGCTCGGCGGGGATCATGGCTTCGATGTCGGCCTCGGTCACCCCGTCCACGGCCTTCTTGGCGGGCATGACCACGTCCAGGCCGTAGGGCTTGCCCCCGGTGTGGTCCTGCATCCAGTCGAGGTCGCGTTTGAGGTCGTCGGGGGCGGTGTAGCGGACCGCGCCGAGGACGCCGAAACCGCCGGCGCGGGTGATGGCCGCGGCCACCGCCGGGAAGGGGGTGAAGCCGAAGATGGCGTGCTCGACTCCCAGTTTCCTGCTCAGCTCCGTCTCCATGGGCGGCAGGATGCCGTAGCGCGGCGGCCGAGGGAAGAGATTTTCTGATGCAGTGTCAGATTCTTTACGGGGCGGCCCGGGCGGGGACTGCGGGCGGGCGGGCAGATAACCGTTAACGTGCGCGACGAAAGGACAGGAGGGCCCGGGCATGGGCGAGAACACGGGGGCAACCGGAGCGGCGGACGGGGCTGCGGCGGACGGGGCTGCGGCGCTCCCGGCCGGGCTGAGCCGGCGGCGGCTGGGGGCCCGATTGCTGGCACTGGGCGGGGTGTTGCTGCTCGGAACCGTCGTGCCCGGCGCCGCCGGGGCGATGGGGAATCCGGCCGAGCGGCGGGCCCTCCAGGGCCTGCGCCTGCGGTACGGCTCCGCCCGCCAGGCCGGGCTGCTGGAACGGCACCTGGAGGCGGCCGTGGACGCGGCCCGGCGCTTCCTCGGCCCGTCGCCGGTGCACCCGTACTACGCGGGCGCGGTGGTCCTCGCGGGCCGGGGGC
Source organism: Streptomyces venezuelae (assembly GCF_008642295.1). Taxonomy (GTDB): domain Bacteria; phylum Actinomycetota; class Actinomycetes; order Streptomycetales; family Streptomycetaceae; genus Streptomyces; species Streptomyces venezuelae_C. Next base: position 6,903,571 of record NZ_CP029190.1, on the reverse strand, counting down.
GGACGGTGGCCCTGCACCGGGCGATGGGCGACGCCGTCCGATACGCCGACTACGACGGGCGGACCGAGCGGGCCCGGGAGTTCCCGGCGGCCGAGCGGATCACGATGGCCGAGGACACGGTCTTCGACCTGGCCTCGCTGACCAAACTGTTCACCTCGGTCCTGGCGGTGCAGCAGATGGAGCGGGGGCGCCTGGAGCTGGAGGCGCCGGTGCGCCGGTACCTTCCCGAGTTCACCGGGGGCGGCAAGGAGCTGATCACGGTCCGTCAGCTCCTCACCCACACCTCGGGGCTGCGCTCGTGGGCGCCGTTCTACCAGGAGCCGACCCGGGAGGGGCAGCTGCGGCTGCTGTGGTCGGTGCGCCCGCAGGACACCCCGGGGACCGTGTACCGCTATTCGGACCTGAACCTGATCGCACTCCAGCTGCTCCTCGAACGGATCACCGGTCGCACTCTGGATGTGCTGCTCCACAACGAGATCACTGCTCCGCTCGGTATGCACCGCACGCGGTACAACCCACCGCTCTCCTGGCGCCGGATCACCGCCGCCACCGAGATCCAGCGCCCGCCCTGGTCCGGCCTGGACCGCGGCCTGGTCTGGGGCAGCGTCCACGACGAGAACGCGTACGCCCTCGGCGGCGTCGCCGGGCACGCCGGCGTCTTCGGCACCGCCTGGGACCTCGCCGTCCTGGCCCGCGCCCTGCTCGACGGCGGCGTCTACGCGGGCAAGCGCATCCTGCGCCCCGCCTCCGTCGAACTGCTCTTCACCGACTTCAACACCGCGTTCCCCGGAGACGACCACGGCCTCGGCTTCGAGCTCTACCAGCACTGGTACATGGGCGCCATGGCCACCCCGCACTCGGCCGGGCACACCGGCTTCACCGGCACCTCCCTGGTCCTCGACCCCTCCACCGACTCCTTCCTGATCCTGCTGGGCAACTCCGTCCACCCGGTCCGCACCTGGCGGGCCGGCAGCGCGCCCCGGGTGGCCGTCGGCAACGCCTTCGCCCGCGCCGTCCCGGTCCGCACCCGGCACGGCGGCCCGGCCTGGTTCTCCGGCATGACCCCGGCCGCCTCCGGCACCCTCACCCTGCCCCCGCTCACCCCGGCCACCGACCGGGCCCGGCTGCGCTGCGCCGTCTGGTGGGACACCGTCCCGGACGAGGGCGCCCTGCACCTCGAAGCCGCCGCCGGCCCCGACGGCCCCTGGCTGCCGCTCCCCTTCAGTACCGTACGGACCACCGGCGGCAGCCCCGAGCAGTGGCCCGACGGCCGGACCGGCGGCTGGTCCGGCCGGCTGTGGCACCGGCTGGAAGCCCCCCTCGCCGGCTGGGCCGGCCGCCCCGTACACCTGCGGTTCCGCCACACCGCCACCGGCCGCTACGTGGGCCGCGGCGTGTACGTGGACGTGCTGCGCGTCGCCGAACCGGCCGGGCTCCTCTTCGCCGAGGACCGGCCCGCCGACGCGGCCCGCATCGAGGCGCACGGCTGGCACCGTTCGGCCGACTGAACGGCATCCCCGCCGGCCGGGCGCGCCGGGCCGGGGGCCCATGGCACCCAGCCCGGACACTGACCGCAGCGGGAACAGGCAGAACCCCGTCCCCGACCGCGGGAGGCGACGTGCAGGCGGGCAAACCGGCGGCCGGACCGGCGGGCAATCCGGCGGGCAGACCGGCGGGCGCACTGGCCGTGCTGATGGCCGTGCTCACCCTGGCCACCGGCATGCTGGAGGCGGCCAGCCTGCTCGCGCTGGGGCCGGTCTTCACCGCCATGCAGACCGGCAATGTGCTCTTCTTCGCCTTCGGCACGGTCGGCGCCGGCGGCCTGTCGACGGTGGCCCCGGCCACCTCCCTCGTCGCGTTCGTCGTGGGCGCGGTGGCCGGCGCCCGCGTGGAGTGGCGACTGGAGGAGCAGCGGTTCCGCTGGTTCCTGATCGCCCTGCTCTGGGAGGCGGGCATGGTGGCGGTGGCCGCCGTGACCGCCTGGGGACTGGAACCCGTCCGCAGTGCCCCGTCCGGCCGCCATCTGGCCACGATCGCGGTGCTGTCGGCGGCGATGGGCGTACGCAATGTCACCGCCATGCGGGTGAGCGTGCCGGACATGCCGACCACCCTGGTGACCCGGGCCATGACCGCCTTCGTCGGCGGATCGCTGCTCGGGCACGACCCCGCCTTCGGCCACACCCGGGGGGCCACCGCCCGCCGTGCCGGATCCGTGGTCGCCATGTTCGCCGGCGGGCTCGTCGGCGCCGCCTGCCTCCACCACGGTGTGCCGGTCCACATCCTGCTGCTGGGCGCAGCCGGCCTCGCCCTGCTGACCGGCCTCGCCTACCTCCCCTTCCCCCACCGCCTCAGTAGCTAGCAAACCGGGTCGCCCCGCGCCCGCCGCATCATGTTACTAAATAGTAATGTTGAGCACTCTTCAACTTTTGGGCGGCCCGCTGCGAGACTCCAGCTCCCGGCGCCCTCACCGTCTTCGTCTTCCTGGGATGGATCTGACATGCTGCGTCACGCATGAGCCGCGACCCTCCTTGCCGTTGGCGCCCTCACCCCCGCCAGTGCGGCAGCCGCGGACGGCCCCTGCCGTCCGGTCGGCACCGCGGGACTGGCCGACCTGATACCCGGCGACAGCACCCTGGGCCTGGACGCCTTACCGCCCGCGACCGTGGAACTGCCGGCGCAGGTCCATCTGCGCGGGACCGCGGAGACCTTCACCGACGCTGGTCGTTCGCCCTGCGCGAGGGCCGGATGTACGTCAAGGAGGCTGCTGCCAGCGGGGGTTGGCGGACCATGGCGCTTCCGGACTGCCTGGCCGGCCGGATCACCGGCATCTCCGTGGACGACGACGAGCTGGCCGCGGTCGACGACGGGGGCCGCATCTACACCATGGACCACGCGCTGAACGCGCCCTGGACCTGGAACTGGACGCACCGGTACGGCACTCCGTTGTGGCTGGGCGATGGCAACACCGTTCCGTACGGTTCGGCCCGCTGGACCTGGTCGGTGCTCTCCCCCGGCGAGGACCGGGTGTGGCGCGACACCGCGGGCAACGACCACCCGGTCGGCGGCGCGAAGGTCTCCCACGTCTTCGCACTGAGCCCCGACGGGAGCCGGATCAGGTACGTGGACCCCTGGCTGCCCGCCGACCACAGCTACGAGATGGCCACCCCGCTTCGCGGCCGGTTCCAGGCCCGGGCGCTGTCCACCGCGGCCTCCACCTCGCTCGTGGTCAACCGCTACGGCGACCTGTACACGCGGCTGTACGACTTCGACATCTCGGGCGCGGACCGGGTCTTCTTCGGCTACTCCTACGAGGACCAGCGCGGGGCCGTGTTCCCGAAGATCCAGCTGCCGGCGCCCGGCTGGGTGCACCAGCCCAAGGTCCCCGCCTCCGGGGAGATCACCGACCGGATCTCGGTCCACAAGACCGGCCGCGGGTCGGACGCGCGTGAACTGCGCATCGAGGGCAGGGACCGGGGCGTCACCGGGTACTGGCACAAGGCCCTGACCGACGCCGCATGGACGTTCACGGCGACGGGCGCGCCGCTGGCCGGCGCGCTGCTCCAGAACACCCCCGACGACCGCTCCGCGGACACCCTCGCAGCGCCCTCGCCGTACGACTACGCCGGGACGGACGGTGAAGTCACCGCCCGCATCGACGCGTTCGACCTCGCGGTCGAGGACACGCCCCTGGTGCTGCGGGCGGGGGACGGGGAGCTGCGAGTCACCCTGCACACGGTCGACGGCCTGCGCCAGAGCGTCCAGGCGCGCGGACTCACCGCGCAGCCACGGCACTTCTACGGCAACGTCGAGATCCCGCAGTCCGTCCTCGACGACCTCGGCACACAACACCCCGCCCTGCGGCAGCTGGTCCGGGACCGGCTCGGCTCGGCCCGCTGCACGGACACCGACGTGGTCGTCACCGACCGGACCCTGACCATCAAACGGCTCGGGCTCACCCTGAACCGGGTGTGAGGCCCGGGGACGGGGGCCGGGGGCGGGCCCGGCCTGCCGCCCGGCCCCCGTCCTCCGACAGCCCGGCGCGGCTAGAGCTTTGCGATGTCCTTGTGCACCCACTGGGAGTTGCCGTGGTCGGCGGCCAGGCGCACCTTGAGCGGGTGGCCCGGCGGGGCCGAGATGACGAGATCGCGCGGCTCGCCCATGCCGATGCCGTAACACGAGGGCTCGGGGGTGAGGGAGGTCCAGCCGTCCCAGCTGCTGGAATTCGGGTCGTTCCACTGGACCCAGGCGCAGTCCCGCTCGCCGGCGGTGATCAGCACATAGGTGATCCTGACGGAGTTCGCCGCGCCGGGGACGCGCTCGTAGGTCACCTTCGCGGTGTTGCGGTGGTGGTTGGCACCGGCCTCCAGGTCGACCGTGAGGAGGGGGGCCTCGGCGGCGGCCGGGGCCGCCCCTCCCGCCAGCATCGCGGCGGTCAGGACAAGGGCGGCGGGCAGGGCTGCTGATATGCGCATGTTCCTTCTCCACAAAGGTAGTTGAGTGGTCGAGGCAGTCGCGCACACGCTATCCCGTGGGTGTGACATCCCCCCTTCCGCGAGCTGTCGGTTCAGGTCGCGGAAGGGGGAGTTGACGCGAAATCAGCGCTTGAGCACGAAGGTGAAGTCACCGGAGAGCCTGGCGCGCAGCCGGACCGCCGAGACCAGACTCCCCTCCGCGATCAGCCGATCGACCTCGGCCCGGGTGAGACCGCACCCCTCGGCGATGAGCCGGACCGGCCGGACCGGTATCCGGGCCGCGAAACGGACCGAGACGTCGATCACCTCGTGGTCCGAGGGGTTCGAGCCGCCAGTGTCGCCGCCGGTGTCCAGCCGCCAGGCACCGTCCCAGTCGAGGGCAATGCGGTTGCGACGCTGCAGGACCGGGTCCTGGAGCAACTCGGCGGTCAGGCCGTGGTCGTTGTCGTGCAGCCGGTCCAGCAGCTCCGGGCGGACGGAGCGGACGTGAGCCCGCTCGAAGACCGTGAGCTTCGCCGTGTCCCCGCATCCGGTGCAGAGGACGAGGAGCCAGGCGTCGAGCGCCTTGTGGTTTGCGTTGACGCGGAACTTGCCGCTCGCCCGGAAGCGGCCGGACCGGCACGCGGGGCAACGACGGCGGACAAGGGGCAGGCAGGTGGGAGTGACCACCCAGGTGTTGAGCACAGGTGTACACCGGTTTCAGTGAGAAATCCGCAGCAGGAAGCAGCACGGCGCGCAGATGCGCGACGCGCGACCGATCAGCTCTCGGGTGACTCACAGGGTGTACACAGGCCTGCCTTCTACTCGACGACGTATGAGGCAGCACGGTAAGCCGCACGGCGACGCCGTTCCACCGGTTTTCCGCCGAGCAGCGCCGCGCCGCCCGGCGCGGCTTCCCGGCCCGGCCCGGCCTACCGCCCCAGTACCGCCATCGCCGCATTGTGGCCCGGGATCCCGCTGACCCCGCCGCCCCGTACCGCACCCGCCCCGCAGAGCAGCACCGTGCGGTGTTCCGTCTCCACCCCCCACCGGCCCGGGTCCGGCTCCTCCTCCGCCCGGTAGGGCCAGGACAGGTCCCGGTGGAAGATGTTCCCGCCCGGCAGCCGCAGTTCACGCTCCAGGTCCAGCGGGGTCTTCGCCTCGATACAGGGCCGGCCGTCCGCGTCCTCGGCCAGGCAGTCGGCGATCGGCTCGGCCAGATGTGCGTCGAGCTGTGCCAGGGTGGCCGCCAGCAGGATCTCCTTCGCCTCCGCCGCCCCGCCGGCGTGCTTCTCGAACAGCCGGGCCGGGGTGTGCAGTCCGAACAGGGTGAGCGTCTGGTACCCCTGCTCCACCAGGTCCGGTGCCAGGATCCCCGGATCGGTCAGCGAGTGGCAGTAGATCTCCGACGGCGGGGCGGAGGGCAGTTCCCCGGCCGCCGCCTGCCCGTAGGCCCGGGCGAGTTCGGCGTACCCCTCGCCGATGTGGAAGGTGCCCGCGAAGGCCTCCCGCGGGTCGACCGAGGTGTCCTTCAGCCGGGGCAGCCGGCGCAGCAGCATGTTGACCTTCAGCTGGGCGCCCTCGGCGGGACGCGGCGGGGCGGTGCCCAGCAGACCGGCGAGGTCCCGGGGCGAGGCGTTCACCAGCACCCGCCGCCCGGTCACCCGGCCTTCGCCGACCGCCGTACGGAAGGTCACCTCGGCGGCGGTGACCCCGTCGGTGTCGATCCGTACGGCCTCGTGGCCGGTGACGATCTCGGCGCCGGCCGACCGGGCGGCCTCCGCCAGTGCATCGGTCAGGGCACCCATACCGCCGACCGGTACGTTCCAGTCCCCGGTGCCGCCCCCGATCACGTGGTAGAGGAAGCAGCGGTTCTGGGCCAGCGAGGGGTCATGGGCGTCGGCGAAGGTGCCGATCAGGCCGTCCGTGAGCACCACGCCCCGGACCAGGTCGTCGGTGAACCGCTCCTCGATGGTCCGTCCGAGGGGTTCTTCGAACAGGGTCCGCCAGGCCGTCTCGTCCCCGATCCGCTCCCGCAGGGCGGCCCGGGAGGGCAGGGGTTCGGTGAGCGTGGGGAAGACCTGTTCGGCGACCCGCGCGGTCATCGCGTAGAAGGCCCGCCACCGCTCGTACTCCCGGTCCGAGCCGGTCAGCCGGACGAAGGACTCCCTGGTCCGGGTTTCGCCGCCGCCGACCAGCAGGCCGGTGGGCCGCCCGTCCCGGACGGCGGGGGTGTACGAGGAGACCGTGCGCTCGCGGACCGCGAACCGCAGCTTCAGCTCCCGTACGATCTTCGCCGGCAGCAGCGAGACCAGGTAGGAGTAGCGGGACAGCCGCGCGTCCACGCCCGGGAACGGGCGGGTGGAGACGGCGGCACCGCCGGTGTGCCCGAGCCGTTCGAGCACCAGGACGGACTGCCCGGCGCGGGCCAGATAGGCCGCCGCGACCAGACCGTTGTGGCCACCGCCGACGATGACGGCGTCGTACACGTCCCGCGCGAATCCCCGGGCCCTCCCGGCACTCCAGTTCGTCATGGCTCTTGGTAACACGGCGGCGGCCCGCGGGCCAGGGCTCCTCCGGCTCAGCCGAAGAAGCCGGGGCTGCGCACCGCGAGCGAATCGGCGATGGCCCGCAGGTCACGGTCGGGGACGCGCGGGCCGATGGTGGACAGGGCCACGATGACGCCCTGGCGCCGGGCGATGTACGTGGTGTTGCCGTTTCTCGACGAGCGCCAGGTCTCCGGGGCGACCTGTTCGCACGGAGCGGCGTCGAGGCGGCCGGAGGTCATGTCGACCTCGCAGACACCCGGGGGTGCGAATCCGGCGACGGGCGGTGCGACGGTGACCCAGATCCCGTGTTCCTCCCGGTCGGCGGCACCGGTCTGCACCGATGGAGGCAGCAGCAGGTAGCGGAAGGTGTCGGTGTGCTTCCCGCCCGAGGCGAAGTGGATCCGGTAGCCGTCCACCTCGGGTGCCAGCAGCGGGACGGGGGAACCGGCCAGCTCCGCGGTCCTGCCCTCGGCGAGGCGCTGCGAGCCGAGCACGCCCGACAACGGCCAGAGCAGCAGGACGGCGGCGGCGAGCACCCCCCAGCGCCGGAGGGATCCGGCACCGGGCAGCGCCACGGCCGCCGCCACCGCGTACGCCGCGGCCAGCAGGAGCGGCATCGCCACCGTGCCCCCGGGGGTCCCGCCGGAGGCCCGGGACCACAGGACGGCCGCCAGCACTCCCAGCAGCGCGCCCGCGGCAGCCACCCGCCAGGCGGGGCGCACCCCGGCGATCCGCAGCAGCCCCCATCCCAGCAGGGCGGCGGCGGCCGGTACGGTGCCGAGCAGCAGCAGACCCACCCCCAGGCAGCCCCAGGGCTCCTCGCTCCGGCAGAGGTCGTCGGAGTCCCAGGGCAGGACGAGGAGCAGCAGCCATCCGAGGCCGAGCAGGGCGCCCACGCCGGCGGGCCGGACCAGCGGTCTGAGCGCCGCGCGACCGCTGCCGTGTTCCGCCACCGTCACATCCATGCCTGCCGTCCCCCTCGGTGAGATACCCCGGCACCCCATCCTGGTTCCACGGGCCGCCGCATGCCTGAGTACGGGTACTCAGATGACCGGTTCATGATCGACCGGGGATCAGGCGCCCACGGCCGGCGGGAGCGCGCTGCCGTAGGCGAAGCCCTGGCCGCGGAGGTCCGCGATGCGGTCCCGGAGCGCGGCGGCCTCCGCGGCCAGGCCCAGGCGTTCCAGGCAGTACGCCTCGTCGCCGAGCGCGTCCAGGGTGTCCGGGTGGTCGGCGCCCAGCGCCCGGTCCCGCACCCCGGCGACCTCCCGGTACAGCGGCAGCGCCTCCTCCCAGCGGCCGAGCCAGCCCAGGCCGACCGCGACCTCGCGGCGGCTCACCAGGGTGTCGGGGTGTCCGGCGCCGAGCACCTTGGCGCGCAGCGCCCCGACCTCCCGGGCCTCGGCCAGGGCCTCCTCCCAGCGGGCGAGCCGGCCCAGGTTGACGCCGAGGACATGGCGGGCGCGGAGGGTCTCGGGGTCGGCGGCGCCGTAGGCCCGGGTGCGGTCGCGAACCAGCGACCGGAACAGGTCCAGGGCCTCGGGGCCGAGGCCGAGCCGGCCCAGCGCTATGCCGACCTCGTAGCGGGCGGCCAGGGTGTCGGGGTGGTCGCGGCCCAGGCTGCGTTCGCGGGCGGCGGCGACCTGGCGGTACCCCTCCAGGGCCTCGTCCCAGCAGCCGAGCTGGCCCAGGGCGTAGGCCGCCTCGTAGCGGGTCAGCAGGGTGTCCGGGTGGTCGGGGCCGAGCACCCGGGCGCGGGCGTCGGCCACCGCGCCGGCGGCCCGGTGGGCATCGGCGTGCCGGCCGAGGCGGCCGAGGGTGCAGACCAGGTTGTGGTGGCAGAGCAGGGTGTCGGGGTGCTCGGCTCCCATGCTGCGCTCGCGGGCCGCGAGCACCCCCGCGTACACGTCGTGGGCCTGCTGGTAGCGGCCGAGCTGGCCCAGGACGTACCCGATCTCCTGGCGTACGGCCAGGCTGTCGGGGTGGTCCGCGCCGAGGACCCGGTCGCGGATCCGGGCGACCTCCCGGTACTCGGTCAGCGCGTCGGCGGGGCGGCCGGCCCGGCTGAGGGCTGCGGCGGCCTCGTAGCGGGCGGTGAGGGTGTCGGGGTGGTCCGGGCCGAGGCCGCGGGGCACTCCGTACGGTGCGGTGAGGCGCGGGTCCTCGGCGGCGTCGGGCCGGGCCGGGCCGGGGCCGTGGCCGTGGCCCGTCGGGAAGGCGGGCGCCGGGCCCGGGCCCACGGCCGGGACCGGCGCCTGAACTGGGCCCGGGCCGGAACCGGGCCCGGAACCGGGGTCGGGACCGGGCCCGGGAATCGCGGCCGGGGCCGGGAGGGCGGCGGTCCAGGAGCCGGTCAGGACCGCCCAGGTGCCGCTGCCCGGGCGTGCCTGGAGGCCCGCCTTGCGGCCGGCGGTCATCCCGTGGGCCCAGGCGGGCAGGGCGGGCGCCTGCGCCGCCGTGGCCCGGGGGCCCCGGCGGGCCTCCGCCAGCCGGGTGTGCAGCCGCCGGGCGTCGGCGGGCCGGTCCTCCGGCCGCTTGGCGAGCAGGTCCAGCACCACCCGTTCGAAGTGCTCGGGCAGCTCGGGCCGGTGCTCGCGCAGCGGCACGGGCGGGGTGTCGCGGTGGCCGACCAGCACGGACCAGGAGTCGCCGAGGTCGAACGGCGGGGCTCCGGTGGCGATCTCGTACAGCACACAGCCCAGCGAGTAGAGGTCGCTGCTGTGGTCGACCTCGCCGCCCGCGATCTGCTCGGGGGACATGTAGTGCGGGGTGCCCATGGCCATGCCGCCGCCGGTGAGTTTGGCGGTGAATCCGATGTCGTGGGCGAGGCGGGCGATGCCGAAGTCGCAGATCTTCACGGTGCCGTCGGTCAGCCGCATGATGTTGGCGGGCTTGAGGTCCCGGTGCACCACACCCTGTTCGTGGGTGTAGGCGAGGGCGGCGGCGACCTGTTCGGCAATGTCCACGACCACGTCCACCGGCAGCGGGCGGCGGCCGTTGTCCTCCATCAGCTGGCTGAGGTTGCGCCCCTCCAGCAGTTCCATGACGAGGAAGAGCATGCCGCCGGAGGCGCTCTCGTCACCGAAGTCGTGGACCACGGTGACACCGCGATGCTGGAGGGAGGCCGCCACCCGCGCCTCGCGCCGGAAGCGTTCCCGCAGCACCTGGGTGAAATGGGCATCCTGTTCCGGACCGAGCGGCTTGAGGCATTTGACCGCGACATGGCGGCCGAGCGACTCGTCGCGGGCCCGCCACACCTCGCCCATACCGCCCCGGCCGATCAGGTCGAGTGACCGGTAACGGCCATGGATCAGTCTGCTCTCCGCCATCTCCTGGTGCCGCCCCCGTTGTCGTGCTGTGCGCTCATGCCCTCCCCGGCCCGTCCAGTATGGCCGCCGCTCTGCGCAGTGTGTACGTCGAGGGGCGGCTGGTGGGGCCCAGGCGACGCATCGCTTTCAAGATGTGACCTGGCGGCAGCTGCCAGCGCAGACCTGCGGGAATGCTGCGCAGCAAGCGCCCGGTGAGGCGCAGGCGGCGGGTGACGCTGCGCGGGGCGAGTGCGGGCCGGCCGTACAGCCGGTGCGCATACGGGGGCAGCGATCCGTACGCGAGCGCGGCGAGGGGCCGCCACAGCACGGCCCGGACGGGCGCGAGGAGCGGGTGTACGGGCGGCCGGCGCAGGAAGGCGTCGACGTCGGCGGCATCGGCTCCGGCGGCGAGCTGCGGGCGGACCTTCTCAAAGTAACCGGCGAGCTCGGCGGTGGTGGCGGGCACCTCGGCGGGGTCGAGGCCGACCAGTCGGGCGTTGACCCGGTTCTCGTCGACGTAGCGGTCGGCCTGGGCGGGGGTGAGCGGGACCCCGGAGCGGCGCAGGACGTGCAGGAAGGAGTCGATCTGTGCGCAGTGGACCCAGAGGAGGAGCTCGGGGTCGTCCAGCGGGAAGGCCGCGCCGGTGGCCGGATCGGTGGCGGACAGGGTCCGGTGGATCTTCCGGACCCTGGCTCCGGCCTGTTCGGCGGCTTCCGTGGTGCCGTAGGTGAGGGTGCCGACGAAGTCGGCGGTGCGCAGCAGCCGGCCCCAGGTGTCCTGCCGGAAGTCGCTGTTGGCCAGCACTCCGCGGACGGCCCGGGGGTGCAGGGCCTGGAGGTAGAGCGCACGGACTCCGGCGATCCACATCATCGGATCGCCGTGGCACTGCCAGGTCACGGACGCCGGCCCGTAGAGCCCGGGGTCGGCGTCGCTCGCGGTCCCCACCGGTCCATCGTACGAGGAGGTTCAGTCCCCTTTGGGGCCGTTGCCGAAGTTCAGGGTGTGTTCGAGCACGTCCTCCATGGGGTCGTCGAGCTCCAGGTGTCTGATCAGCGTGAGGCCGGGCGCGTGGATGACGGTGATGTCATCGGCCTGCGCCGCCCCGGCGGGGAGCCCCGCAGCCATGACGACGGCGATGCCGGCCGTCGCCCCCCACCGCACGGACCTACCACTCACGTCCACTCACATCCACTCCGCGTTTGCTGCTCGTTCGTTCGCCGACTCGTGCGGTCCGCCCTGCCCATTGAGCGAATGATCATGTGGTCACGGGAGGTCACCCGCCCGAGTGCGACATCCGGAGTGTTGGGTGATACGAGCGACGCCCCGTCAGATTCTTGTGCTATCTGCCAATACGGCGGCCGGAGACCGGCGGCGCAGACTTTCCGCACGTGCCGGACGAGGCACGACGTACCGAAGGGGGAGCCCCATGAGCGGGCAGCAGTACGACGGGATCGGCGAGGCGTTCGAGGGGTTCAAGGCCCTGCCGCTGACGCGTTTCGGTGAGGTGCCGAGCTTCCTCGGCATGGTCGGGGACGTGACCGGCAGGTCGGTTCTCGACCTGGCGTGCGGAACCGGTTTCTACAGCAGGGAGTTCAAGCGGCGCGGGGCCACGGATGTCCTCGGGGTCGACATCTCCGTCGAGATGATCGCCGCCGCCCAGGAGATCGAGCAGCGCGAGCCGCTGGGTGTGCAGTACGAGGTCGGGGACGTGGGCGAACTGCGCCCCTTCGAACGGCGCTTCGACATCGCGCTGGGCGTGCAGTGTCTCAACTACGCCGAGGACATCGCGGCGATGGAGCGGATGTGCCGCAACATCCACCGGAGCCTGGTGCCGGGCGGGGAGTTCTTCGTGCTCGCCCAGAAGCCCGACTACGGGTTCGACTGCGCCTCCCTGGACACCTACGGGTTCCTCTGCGAGCCGGTCGAGGAGGAGATCGAGACGGGTACGCGGGTACGGGTCACCGCTCTCCTCGAGCCGGAGCCGATCACCATCATCAGCTCGGCCCCGCGCCGCGATGTCTACGAGAAGTGCCTGCAGGCGGCCGGGTTCAGTGCGGTGGAGTGGGTTCCGCTCCAGGTGTCCGAAGCCGGTATCCGTGAGTTCGGCGAGGAGTTCTGGGCGGACCTGGTCGCGCACCCGCCCCTGGAGATGTTCCGCTGCCGCGCCTGACCGGCCGAGCGGGCTGACCGGGCCGGCCCGCCGGCCGGCCGGCCCGGTCAGCGGCGGACGCGGGGCATGCCCAGGCCGATCCAGGAGATGATCTCGCGCTGGATCTCGTTGTTGCCGCCGCCGAAGGTGAAGATGACGGCGCTGCGGTAGCCGCGTTCGAGTTCGCCGTGGAGGACGGCTCCGGCGGAGCCGTCCTTCAGGGGGCCCGCCGCGCCGACGACCTCCATCAGCCAGGCGTAGGCATCGCGGCGGGCCTCGGAGCCGTAGACCTTGACGGCGGAGGCGTCCTGCGGGGTGAGGGTGCCGTCCTGGACGGCGTTCACCATCTGCCAGTTGAGCAGCTTCATGGCGTCGAGCCGGGTGTGGGTGCGCGCGAGCCGGCCCCTCACCCAGCCAAGGTCGATCACCCGGCGGCCGTCGGCGAGTTTGGTCCCGGCGGCCCAGCGCTGGACGTCGTGCAGGGCCCGGATCGCCATGGTGCCGTGCGCGGCCAGGGTGACCCGCTCGTGGTTGAGCTGGTTGGTGATCAGCCGCCAGCCCTTGTTCTCCGGGCCGACGCGGCGGCTCGCGGGGACCCGGATGTTCTCGTAATAGCTGGCGGTGGTGTCGTGTGAGGCGAGGGTGTTGATGAGGGTGCAGGAGTAACCCGGGTCGGAGGTGGGGACCAGGAGCATGGTGATGCCCTTGTGGGCGGGCGCGTCGGGGTCGGTGCGCACGGCCAGCCAGACCCAGTCGGCGGTGTCGCCGTTGGTGGTCCAGATCTTCTGCCCGTTGACGAGGTAGCTGCCGGTCTCCTCATCGCCCTCGCGCACCGCCCGGCACTTGAGGGCGGCGAGGTCGGTGCCGGCGTCGGGCTCGCTGTAGCCGATGGCGAAGTCGATCTCGCCGGAGAGGATGCGGGGCAGGAAGTAGGCCTTCTGCTCCTCGGTGCCGAACTGCATGATCGTGGGGCCCACGGTGTTGAGCGCCATCAGCGGCAGCGGTACGACGGCCTGAGCGGCCTCGTCGAAGAAGATGAACTGGTCCATCGGGGACATCCCGCGCCCGCCGTACTCCTTCGGCCATCCGACGCCGAGCCACCCGTCGGCGCCGAGCCTGCGGATGGTCTCCCGGTAGAACCGCTTCTGTGCCGCCGGGTCCTGGTACCGCTCGTAGACGTCGTCCGGCACGAGCTCGGCGAAGTAGGCACGCAGCTCGGCGCGCAACTGCTGCTGCTCAGGCGTGTATTCGAGGTGCACGGCCCCTCCGTAAGGCTGGCTGCGGTGCTGCGGTGGCGGCGCACAGAGTAGAACCTGTTACAAGAATGCGGAAGGGCCCCAGCGGCCTCAGGGGGTGAGGCCGAGCAGCCGGGGGGCGTTCGTGTCGAGGATGGCGGCGACGGCCTGCTCCGGGAGGCCGGAATCCGTGATGTAGGAGACGGCGCGCACCAGTTGGTCGCCGTCCTCGTACGGGTAGTCCGTGCCCAGGACCAGGCGGTCCGTGCCGAAGGAGTCCGCGGCGGCGCGCAGTGCGGGCGGGTGGGCGTGTCCCACGGTGTCGTACCAGAGCCGCCGGACCGCCAGCGAGGGCCGTTCGGGGGTGTCCGGGGACTCGAAGGCGAGGTGGTCGTCGAGGCGGCGCACCAGCATCGGGAGGGCCCCGCCGAAGTGGGAGGCCAGGATCCGCATGCCGGGGTACCGGCTGGGGAGCCCGGCCAGGACCAGGTGCATGACGGCGACCGTGTCCTCCACCGGCGCCCCGACCATCCAGGTCATCCGGTGTCCGGTGATCAGCGGCGAGGCCGCGCCCTCGCCCTGGGGGTGGATGTAGAGGACACCGGCGCGCCGGTCGAGCTCCTCGTACAGCGGGTGGAAGGCGGGGTCGGCCAGCGTCCGGCCGCATACGGTCGTGGTGACGGCGGCGCCCGGCATGCCGAGCTCGTCCATGGCCCGGGCGAGCTCCCGCAGGGCCGCGTCGGTGTGCGGCAGCGGCAGCGCCGCGAAGGCGCGGAACCGGTCCGGCAGGTCGGCGACCAGGCGGGCATACGCATCGTTGGCGTCCCGGGCCAGAGCCACGGCCTGGGCCTCGTCGGTGAGGTGCGGCGACTGCGGGGGCAGGGAAAGCACCTGGAGGTCGATCCCGGCCCGGTCCAGCACGTCGAACCGGTGGCCGAGGTCGGCTTCCGTGGCATCCGCCCAGAGGCCGCGCTGGGTGGCCGTATCGGTCCTGCCCAGGCGCTCCAGCCGGTCGAGGTAGCCCTTCGTCCACAGGTGGGCGTGTACGTCGATGCGCATGGCGGGCCGCGCCTCCTTGCCGCGATCCCCTACCTGCATGGAACGCCCTTCCGGGGCGGGCCGCTACTCGGCCCCCGGCTCTCGGCCCCCGGCAGCGCCCTCAGGCGGACAGGTACAGAACGTCGAACCAGACCAGGTCCCGCTCCTCGTGCAGGAAGAACCGGCCGTCGGCCCGGTCGTTGGTGTCCGGGGCGGTGGGGTTGCCGGGGGCAGCCGGTGCGGCCAGGATGCGTGCGTCGTAGCCGGTGCTCGCGTGCCAGCCGTCCCGGACGGGCAGGTGCGGCACCAGCGGTGCGGGTATGTCGGCCGGGAGGGCGGCCGGTTCGAAGCGGTCGCCGGGCGGGGCGCTTTGCAGGATGCCGGTGACCGCCCCCTTCGGCAGCCGCGCCACACCGACCATCCGGATGCGCGAGTCCTGGCCGGGGATCGTCTGCCGCTTGCCGGCTTCGTCGATGTCGTAGCCGAGCCAGTGCGGGTCGGACATCTCCCCCACGGCCGCGAACCGCAGGCGCAGCGGCTCGGTGCGGGTCTGGACCTTCAGGTGGTCCTCGACCACCGGGGCGGCGCAGCCGGCCGCCGCCGGAAGCACCGGCAGCGCGGTGACGCCCAGCAGGATGAGGAAGCTCCGCCGGCTGGTGGAGGTGCGGCCTGACAGGTCGGCCATCCTCGCCGCCCCCTTCCCGGTTCGCGTCAGTTCAGCGCCGAGATCATAGCCGCGGCGGTCGCCGTCATCGCCGTACGGGCGGCCGTCAGGTAGGGGCGGGGGTCCGCCGGGGTCAGGTGGGTGCGGATGGCCTCGGTCATGGCCACATTGAGGGCGGTGCCGATGTTGACCTTGCGGATGCCGCCGGCCACCGCGGCGGCGAGCTCGGAGTCCGGCAGCCCGGAGGAGCCGTGCAGGACGAGCGGAACGTCCACCGCCTTGGCCAGCCGGGCCAGCAGGGTGTGGTCGAGGGCGGCCGTACGGCTCGTCATCGCATGGGTGCTGCCGATGGCCACGGCCAGCGCGTCCACCCCGGAGTCCGCGACGAAGCGGCGCGCTTCGTCCGGGTCGGTACGGGCGCCGGGCGCGTGCGGGTCCAGGGGTGCGGCGCCGTTCTTGCCGCCGACCTCGCCCAGCTCGGCCTCGATCCACAGCCCGTTGGCGTGCGCCCAGTCCACGGCGGACCGGGTGGTCTCGAGGTTCTCGGCGTACGGCAGGTGGGCCGCGTCGTACATGACCGAGCCGAAGCCGGCGTCGGCAGCCTGGCGCAGCAGTTCGGGGCTCTTGACGTGGTCGAGGTGCAGGCCGACGGGGACGGCGGCGGCCTCGGCACAGGCGCGCGCGGCGAGGGCGATGGGCAGCAGCCGGCCGTCGCGGAACCGGACGGCGTTCTCGCTGAGCTGGAGGACCACCGGCCTGCCGGTCCGTTCGGCTCCGGCGATCACGGCCTCGGCGTGCTCCAGGGTGATGATGTTGAAGGCGGCAACGGCCCGGCCGGCGGCGGCTGCCTCCCGGACCAGGTCCCCGGTGGAGACGAGGGTCATCGGACCGCCTCCTCTCCGGCGGTGAGGATGACGGACCGGGTGAGGTGGCGCGGCCGGTCCGGGTCCAGCTCCCGCCGGGCGGCGACGGCCAGCGCGAGCCGGTGCACCCGGACCAGTTCGGCGAGCGGGTCGAGCCGGCCGGCCATCCACCGGGCGCCGGTACCGGTCACCTGCTCGGCGAGGCCCTCGGGGGCCTCGTCCAGCGACCAGGTGAGGGTGCCCGGGGCGGAGACGCTGATGGGCCCGTGCCGGTACTCCATGGCGGGGTAGGACTCGGCCCAGGAGAGGGCGGCCTCGCGCATCTTGAGGGCGGCCTCGTGGGCGAGGCCGATGCTCCAGCCGCGCCCGAGGAAGGTGAACTGGCGGCAGCCGGCGAGGTGTTCGGGAAGCGGTTCGGCGAGGGCCGCGCGCCCGTCGGCGGCCACGGCCGGGGTGTGGCGGCCGACATGGGCCCGGAGGAGGGTGAGCGCGGTGGTGGCGAACCGGGTCTGCACGACGGACTGTTCGTCGGCGAAGTCGAGGACGACGAGTTCGTCGGCGAGGCCCGTCACGGGGGTTGCCGGATCGCCGATGACGGCGGTGGTGGGGATTCCGGTGTCGCGGAGGGCGGCCAGCAGGTCCAGCACCTCGGTGGTGGTGCCGGAGCGGGTGAGGGCGAGGACCCGGTCGTAGCGGCGGTGGCGGGGGAACTCGGAGGCGGCGAACGCGTCGGTCTCGCCCTGCCCGGCGTCCTCGCGGAGGGCGGCGGCGGCCTGCGCCATGTAGTACGAGGTGCCACAGCCGACGATCGCGGTCCGCTCCCCCGGCCGCGGGAGTACCGCCCGGTGGGCGGGGGCCAGTTCGGCGGCCCGTTCCCAGCAGTCGGGCTGTGTGCTCAGTTCGTACGCGACATGACTCATGCCGGCTCCCTGGAGTCCGTATGCCTGTGCGGTACCCCTGCGATTCTTGCGCTTTCCTGCACGGTATAGGGGACAGGCCGGGGCACTGGGCGTGTCGTCGGCGACGATCCGCCACGACGTCGACCGGCCGGCGGAGCAGCAGCTACCGGTCCGGGCGGTCGATCCGGTAGACGTAGTGGGCGCGGTCGTCGACGGGGTTGTCCGGTTCCGGCGAGGCCTCGGCGACGCGGTGCAGGCCCGCCTTTTCGGGTGCGCGCCATGTGCGCCGAGCCCGTGGCCGACCAGGTCCGGTTCGCCGACCAGATGGGCTCACGGTAGGGTCCAGAACTGGGTGGTGACGAGGTAGAAGACGACGGTCCAGAACACCATGACCACGGCGACGATGCCCAGGCCGATCAGGTTGGTCCGCTTCGGCGGTTCGTCCGGGGACGGCCGCAGCCAGCGTCTGAGCAGCCGGTTCACGTAGTAGGGCATCGTAAGGAAGCTCATGATGAAGCTCGACAGCAGGTTGCCCACCAGCAGTCCGAGCCAGAGCGGCATGTGCAGGGGTGACAGGGCGAGGGTCAGCAGCACGACGGTCGGGTACAGGCCGACCCAGACTGCGATGGAGGTCTTGGTCTCCGAGGGCGGTGGTGCTTCCTTGCCGTTCTCGTCGAAGGCGAACCAGCTGCCGAACGAGTTGTCGATCGTCCGCAGTTTGTAGTCGCTGAACTTCTTGCCTTCGGAGAGGACCCGCTGCCGCTGCTCCGAGGTCAGCCAGGCGTCGAGGTGGTCGGCACTGTCGAACCGGTAGAGCGTCGTCCATTCGTCCTGGAGGCCCTCGATCGGGCGGAAGACCTCCGTCCCGCGGAATCCCTCGAACTTGCTCTCCTCCTCGCTCATATGGCGCTGCCATGCGAGGAAGTCGTCGACGCTGGCGGGGTGCACCCGGTGGGTGACCACCACGGTCACCAGCGGATCGGCCGGCTGGGTGCCGCCGCTGATGTACTGCTGGGTCGCGGGGCCGTCGAAGTAGTCCTTGGCCATGTCGAGGAGGCGCTGTCGGGTCGAGCTGTTGAGCCAGGCCTGGAGATGGGCCACCGAGTCGAAGCGGTAGACCACGACCCAGTCGGGCTGCAGGGGGGTCGGCGGGGATATCTCGGCGCCGAGGTGTCCCGGGTAGGCCGCGGCGGCGGCGTTGACGCCCTTCTGCCAGGCCTCGTACTGCTCCTCCCGTCCGGGGAACACCCGGTGCCCGATGATGACGGTCGCCGACTCGCGCTTCTCGGTGTCCATGAGCTCAGGCCCTCTGTACGGACTGCTCTTCGTTGAGCCGGCTGAAGATCCGCTCCGGGGTGAGGGGCAGGGCGCGGAAGCGGACGCCGGTGGCATCGTGGAGGGCGTTCGCCAGCGCCGGGGCCACCGGGTTGATGCAGCATTCCGCCATCCCCTTCGACCGCATGGGGCCGACCGAGTCGGAGGAGTCCACCAGCAGCAGGTCGGTGCGCGGGACATCGGCATAGGTGGGGATGCGGTAGTTGCGGAGGTTCGGGTTGACCATGGCGCCGTCCGCGTCGATCTGGTGGTTCTCGGTCAGTGCGAAGCCGATCCCCTGGGCGACGCCGCCGTCGACCTGTCCGCGGACCTGCGCGGGGTTGATGACCGCGCCCGCGTCGGTCGCCTGAACGCTGTAGAGGATGCGGATCTCACCGGTCACCCGGTGGACGGCGATCCGGAACCCCTGGGTGTTCGAGGTGACGCTCCGGGGTGAGCCGTAGGCCTTCCGGGCGGCGGTGAAGCGGATGCCGCGGGCCCGGGCCAGGGCGACGATCTCGGCCAGCGACATGCGCTGGTCGCCGCAGACCACGCCTTCGTCGTCCATCGAGCACATCACGACATGGACGCCCGTGTGGGCGGCGGCGAACTCGAGGATGCGGTCGCGCACGGCGTTGGCGGCCCGCAGGACCGCATTGCCCGCCACGAACAGGCCCGCGCTGGCGAAGGCGCCGGTGTCGAAACCCGTGCGGTCGGTGTCGGACTGCACCAGGCGGATGCGGGACGGTGTCGTGCCCAGCTGGTTGGCGGCGATCTGGACGTGCGCGGTGGAGGTGCCCTCGCCGAACTCGGATGTTCCGACGGCCAGTTCGTAGATGAGGTCGTTACCGAGGGTCACCCATGCCTCGGAGATGTGGTCGGTCGGGGGCGCGGTCTCGTGCAGTGAGCTCGCCACACCGGTCCCCACCAGCCACTCGGGGCCGGGGGACGCCTGGTCCGCGGTACGGGCCAGGGCGCCGGCCACCAGGTTGATGCACTTGCCGAGCCCGTCCTCGGTGAACATCACGTCGTCGGGGCCGTCGTGCATGGCGACGAGCGGCTCACCGGGCCGCACGATGTTGCGGCGCCGCAGTTCGAGCGGATCCATGTGCAGGGCGCGGGCCAGTTCGTCCATCGCGGATTCGACGGCGAAGGCGGGCTGGGTCATGCCGTAGCCGCGCAGCGCCCCGCTCGGAACGGTGTTCGTGTACACCGAGTACGCGTCGTACTTCTTGTTGGGGCACCGGTAGATCATGACCGCCGCGCCGCCCGCGTACAGCGTCTCGCCACCGTGGTTGCCGTAGGCGCCGGTGTTCGAGACGTTGCGGACCTGGAGTGCCGTGAGCGTGCCGTCCGCCTTGGCGCCGAGCTTGACCGTCAGCGCCATCGGATGCCGGGGCGAAGCGGTGGTGAACTCCTCCTCGCGGGTGTACTCGAAGCAGACGGGCCGCCCGAGGTCCAGGGTGGCGAGTGCGACCAGGTCCTCCGAGATCACTTCCTGCTTGCCGCCGAAGCCCCCGCCCATGCGCTTGCAGAACACCCGCACCTGGTCCGGGCGCAGGGCGAAGAGGTACTCCAGTTTCACCTTGGCGATCGAGGGCGACTGCGAGCTGGTGCGGACGTTGAGCCGGCCGTTCTCCATCCAGGCGATCGAGCCGTGGGTCTCCAGGTGCGCGTGCTGGACCCGCGGAGAGACGTACGTCCCTTCGTGGACCACATCGGCGGCGGCAAAGCCTGCGTCCACGTCACCGATATGGGAGTGGAGCTCCAGCAGCACATTGTGCACGGGGTCGCGGACGAACGGATCGTCGGAGCCGTGCAGTTGGGGTGCTCCGTCGGCCATGGCCCGCTCGGGGTCGAAGACGGCGGGCAGCACCTCGTACTCGACGGCGACCTTCCGGCAGCCTTCCTCCGCCGCCCCGACCGTATCGGCCACGACCGCAACCACGCGCTGCCCGACGAAGCGGACCGTGTCGTCCAGAATGAAAGTATCGTCCGGATCGACCAGGTGGTCGGTGTGAATGGCGGTGGTGTAGCGCTTGCGCGGAACGTCTTCCCAGCTGTAGACGCGGTGCACACCGGGCACGGCCAGAGCGGCCGTCTTGTCGATGGACACGATCCGGGCATGCGCATGGGGCGAGTGCAGCACCTTGAGGTGCAGCATCCCCTCCATGTGGACGTCCATGGTGAACTCGGCGCGCCCCGTCACCACGTCTTCGGCGGCCGGTGCGGCCACGCTGGTCCCGACGGCCTTGCCGGGCGCGGCCTCCTCCACGCCGACGACGCCCTTCACGGCGTCCTCGATCGCACGGTAGCCGGTGCACCGGCAGAGATTCCCCTTCAACGCCCTGGGCAGGTCGTCCTTCTGGGCCTCCGTGAACGTGGCCGAGGTCATGATCATGCCGGCGGTGCAGAAGCCGCACTGGAAGCCCGGGGCGTCACGGAACTGACGCTGCATCGGATGCAGTCGGCCGGGTGACCCGAGGCCCTCGATGGTCGTCACCTCATGGCCCTCGGCCCGGAAGGCCGGGGTGATACAGCTGTGGACCGGCACGCCGTCCACCCACACCGTGCACGCACCGCAGTCGCCCGCGTCGCAGCCCTTCTTGACCCCGAAGTGGCCGAGTGAGCGCAGGAACGTCCGCAGGCACTGACCGGGGTCCGGCTCCTCGTCGAAGTTCCTGCCGTTCACCGTGTACGTCATGTCAGACCCCGGCTGTGAGTTCGCTGCGAATCTCTTCGGCGAAGTACGTGGTCAGGTGGTGCCGGTGCGCGGGCGTCCCGTTGGGATCGGCGAACCAGAGGTCGTCGGGAAGGGCGTCGATCCGCTCCTGAAGGGTCCTGGCATCGGGCATGTCGTCGAACGCGAGGCGCACGGGCCGCGTGGTACCGGCCGTGACCGTCAGCATCAGATCATTCGTCCCCGGTGTCTGAGTACCGATCAGAAAGACGGTGGAACGCCCCAGATGGGTCAAGGTGAACCGGCGGTGGGCAACGCGTTTGCGCAAGGCATGCGCGGGCAGTTGGACGCGCCTCAGGATCTCCCCCGGTGCCAGGATGTTCTCGTGGTTCCCCGTCACGAAATCGAGCGCATCCACCGTGCGCGCCGCCCCCTCGGCGGGCCACAGTTCATATGCGGCTTCCAGGGCAACGGTCATCGTGATCATCGGCCCGGCCGGCAGGGACATACAGATATTGCCGCCGACCGTCGCCGAGTTCCAGACCTTGAACGAGGAAAGGAACGCCTCACAGCTCTTGGCGAAAACACTTCCTGCGATCCAGTCATCGCGCGGCGCAAAGGCGTACAGCTCACGGATGGTGCAGGTCGCACCGATCTCCAGCCCCGCCTCGCCCGGCACCAGCGCATCCCAGTGCAAGGCCGTCAGGTCGATCAGGCGGCGCAGTTCCGGCTGCTCCGCCGAGAACAGCCAGGTCCCCCCGGCGAGCCACGCATCACCCTCGCGCCATTCCGCGCCGGGCCGGTCCGATGGCCGCCGGACAACTTCGGTGATGGTGTTGAGATCCACGACGGTAACCCCGCTCGCAAAGTCGAACGGCGAACAGAACAGTGAAACCGGCGCGCAGAGAATCCCCTCCAGGATAAAGCACGGGAAACGCCCTCGCAGGCTCGGAGCTCACCGCCTGTTCAGTGCGTGGGCAACCGCCCCGCCTCCCGGGCCAGAGAGGACAGCACCGGGGCGATCAGCGGATGGGATTCCGCCCCTCGGCGGGTGGCCGCGAAGACGCGGCGGGTGGCCGAGGGTCCGGTCACCGGGCGGATCTGGACCTCCTTGAGGTCCATGCCCCGCAGGGCCGAGCGCGGAATCAGCGCCACCCCCGCCCCCGCGCCGACCAGGGCCACCACGGCCCGGAAATCGTCCGAGGAATGTACGAACCGCGGCTGGAAGCCCGCCGATTCGCAGGCGAACAGGGTCACGTCATGGCAGGGGTTGGCCGGGTACTGGCCCACCCAGTCCGAGTCCGCGAGGTCCGCCAGGGCCACCCCCGGGAGCCCGGCCAGCGGGTGGGCGGGCGGCAGGACCGCGTCGAAGGGTTCGGCGTACAGCGGCAGGACCGAGAGCCGGGGGTCGTCGGCACCCGGCCAGCCCCGGTACTCCACGGCGAGCACCACGTCCGCCTCGCCGTCCAGCAGCATCGGCAGGCTCTGGTCGCCCTCCGCGTCGCGGACCCGCAGCCGGATGCCCGGGTGGTCCAGTGCCAGCCGGGCTATCGCCGGGGCGAGGACTTCCGCGATGCCGGTGGCGAAGGCCGCGACCGTGACCTCGCCCGCCACCCCGCCCGCGTACGCCGCGAGCTCCGCCTCCGCCCGCTCCAGCTGCGCGAGTACCTCGTTCGCGTGGCCCAGCAGGATCTCGCCGGCCGCCGTCAGGCGGACGCCACGGCCGCTGCGCGTCAGCAGCGCATGCCCGGTCTCCTGTTCCAGCGCCGCGAGCTGCTGGGAGACGGCGGAAGGGGTGAGGTACAGGGCTGCAGCCGCGGCGGTCACCGTACGGTGGTCCGCCACGGCCCGCAGGATGCGCAGCCGGCGGGGGTCGATCACCCCCCTATGATGTCAGCCCTGAGCAGCGGCGAATGCCGCGCGATGCCCGCGCTGACCAGCGGCAGGAGCCGTCGGCCCCGGGCAGCCGCACGAACCGCCGGAGCCCGGCCCCGGGCTCGGCTCAGCCCTGGGCAGCGGCGAGTGCCGCCCGGGCGTCCACGAACGCGGCCACCGCGCGCTCCACGTCCGCCGTCGAGTGGGCCGCCGAGAGCTGCACGCGGATACGGGCCGCGCCCATCGGCACCACCGGGTAAGAGAAGCCGATCACGTACACCCCGCGTTCCAGCAGCAGCTCCGCCATCCGGGCCGCTTCCGCCGCGTCGCCGATCATCACGGGGGCGATGGCGTGGTCACCGGGCAGGATCTCGAATCCGGCCTCGGTCATCTTGGTGCGGAACAGCGCGGTGTTCGCCGCGAGGCGCTCGCGCAGGTCGCCGGCCTGCTCCAGCAGGTCGAGGACCTTGAGCGAGGCCGCCGCGATGACCGGGGCGAGGGAGT
This sequence comes from Streptomyces venezuelae, assembly GCF_008642295.1. Taxonomy (GTDB): domain Bacteria; phylum Actinomycetota; class Actinomycetes; order Streptomycetales; family Streptomycetaceae; genus Streptomyces; species Streptomyces venezuelae_C. The sequence continues at coordinate 6,880,041 of NZ_CP029190.1, read as the reverse complement.
TGGAGAACAGGTACGGGCGCGAGCGCTGGCGCAGCAGGGCGACGATCTCGGCCCGGGCGGCGACATAGCCGCCGGAAGCGCCGCCGAGGGCCTTGCCGAGGGTGCCGGTGATGATGTCGACGCGGTCCATGACCCCGTGCAGTTCGGGGGTGCCACGGCCGCCGGGGCCGACGAAACCGACCGCGTGCGAGTCGTCGACCATCACCATCGCGTCGTACCGGTCGGCCAGGTCGCAGATCTCCTGCAGCGGGGCCACATAGCCGTCCATGGAGAAGACGCCGTCGGTGACGATGAGCTTGCGGCGCGCACCGCCCTCGGTGGCCTCCTTCAGGCGGGTCTCCAGCTCGCCCAGGTCACGGTTGGCGTAGCGGAAGCGGCGGGCCTTCGACAGCCGGATGCCGTCGATGATGGAGGCGTGGTTGAGGGCGTCGGAGATCACCGCGTCCTCGGGGCCGAGCAGGGTCTCGAAGACGCCGCCGTTGGCGTCGAAGCAGGAGGAGTAGAGGATCGTGTCCTCCTGGCCGAGGAACGCCGACAGACGGGCCTCCAGCTCCTTGTGGACCTCCTGCGTGCCGCAGATGAAGCGGACCGAGGCCATTCCGTAGCCCCAGCGGTCCAGCGCGTCCTTGGCGGCGGCGATCACCTCGGGGTGGTCGGCGAGTCCCAGGTAGTTGTTGGCGCAGAAGTTCAGGACCTCGCCCGGAGTGCCACCGGCGGTGACGGCCACGGCCGCGCTCTGCGGGGTGCCGATGACGCGCTCCGGCTTGTGCAGGCCGGCGGAGCGGATCTCCTCGAGGGTGGTGCGGAGGTCTTCGCGGACGGACTCGAACATGGACGGACTCCTGAACGGAACGAGACGGAACGAGGCAGGGGGAGACGGAAGGAGGGCCGGACCCCGCGGAGGGGGGAGGGTGGTGCGGGGTCCGGCCGCAGGAGAATGGTTCCAGGGGACCCGGAGGCGCGGAGACGCGGAGGTGCGCGCTACGCCGTCCAGTCCAGGATGATCTTGCCGCTGCGCGCCGTGGCCGCCTCGTCGAAGGCCGCCTCGAAGTCGGTGTACGCGTACCGGCCGGTGATCACCGGGCTGAGGTCCAGGCCGCCTTCCAGCAGCACCGTCATGGCGTACCAGGTCTCGAACATCTCACGCCCGTAGATGCCCTTGATCGTGATCATCGAGGTCACGATCTTCGACCAGTCCACCGGGAACTCCTGGGCCGGCAGGCCCAGCATCGCGATCCGGCCGCCGTGCGTCATGTTGTCGATCATGTCGCGCATGGCCTCGGGCCGGCCGGACATCTCCAGGCCGATGTCAAAGCCCTCGCGCAGCCCCAGCTGCCGCTGCGCCTCGCCGATCGAGCTCTCGGCGACGTTCACCGCCAGCGTCGCGCCCGCCTTGCGGGCCAGTTCCAGCCGTTCCGGGCTGACGTCGGTGATGACCACGCTGCGGGCGCCCGCGTGCCGGGCCACCGCCGCCGCCATGATGCCGATCGGGCCCGCACCGGTGATCAGTACGTCCTCGCCCACCAGCGGGAAGGACAGGGCGGTGTGCACCGCATTGCCGAACGGGTCGAAGATCGCCGCCACGTCCAGGTCGACCGCGGTCCGGTGCACCCACACGTTCTGCGCGGGCAGCACCACGTACTCGGCGAAGGCGCCGTCCCGCCCCACCCCCAGGCCGATCGTCGAGCGGCACAGGTGGCGGCGGCCGGCCAGGCAGTTGCGGCACTTGCCGCACACCAGGTGGCCCTCGCCGCTGACCAGCGCGCCGACCTCGATGTCCGCGACGTCCGCGCCGATCGCGGCGACCTCGCCGACGAACTCGTGGCCGAGGACCAGCGGGGTCCGGACCGCGCCCTGCGCCCAGCCGTCCCACGAGCGGATGTGGAGGTCGGTTCCGCAGATGCCGGTGCGGAGCACCTTGATCAGCACCTCGCCGGGGCCGTAGTCGGGCTCGGGCACGTCCATGAGCCACAGCCCGGGCTCGGACTTGTGCTTGACGAGTGCCTTCATGAGTGGCTCCTGGGGGCCGTGCGGCGGGTGGGACATGCACCAATCTGCCGAGACCGTGGTGATCAGTCCATCGAGGATTTCTTAAGCGGGCCGACAGCGGAGCTTCACGTGTCGGCTCCTCCCCCTATGCTCCTCCCGTGACCGGGGCAGGGCGTGGGGCAGGAAACAGGGAGGTGGCGGGCGTGCCGAGTCTGCGGAGCCGGGCGCTGTCGGCCGCGCTGATGGCGGCGGGGCGGCGTCGGCGGTTCGGGTCCGCCGAGGCCGTACAGGCACGGGTGGCTCGCTCCGCGCGGCGCCCGGCCTCACACCTGCCGCCGCGCTCGCTGGGGAAGGTCGCGGAGGTCTCGCGTACGTTCGTGGGCGCCTGGCCGGTGTACGACGTCTCGCCGCGGGGCACCGAGCCGGCTGCCAATGTGCTGTACGTGCACGGCGGCGGGTACATCAACGAGCTGGTGCGGCCCCACTGGTCACTGATCCGGACGCTGGTGACCCGCGCGCAGGCCCGTTGTGTGGTGCCGGCGTACATACTCGCGCCGCGCGGCACCGCGGACCGGACCGTTCCGGTGGCGGCGGACCTGCTGAGCGGGCTGATCGCGAGCGGCGGGGCGGGCGGCACGGTACTCCTCGGGGATTCGGCGGGCGCCGGGCTGGCGCTGGCCGCCGCACAGCGGCTGCGGGACCGGACCGGCGCGCAGCCCTCCCGGATCGTGCTGATCTCGCCGTGGCTGGATCTCACCGTGAGCCACCCCGACCAGGCGGCGATCGAGCCCGCCGATCCGATGCTGGCGCGGCCGGGTCTGCTCGAGGCGGGCCGGCTGTACGCGGGCACGCTGGCGGCGGACGATCCGCTGGTGAGCCCGCTGCACGGGTCCTTCGCCGGGCTGGCGCCGCTGACCGTGTTCACCGGCACCCGCGACGTGCTGACCACGGACAGCCGGGAGCTGCTGCGCCGGGCGGAGGCGGACGGCGCGGAGGTGGACTTCCACGAGGCGCCGGGCCTGCCGCACGGGTATCCGCTGCTGCCGGTGCCGGAGGGGCGGGAAGCCCGGGACCGGATCGTGGACCTGATCCGGGCGGCTGCGGACCACTGAACCGCCCGCCCCGGGCGCGCGGTGCCGCGGGCCCCGGGTGCGGTGATCCCGGCCCTGGGTGCGGTCATGCCGTGCAGATCATCAGTGAGCTGACCGGGCTCTCCCGGTACGTCGTCCAGTACGCCTCGTCGCGGGCACCCTCCGGGGACGGGGTGCGGCTCGGCTGCCAGCTGACGGAGGCGAAACCGGCTTCCACGGCGGCTTCCGCAAACTCGGCGTGCGGCCACTCCCGGAAGCGGAACGGAACCGGCGGGTCGGTGAGGAAGGAGGCCTCCAGGATCGGGGCGTCGCCCTCCGGGATCCGCGCATGGATCCGGATTCCGTACGGCGACCAGTCCACGTGCGGGAAGGCGCCCGGGTTGGGGACGACGGCCAGCAGCCGCCCGCCGACGCGCAGGGTGCCCCGGATGGCGCGGAACATGGCGTGCAGGGCGGTCCGGTCGGCGGCGTAGTTGAACAGGTAGACCGCGGTGGCCAGGTCGAACGAGCCGAGGGGCGGCAGATCGGCCGCATCGGCGACCACGTACTCGATCTCGGCCCCGTCGGTGTCCTCCGGATCGTGCGCCCGGGCCAGTCTGATCATCTCGGCGGAGATGTCCACGCCGACGGTGCGCCGGGCGCCCGCGCGGGCCAGCAGCCGGGTGTTGAACCCGTAGCCGCAGGCGAGGTCGAGGACGTCCAGCCCCTTCACCCCGCCGAGCTGGTCGAGCACGGTGAGGAGGGTGTACGTATCGGCGGCGGAGAAGGCCGCGGTGCTCTTCGACTCCTCGAAGCGCGCGCCGATCACGTCGTACTGCAGGGGGTCGGTGTCGTCGTTGTGCCGCATGCCCGTATGCTGCCGCGCCGGCCGGCCGGTGACGGTCCGGCTGCGGAACCGTCCCCCGGAAGAGGGAGGCAGTCGGCTCAGTCGATACGGCGTCCGAGGGGCCGGGAGGCGGGCACCGCGAGCCGGGGCGGAACGCCGGCCGACCGTCGGTTATCGGTCACCGGAGGGCCCCTGATCGTCCGGAGATCGGTCGTGGATCCGCCTTCCGGCCGTATGGAGGCGGACTTTACGATCAGGCCGTGACCTTCACTCCACGGCTGACCGGGGGACGGCGGCGTGGTGCGGACATCAGGAAGATGCGCCGCACCCGGGACGCGTTACTCAGCGGCCTCGAGCTGCCCGTGCCCGTGGACCCGCCCACCGTGTTCGCGGCGCTGTGCGCCTCCATGGCACGGCGTCACCGCGCGCCCGTCGAGTACCGCCTGGTGCGGTTCCCCGTGTGCACCGTCAGCGGCCTGCTGGTACGGACCGATGCCCGGGCGCTGATCCTGATCGAGGAGAACACCTCCGCCGAGCACCAACTGTGCATTCTGGGACACGAGTTCTGGCACATGGAGCAGGAGGCCGCCCGGCCGAGGACGACGGAGGCGGCAACACAGACAGAGGCAGAGGAAGAGGAAGAGGCCGACTGCGAGGTCTTCGGCTCGCTGATCGCCAGCCGCTGTGTGCGCTGGCTCCAGGCCGACGCCGAAGCCGTCCCGGAATCCGCCAGCCAGTTCGGGCGCCGCCTGCACGCGACCCTCGGTCACACCGGGACCGGAATGACCTGGTGAACGGCAACTCCGGGTACTGGATCCTGGCGAGCGCCCTGTGGGCCGCCTGCCTGATCAAGGCTCCCGGCCTGCGCCACCGGCGGAACAGCCCGCTGTCCACGACGGTGTGCGGCGTACTGCTGCTCGGCGGCATCGCCTACTGCTGTGCCAACCCGGACGTCATCGGGTGGGTGAACGGGGCCACCGGGGTGCCGAACTTCTCCGCGCCGCTCGTCTACAGCCTGCTCACCGCCGAGAGCGCCCTCATCCTGACGCTGCTGGTGTACTGGCGGGAGGGGCCGGAGGAGAAGGCCCGGTGCGCGGCCCGCCGCCTGCAGGCCGTCTACGGGCTGGTGATCGTCGCGCTGGTCGTCCTGTTCGTGATCGGTGACGCCCCGGTGGAGCAGCGCACGGACTTCGACACGTACTACGCGCAGACCCCGTACATCCGCGAGATGATCCTGCTCTACCTCACGGCGCACACCGGGGCCGCGGTCACGGCGACGGTGCTCTGCATCCGCTGGTTCGCGGGGGTCACCGGGCCGCCCTGGCTGCGCCGCGGGCTGCGGGTCCTCATCCTCGGCTTCGCCCTCAACTTCGGCCTGGACTTCTCCAAGTTCGCGGCGATCGGCGCCCGCTGGGCGGGCCACGACTGGGACACCCTGAACACCCTGGTCGCTCCGCTGTTCGCCTTCACCTGCACCCTGTTCACCGGCCTCGGATTCATCCTGCCGGTGGTCGGGGGGCGGGTGTCGGGCACCTTGGCCGCCGTCCGGACCTTCCACCGGCTGGGTCCGCTGTCGCGGGCGCTGCGGGCGGCCACTCCCGGGGTGGTGGCCGAGCTGCCGGTGCCGTGGTGGGAGATCGACCTCCGGCTGACCCGCCGGGTGGCGGAGGTGCAGGACGGCCGGCTGTCGCTGCGCCCGTACCGGGACGCCGCGGTCGCCGAGGACGCCCTGGTCCGGGTCCGGGCGGCGGGGCTGTCCGGGGCGGTGGCCGATGCCGCCGTCGAGGCGGCGGTACTGGCCGCGGCCATGGCGGCGAAGGCCGCCGGCGGGGATGCGGAGGCGGTGGAGGCTGCGGCCGAGCGGGATGACGAGAGCGCCGAACTGCCGCTGCTGGACCGGGAGGCGCTGGTCCGCGTCTCGGGGCTGTTCCGCGCCCCGCGCCGGGCGTGGCAGGCTCCCCGCAGTGCGCCGGCCTCCCCGCTGCACACCCGGACCACCCGCCCGTGATACGCGTAGCCCGTAGCCCGTTGTCCCTGACACCGCACTGGAGCAGACCGCCGATGGACGCCCCACCCGACAGCGCGCACCGCCCGGTCCGGCGGGCCGTGGTGCTCGGCGCGAGCATGGCCGGCATGCTGGCCGCCGCGGTCCTGGCGGAGCACGCCGACGAGGTCCTCGTCCTCGACCGCGACGAGCTGCCGGCCGGCCCGGCCCCCCGGCCCGGGCTGCCCCAGGCCCACCATGTGCACCTGCTCTGGTCGGGGGGCGTCCGGGTGATCGAGGCGATCGCGCCGGGGCTGACCCGGGCCTGGCTGGACGCCGGCGCCCGGCAGCTGGACATGCCCGCCGACCTGGTGCTGCTCACCCCGCACGGCTGGGTCCGCCGCGGCTCCGCCTGCCAGTACCAGCTCGCCTGCTCCCGGGACCTGCTGGATGCGACGGCCCGCGCCGTCCTGCTGACCGGCCCGCGCATCCGCGTGCGTACGGGCGTCCACGCCGAGGACCTGCTCGCGACCGGAACCGGCACCGGAGCCGGGACCCGGACCGCGGTCCGGGGCGTGCGGGTCCGTGATCTCGCCACCGGTGCGGCCGAGGAGGTTTCGGCCACCCTGGTGGTGGACGCCACCGGCCGGGGCTCGCGCGCGCCGGAGTGGCTGGAGCGGATCGGGCTCCCCCGGGTCCGGGAGGAGTCCGTGGACCCGGGACTCGTCTATGCCAGCAGGCTCTACCGGGCTCCGGACGGCGCGGCCGGCTTCCCGGCGGTCGGCATCCAGGCGGACCCGGGCCGGCCGGTGCCGGGCCGGATGGCCACGCTGCTGCCGGTGGAGGGGGGCCGCTGGCTGGTGACCCTGGCCGGAACCCGGGGGGCCGAGCCCACCCGGGAGGCCGTGGAATTCGAGGCCTTCGCCCGTACGGCCCGGCATCCGCTGGTCGCCGACCTGATCGCGGACGCCGAACCGCTGTCGGAGGTCCGGCTGAGCCGCAGTTGCAGCAACCGGCGGCGCTGGTTCGAGGGGCTGCGGCCGTGGCCGGCCGGGTTCGTGGTGCTCGGTGACGCAGCCGCCGCGTTCAACCCCGTGTACGGGCAGGGGATGACGGTGGCGGCGCAGAGCGCGGCCGTGCTGCGTACGGCGCTGCGTGCGCACGGGCTCGCCGCGCCCCGGCTGGCCCGTACCGTCCAGCGGGGCGTCGGCCGGGTGGTGGAGGTGCCCTGGTCCATCACCACCGGCCAGGACATCCGGTTCCCCGGTGCCACCGGCCGGCCCGCGCCGTTCGCCGCCCGGCTGACCCACGGGTACGTGGACCGGCTCAGCCGGACCGCGATGTCCAGCGAGGAGGCGCTGCGGGCGCTGTTCGACGTGATGTCGCTGGCCGAGCCCCCGACCCGGCTGTTCCGGCCCCGGACGGTCCGCGCGGTCCTCGCGGGTCCGGCCGGTCCGCCGCCGGACGGGCCTCCGCTGACGGCCGCCGAGCGGTCCGTGGGCCGGCCGGCCGTGCCGGAACCCGCCGAATAGCGCAGTGCACAGGGTGTGCATGGTGTGAATCGGGCCTCCGGAACGGTGCCGGTCGGTCAGGATGGGCCCATGAGGATGCTCATCAACAGTCCGGGGACCGTGGTCGAGGACGCACTGCGCGGGATGGCCGCCGCCCATCCCGAGCTGGCCGTGGACGTGGCGCGGCGGCTGGTGGTGCGCAGGGATGCGCCGGTGGCGGGACGGGTCGGGCTGGTGTCCGGCGGCGGGTCCGGGCACGAGCCGCTGCACGCCGGGTTCGTGGGATACGGAATGCTGTCCGCCGCTTGCGCCGGGGAGGTGTTCACCTCTCCGGTGCCGGCACAGATGGCGGGGGCCGCGGCGGCGGTGGACTCCGGGGCCGGGGTGCTGTTCGTGGTGAAGAACTACACCGGGGACGTGCTGAACTTCGAGATGGCCGCAGAGCTCGCCGAGGAGGACGGGCTGCGGGTGGAGCGGGTCCTGGTCAACGACGACGTGGCGGTGGTGGACAGCCTGTACACGGCGGGCCGGCGCGGTACGGGCGCCACCCTGTTCGTGGAGAAGATCGCGGGCGCGGCGGCCGAGGCGGGCGCACCGCTGGAGCAGGTCGCGGCGGTTGCCCGGCGGGTGAACGAGTCCGCGCGGAGCTTCGGGGTGGCACTGAGCGCCTGCACCACCCCGGCAAAGGGCAGCCCGACCTTCGAACTCCCCGAGGGCGAGCTGGAGCTGGGCATCGGCATCCATGGCGAGCCGGGCCGGGAGCGGCGCCCGATGATGACCTCCCGGGAGATCGCGGAGGTGTCGGTGGGCGCCGTGCTGGCGGATCTGGAGGGGCTGCGTCCGGTCGGCGAGGCGGTGCTCGTCCTGGTCAACGGGATGGGAGCAACCCCGCTGCTGGAGCTGTACGGGTTCAACGCGGAGGTCCAGCGGGTGCTGGCCGACCGCGGGGTGCCGGTGGCCCGGACGCTGGTCGGAAACTACGTCACCTCGCTGGACATGGCGGGGTGTTCGGTGACGGTGTGCCGGGCCGACGAGGAACTGCTGCGGCTGTGGGACGCGCCCGTACAGACGCCCGCGCTGCGGTGGGGCCGCTGAGGCCGGGTCCCGGCACCCCCTATGGTGGCGGCAGGGCCCACGATCGAGGCGAGGAGACCCGGTGCGTGACGCAGAGTTCTTCCGGCGCTGGCTGGTGACCGCCGCGTCCGCGGTGGAGCGGGAGGCGGACCGGCTGACCGAGCTGGACTCCCCCATCGGCGACGCGGACCACGGCAGCAACCTGCTGCGCGGCTTCACCTCGGTGGTCCGGGAGCTGGCGGCGGAGCGCCCGGAGGTGCCGGGGGCGGTGCTGCAGCTGGCCGGGCGGACGCTGATCTCGACGGTGGGCGGTGCGTCCGGGCCGCTGTACGGGACCCTGCTGCGGCGCACCGGCAAGGAGCTCGGCACGGCCGCCGAGGTGTCCGACGACGACCTGCGGCAGGCGCTGTACGCGGGGGTCGCGGCGGTGGCGCAGCTGGGCGGGGCGGCGCCGGGCGACAAGACGATGCTGGACGCGCTGGTGCCGGGGGTGGCGGCGCTGGGCACCTCGTACCGGGCGGCGGCGGAGGCGGCGGAGAACGGGGCGCTGGCGACCGTACCGATGCAGGCGCGGAAGGGCCGGGCCAGTTATCTGGGCGAGCGGAGCATCGGGCACCAGGATCCCGGGGCCACCTCTTCGGCGCTGCTGCTGGCCGCCCTGGCAGAGGCCGCGGAGGGGGAATCGTGAGCGGGCCGCTGGTCGGGATCGTTCTGGTGTCGCACAGTGCGCAGGTCGCCGAGTCGGTGGCGGAGCTGGCCCGCGGGCTGGCGGCCGGCGGGCCGGTGGCCCCGCTGGCGGCGGCCGGCGGCACGGCCGAGGGCGGGCTGGGCACCAGCGCGGATCTGATCGTGGCCGCGGCGCTGTCGGTGGACCAGGGGGCGGGGGTGGCCCTGCTGGCGGATCTGGGCAGCTCCGTGCTGACCGTGAAGACCCTGCTGGCGGAGGAGGAACTGCCCGCGGGCGCCTGCCTGGTGGATGCGCCGTTCGTCGAAGGCGCGGTCTCGGCGCTGGTCACCGCCTCGGCCGGGGCCCCGCTGGAGGCGGTGGCCGCGTCGGCGGCCGAGGCGTACGCGTACCGCAAGGCCTGACGGCCGCAGTTTCGTCAGCGGCCTCGCAGCTGGTCCAGTTCGCGGCGGTCCCGCTTGGTGGGGCGGCCCGTGCCGCGGTCGCGGAGGCCGGTGGCCGCCGCCTCCACCTTCGTGGGCGGCGGCGGGCTGTTGTCGGTGTAGGCCTCGGCAGCGACCGGGGCGCCGACCCGCTTGCTCAGGGCCTGGCGGACCACCACGATGCGTTCCCGTCCCTCGTGGAAGAGCCGCACCTCATCGCCGGGCTTCACCGACTGGGCCGGCTTGGCCCGGTCGCCGTTGACCCGTACGTGCCCGGCCCGGCAGGCCGCCGCCGCGATCGAGCGGGTCTTGGTGAGGCGGACCGCCCAGATCCAGGCGTCGACACGTGCCGATGATTCTTCGCTTCCCGTGGCTGCCATGCCCCGACTTTATCGAGCACCCCGGCCGGAAGCGGAACGACTTTTGGCTGATGCGACAAGTGACCTTGCAGCTGCCATGTACATCATCCCAAGAGAATTGCACATGCTGCGTATGTGCCCCTACCTTGTCGCACATGCAGTCCTACACCATCGGTCAGGCGGCGCGCCTGCTCGGCGTCAGCCCGGACACCGCGCGCCGCTGGGCCGACGCAGGCCGCGTCGCGACCCATCGCGACGACAGCGGCCGGCGGCTCATCGACGGCCGTGACCTGGCCGCCTTCTCCGTCGAGGTGGGCCAGGGTGCCCACACCGAGGACGAGGAGCCGTACACCTCCGCCCGCAACGCCTTCCCCGGGATCGTCACCGCCGTCAGGCTCGGCGACGTGGCCGCTCAGGTCGAGATTCAGGCCGGTCCGCACCGGCTGGTTTCCCTGCTCACCCGCGAAGCCGTCGAGGAGCTCGGACTGGAGGTCGGAATGCGGGCCACCGCCCGCGTGAAGTCCACCAGTGTCCACATCGACCGCACCTGACGGTCCCTGCCGCCCTTTCCCCATCGGAGTGTTCCGCCCATGTCCTCGTCTTCGTCCCCGTCCCCGTCTTCGTCCTCGTCCTCGCACGCCTTCCTGAACCGTCGTCGGGCCGCCGCCGCGGTCCTCTCGGCCGCGCTGCTGGTCCCGCTCACCGCCTGCGGCGGTGACAAGGAGTCCCCGAAGTCCGGCGCCGAGGGCTCGTCCTCCGCTCCGGCCTCCGGCGCCCCCAAGGCCGCCAACCTCACGGTGCTCGCCGCCTCCTCTCTCACCGACGTGTTCAAGACGGCCGGTGCCGCGTACGAGAAGTCGCACCCCGGCACAAAGATCACCTTCTCCTTCGCCGGCTCCCAGGAGCTCGCCGCCCAGGTCAAGCAGGGCGCCCCGGCCGATGCCCTGGTCACCGCCGACACCAAGACCATGGACGGCCTGAAGGCCGAGACCGGCACCCCGGCGATCGTCGCCAAGAACCGCCTGGTCATCGCCACCGTCAAGGGCAACCCGCACAAGGTCGGCGCCCTCAAGGACCTGGCCGACACCAAGCTGAAGGTCGTGCTGGCCGCGCCCGAGGTCCCGGTGGGCCGCTACAGCAAGCAGATCCTGGACGCGCAGAAGGTGGCGGTGAAGCCGGTCTCCCAGGAGCCGAACGTCCGCGCCGTGCTGAGCAAGGTGGAGCTGGGCGAGGCCGATGCCGGTCTCGTCTACAAGACCGACGCCGCCAAGTCCAAGGACAAGGTCGAGGCCGTGGAGATCCCCGACGACCAGAACGCGGTGGCCTCCTACCCCGCCGCCTCGCTGAAGGCCTCGAAGAACGCCGAGGCGGCGGCTGCGTTCGTGGCCTGGCTGTCCACCCCGGAGGCGCAGAAGATCTTCCAGGAGGCGGGCTTCCAGCAGCCGTGACCGGCCGCTGACGACGGCGGGAGGGGGACTGCCTGGTCCGGGGGGACAGGCGGTCCCCCTCCCGCCGTCCCCGTCCCGTCTTTCCCTCCCGCCCTTTCCGCCGCCACCAGAAACGCCGCCTCATGAGCAGACTCCGTACCCGTACGCCCCTGGCCCTCGCCCTGCCCGCGGGGCTCGCCATCGCGTTCCTGCTGCTGCCGCTGATCGGCATCCTGGTCCGCACTTCCTGGGGCGAGCTGGGGACCCATCTGAGCACCCCCGGGGTGGTCCAGGCGCTCAAGCTCTCGCTCCTGGTGTCCTTCTGGGCGCTGCTGCTGTCGTTGCTGCTCGGGGTGCCGCTGGCCTGGCTGCTGGCCCGGGTCGACTTCCCCGGCAAGGCCGTGGTCCGCTCGCTGGTGCTGCTGCCGATGGTGCTGCCGCCGACCGTGGGCGGGGTGGCCCTGCTGCTCGGGTTCGGGCGGCGCGGGCTGCTCGGGCCGTGGCTGGAGGACACGTTCGGCATCACCCTGCCCTTCCACACCTCCGGTGCCGTGGTGGCCGCCACCTTCGTGGCGATGCCGTTCCTGGTGATCAGCCTGGAGGGGGCGCTGGGCGGTCTGCGGCGGAGCTACGAGGAGACCGCCGCCTCCCTGGGGGCCTCGCCGGTCCGGGTGTTCTTCACCGTGACCCTGCCGATGGTGGCCCCCGGGCTGATCGCGGGTGCGGCACTCACCTGGGCGCGGGCGCTCGGCGAGTTCGGCGCGACCATCACCTTCGCCGGGAACCTGCCCGGCACCACCCAGACCCTGCCGCTCCAGGTCTACCTGCTGCTGCAGGACGAGCCCGAGGCCGCCACCTCGCTCTCGCTGCTGCTGCTGGCCATCGCCATGGCGGTGCTGATCGCGTTGCGGGGCCGCTGGACCGGGACGCCGACGGCCCGCCGGACCGCCCCCGCCTCCGCCCCCGCCCTGGCCGACGTCGATGGCGGTGCCGGTGCGGGGGCCGCGTACGGCGCCCCGGAGCCCGGCCCGGCCGCACCCCCGCAGGCGGCGCCGGCCGATCCTCCGCAGGACGTGCCGGCCAGGCGCGCGGAGCCGGCGGATTCCGCGCGCTGGCCGCTGCACGCCGAGGTCACCGGCTTCAACCGGCTCACCCTGGACGCCGAACCGGGCACCACCATCGCCGTGGTCGGCGAGAACGGGGCCGGCAAGACCACCCTGCTGCGTGCCCTGCTGGGCCTGACCCCCCGGGCCCATGCCACCCTGCGGCTCGGCGACACCGAGGTGACCGACCTGCCGCCGCACCGGCGTCAGGTCGCCTGGGTCCCGCAGGACGGTGCCCTGTTCCCGCACCTGAACGCGCTGGCCAACACGGCGTACGGGCTGCGCGCCCGCGGGGTGCCGCGCGCCGAGGCCCGCCGCGCCGCCCGGGAGTGGCTGGACCGGCTCGGGGTCGGCCATCTGGCCCACCGCAAGCCGGCCGAGCTGTCCGGCGGGCAGGCGCAGCGGGTGGCGCTGGCCCGGGCGCTGGCCGCCCGGCCCCGGCTGCTGCTCCTGGACGAGCCGCTGGCCGCGCTCGACCAGACCACCCGGGTGCGCGTCCGGCACACCCTGCGCAGCCATCTGGCGGGCTTCGGCGGGGTCTGCCTGATCGTCACGCACGATCCCGTCGAGGCGGTGTCCCTCGCGGACCGGGTGCTGGTCCTGGCGGACGGACGGGCCCTGCAGGACGCCCCGCCGGCCGAGGTGACCCGGCATCCGCGGTCCCCGTGGGTGGCCCGGATGCTGGGCCGCAATGCCTGGCCCGGCACCGCCGGGGCCGAGGACCTGGTGCTGGACGGCGGCGGCCGGCTGGTCGCGGCCGACTCCCTGCCGGAGGGCACCCGGATGCTCGCGATCATCGCGCCCGAGGCGGTCTCCGTCCACCGGGAACGCCCGAGCGGCAGCCCCCGCAACACCTGGCCGGGAACCATCCGCGAGATCACCTCGGCGGGCAGCCGACTGCGGGTCCTGATCACCTCCCCGGAGTCCCCGGACCTGGTCGCCGAGATCACCCCGGCGGCGGCGGCCGAACTCCGGCTGTCCGAGGGGGCGCCGGTCTGGACGAGCGTCAAGGCCACCGAGGTCACCCTCGTGGAGCTGTGACGGAGTGGACGGCGAGCCAGGGGCGGCCGGTGGGGGCGGGGTTGGGGCCGGCGGGGGCTCCTGGGGCGGGGCGGTCGAAGGCGTCCGCGCCCACCAGGGCCCAGCCCGAGACTCCCACAGCGTGGGAGAGCACGCCCTCGGAACGGGCCGATCCCGGCTCCGGGGAGTCCAGCGAGATCACCGCCGTTCCCTTGCCCGAGGTACGCCGGAACTCCGCGAGCCACCGGGTCCACAGCGCCGCCTCCTTCCGGTCCACCCGGTCCGCTCCCGCGTAGGGCTGTACGAGGACCAGCGCGCCGGTGTCCCGGTCCAGGGCGGCCTCCGCGAGCGCGGCGCGCAGGGCGCGGAGCCGCGCGAGTCCGCCGCCCTGGAGGGTCTTCCGGCCGGTGTCGAGCGGGAGGAACCGGACGCCCCGGTGGCGGAAGGACGCGGTGCCCGGCACCGGCCGGAGGCCGTCTCCGGTGGCCGCGTCCTGCGTCAGGATGAAGTCGGGGGCGCCCGCACGCAGTTCTGCCAGCGCCCGCTTGCGTTCCGGCTCCGGCAGCCCGGCCGGCAGTACGCCGAACCGCCAGCTCCGGGCCCGGACTTCGGCGGCCGTGGCCGGCCCGGGGTCCTGTTCCGCCGACGGGGCGGCGGGCGCCGGACCCGGGTCCGGGCCGGTGGCCGTCAGGGTGTCCACCACCAGTTTTCCGGTCCGGGTGCCGCCGCTCGCGGCCAGGCCGGTGAGCCTGAGCGGCCGTTCGGCGGCGGCCGGCACCGGCAGGGTGATCCGGCGCCAGCCGGCCCACTCCACGGCCGGGCCGCGGAGCGCGAGTTCGGCCCAGTCCGCATCGGTCAGCCGCAGCACCGGCCGGATACCGGAGCCGTCCCCGCGCACCCACAGCCCGAGGCTGCGCACCGGATCGGGCAGCGGCAGGGGCCGGGGCGGCCGGGCGGATTCCCCGGTCGCGCCTGCGGACAGCCGCAGGCCGGTGCCCCGGTGGCCGTCCGCCGGGCCGGCCCCGGAGCCGGTCCAGCGGGCGGCCTCGTCGAATCCGGTCACCGTACGCTGCACCGAGCCGACGCCCACGGCGAGTTCGACGGTGGTCCCGGTGGCCGGGACGGTGGCCTTCAGCACTCCGGTGGCCCGGGCGACCCGGGCCGTCAGGGTGAAGCCGCCCCGGCCGTCGTCCGCGACCTGCCACCGTGAGCGGTCGTACTCCCAGCGCACGTCCCGCCCCTCCACGGGTGCCGCCGCGCCCTGGGCATCGAATCCGGCCAGCCGGAAAGTGCCCTGTTCGGCCCGGTCGGCGAGGCCGATCCGGTCGGGCACCGGCCGGATCCGGGTCAGCGCGCCCAGCACGTCCAGCCGGATGGCGCCGTCGGCGGGCGCCCGCCCGGCGTGTACGAAGGCACCGCCCGGCCGGACCGCGTGGAAGACTCCGTCCGGTCCGACCCAGCCCGCGCTGCCCGGGGTGGTCCACCAGTCGGGCCCGCCGGCCGCGGCCGGGGCGTACATGTCGTCGTACCCGACGGCGGTGAGGGTGCGGGTGAGGCCGGGGAAGGCCCGGGTGGAGCCGGCCGGCGCCTCGACCCGGTGGCCGGCGGCCCGGCCGGTGCCGTCCGCGACGGTGAGGACCAGACCGTTGGGGACCGTGCGGAGGCGGCCGTCGGACGGGGAGTTCTCCAGGCTGAGCGCGGTGTCTCCGCTGCGGCCCGCGAGCAGGGTGCTGGAGCCGCCGCCGTCCAGGTTCAGCGCGTTGTACGCGCCCCGCTCGTGGAGCAGCCGGCCGAGCGCGGTCAGGGTCATGCCCGCGCTGTCGCGCTGCCGGCCGTCGACCGTCAGGATGCGCAGATACCGGCCGTCCCGGGAGAAGCCGACGGCGGTGCGCGGGGCGGCGAAGTTGTTGCGGGACCGGTCGTGGTTCTGCGGCACCCCGTGGACGACCAGCTGTTCCCGTCCGCCGATGGCCGCCGTGGGAAGGGGGCCGGAGCCGGCGGCGGGGCCGGCCGTGATGCCGACCCGGTCGCCGGGGCTCAGCGCCGCCAGCTCCGCCGCGGCGTCGCCGCGCCCCGCCAGCAGGGTGGTCCCGGGCGGTGGCTCGGTGCCGCGGCCCGGCTGCCGTACGGCGGTGACCACGCCGTCCCGTACGTCGGCCTCGGCGTCCGCGCCCGGCGGCAGGGCGGGGCCGGAGCCGGCCCAGTCCGCGGTGTAGGCGGTGATGCCTTCGGCGGGCGGGCGGGCGGAGTTGAACCCGGCGAGGGGCAGCGGGCCGGAGCCGGGCAGGGTGACCGTACCGGCGAGGGCGAGGCGCAGCACCCGGCCGACCGGTCCGGGGCCGAAGCCGACGGCGGTGCCCGCGCCGGGTGACGGGGAGTGCAGCAGACGGCCGTCGGCGACGCCCGGGCCGAGCGGGGCGCCGGTGCGGCGGATGTCGAAGAAGTCCCCGTTGACGGCGGCGACCACGCGCCGGCCGCGTCCGGCGGGGTGGCGGGCGGCGGCTGCGGTGAGGGTTCCGGGCCCGCCGAGGTATTCGGCGCGCAGGCCGGGGGCGGCGAGGTCGACGAGGAGTTCGTCGATGCGCAGCCAGCGGTCGGCGTGGAGACGGTCGTAGGACTCCAGGCGGATTCCGGGGGCGATCTGCCGGGCGGTGCGGTCGGTCTCGATGCCGTCGTTGACGTCGGCTGCCCGGGCGGGAGCCGCCGGGAGGGTGATCAGCAGTGCCGGCAGGACGGTGCCGATCAGAGGACCGAGAAAGGGACGGAGGGTCACCACGCAGGCAGCATCGGGCAATCCGGTCACATGATAGGTAAGGACACAAGGCGGGATATCGGATGGGATGCTCTTTTTCAGCCGTTCGCCGCCGCGGTCTGCGCCGCCGGGCCGGGGGTGGCGGCGGCGGAGGTGGCGAGGAACTCGCACCACACGCACTTGCCGCTGCCCCGCGCTTCCACGCCCCAGGCGTCGGCCAGCCGGTCCACCAGCATCAGGCCGCGCCCGGACACCGCCCAGTCGCCCGCCTCCCGCCGCCGCGGCAGGGCGCTGGAGGTGTCCTCGATCTCGATCCGGATCCGCCCCTCCGGGGTGAGCCGCAGGCTGATCTCGCCGCCTCCATCGGTGTGCACCAGGGCGTTGGTGATCAGCTCGTCCGCGGCCAGTTCCATCTCGTCCGCCCGCTCCCCGGCACCCCAGGCAGCCGCCGCCGCGCGGACCAGATGGCGGGCGGTCGCCGGGCCTTCCGGGTCACCGGGGGCCAGGTGCTGGCGCAGCGGACCGCTGCCGCGCGGGGCCGGGCTGCCCCGGCGGCGCAGCAGGAGCAGGGCCATGTCGTCCCCGCCGCCCGCGTCCCCGACCAGGTCGCACAGGACGTCGGCGAGTTCCTCGACGTCCGTCGGGCCGTCCCGGACCGCCTCCATGAACTCCCGCATCCCGACGTCGGGGTCGGCGCCCCGCCGCTCGACCAGTCCGTCCGTACAGAGCAGCAGGGTGTCGCCCGGGTGCAGCTCCAGAGTCGTCACCGGGTAACCGGAGCCGGTTCCGGAACGTTCCCGGGGCGGCAGGCCCAGGGGCAGTCCGCCGGCCACGGCCACCCGGTGGCAGCTGCCGTCGCCGCGCCGGACCACCGGGTCGAGGTGGCCGGCCCGGACCAGTTGCAGCCGGCCGGTGTTCAGATCGGCTTCCGCGTAGGTGCAGGTGGCGAAACGATCCGTTTCCAGTTCCCGGAGGAAGGCGGAGGCCCGGGACATGGCGGTGCCGGGGGTGTGCCCCTCGGTGACGTAGGCGCGCAGCACGATCCGCAGCTGGCCCATCAGTGCCGCCGCATCCGTGTCGTGGCCCTCCACGTCACCGATCATCACGCCGATCCGGCCCTCGCCGATGGGGATGACGTCGTACCAGTCGCCGCCGATGTCCCGGCCCATGCGCGCGGCCCGGTAGCGTACGGCGATCCTGGCGCCCGGCACCTCCGGAATCCGGCGCGGCAGCATGGCCCGCTGCAGCCCTTCCGCCAGGTCGTGCTCCTGCTCGAAGAGCATGGCCCGCTGGAGGCTCTGCGCGATCCCGCTGCCCAGGGCGACCAGCACATTGCGCTCCTCGGCGGTGAAGTCGCCGTCCCGGCTGTAGAGCAGCCCGAGCGCGCCGATCGGCCGGCCCTGTGCGATCAGCGGGAGGTAGACCCCGCTGCGGACGGAGAGGGGTTCGATGTACGGCCACAGCAGCGGGTAGCGTTCCTGGAACTCCTCCCGGGAGCGCAGGAAGACCGGCTGCAGGGTGCGGACGGCCTTGCTCATCGGGAAGGCGGCGTCGATCCGGGTGTACTCGATCTCGGGGACGTACGAGCCGAGCTGGCCCTCCGCGACCAGGTGGATCCGGCCGCCGTCGACGATGCCGAGCATCACGCTGACCGCGCCCAGGTGGCCGAGCGCCTCCGGGTCCTTGAGGACGTCGGTGACGTCGTTGACGGTCCGGGCGTGGGCGAGGATCGCGGTGGTGCGTTCCACCACCCCGGTCATCCGGCGGCGGCCCTCGTCCTGCCGGCCGGGCAGGCCGGGATCGCGCGGGTCGAGGGAGGCGTCCCGGAGCACGCCGATGATCCGGTACGGGCGGCCGTTCGAGTGGCGCAGGATGTGGCCCTGGATATGGGTCCAGCGGGAGGAGCCGTCGCGGCGGCGGATCCGGAAGTAGGCGCCGTAGTGGTCGCGGCCCCCCTTGAGGGCCTGGGCGACGCGGGCGTCCATCCGGGCCGACTCGTCGGGCGGGATGCGCTTCCGCAGGGCGAGGAGGGTGCCGTTGTACTCGTCCGGGCGCAGCTCCATGACCTCGAGGGCGGTCGGGTCCAGGTGCATCTGCCCGCTGTCGAGGTCCCAGTCGAAGGTCCCCATCCGGTTGAGCGCAAGGCTCAGATCCGGCCGGGCGGGCCAGTCGACCTTCTCGGCCATGCAGCCACTGTCTCACCGATCGGCGGCGCGCGCGGGAGTCGGCCGCGGGCGACAATCCCAACCATGGGAAACAACGAGGTGTCGGTCGAGCGGGAGATCGCTGCGCCGATGGACGAGGTCTGGCAGGCGCTGACGGATCTGGAGTCGATGCCGCTCGTGCTGAGCGGGGTGGACGCGGTGGAGGTGTTGACCCCGGGGCCGTTCGGGGTGGGGACGCGGTGGCGGGAGACCCGGCGGATGTTCGGGAAGTCGGCGACCGAGGAGATGTGGGTGACGGCGTGTGACACCCCGGAACGCTATGTAGCCGAGGCGGACAACGCGGGAATGCACTACGTGTCCGAGTTCCGGCTGACGGAGCGGGCGCCGGGGCGGACGGCCGTGCGCATGACCTTCTCGGCGCAGCCGCAGGCGGGCGGGAAGCTGCCGCTGCTGACGCGGCTGCTGAGCGGACTGGGGGCCAGGGCGGTGGCGAAGGCCATCGCCAGGGACCTGGCGGATGTCGCGGCGTCGGTGGAGCGCCGCACCGCCTGACCTCGTGATTTGAGGACTCAAGTCCCGCGCGTTCGGGACCTTTGCCGCAGGGTCGACTTGTCCGGTTCCGCGAAGATCGATTCATCCTTGATCATCTTTCGCGAGCTGTGGGGTGGCCGTGGCGGAGACGCCGAAGCGGACCGGAGACCGAACCGGAATCGCAACCGGAACCGGAACTGGGGTCGCACCCGGAATCGCAACCGGAGCGACGGCCTTCCCGGTGGTGCCGGTCCGGCCCTACCGGGACCCGGTGGTCCTGGGCCCGCTGTTCCGTGACGAGGGCGACGAACCGACGGAGACCATCACGGTCCCGGCGCCACCCGCCACTCCCCTGGCGCCCACCCCCTCGCCTCCGGCACCGGCACCGGCACCGGCCGCCCCCCGTGCGCCGCGCCGCACCCTGCCGCCCGCACTCGACCGGCAGCTCGCCGAGCGGCCCGCGCGGTCCTGCTCCGGCTGGTGGGCCCTGCTCGCGGCCGGTACCGCCGGGGCCGGGGCGGCCTGGCTGGTGATCCGGTACGGAATTCCGCGGCCCGCGCTCACCCTGGACGCCTGGCCCGCCGCGGCCCTGGCCGGCTGCGTGCTGGCCGTCGCCCTCGCCCTGGCCGGACTGCGGCGCGGCAGCACCGGCCACGCCATGGTGCTGACCCTGTTCGGGCGCTACCGGGGCACGATCCGGCGTACCGGGCTGGTGTGGTCCGCCCCCTTCCCCCGCCGCGCCCGGGTCGACGTACGGCTGCGGCACTGGCGCAGTGAGCCGCTGGCCGTGGTGGATGCCGAAGGCACCGCGCTGCACGCCGTGGTGCTGGTCGTGTGGCGGGTGCGGGACACCGCCCGGGCCCTGCTCTCGGTGGACGACCACAGCAACTATCTGCGCGAGCAGGTGGAGTCCACGGCCGCCCGCGTGTTCTCCGGGATGCCGGCCGACTCCTTCGGGACGGAGGCCGGGCCCGAGACCCTGCGCGATACCGAGGCCGTCGGCGACGCACTGACCCGGCTGCTGGCCGCGGAGTGCCGGGCCGTGGGCATCGAGGTGTTCTCGGCCCGCCCGGTGCGCATCGAGTACGCCCCCGAGGTCGCCGGGGCCATGCAGCGCCGCCGGATCGCGGCCATCGACGCCCGGCACCGGGATTCCGTACTCACCTCGGTCATCGACGCGGTCGACGACACCGTGCAGCGGATGTCCGACCGCGGTCTGGTCAGCCTCGACGACTACGAACGCAAGGCCCTC
Source organism: Streptomyces venezuelae (assembly GCF_008642295.1). GTDB lineage: Bacteria > Actinomycetota > Actinomycetes > Streptomycetales > Streptomycetaceae > Streptomyces > Streptomyces venezuelae_C. The sequence goes on along the minus strand of NZ_CP029190.1, from coordinate 6,859,850 downwards.
GTCAAGGACTTGACCGTGGCCTTCTACACGGCGCGCGGCACCGCCGCCGAAGCCCGCTGAGAACCCCGCTGCCCCCGCTGCGTCCCCTCCCCCCGAAGAAAGGAAGTACACATGCGCGCGCCCGAGTTCACCGAGGAGATACCCGACGGCTGCAACTGCGCCGGCTGCGGGAGCACGGCCGGGGCCCGCGGCCCCGGCACCGTCCGGGCCCGCTGCACGGTCCGCGGGGCCGTGGTCGCAGCGGTCGGCGCCGCCGTGCTGGTGGGCACCGGGGCCGGCGCCGCCTCGGCCGAACCGGCGCCCAGCCGGGCCGGCTGGGACGGCTCCCGGTACTGGTACAAGGACGAGACCGGCTGGTGGCGCTGGACCTCCCACCAGAGCAAGTACCTGGCCAAGACCGGCCAGGCGGGCCAGGGTGCCGGTCAGCAGGCCGGCGGCTCGTCGGGGCAGCGGACCTCGGAGCCGGTGTTCCGGGGCAAGCAGGGCTGGGACTCCATCGACCGGGTGTACTGGTACAAGAGGAACGGCCAGTGGTGGTGGACAAGCCACCAGGACAAGTACGAGCGCTACACGGGCTCATCGAATTCCACCGGCAGCTCAAGCTCGACCGGCACCGGCTCGGGCCATTCCGGGTCAGCCGGCACCGGAACCGGAACCCCGGTGCGGTACGGCACCGAGCGCGCCATCTCGTACGCCATGCAGCACCTCGGCGACCCGTACGTCTGGGGCGGCAACGGCCCGCACGGCTGGGACTGTTCGGGTCTGGTCAAGGCCGCGTACCAGAGCGCCGGGATCCCCCTCCCCCGGGTCGCCGACGACCAGTACCGGGCCACCACCCCCATCTCCCGCTCCGAGCTCCGCCGCGGCGATCTGGTGTTCTGGTCGAACGACGGCCGGGCCTCGGGCATCCACCACGTCGCGATCTACCTGGGCGACGGCCAATACCTGGAGGCCCCCCGCCCGGGCAAAAACGTCCGGATCTCCTCCTTCAGCTTCTACAACCCGAACATGTACGGCCGGGTGCGCTAGGAGTTGGGCGGGGTGATCTGACTGACGCCGAGCGGGAACGGCTCCAGCCGTTCCTGCCGGTCGGCAACTGCGCTGTCCATCTGTGAGGACTGGCAGTTTCGGCGCTGGTGACACAAGATCGGGTTCTATGTCCCAGGCTGCATACGTTCAGAACACTCACCTCCTGCGCACGAGCATGTTCGATCTTTGGAGGCGGCTCAGGAGCCTGCTCGAAGATCAGGGACTCGACCCGGCGGCGACCGTGCTGGTCAATCTCTTCCCGGACGGGGGTGACCACGAGTTCGGCCAGTGCATAGATGAGGACGGCCGTGTCTACTCGTTCGATCTCGTCTACGACCGAGAGACCCCGAACGCGGCGGGCAAGGCCGTCCTTCGCAACTGGACCGACATCACCGACACATGGCAGCACCGTTCGTTCCCGGGCGAGATCGCCAACGCCTTCATCTGGCGTCCACCATCGCGCAAGACCGTCCTGCCTGCCTGATCACAGGCAAGGTGTCACTTCGCGGTGCTCGAGATCCCGGTCCTGGGGAATTGAGGTTGCAGCTGCCCGATACCCTGCGTGCGATCTACGGCCGGCAGACGAGTAGGCATGATGACGCGCACCCCCAGACCATCGACCGAAGCGATACTCGCCGTCCTGCCCGAACTCGCTGCCTACGCGCGCGACGCGGTCGTGTTCCATCCCGAGCGGGGAGAGCCGGACTCTGGGCACAGCTCGATCGGCGGCCCGCTGCTGTGGCCGAGTGACGAGCCGTGGCCCGTGTGCTCGTTGCCCGATGAGGTCAACCCTGCTGGCGTGCCTGCCACGGCCATGGTGCCGGTCGCCCAGATCTATCGCCGCGACGCGCCGGGGCCTTGGTGGCCCGCTGGCATCGACCTCTTGCAGATCCTCTGGTGTCCCAATGAGCACTGGGATCCTCCAGCCCAGCAGGCCGATGCCAGCCCCGTGATTGACATGCGATGGCGCCGAGCCGCTGACGTGACACGCCAGTTGACACCTCTGCCGTCGCCCACACGGTACGGCGAGGACGGTTACCTACCCCAACCGTGCTCGGTCACCGCCGAGCATGTGACCGACTTCCCCTTCCGTGAGGCGCTGCCCCCAGAGCTGCGTCCGCGGCTGGAGGAACTCGTCCACGAGACCGGCGACGGCCGTGATGTCATCACCCGCCTCGCCGGCTCGAAGCTCGGCGGCTGGCCGACCTGGCACCTGACGCACCCAGCAGTGTTTCCCTGCGGCGACTGCGGCACGGCCATGACACTGCTGTTCACTGTGGCCAGCGACGACGAGACAGGGGTCGTCGTCGGCCGGTGGGGAGACCTGCGCATCTTCACCTGCCCCACCGATCACCGTCACGCCTTCCAGGTGGACCTGCACTGACCTCGGGCTCATCACCCGGACAACAACCCATCAGACAGGCTCTAGTCGGCCCCGACCGGGGGAAGTGAGGTCGACCCCGGAGGGGT